>JAWODY010000027.1:0-37843 GCA_046483045.1 Anaerolineales bacterium | reverse complement strand
GCTCTTCCCGCACCTGAGCGTGGCGGAGAACGTGGCGTTCGGGCTGCGCACCCGGGGCGTCGGGACGGCCGAGCGCCGGGCGACGGCGGCCGCCTGGCTGGACCGTGTGGGGCTCGGAGGGCTTGAAACTGCGAAAAAGTTCCATTTCGAAAAAAGACAAAGAAAGCGTCCCTTTTTGGGCCCCTCTTCTCTCTTTTTCGCTCAAATAATCATGCAAACGACGCACATTGACCATCAACGGGGCCAGATAAAGCATCATGCTCGACCGGATCAAGCCCCGCACGGGCAATTTGCTGTCAGGAAAGGCCCTTTTGACCGATCGAACAGTACTCTCAACCACCACACGGATAGGAGTATCCTCCGGATGGAGCTGCTGTCGCTGCCTGGCCACCTCCACAATGCGCTTGTTCACATACATCGTGGGGCCAACCCGCGCCCGATCCTGGACACGGCATTTTTCCTTGAAGAAGGCACAACTCCTGCACTTTTCTTTCTCAAAGCGGATAATAAATTTTCCATCGGCTTGTCCCGGGATTACGCGCCCCTGGCACTCACCTGGACAGGTGATGCCAGTCGGCATTCCTTCCTCATCCACGTCCCAGACGTATTCTTCCCATCCCCATTTATGGGGCGAGCTGTATCCTCCGCGCATCCGGGTAGCACGCAGTTCCACGTTGTGCTTCCCGCAAGCCTCTTCTCCTTTAGGCCCTGTGTACCCTCCGTCGGTGGTCACTTTCTCCACGTTGATGTCTCGTTCCGCTTGGTCATCCAGCGACTGCTCCATCAACTCCGCATCGTCCGTCTGGTTGGGTTCCACCTGCACATCGGTGATCAACTGCACAGGGTTGTTTTCATCCGCAGTTTCGCTCACGTTGACCACATACCCACCTCGAAATTCGGTACCCCCTTTCACTCGGTAGGTGGCTTCAAGATCATGAGGGGATTGCAAACTATCTGCTCCCATCTCTTTTCCCGGTCGGAGTTGCAGTGGTCCCTCCGCTTCTCGGGTGTATTGTTCCTCCAGCACCCGTCGGATCAAGGACAGCACCTCGCTTTCCGGTGCCCTTTTCGCCAGCTCCCTTTCCAATCTGTCGAGTTCTCTGCCAATGGTGAGCAGATGATCTTTGGTTTCCCCCACCGGAATCTTGAAACAAACCTGGTGAGGTCGCCCTTCCAGGTAGGGCTCCCAGCGTTCTTCATATCTCTCCTGGTCGGATTCTCCCAACTGCTTATGCACAGCCTGCAGGACTGCGACCATCAATTCCAGGCGCGTCATCCGGGCCAGATTGCTCAGTACCTGGGTGCTGTCCATCCGCTGCCACCCCGTCTCCAGCGCCAACTCTTCCAGCTGGGCATCCGTGATCTGCTCAAATACTTTCTGCATCAAGTTGATGCCCGTTTCTTCCGCATATTCACGGACCCGTTTGCGGAAATTGTAGATCGTCCGCAAGGTGAAGATCTCTTCCTGAAAATTGTGCAATCCCAGCGCCAGCCTGATCTGCAGGTTGTATTTTGCCTGTTCATACAGCTCTTCATCACTCCAGCCAAAGCCGCTCTTCAGGATTTCCAAACCCACGAGGACATTGATAGGTGCATTGGGCCTGGAATATTTTTCACTATACAGGGGGGTAAATATTTTCTCCTCAATCTTGCAGAAGACTTCTTTATAAAACGTCCCCGCCCACGATTTCGACAGCTCCTCCCACAGATTTTGGGTGAGGAAATTTTTCAGGCTGAAAAAAGTTGGCAATTTGTGGCTGTCGTTTTCCTGATACATACATGCTCCGCTGGAGTATCTAATGTCTTTGATTCAACATTCGTAGTATACGTTAATTTTTTAAGATTTGCCACTTCTTACCCCCTTTTTTCAGTAGAGCCATACTTAAAACTTGCTAACTTTAAACATGCTAACATATAAACTTGCTAACCCATCCCCACATCTTTGCTGGCCTCCAGCGCCGCCAGGTTGTCCTCCGCGTAGCGGGGGGTGAGATCGATGGCCGCTTGGAAGGCCTCAATGGGGTAGATTTTTGACGTCCGCAGGTAAACCCCCAGAGCCATGATGGCCCGGTATTCTTTTTTTCTCCCCCAGCGTTTTGCGGAGCGAAAGTCCAACCGCCACGTCCGTGCCGCGGTTTCCACCTCAGGCAGACCCGCGTTGAGGATCAGGAGGTCCTCTTCGCTTAGAGCCTTGATCTGATTCTGAACTTTCGCCAGCCCCTCGGGGAAAAGGGCAAACACTACCTCAGGTGTTTCCACCCCGGTATAGTAAATCTCCTCCGGGTTGAGGATAATCTCGGCGATGGAATGTCCGGTCTTGACAGTGACCGGGTAATCGTTCCGCTGCGTGGCCTGCAGCCCCGAGAAAATCGCCCCCTGGCTGAAAAGCGTCCCGGCGGTGCCGATCTTTGCGCCCGCAGCCCCGGCGATGATCAGGCTTTTTTGCCGTGGCAGGGAGCTTTCGAAGTAGGGGTCGAGGGTTGTCACCCCCATCACGTCTTCCCGTTTACGTTCGCTGACGGCCTTCTCGCGGTAAGCGCGGCTGAATTCTGGCCGCTGCCTGTCGTGAAGCGCGCCGGTATTGAAGTCCAGCATTTCCAGCGTTTCCTCCAGCTTGGCTTTGCTGAACCGGTTCTGGGGTGCGAAATACGCCGTGCACAATTCCCAGATGTCGATCAGGGAAAATCCCTCGTGCTGGATGGCCTGGGCCATCAGATCCGGTAAATCTGGGTCGAAGGTCGTGGTCCGGGCTGCGAAATTGGCCCCGTTCACGCCCAGGCTGGCGGAGATGTCCAGGGGCTGCTCCAGCTGACCGTAGGGTGTGGTTGAGGTCCGGGCTTCAATGGGCGTGGTCACGGAATGCTCGCCGCCCGTCATCCCGTAGTTGAGGTTGTTGAAGACGAAGACGTTTACCCCGATGTTGCGCCGGGCCGCGTTCAGCATATGGTGGCCGCCGATTCCGAAACCGCCGTCGCCGATGAGGACGATCACGGTCAGCTCCGGCCGCGCCATCTTGATTCCCGTGGCGTAGGTCACGCTCCGCCCGTGCAGGCCGTGAAAGGCGTGGGTGTCGAAGTACCTGTCGCTCAATCCCGCGCAGCCGATGTCGGAGACGATGACCACTTCCTTAGGATCCAGTGCCAGGTCAACAAGGGCTTGATCCAGCTTCTCCAGGATGGTGTGGTGCCCGCATCCGGGGCAGAAGGGGAAGGGCAGGGTGTCCCGGTTCAGGTAGGTTTCTCTTTTTGTTTTCACAGCAGCCCCCCTTGTTCCAGAATTTGTTCCGGAGTGATCAGCTTGCTGTCCACCCGGTGCACCCCGATTACCTCCTGGTCGTCATATACCAGACGCTCGATCTCCCGCGTGTACTGTCCCAGGTTGAGTTCGGGTACGATGATGCGTTTCACTCCCTTCAAAGCTTCCCGGATGGCTTCCTCTGGGACCGGCCAAAGCGAGTAGACCGTGATCAGGGTGGCCTTCTTACCTTTTTGGCGTGCTTTGCGCACGGCTGCCTTTGCGGAACGGGCGCTGATCCCGTAGCTCAAGACCGCGGTATCCGAGCCCTGGTCTGCGTCCACGTCCACCATGGCGATCTCGTCCACGTGGGCTTCGATCTTTTCAGCCAGATGCCGGTTGAGACGGTCCAGGGCCTCCGGGTCCTTGGTCAGGTAGCCGTGTTCGTCGTGGGAGGAGGTTGTAAAGCGCAGTTTATGAGGGCCTCCAAAAGGGGTCATGGCCGGCACATCGTCCAATTCTTCGATTCCCAGAGGCACGAACTCGGATTCAGGGTCCGCTGTTTTACGGTCCCGGACGCGGGGCGCGTTTTCGCGTTCGATGTGTGTGGTCGTTTTGGTCAGGGCGGTTTCTTTGTCAGTGGCCAGGAAGACGGGTACGCGGAAGCGTTCCGCCAGGTCAAAGGCTTTGATGGTTAAAGTGTAGCACTCCTCCACGGTGGTAGGCGCCAGGACGATGACCGGGTACCCCCCGCTGGTGCCCCAGCGTAGGAACTGGATGTCCCCCTGGGCCCCGGTGGTGGCTGCGCCGGTGGCCGGACCCATGCGCTGCACGTCCACGATCACCAAAGGCACCTCGCCCATGATCGCCAGTCCGATGTTCTCGCTGTAGAGGCTGATCCCGGGTCCGCTGGTGGCGGTCATTGCACGCCGTCCGCTCATCGCGGCCCCGATGCAGAATCCCAGGGAGGCGATCTCGTCTTCTCCTTGCAGCACTAACCCGCCCGTTTCGGGCAGGTGCCGGGCTAGATGGAGGAGGATGCCTGTGGCAGGGGTGATCGGATAGCCGGCAAAGAAATCGCACCCGGCGTCGACCGCTCCCAGGGCGATGGCTCGATTTCCTTCCATGAATTGGGGCATAGGGACTTTTTCCCTTATCGATAATGGATACTTATCAACCATTGTACTCGTACATATACCTTGGTGTAGTGAAGTTTGTCATTTGAACCAGCAAAGAAGGTAGTTTTTTGTCCTTCTATCATTTTCGAAAATTTGCGTCGTTAAATCCCTCCTTCCGTGTTAAAATGAAATAGATATCTAAGCGGTTTTTAGTGGTTTCAGGTTTCCTTTTTCCGGGTCCCTCAATTCCGCCTCCTGCAGAAAGGAGATCTTCCATGAAAAAATTGTCTGTGTTCCTTCTTTTTCTCAGCCTAATATGCCTGATCTTCACTTCACCTCCTGTAAATGCTCAGGAGGTAGTCCTTTTTGAAGAGGATTTTGAAGGGGAAGCAGGAGTGTACTGGGACCTTGACAAGGGGTGGGCGATTACCCCTGTGGGTGGAAACAATCTCCTCCAGGGAGAAGGCCACACTTGGGCCTTTCTCAATTATTCTTTCCCTGAAGAATTTCGCCTGGTGCTGCGCTTGAAAGTCCTCCGCGGTCACGTACATCTGGTCACACATCTCACCAAACAGAGCAGGTATTTCATCGGGCTGGGGGAAGGCAGGGCTACCCTCAACAAACAATATTTTCCGGATGACTTCAGGATGGACCTGGCTTCCTCCGCCAGGAGGCTGGCGGATTCCACCTGGCATGATATCGAAATCATCTCCACCGGGGATTCTCTGCGCTTGATCATTGACGGCCAGGAGCAGTGGGCGTACAGCGATCCCATGAAGCTGGACACAGGTGCGATTGCCTTTGAAACCCTGCAGGGATCCACGGCTCAAATCGACGATATCTTGATTTACAGCAGCGACGAAGCCGCTTCCGGAAGCCCGGGGCAGGAGGAAGATGCACAAGAAGAGGACGGTGCTCCATCTTCGCTTTCCTGGGTCCGCACCGGTGGACCGCTGGGCGGGCTGGGGTATGATGTGCGCATGGATCCCCGCAATCCGGATCGCATGTATGTCACGGATGCCTTCGCTGGCGTCTTCATCAGCGAGGACGGCGGGAACCTTTGGTATCCATCCAATCAGGGGATCACGGACCGCGTTGGGTTTTCCCAGAATGCCATCCCCGTCTTTTGCCTTACTATTGACCCCAACAATCCGGATATCATCTGGGTGGGGACGGAATTTCAGGGAGGATTGTTTAAATCGATGGACGGCGGGAAAACATGGACCCGTAAAACCAACGGGATCACCATTCAAGACGGCCTGACTTTCCGGGGCATCAGCATCGAGCCCGGAAACTCACAGGTGGTCTATGCTGGAGGAGAAATTTCCAGCTGGGCTTGGGCTGGGGAACCCAAGGTGGGGCAGGAATTTGATCTCACAAAGGGAATTTTGTACAAGAGTGAGGATGGCGGGGAATCCTGGCGTGAAATCTGGCGGGGAGACAATTTAGCCCGGTACATCCTCATTCATCCTCAGGAAACGGACATCCTTTACCTTTCCACGGGTATCTTTGACCGGGAAGCGGCGAACTCTGATCCGGTCGCTGAGGAACCGGGTGGGGTGGGGGTGTTGAAATCCACCGACGGCGGGCAAACCTGGACCCAGGTCAATAACGGCCTGAAGAACCTTTATGTGGGTTCCCTGTATATGCACCCCGAGGACCCGGATATCCTCCTGGCCGGCACCGGAAACAACCAGTACAGGCAGTTTGGGGGCGTGTATTTGACCACGGACGGCGCTCAGTCTTGGGAGTATGTCCACAATGCCGGGGACGCGAACATCAACTCCGTTGAGTTTTCTGAAACGGACCCCACGATTGCTTATGCGGGCGGGGATCCGATGATCCTGCGCAGCGAGGACAGCGGCCGGACGTGGATCAAAGTTTCCCCGGATGAGCGCGGCTGGGGATCTCCTGGTGTGCGGGGAGGATTCCCGATTGATTTCCAGGTCGATCCCCGGAATCCGGGCCGGATCTTCGCCAACAATTATGGCGGGGGTAATTTCCTCAGCGAGGATGGGGGCGTGACCTGGCGGGTGGCCAGCCGGGGCTATACCGGGGCTCAGGTGCGTTCCATCGCGGTCGATCCGGATCACCCTGGGCGTATTTACGCTGCGGGGCGGAGCGGGATTTTTGTCAGCCATGATGGGGGCGGGACCTGGAGGGGGCTAGCATACCCTCCTTACCGGGTATTGGAGTGGAACGCTGTGGCAGTGGACCCCAGCAACCCGGAGCACCTGCTGTCCGGCAACAATTGGACCTCCAACATCCTCTCCAGCCAGGATGCAGGAAAGACTTGGCGGGAGGTTTCCCCGGTGCCGGGAGATAACCAGGGCATCCGGGTCTTTGTCTTTGCTCCTTCTGATCCGCGCCGAGTGTATGCCGGCACAGCAGCGTACTATTCTGCAGGCGTGTTCTCTCCCGAGATGCCTGCCAGCGGAATTTATCAATCGGAGGATGGCGGTCAAAGCTGGGAAAAGAGCACCACCGGCGAATTTGCTGATGCTCATGTGGTGGATTTCAGCATTGCCCGGAAAGACCACAACGTCGTCTTTGCCGCTACCTCGACATACGGCATCCTCCGCAGCTTGGACGGCGGTGAAAACTGGACAGCGGTCAACAAAGGGTTGAACCTACGGCTGGGAGCCAACGCGGTCGCCATCCATCCCGAGCATGAAGATGTGGTCTTTGCCGGGATCCCCTTCGGGGGTGTCTACCGCAGTGAAGATGGGGGCGAGTCCTGGGTACACCGGTCTGTGGGTCTGAACCCGGAAGCGTATATTTCTGACCTGGTGTTTGATCCTACCAATCTGGAAATCCTATACGTTTCGGATATGCTTTCTGGCGTGTACCGCTCCACTGACGGGGGAGATACCTGGCGTCCATTCTCCGATAATTTACGCATGAAAGCTGTGGAACGGATGGCCATCTCTGCAGATGGCGCTCACCTCTACGCGGCCACAGAGGGAGAGGGCGTGTACCGCATAGACCTCAACGACCAGCCTCCTGAAGAAGCCCCCTTGCCGGAAACAGAGAATGGAGACCAGAGCGAAGAGGACGAGGGGGTCAAAGTGGAGGAAGAGGAACCTGTGGAGGAACATGACTCCGGAGAAGATGAGCCCCCGGTGGAGCCCACACCGCCGCCAACAGCTGAAGATGGTGACCCGGAATCCGATCGACAGATTTGCCCGGGAAGTTATCTGCCCCTTTTGATCATTTTGGTCATCTGGCGGGGGTGGAAAACGGAGAAAATGAGGGGGTATCGTTGCGGATGAAAAGGGTCCTGGTGATCATGGCTGGCCTGTTGTTTTTGGGGGGCGCCTGCCATGTTGTACTCACAGAAACCTCGTCCCCGTTCCTTACAGGGGTTCCAACCCCTCAGGAAACGTCTGCAACCGTCCCTGATCCAGGCACGCTGACCGGAAAAGTGGTCGATGAAAATGGCCCGGTCCGGGATGCCGTGGTGCGGGTCAAAGCCACGGATAACAAAACCCTCACCGACAGCAAAGGCAGGTTCACACTCCATGATCTGCCGCTGGACGGACCGGTCACGGTCACCGCCTGGGCGGAAGGGTATTTTGTGGGTTGGGTAGAGGACCCCCTGGAGGCAGAGGACCCGGTGGTCATCACCCTCAAGCCATATTACACCTATGACAACCATGAATATGACTGGTTCTCCGTGGAAGGGGAAGATGGATCTATAAGCTGTTCGCACTGCATGCCCTGTTATGAGGAGTGGGTGGAGGATGCCCATTCCGGTTCGGCAACGAACGAGCGCTTTTTATCGATGTACAATGGCACGGATCTGGATGGCAACCAGAGCCCCCAGACCCGGTATACAAACACATCCGATTACGGATCCATGCCTCTACAGCCCGATCCCAAGGAACCTTATTACGGTCCCGGGTATAAATTGGATTTTCCGGAGAGCGCTGGGAACTGCGCTGCCTGCCATGTCCCGGCCCAGGCCGCCCATCCAGGGATGGAGTACGCAGCGGACCCCAACCAGGCCCACGGGATCGAGAAAGAGGGAGTTTTCTGCGAATTCTGCCATAAAATCGGGGGAGTCACACTGGATCCCGGAACCCAGTTGCCGTATCCCAATATGCCGGGTGTGCTGTCCCTGCAGCTGCACCGGCCCAGAGGCGAGGATCAGATTTTCTTTGGCAACTTTGACGATGTCACCCGGCGTGTCAGCAAACTTCCCCTCGAGTCGGAAAGTGCCTTCTGCGCTGCCTGTCATTATGGGATCTTCTGGGATGTGGTTATTTACAACTCCTACGGCGAGTGGCTGGACAGCCCTTACAGCGATCCCGAGACCGGGCAGACGTGCCAGGACTGCCATATGCCGCCGGTTGATTACGATTACTTCGTCTACCCTGAAAAAGGCGGGGAAATCCGGGACCGGGAGAACATCCGCAGCCACTATATGCCGGGTGCAGAGGATGAGGCCTTCTTGCAGGACGCGGTCGATCTTCAAGTTGCGACCCGCCGTGAAGGTGACAGGGTGGTGGTGAATGTGACCATCACAAACGACAACACCGGGCACAAAGTGCCCACTGACAGCCCGCTTCGAAATATGCTACTCCTGGTGGAGGTCGTGGGTGACAACGGGGAGTCTTGGCCTCTGGTGGAAGGCTCGCGGATCCCGGACTGGGGAGGGGAAGCGGGTGCAGTGGAAGAGGGATATTACGCCAGGCTGCCCGGAAAAGGCTTTGCCCTCATCCTCAAAGAACTCTGGACAAATGTCTCACCCACCGGGGCTTACTGGAACCCGGTGGAGGTGGTGGAAGATTCCCGGCTGGATCCCTATGAAACGGACTGTTCCCGGTATGTGTTTCAGGCTCAAGAGGAAGGGGCGGCCCGCGTCCGGGTCCGGCTGCTTTTTCGCCGGGCCTTTAAAGAGCTCATGGACCAGAAGGGTTGGACGGACTCCGACATCTTGATGGGGGAGGTCGTTTTGGACATCCCCTGAGTGGTTGCTTTTTCTATTTTCTGGCCTTTCCTGAAAAATATGGCAAGAAAACCCTGATTATCTGCCCCGATTGCTTTATAATACCTGCAAAACTTTGAGGAGATCCTATGAACCCATATCGCTCATCGTACAAACGCCTGCTTGCGGTTCTCTTGGTCTTGTTGGCTGTTTCCTTGGCCTGCGCCATGTTCCCTGGGGATGATGAAGAGCCTGATACGGAGGGAGATGTGGCGACCCGTGTAGCCCAGACCCTCACCGCCCAGGCGGAGGAAGAGGAGCCTGCGGAACCAGAGGATGTCACGGAAACACCCGCACCGACTGATACTCCGCAGCCAACGCCCACTTTTACCCCGGAACCCACGGAAACCCCCACGCCGCCGGATGTGGTCTACCAGGGAGTCTGCTTCTCCTTTGATGATTCCTGGATTGGTTCTGTGAGCATGGAACAGGTCTCTGGAAATCTGGACCCACAAGCGGTATGGAAGTACCCGGATCATGTGAAATTCGTTTTCGGAAACTACCCTCTCACCAACACATTCCATGAGCCCCAGATCCGGGTCTATCCGGCGAATGATTTCCGGAATGCCAATAATATGGCTGCCAATCGTTTGAATAACCTCTGGGACACAATCAACAACCAGCCGGCAGATCCGCAGCTTTACATAGCCCATTTCTTCAACGCCGGCCAGTGGCTCGCTTCTCAGGAAGCCTACCTGGATTTCCAGAACGGAAGTGGGGTGCGGTATGTCACGCAGTACGGTCAGGCTGCAGTGCCCATTGGCTATCCAGAGATGTTTTACACCTACCAGGGCCTGACGGACGACAATGCTCATTACGTCAGCGTGATCATGCCCGTATCTCATCCATCGCTGCCGGATACCTCATCCGTCACCGTGGATCAAGCTTTTAGCAATAACTGGGATACGTACCGCCAGGATATTGAGAATCAGCTCGACGCCCAGACGCCGGGAAGCTTTGTGCCTTCCCTGCTTGAGCTGGATGCCCTGGTGCAGACTCTGCATATCGCCAGCAACTGCGGGAGCGGCAGTCCTTAAATAGAGAGACCTTGGAGGATTTCGAAACTTCCGAGGTCTGATCTCTCTAATCCAGTCTCGAGCTGCCCCCTTTAACCTAATAATGTATTTTCGTTCTCACTCATTATGAAAAGTGAGTTCCATTGTCATTATCCAGCACAGGTAAATTTGTCTTATCCAGGCTGATGTCCACTGGTTACTTGATATCCCTGGCTGGTGAGGTATTATTTCCTCGGCCTTAATCACGGGGATTGCACGGGTGTGGGGCTGCTGGATGACGCCCTGAATGATACCCAGATGGTCACCGCCGTCCGGACCCCTCCTATCAGGAATTAGAAAAGATATTCGCCTGCGCCTACCGGGGAACGACGGTCGATTTTTATCCCCCGCGGTTTCCACCAGGAGCCCTTCCTGCCAGGTTTCTAAGGACATATTGCTCAGATCGACCTCACCGCGCGGAAGATCAAAATGCGGTCCATCCCGCCCGAGTTGATTGAGGATTTCATCGGCGGCAGCGGTTTGACCGCCCGCCTGCTCTACGACCGCCTGGATCAGGATGTGGACCTCTTGGGTCCGGAAAACCCGCTCCTGTTCATGACCGGACCCATGGTGGGTACGGTCATGCCTTCCGCAGGCCGGTGCTCCCTGAGCGCACTTTCTCCCCTGACCGGGATCTGGGGGGAGTCAAACACGGGTGGGTACATCGGCCCTGAACTGCGTTTCGCGGGTTTTGACGGGCTCTTGATCACCGGGCAGGCGGAGAGGCCGATCTGGATTTCCATCGTCAACGGCCGAGTCCGGGTACATGACGCCTCGGACTTGTGGGGCCTGGATGCCTATCAAACCCAGGAACGGGTCCTGGAAATGATGGGGGAGCCCGAAGCGCGGGTCGCCTGCATCGGCCCAGCGGGGGAGAACCTGGTCAAGATGGCCGCCGTGATCAATGACCACGGCCGAGCGGCTGGCAGGACAGGGATGGGGGCGGTGATGGGATCGAAAAAATGCAAAGCGGTCGCTTTCCGCGGGACCGGGTCACTCACCTTAGCGGACCCGGACGCCTACCAAAACGTGGTCCGCGAGATCTATCAGGAATTGATCGACGATATTTCCGTGGCGTCCCTCCGCCTGGCGGGGACCGCTGGCTATCTTGATCTGGGGTTGATGTACGGCGACCTGCCCATCCGCTATTATCAGGTCGGGGAGCGGGAGAGCGCCACCGGCTTATCCGGCGTGGAGATGGCGGACACCTATTTAGAGAAGAACACGTCCTGCTACCGCTGTCCCATTGTCTGCGGGCGGGAAACGCGGGCCTCCTCCTATGATGTCGATGTCGTGGATGGGCCCGAGTTCGAGACCATCGGGGCTTTTGGCACCCTGGCCGCGGTGGATGACCTGGAGGGGGTGATCTACGCCGGGCACCTGTGCAACCGCTTTGGCCTGGACACGATCAGCACGGGGTGCACGATCGCCCTGGCGTATGAGATGTTCGAGCAGGGGATCCTGACTGAGAAGGACACCGGTGGGATAACCCTGCGCTACGGCGATGTGGAGACCACCCATCAGTTGATCCGCATGATCTACACCCGGAGCGGGTTCGGGAACCTGCTCGCCGAGGGCAGCGACGCGCTGGGGGAGGCTTTCTGGGTTCCGCAGCTACCCATGACGGTGAAAGGGCTGGAGGTCCCCCTGCACGATCCCCGTGCCTTCAGTGGGATGGCCCCGGTCTACGCCCTTTCCCCGCGCGGAGCCTGCTACATTCAGGGGGATATGTACGGGGTGGACGCTGGCCAGAACGCGGAAACCGATCTGGGTATCCCGCCCGGCGATCGTTTCCAGGATCCCGTCCAGAAAGGCCGGATCGCCGCCCGGCATATGGCCTGGCGCAGCCTGTACAATGTTTTTACGGTGTGCATGTTTATGAACCCGGGGGCGGACCGCATGCGCCGGGCCCTGAACGCCGCCATGGGGTGGTCTCTCTCCCTGTACGACATGATCCTGACCGGGAAGCGGTTTTTCACGCTGAAGCGGATGCTGAATGCCAGGCTGGGGGTAAGTCAGGCGGAGGATGACTTGCCTAATCTGCTGAAAAAGGAACTCCCGGAAGGGGGGACGGAGGGACACACGGTCGATCTGGAGCCCCTGCTGGAGGGGGCCTATCATGAGTTTGGCTGGGATCCGGAGACCGGGATGCCCATCGGGGACACACTGGAGCGCTTGAACCTGGGATTCACGCAGGAGAAGTAGAGGGGGAATATTCAGGTTGGACCTTGATTAGCCTTATTGGCGCCATCAAATACAGCATGGAGGTCTGGATAGGATAGCCTGGGGTAAGCGGAATGGATTGTAGCTTTCCCTAAACCGCCCACCCAACCTGGTAACGTTCTAACCTTTAAACGTACCAACCTTCCAACCTGTAAACCTATTACCATGCTTATCTCACTCCTTGGGAAAGGTGAGTTCCACCGTCATCCCCCAGCGTAGGTCGGGGTCGGTCTCCTCCAGGCTGATCTCCACGGTGTACATGATGTCTCCCGCCTGGGTCTTGAAGGACTCGCCGATGCGCTCTACCACCCCCATCAGCTTGGTATCCGGCAGCGCGTCAGGGACGATCTCCACCTGCTGTCCCTGGCTGATTTTGACCACTTCCAGTTCGGTCAGGTCGCTGGTTTCGATCATGAAGGAATCCAGGTCAGCCAGCTGGACGGCCGGGGTTTCGGGGCCCACGAACTGTCCCACTTCCAGGAAGATGTCGGTCACCGTGCCTACGAAGGGAGCTCGCAGGGTATGGTTTTCCAGGGAGCGTTCAGCGGCGGCCGCCTGGGCTTCTGCGGCTGCGATCCGGGATTCTAGGATCGCTTTCTGGTCGGGGTCATGCCCGTGTTCCTCTAACTCTTCATAGTCCCGCAGGGCCTCTTCTTCGGCGGCCAGGGCGGCATCTAGATTAGCCCGCACGCTGTCAATCGCCCGCTGGGCCTCTTCCAGATCCCGAAGGGCCTCGTTGTAATCTTCCCGGGACTCTTCCAGGTCGTCTTCCGCGTCCTGGCGGTCCGCGTTATCTTCGTCGAGGTCTTTGTAGATATCGAATTCCTCCTCGGCGTCCTCCAGGTCCTGCTCGCGCTCGTTTACCTCCCCCTGAGCTTCGTCGATATCATCCTCGAGTTGGTCCAGATCCAGGTCCTCCCAGGCGCGTTCCGCCTCCGCCCGGCGAATCTGGGCCTCCAGGTAGTCCTGCCAGGCCTGCGCCTCTGCCAGGTCCCCCGTGTGCAGAAACTCATCATAGTCCTGCTCAGCGCGGGTCAGCTCCAGCTGTGCGGCCTCCAGGGACGCTTCTGCTGCCTGACGGTCACCCAGGGACATCAGGGCCTGGTCACGGGTGACGGATTCCCCTTCCTGGACCAGGATCTCTTCCACTGGGCCCTGGGCCGCGAAGTTGAGGCGCACGTCGCGGGTGGGGAGGATGTGGCCTTCTGCGACCAAGAAATCCAGGCTGACCTCTTCCACCGGCTCCGGGTTTGGGGTCTCCTCCCCGCCGCAGGCGCTTGTAGCCAACAGTAAACTCAGCCCCATCAGCACATAAAAGATCGTTTTTCGTGTTTTCATAGTTGATTCCTTTTTTCTTTATTTGAAAGGATATATCGTGATCCTTTCTCCAGCCAGAGGGGGTCCGGGCGGGATCCCCGTGGCCTCATTCATATGCCAATACCTCCCGGATGGTCAGCCGCGCCGCGTTCCGGGCGGGCAGCACGCTGGCTAATGTCGAGAGTATGATCACCAGTCCCAGCCAGATGAAATAGCCCACCGGCGTGAAGACCACCGCAATCGGGGTGGCGAAGATGGCGTTGCTGACGATCGCGGACAGCAAATAGGTGAAGGGGACAGCGAGGAGGATGGCCAGCCCGAAGGAGAGCAGCCCGATCAGGCCGCCTTCCACGATCACCATGCGGATGATCTCCCCGTTAGTGGCCCCGATCGCGCGCATGATCCCGATCTCCCGGGTCCGCTCCATGACGTTCATGCTCATCGTCCCCGCCAGGCCCATGGAGCCCACAGAGGCCGTGAGCAGGGCCATGATCAGCAGGAAGGTGATCAAAATATCCAGGCTTTCCGAGGCGCTGTCCAGCGTGGAAAGGCCGGGCGTGGCATTCTGGACGTGAAAGCCCTGCTCCCGGAAATAGGCGTCCAGGGCTTTGGCCATCGCCTTCTGAGATTCCCGGTCGTGGCGCTCGGTGACGATCCGGAATGAAAAGGAGCGCTTGGCCAGGTTCTGCTCGCGGGAAATGTATTCGTAGGGCGCATAGCCCAGAATCCCTTCAAGGCCGATAAATTTAAAGACGCCGACCACTTCCCACTGCTCCTCTTTGCCGTTGATTTTCAGGGGGATGGTGTCCCCGATCTCCAGGTTGGGGTAAAAATCGTAAATGCCTTCGCTGATGTCCAGTTTTTTCTCGTCTCCCGGCTGGATCCAGCGGCCCTCGACCATCAGGGGCTCCACCAGGCCGCTCTCCGCTGGCGGGGCCAGGATGCTCACGTTGTCAGCCGTGGAACCGTCCGGGAAGAGGATCTCCGCGGTGGCGTATGACCAGCCTTCCACGTGGGTCACCCGCGGGTCCTGGTAGGCGTAGTGTTCGATCTCCTTCAGCCGGTAGGGGCGCTCAAAATCCAGGGTAACATCGGCCAGGAAATATTCCCCGATATCCTGAACGTATTCGTTGAGGGTGACCCGCACGTTAAAGACGGAGATGAAGATCGCGCCGCCCATGGTCAGGGTGAAGAGAGTCAGCAGCAGACGTCCGCGCTGCCGGAATGTGTTGCGCAGGGAGACCAAAATCTGGCGGGGGATGCGGATCCCGCGGTCCGCCAGAAAGCGCGCGGAACGGACCTGGAGCTGCTCGAAACCGCCGCTTCCACCTCCGTCTTCCCCGTCCTCCTCGCCGGCGTTCCGGGTCCTGTCCCCGCTGAGCGCCTGCTGGACCGTGACCCGGGAACCCTTGATCACGGGGATAAATCCCGCCACCAGGGGCACCAGGATACCCACCGCGATCTGCAGGGCGAACGCCAGGGGCACGATCCGGTATCCAAGGAGGGAAAAGCCGAGTTTGTCGGCGATGAATTGGGCCAGCGCGTAGGCGCCCTGGCCGCCGGCGGGGATGGCCAGCACCAGGGACAGCAGCCCGAAGACCAGGAGCATAACCAGGTACATGCGGAAGATAATCAGATCCCGGCCCCCGATCAGCTTCATGACCCCGATATGGCGCAGGTGCTGGTTGAGCAGGGCGCTGAGTGTGTTGGCGATCAGCGAACTGGAGAGGAAGACGATCAGCACCCCCAGGGCCATCAGGATCCCCAGTACGGCGTTGAGCGTGGGCTCCAGCGGGTGCTCGTGGGTCTTGGAGCGGAATGTGCGCCCTATCGTGTAGCCGTTGTTTTCAATTTTCGCGGTCAGGTCAGCCAGCACGGCGCGGATGTGATCATCGTCATCCTGTCCCGTTTCTACGGTGGCGAAGACGCGGTTGTACTGCTCAGGTTCATCATAATAAGACAGGGACTCCCAATTGATGTAGGCCAAGGGAGGGGAGAGGAAATCGATCGCGCCCGTGGACGCGTCCTGGACCACCCCGGCCACCCGGATTTCTTTCTCGCTTTCGTCGCGCAGCTGCACGTGGATGGTCTCTCCCGGATCAGCGTCAAACTCATCCAGCACATCGCGCTCAAGTAGGATCTGGTTTTCCCCAGGGATAGTCTGGCCCCGGACGGGCTCGAGGAGGTTGATTTCGTTCTCCTGGAAATCTTCGAAAGCCACCACATCCACGGAGGTCCACTGGTCCTCCCCCTGGGGTCGGAGGCGGACGGAGAACACTCGCCTGGCTTCCGCTTCCTTGATGCCCTCGAAATTGTGGATGGTTTGCAGCAGGTCCTGGTCGAAATCCTCCATGCGGATTTCCATGTTGGAGGGGTTGTTGGATGCGTAACTGATGCCGATGTCCTGGGAGATGATCCGGTAAGCGCCGGCGATCACGCCGATGGCGAACACGCCCACGGCGATGGAGAAAACCACCAGGATGGTCCGGGCTTTATGGTCGATTAAATCGGAAAGAACTTTTCGCCACCGGGGGCGCATGCCTTGCTCCTGTTTTTTCTGTCATGGCGAGGAGGATATTGTCCAACGACGCGAACTCCTCGAATGTCTGAAAATTTTTATAAACGTTAATATGTTCTAACGTTCAAACGTTTAGACCTTTAACCGTTCCACCGTTCACCTAAACAAACCTTTCCTGCGCTTCCTGCGGTCCACCTGCTTGCGCTCCTCGATCCGCTTCTGTACGATCTCGCCCATCGCTTTCTCTGTCAGGGGAGATTCGTCCATCAACCACTGGAAATCTTCCCGGGAAAGGGCCAGCAGTTCCACGGGTCCCTTATCCCAGGCCTGCACGCTGGCGATCGATTTCCCGCCCCGCAGAAGCTCGATCTCCCCGAAGAAATCGTTCTTCTCCAGGTTGGAGATCACCAGGTCGTCCCTCCGCCGCCCCCGGAGCACGACGTCCACTTCCCCTTTCTGGATCATGTAGAAATGTTCCACCGGCTTTTTGCGCTCCAGGATGGTCTCCCCGGGATGAAAATGGCGGGTTTCCACTCGGCGCCCTAATTCCTTCATGAGCGGGTGGGTGAGGAGGGGGAGGGTCTGGGCGATGGTCTCGTTGACCAGTTCCCCGTCTGAGATGAACACCGTCCGCGTTGCCTGTTCCGTCATCGAGGGGTCGTGGGTGACTATGATGATCGTCTTCCCCCCCTGGGAGAGGTCGCTGAAGAGGTCGATGATCGCTTGGGCAGACCGCGAGTCCAGGTTTCCGGTGGGCTCGTCGGCCACCAGGATGGGCGCGTCCGTGGCCAGGGCCCGGGCCACCGCCGCGCTCTGCTGCTGGCCCCGGGATACAGCTCGGGGCAGTTTCTGGGCTTCCTCTTCCAGGCCGACCTGGGCCAGGAGGTTCATGGCCTTTTTCGGCCGCTCCTCGATATCGTACATGCCCACGTAATCCATGGGCAGCATTACGTTTTCGAGCAAATTGAGCATGGGCAGCAGCTGGAAGAATTGAAAGACGATGCCTAAATTTCGGCCCCGCCACAGCGAGCGTTTGCTTTCGTTCATGGCGTGCACGTCCACCCCGTCCACCAGGACCCGGCCGCTGGTGGGGTAGTCGATCCCCGTCAACATGTTCAGCAGGGTCGATTTGCCGCTCCCGGATTTACCGATCACAGCCGCGAATTCCCCTTTCTCCAGGTGGAGGTCGACTCCCCGCAGGGCGGTGAATTCCCCTGCCGTGTTCACGAAGGTCTTGACCACGTCCTGCATGTGGATGATGCCCGGGTGGTCGTTCTGTTCCGCGCGTTGGATCCTGGCTTTGCTCACAGCACCCTCTCTTTTTCCACCAGCTTTCCGTCCGCGATATGGACGTGGCGGGAGAAACGGGGCATCAGCCCTCGATCATGGGTGACCATGACGATCGTCCTGCCCGCATCCACCAGGCGCTGGAAAATTTTAAAAATGTTGTCCGCGGTCACGGAATCCAGGCTGCCCGTGGGTTCGTCGGCCACGATCAAAGGGGGATCGTTGGCTAGGGCCCGGGCGATGGCCACCCGCTGCTGCTGGCCTCCGGAAATCTGGTCCGGGCGTTTGTAAGCGTGCTCGACGATCTCCACCATATCCAGGAGTTCCAGGGCCCGCTCCTCGCTCTTCCGGGGATGGTATAAACCGCTCATGTCCATGGGCATCATCACGTTCTGGACCAGGGTGAGCATGGGCAGGAGCTGGAAGGATTGGTACACTACGCCCATCGTCCGCCCCCGCCACAGGGTGCGTTCGTTCTCGCTCAGGTCATCAATTTTGACGCTCTCCCCGTTGGTGTGGATCAAGACCTGGCCCTCAGTCATCTGGTCCACCCCGGTAAGCATGTTCAGCAGGGTGGATTTCCCGGCCCCGGATTTACCGATGATCCCCAGGAATTCCCCGGGGAAGACATCCAGGTCGATGCCTTTCAGGGCCGGAAAAGCGCCGGCTTTGGTGTGGTAGTGTTTGACCACACCGCGGAGTTCGATCAAAGGGGAACTGTTCTCTACCATCAGAATCTGTTCGTTAACCTCGCAAATGAATGTATTAACCTTGACCCGCCCCCTCGCGAGCCTTCTGCCCCGGTGGTCAACCTTCCTGGGTCATCACCAGCCAGGTGGGTTTGACGATCAGGTCGGTGAAGATTTCTCCCATTTTCCGGGGCGAGTGGGGCATGTCATTTTCCAGCCACCAGCGCATCAGCGAAAAGGTTGAGGTGATGATGTGGTTGGCGGCCACCCCGGCCGGGATGTTCTCCTGCGGCAGGCCCTTGAGCAGAGTTTCCGCCTTCTCGCAGGCTTGGTTCATGACCGGCTCCAGCACGAATCGCGAGCTGCTGTCCATCAGCAGCAGCCGGAAGTCCTCCTCGTTTTCCCTGATGTGTTCGAAGAGGGTGTGCCCGATCTTATGAAAGAAGTCCACTGGATCTTCCATGAGTTCACCGGGGAGGGGCAGGTCGAGCACCTCGTAAAACTCGTCCAGCCGGTCCTGGGCCACGCTGACCAGCAGCTCGTCCAGGCCGTTGTAATGCCGGAAGTAGGTCCGGTAGCCGATGTCGGCCTGTTCAGTGACATCCTGGATGGTGATGTTCTTGTATCCCTTCTCCAGGGCGACCTCGATGAGGGCCTCGCCGAGCAGTTTTTGCGTCCTGCGCACGCGCCTGTCCTGGGTCATAGTTTTGACACCTTAAATGCAATATGGCAGATGATAGGTCATAACTTTATCATCCCCGGGGCGGCCTGTCAAGGGAAGGCAGCTTATCATTTCTATGAGATGCCGATGTAAGACTGTTTATACGTTTCCATGCTGCACATTCTAACGTTTCAGCAAAGGGAGAAAATTTCGGTGTCCGGTCCTTGATAACAAACGAATTCCATCTCGTGTAAATGTCCTCTACGGACTCTAAAGGCTGGTATGATAATAGCTGACCGGATGGATCACGCCGGCAGATCACAGAACACAACCAAGAGGAATTTTATGGAAGACCCAAAAAGTAGATCAAAGATCATAGATATTTTTTATCACCAGGGCAGGCTTGACAAAAAACTCCTGATCGTGTTTTTGGTCATCAATCTGATCGTTTTATTAAACGCGGTCCTTCATGACCCGGGGATAGGGTATGATGCCCGCGATCATCTCAAGTATGTGGATGCGCTTTCTAAGTTTCGCCTGGTGACCCCGGGAGAATCAAGGGAATTTTTTTCTCCTCCCTTGCCGTATACCCTTCCAGCCCTGGTGTTGGCTTTCACCGGGTGGAAACTGTTCTGGATAGGCAAGATTGCTCAGATCTTAAACGTTCTTCTCTCTTTGGGTGTTACGTATCTACTGGTCAAGATCTGTAAAGAGATTCGGGCTGATTCTTTTTCTTCGTTCACAGCCCTTGTCTTTGTGGGTATTCTTCCTGTGTACTACAAAACATTTTCCCAGGTCCGGGGGGAACCTTATCTGGTCTTTTTCGCCCTGCTCAGTCTCTTCTATACCCTTACTATCGTCTTTAAAAAAGAATATACGCTTAAAAATACGATCCTCCTCGGGTTGGCGATGAGCCTGAGCGCTTTTATCCAGACAGTGGGGGATATTTTTATTCCCGGGGATCTTCCTCCTTCTGGCTGCGAGTTGGATCCGCTTCCCCGGGGCGCGGATCAATGTGGCCAGGACCATTTTGATCCTTCTGGTGATGGTATTGTTCAAGGGTGGATGGTTCTACGCCACCCTGCATATCCGGTATGGTTCTGTGCGCGCCTTTAATCGCACCGGCAAGCAGGGGTTTTCCCTCCGGAATCAATCCCGCAATTTTTATATCGGGCTCAACCTTGTGGATGTGTTTAACCGTCCTGTCCGTCCCAACTTACTCAATCTCTTCTTTCCCATTTTTTATTCAGAAACCTGGGGCGATTACTGGGGTTACTTCACCCTTTATGGATATGACAGACGCGGCCCGGAATATATCAATGGTTATTTTATTCAACAAAACCTTGAGAAAGAGAGTCCCCCGGCCTGGTTTGTGACCAATTATGACCGGATCAAGGGATATCTGGGGCGGGTAAATGTGGTCTCCCTGTTTCCCTCTCTGCTGGTTTTGGCGGCTATGGTAGTTACGGCGGTAGAACTGCTCCCATGGGGTCAGGACATCTGGAGATTCACTGCCAGGCGGGAGGTAAACTCTTTTTTGCTGTTATCCATCTGGGCGACGATGATGGGATATATGTGGTTTTTGATTATGTATCCGAATCTTGGAAAGGGGGATACGATCAAGGCCACCTACACGCTGCATATTTTTCCCTACCTGGGGCTTTTATTCGCGGATCTGCTGGGTAAAATCAGGCGGAACGCTGAGATTGTTTACTGGGTGATCATGGTTGGATTGGGATTGTGTTTTCTCCACAACCTCCCTGCGTCTGTGACACATTATCATTTTCTGAGGTTTTTATAAGCTTCCATTTCTTCTGGAGCACAGCGAAAGTTTTATAAAAAATCTTCCTTGCTGAATCTCCACATGCATCCCTTTCCCACCTTTCATTCACTCACTAAACTAAAAAGCCTTCTAAATGTGCTGGGTTACAATCTTCAATCATTCCAACCCTCCGACATCTAATCGCTGTCATCGCGAGGAGGTCGCAGACCGACGAAGCGATCCTTCATTTTTCCGTGTCATCCTGAGTGAAGCGAAGGATCCTTGCAGCCTTCATACCGCCACAACCGCCGCCGACACCCTCTCATACTGTCCCCCCTTCACCCTGTCTAACGTTTGAACCTTACAACGTTTAAACGTATTAACGAAGCCCACCGGGTATAATGGTTAATTGCAGATTGCGTACACATTATTCGTAGGAAAAGGGAAATGCATATGGAAGACAGGCAAGAAGGACGGACGAAAGAAACGAAGCTGGTCAGCGAGGTGCGCAAGGCCATCGAACACCGCGCCACCTGGATGTACAACTTGCTCAAAGAAGCCCGGAAACGGGGGCTGGAGTGGGACGATTTTGCCCGGGAAGCGGTTCGCGAGACCGGGTGTTTTCACGGCCAGCTCAGGCGGGAAAAAATGGAGGACCCCTCCAGCCTGCGCGAATTTTCCACGGTCTTCGCTGCCGGGACCAGCCGGGATGTGTTTGAGATGGAGGTCCTGGAAGCGGATCAGGAGAGGTACTATCTTGACTTTCACTACTGCCCGTTAGTCAGCGCCTGGGAGAAGCAGGGTGCGTCACCTGAGGAGATTGAACACCTGTGTGATATCGCCATGGACGGGGATAGAGGCATCGCCAGCCGGTTTCCCGCCTTTGAATTCACTCTGGGCAAGACCCTGGTCCAAGGTCATCCCGCGTGCCAGATCCGCTTCGATAAAAAGTATCAGGAAAGCGAATAACCGCCGCTTACACCCAATTACATAAGTCCGTCAACTTTCCCAACCTTCCAACGTTCAACGTACCAACGTCTGTTCACTGTCATCGCGAGCGCAGCGACGCGATCTCCTGGCTAACCCGATATCCTTCTCAATTACAGCACCGTCATCCTGGGCTACAGGCGAAGGATCCTTGCAGGGTTTATCTCACCATGACCAGCGTTTCCACCCCCTTATCCGCATCCAATAACACACCAAACGTTTAAACCTTTAAATGTATCAACTTTTAAACGTTCCATCGTTCACATACTGCTATAATCGTGGTACGCGGAAAAGATAATCCTAGATTGGTACCTATGAACAAGAACAGCTATTTTGAGCGCAAAGAATTCACCTGCCCGGATTGTGGTACTCTATTCCTCTCCAAAGTGTGGATGATCGTGGATGTCGAAGAGGAACCCGATCTACTGGAGAAGGCCAAAGATGGGGCATTGATCAACGCAGTCTGCCCGGATTGCGGGAACCGCATGGATGGCGAAGCACCCCTGTTGATGTATTTCCCGGAGGATGTACCCCGCGTCATTCTGGCCACCGAAAGCAAGAATGACCCCTCCCTGGAGGAGCGGGCCAAAGTCTTAGAAATCCTGGACCGCCTGCAGGAAAGCTCGGAGGATGAGGACATCCTTTCTCACCTCGATGAGCCGGGGGACTGGGTTGAAAAATCATCTTTATCCGCCCGCCTAGAAGGGTATCCGGAAGAATCATTGGTCATGAATGACCAAGAGACCTTTGAAAATTTACGCAATATCCAGAAAGAAAACCCGGAGATATTTCTGGTCACAGCCATCGAAGCCTACCTGAACGCTGAGGGCCTAGAAAACAAAGGCAAGGTGGTTTCCTTCGCCCCCGAATTGCTCACGGAGGACATTGATCTCCTCTTCGAGCGCTTTATTGCGGGTGCGGAAGAGGAGGGGAATGAATGGCAGAAGATGATCTACCGGGCCCAGTGGAATTTTCTGAAACGTGCCCGGGAGATTGGCTATGCAGCCGTGGTGGAGGAATACGAACGGGATCTTTATCAGGAAGAGGAATGAACGGGGGATAGGAAGTCAAGGGTCGTTATTGCGTTTATTTGAAACTCAACAGCTAACGTTCAAATGTGATTCGTCTCTCTCCTCTCTTTCCTTGTAAGAGCCATGTTTCGATTATGTCATTGAGGAGAGGTTCTTTATAAACGTTTCAACCATAAAACCTGGAAAGGGGACATCCGGAATGAAGATGTGGAAACGATCTTTCCGGAAAGGGTATCCACCCAAGGCAAGGGGAGGAGCTGGTCTACATCAAAACCGTCCAGATCCACATCCGACCCGGTGATGTTGATCAAGCACAGGACCGCATCCCCACCCTCAGGAGGGGTGCGGATCAAGGCAAACAGCCGCTGGCCAAAGTCCAGGACTTCCTGGGATGCGAAGGGGTGGAAAGCAGGATGGTCACACACCACGCGGAGGAGTTGCCTATAAGCCTTAAAGACTTGAGCCTGCCGGTACAGGGGATCTGCTAAGGTGCTTTCGAGTACTTCCCGCTGGAATTTTTTCCGGTTGATGGATCTCGCTATGCCTGTCCTTTCCAAAGCCTGGGTATCCCCTCGAGAGCCAAACAGATTATTGATATAAATGGCCGGTACGCCTGCCAGAGAAAGCATGATGGCTTCTGAAGCCAGGAAACGTTGTCGATCTGTGTTCGCTTGTGGATGCCGTGGATCGTTTAGAGCGTCATAAAAGGTGATGTTGAGTTCATAAACGCTTCGGGATCCGTCCTTATCTGTCTTGTAGGAAACCAAACCACCATGCTTCTTCCCTCGCTCAATGAGTGCCTTGATTTCGTTTTCGCTCAATAAGCCTTCCGCAGGGCGGAGTCCAATCCCGTCATGTGAAGCAGTGAAATTTAAAAAGATCGCGCTGGGGTAAGGCACTTCCAATGACCTCGCCCATGACCTGAGAGCAGAACAATCCTCGTTATAGAAAGTGTGCAGGATCAACGGAGCGAGGGGGAACTGGTACACGATCTGGGCTTCATCCCCTCCCATATCTCCTCTGGAAGGAGGTAAAGGGTCTCCAAAATAGCTGATATTTTCCTGATGGGGGACATTGGTTTCGGTGATCAAAATCACACCCGGCGCGACCCAGTCCAAAACCGCCCGGATGAGCTTAACGATCGTGTGTGTCTGTGGGAGGTGGATGCAGGAGGTCCCCACTTCCTTCCACACATATGCAATGGCGTCTAAGCGGATAATCCGCGCTCCTTGCTGGACATAGTAAAGTAAAACCTTAATGATCTCCAGGAAGACATCCGGGTTGTGAAAGTTCAGATCCATTTGGTCGGAACTGAAGGTCGTCCAGACGTACTTCGTCCCCTCCCAGGTTTCCACCGGGGTGAGCAGCGACCCCGCCCGGGGACGGACAACCCGGGAGAGATCCGTATCTGGGTCAGCCGTGATGAAATATTCGGTATAAGGTTCTTTCCCCTCCAGGAATCCTTGAAACCAGGCGCTTTGTCGGGAGATGTGATTGATCACAAGATCGAACATGAGAAGAAATTTTTCACGGAGGGATTTGAGTTCTTCCCAAGTTCCCAATGCCGGATTCACTTCCCGGTAATTGATGATGGAGAAGCCGTCATCTGAAGAATAGGGAAAGAAAGGGAGGACGTGAACCCCTGTGATCAAATTCCCCAGGTGTGAATTCAGGAAATCGGACAGTGTGGACAGAGGGGACATATCCTGTGATTGGATTTGATCACCGTAAGTGATTAACATGGGACCCAGCTCTGTCAACAGTTCCTTCCTGGAGGATTGCGCCAGCTCGGGGTGTTGGTCACCGAATCTCCTCAATATATCCCTAAGTCGGGTCCAACACAGGGTGCTTTTCTCGCCATATAGAAAACGCAGGTGGCCTTGGATACGGTTTTCGATCCAGCTCATGTTTATTTGCGATGCCTTTTAAGGTGGTACAGGCATCCACCTCCTCTGCAAGGATGTTGTCTCTTTCCTTCTTGTTCTCCTGGATAAACGCCCCATTAACCCTTGAACAGCGGTTTCAAATAGCTCTTCAAGGCGGGAAGTGAATAATGTTCTCGTGCGATATGAAAATTTTCTTCTACCATGCCAGCCCTATAGGTTGGGTTTGTGAGCGCTTCTACAGCTTGATCAGCAGCTTCCTCTATGATGCTTGGGTCTACCTGGGCCAGCCCGTACTCGTCATAGCCGCTCAGTTGATTGCTTAGGGAGATCACCTGAAATCCCTTGTCCTTGATATCCGCTTGATACACTGGATATTCGAAAATGGCCAGAGGAAGGCGGGCTTTGACAGCTTCCAGGAATTGATTTCCCCACCCTTCCCATAAACTGGGGTAGGTGACCAGGTCAGCCACAGTGTAGGTGTCCCATAAGGAATAGATTTTGTGACCTTCCCTGATCTCCCGCTCAGCGCCCACCAAATCTCCCGCAAAACGGATCTCAATATTCTCCGCTTCCGCCTTGGTCATCAATTTGTTTTGATAAGTTCCGGTGATGTCATCTCGCGCGTACCCCGCCAGAACGAGGGCGATCCGATCCCGGGCAGTGAATGTTCGCCCATCATACAACCCTCGGCTTTCCAGGACCGAGCGCCGATCCCGACTGCTCAGTGCTCGCGTGAGGTCGATGGCCAATTCAATCCCTTTCCGGGGGACGATACGGGTGGCTTGCAGCAAAACCAGGTCACCCTCCCTGAGTCCGATCCGCTGTCTGAGGTCTTTGTTGAAATCGTCGGTTACCCATGAGGGGGTGTGGAAATCAAAGACATTGGGAACGACTGCCGAGGAGAGCCTCGTTCGTTTCTCCAGTGTATCTTGTGCCAGGCTGTTGATCACCACCTGACGGATTTCTGGATCCCGGGGAGGGAGGTAGGATGCAAGGTTTTCTTTTGCTAGGGGATGGGCCCACTGCGTTCTCCCCTTCCGTTCCCAGTAAAAATCGTGATTGTGAGCCACGGCGGGAAGGTCTAATTCGCGCCGGATTTCTTCTAGAGCTACAGCAGCCGCCGGATTGGCAGCCACTGACCACACGTTCTCAGCCAGGATGAAATCGATCCCTCTCCGGTGGATGAAATCCCGGAATTCAGTTTTGAGATCCGCGGTCCATTCGCCCAGAACCGCGGCATATTCATGCACAGAATAATCCTTCCAATCGACGAATGTGTTTCGATATAGGCGTTCGATTTCTGGAAGGTGGTGGTACATTTTCTCGATCAGGGTACCTTGCGCCCGACCCAGGTCCCCGGCGCAGAGGTGGACGGTGTGCCCCATCTCCTCTAAAACCCGCTTCCATTTTTCAAGTTCCAGGGAAACGCCGTCCGTCCTCCCTACCTGGTAATGAAAGACTCCAATTGTTTTTGGCTGGTCCATCCCTTTAATCTCCGATCATATCTATGTCGCTCATGCGCATGGCTGCCGCGCCGATCACAGTATCCGCCCCGCCGTAATACACGAAAATGTCGTCTCCCATGACCGCCTGACCGCAGCTGAAGACCACATTGTTAACATTTCCCTCCTTTTCCCAGGACAGTTCCGGGGTGAGGATGGGTTGGGGCTGCCGGGCGAGGACCCGGGTTGGGTCCATCAGATCGAGCAGCGCGATTCCCAGGCTGTAGCGGCGAGGTTGGCCTCCAACGCCGTGGTAAAAGATCAGCCAGCCCTGCTCTGTCTTCAAGGGCGGCCCGGCGAGCCCGATCTTTTCGCTCTCCCAATCCGAATCCGGGACGGGGCTCATCAGGGTGGTGTGCTTTTTCCAATCCTTTATGTCATTGGAAAAAGCCAACCACATATCAGGCGCCCTGCGGTGGATTAATATATATACTCCCTTGACTTTCTCTGGGAAGAGGGAGGCGTCTTTGTTTTCCTCATCCAGCACTACACCCTGGCGTTCCCAGTGGACCAAATCCAGGGAGGTTGCCCTGCAGATCCGGTAATCTCCCCCAAACCTCCCCCCGTAACCGGTGTACAGCATGGTGAAGGCGCCTTCTAGGCGCACGATGCGCGGGTCTTCCGGCCCCCGGGCTTCTTGCGGGACGTCGTTGGTTAAAATAGGTTCATCCTGGCGTTCAAAGTGCAGTCCGTCAGGGCTGGTTGCGTAGCCCAGATTGTTGATATAGGGCCCCTGGGATCCGTCGGAAGCGATATCAGTAGCGCGGTAGATGAGGTGGATCAGCCCTGCATGGGATATGGCTCCCGTGTTGAAAACGGCTCCCGCTTCCCAGGGGTGTTCCTGCTTTGGTTGGAGGACGGGTACAGTGGATAAACGTTCCAAGGTGATCATGGTGTCAGCCTCCAGGCCTGGATCAACCGCCAACGGATGGTTTCCCACCAAGGGCCATCCCAATCTTCACTGAAGAATTTCAGGAAAAGATATCTGTCCGCCAGGAAAGGAGCGTCCAGCCCGGGCCCACCCTCCAGCCAGGACAGGACTTGATCGTAATATCTTTCGGGACAATCCCGGAATGCATAGGTGATGTGGGGGTGGAAAGGTCGTCCCAGATCGTGATCCCGGAAATCGCAGTCTGGGGCGATAAAGGGTTTCACGACATCCACAATCCGTTCCCGGAGTTCGATGAGGGGTGTATTTATGTTCCCTTCCAGGGTCATCAGGCTCAATCCAAATCCGATCTCATCCCGCCGGTACCCCTCCGCAGCGGCGGGGATGGCGCGTTCCCCCTGGAAGAGCGCGTCCAACTGGCTCTGGATGACTTCCAGTTTTGAATCGTCTTTCTTGAAGAAGCCTTTCATGGTGCAGTGCACGGGAAAGCGGCCTGCAGCCTGAAAACCAAACTGCTTCCGCAACAGAAGGTGAATCTCGGCCACCCGCTGGGAAAGGGGGAAAGGGGGGATGAGGTAAACGGCAAACCGCGAATCAGTCACGAGCTGCTCCACCTAATTTCCTGTGTCTCGATCCCTGTCCGGGATCAAGCGCAGGGTCAGGATTTGGTAAGGGCGGATGGATCCTCGAACCTGGTTAAGGCCGTGTTCAAGTTTTTCCTGGTCTTCTTCCAAGATGTTCGTCCGCCAGACTTCAGCGAGCGGAAATCCTGTGGTTAGTTGGTAGGGACCGCGTTTGCGCTGGGCTTCGTATAGCCGAACGATGATCCCTCGGTCGTCTTCCGCCCGCTTCACAGTTTCAACCACGATATGGGATGGGTCGATGTCCAATAAGGGGGGCAGTTCGTTTTTCGCTCCCCCCTCCGTTTTCTGGACGTTCTTTTCATAGACGATGAGGGGATCGTTCAGGGCGTAGGCTTCCTGGATCGTATCCATGTTCCAGGATCCGGTATGGGGGAATAGGCTGTACGTGAAGTGGTGTCTTCCGAGATCAGCCCGGGGATCGGGGGCGGTGGTGCCCCGCAGCAGCGTTAACCGCAGCACGTTGTCGTGGATATCATATCCGTACTTGCAGTCGTTGAGCAGGCTCACTCCGTATCCTCCCTCGCTGAGGTCGACCCATTTTTGAGCCGCGGTTTCAAACTGGGCCCAGTCCCAGCTGGTGTTGCGGTGGGTGGGCCTTTCTACATTGCCCCACTGGATTTCGTACGTCGCGGTGGTGGAAAGCACCCTCACAGGGAAGGCCACCTTGAGCAGGGTCTTACGTTCCTGCCAATCGATTTCAGTTTCAAAATCCAGGCGGGGACTGTGGTGAGAGAGGGAGATCCGCTGTCTGTACTTGCTGTTGAGGATGCGCCGGGTGATTTCCAAAGTCCCGCGCAGCGGTCCTTCCTCGATGACCTCGATCGAACGCGCGGGTTCCGCCACATAGCGTTTCTCATCGTAATAGATATCGATGTCCCAGGCGTCCCAGCTCAAGGGTCGGTCCTCAAAGGCCTGAAATTGATTTCCAACCAGCACGGGGGCCAGCACCTCTCGGTCTGCCCTTTTATCGAAAATCCGGGTTATATCTCCGTCTTCATCCAGCTCCACACACAGGAAATCGTTTTCCAGGACATGGGGTTCACAGACCAGGGAACCCGGGGGATTGGAGGGAATGGAATCAGGATCCAGGGATGTGATGCTGTAAGGGGGGAGGGGTCCCAGGTGGACCTGTTCTCCCTCGATCTCCACGACTTCCTCTCGAGGGAAGGAGGTGGGATTGGCCGCCATCCTCTCACCTTTCACTTTACCGGCAATGGTTTTCAGCGCTTCCCCCTTTATCCGCTCCGTGATCTTCCGGACCTCTCGGTATTGATCCAGGGCGTCCTCATAAACCTGGGCGATGGAGCTGCCGGGGAGGATGTCGTGAAATTGATTCAGGCAGACCCATTTCCAGGCTTTCTGGAATGTCTTGTGGGGGTAGGGATAATGTTCATCCAGCAGGGACGCATAAGATGCCAGGAACTCGGCGTCATGCAGGGCGAATTCCGATTTCCGGTTAGCCCGTTTGACCGCGGCCTGGGTGGTATACGTCCCGCGGTGGTACTCGAGGTACAATTCGCCGTTCCAGACCGGTAACCCTTCGCTGACAGCCTCCAGATCCCGGAAGAAATCGATCACCTTCCCGGTCTGCACTCGGGGCGTGCCGGGGAAATCTCCCATCTCCCGGATGTTCTCGATCATCTCCCGCGTTGGGCCTCCACCCCCGTCCCCCCAGCCGTAGGACATCAGGAGGGGCGGGATCTGCCCCGTGGGCCCGTAATCCTTGTCCTGGAAATTGAGCCAGGTGCCCATGATCTGGCCCGGGGAGGCGTCCGAATTGTAGGTGGCTGCATGTGGGCTGTCAGGGTTTTTGGTGGTGCTGAAGTGGGTCAAGACCCGCGTGCCGTCCAATCCCTGCCACCAGAAGGAATCATGGGGCAGCCGGTTGTACTGGCTCCAACCGATCTTGATGGTGAAGAAATATGCTAATCCTGCCTCCTTGATCAGCTGGGGCAGGTTCCAGGCATAGCCGAAGACGTCCGGGAGCCAGAGCACAGGAGATTCAGCACCGGCCCCAAAATGTTCCTGGAAAAACCTTCGCCCCAGTAAAAACTGCCGGGCCAGGGATTCTCCCCCTGAGATATTGCAGTCCGCTTCCACCCACATCCCCCCAAGCGTTTCCCAGCGACCCTCTTTGACCCGGGATTTAATGGCCTCGAAGAGTTCAGGGTCATCCTCGCGGATGAAATCATAAAGTTGAGGTTGGCTCTGGGTAAAGTGATAATCAGGATATCGTTCCATCAAGCTCAGGGTGTTATAGAAAGTGCGCCGGGCCTTACGCCGGGTTTGGCTCAAGGGCCACAGCCAGGCTACGTCAAGGTGGGCGTGGCCAGCGGCGGTGATCTCCACGTCCAGCGGGGGGCCAGCCTGTTCGATCCCCTCCTGGAGGACTTGATTAGCCTCTGGCAGGCTGCGGTAAAAATTCTCGCGGCTGGGCACCTGCAGGTCCAGGCGTTGAAAGGACCCGTCCAGGGCGTTGAGCAGGTGGTGGCGGGTGGGATCGCGTTCCTCGAGGTGCTGGACCACGCCCAGGACCACCCCCGTCAGAGCCAGGAAGTCCCGCGCATCTGGGTGAATTTGGACTATGCTGGGCTGCCCCATTTTCAGCTTTTGGGTCATGTCGTCCGCCGTCATGCCGCTGATCCCGGTCCAGCCGTGCAGAGTTATCTTGTGCTCCGCGCCGTCCCGCAAGGCATCATCTACATATACCTCTTGATGGTGGCGGTCGCAGGCCGCGTAAGCGGCCCCATCCAGATAGACCAGGGCTTCGGGGTGAGAAAAGTTCCCCGCCTCACCCAGGGGCAGGTAGAGGGCGATGGGGAAGTCTTCGGCCCACATTGAGGGGACGGTGAACCGCGACCAGAGAAGGAAATTCGTCCGCGGTTTACCCCAGTAGGTGTGAGGTGAGACCTCGCGCCAGGGTTGATCTTCTCCCAACACGATTCCAGCTGCCGAAACCCCCGCGCTTTCCAGCTCTAGATAACGAAAAGGCGGCAGAGGCTGCTGCTGAAAGTAAGAAAATGGCTCCAATTCCCCCAATCGTTTTTTGATCTTTTCCAGGGTCCAACGTTTCTGATGCCGCATACTGCCTCGCGATTTGATCCTGGGGATCCTGATCTGAATCTACCCCGGCTGACCCTTAATCATTGATGGCCAACGTGGTATCGGGATCGAAAAATCGCAGGGTGTCCTGTTTGAAAGCCAGATGCACGGGCTCGCCTGCTTCGATCTTGGGTTGGGCCGGGGTGATGACTTTGATCATTTTATCATCAAGTTGGATGGCCACAATCTGGTGGGAACCCTGTGGCTCGGTTACCAGGCAGTCCGCAGAGAGGTTCGCGTCTCCAGGACGGACCAGGTCCATATTTTCCGGGCGTACGCCCAATATAAGTTTACGTTTGGGGTAATTTTTCAGCACGGCGGCGACATCGGTTTTGAGGGGAAGGTCCAGGTAGGGGTTAAGGAGATGGATCCTATCCTGCTTGGCCTTGATTTCCACGTCAAAGAAGTTTGTGGGGGGAGTGCCGATGAAGTCAGCCACGAACAGGCTCTTGCTGCGGTGGTAGACATCATCCGGCGTACCGATCTGGATAATCTCGCCTGCCTTCATAATCACGATCCGGTCCGCCATGCTCATCGCCTCTGACTGATCGTGAGTCACAAAGACGGTTGTGGCTTGGGTTTTATCGTGGATGGCTTTCAGTTCAGTGCGCATGGCCACCCGCAGTTTGGCATCCAGGTTGGAAAGGGGTTCGTCCATCAAGAAGATATCGGGGTTGACCGCCAGGGCCCGGGCCACGGCCACGCGCTGCTGCTGTCCGCCTGAGAGCTGAGCAGGATAGCGGTCGAGCAGCATATCGATATTAGCCAGGCCCGAGGTTTCTTTGACGATGCGGTCGATCTCATCTTTGTCCATGTGTTTCAATTTCAGGGCGTACGCGATGTTGTCATACACCGTCATATGCGGCCAGACAGCGTAATTCTGGAAGATCATGCTCACATTTCGTTTTCGAGGGGGTAAATCGGTGATCTCTCGATCGCTGATGAAGATTTTCCCTTGGGTCACCTCTTCCAATCCAGCAACCATGCGCATGGCGGTCGTCTTTCCACATCCGGACGGTCCCAGCAGGACCAGGAATTCCCGGTCTTTGACGTGGAGGTCAAATTCCTTCACGGCGGTCACCTGCCGGCCGAATTGTTTGGTCACATCTTGCATCGTCAGGTTAGCCATATGCGACTCCTAAATGGTCATTCCGCCCCACATCTGCTGGATGTATCTGCGGATGAAGAGCGTGAAAATCACGGTGGGTAACGCCATCACCAATCCCCCAGCAGCGGCCAGGTTAACCTGCCCCACGGACCCCAGCAGCGATTGGTAGACGACGACCGAAAAAGTGGGATTGAACTGGGTCAGGATGATAGCGGAAACCGTCTCGTTCCAGGCCCCCAGGAAGGCGTACATGGCGGCCGCCGCTAATCCGGGCAGGGCCAGGGGGAGGGTGATGCGCAGGAAGGCCTGGCCCTTGGTGGCGCCGAAGACCTGGGCGGCTTCTTCCAAAGAGACCGGGATGCCCATGAAAATGCTGGCCGTGATCCACACGGTGAGGGCGATGGACCCTACCGAATAGACCAGGGAGAGGCCGATGGGACGGTCGTAAAAGCCCATATTGGCCAGGATGATGACCATGGGCAGGGCGATAGCCACCCCGGGGAACATGCGCACGAAGAGCACGCTGAATTTGAGCGCGTCCCGGCCTGCGAAAAGATAGCGAGCGAAGGCGTAGCCGGCCATGCCACCGACAGAGAGGGAAATGGTGATGGTCAGGGCGCTGATCTGCAGGCTGCGGACCAGGGCGGGCACCGCGTCACGCGTGATCTTAAAAAAAGTATTGTAGTTGAGGAGCAGATTCTTTCTGGACTGAAAATAAACCGGATCTTCCGCCCCGCTTTCCAGTCTGTTGATTTCTTCCTCCAGGCGGAGAATGGAGGTGGGCGCGCCGATCTGGCTTCTCATGTAGACCGACATTTTCTCCAGGTCGTTGGTGTCCAGCACTGTTTGGTACTCCCTATCAAAGTTGTCGTACACGCTGAGCATGTATCCCCGTTCCCCGTGGGTCAGCGAGTAGTTGGCTTTCAGCGAAGGGAGCAGGGGCAGGGGGTATTGGTAGGCTTCCCGGGTGGAGAGGAAGGACAGCGAGACTAAAAAGAAAACGGGCAGGACGATGATCACAGCCAGGGTGGTGATGAGGAGGTAAAAGATCGTCCTCCGGATCAGTTTGGCGAGATTCAGTGGTTTTTTGGTCATGATTGAACCTCCCCTTTTCCGCCAAATGCGCCCGAGACCCGCAGGTAAAGCAGGGCTGCCAGAGAGACGATCACCGAGACGATGATTGTGTAACCGCTGGCCATCTGGAAGCTGATGTCCAAACCGGGCACTTCTTCGTGGTAATAGACGATGCGTTCCACCAGCACGGGGAGGCGGGAGAAACCCACCAGGAGAACGATGATCAGCCAGATCTGGATGGCGGAGATCAAGCGCAGGATGACCGCGGTTTGAATGGTGGGCTGCAGGATGGGGATGGTGATCTTGCGCAGGACGGTGAAATAATTCCCGCCGAAGACATATCCAGCCTCTTCCACTTCCCGGGGGATGTTTTGCAGCCCGGCCAGGAGGATGATCATCACCGAGGGGATGACCTGCCAGGCGTCGATGATGATGATCAGAGCCAGCAGCTTCCATTCCGAACCCGCCAGCCAATAAAACTTATGACTTTCCGCGATAATGCCTAAATAATACAAAAGACTGTTGATCCAACCGTGGGCAGTGAGCCCGGTCAACCACATCGCGCCCACCGCCACCGCGGGGAGCGCCATGGGGATCATGGCCACGAAGAGAAAGACGCTGGAGCCGACGAATTTCCGGTTGATGAGCAGGGCCAGAAAGAGCGCTGCCAGGAATTCCAGGGTGACGGAAAAGATGACTATAATGGCTGTGTTTCGTAAAGCTCGCAAGAAATCAGGGTCGGTGAAGACCATGACATAGTTCTGGAAGGTGAACTGGCCGGCAGCTGTTTGAAAGCTTTCAATTAAAGTTTTCAGCACCGGCCGAACCCAGAACAGGATGTAGTAGACGACGACGGGAAGGATGAGAAGGTAAGGGGTCGCTTTCGAAAGGATTTTACGGCGGGTTTTCTCGTTGACCAAGGTGGACATGATCCATCCTTTAGGAGAAGGAGATAGAGCCGGAGGATTCCCGGCTCTATCCGTTCGGTTGAAATGTTAATTCTCGAGTTCGTCGATGCAGGTTTGCGCTGTATCCAGGCGCCCTTGGGTGATCTCGCTGCCGGGCAGAAGGGTGTCCTCGAAGACGTCATCGAAGCACATCTTCACGGCTCCCCAGTCCTGGTAGTCACCAGCTGGAACGCCGGAAACCACGCCGTTGTTGAGGACCAGGATAGCCTTGTTGATCACTTCGTCGATGGCTTCGTCGCCCAGGTACTCGATGGCTTCTTCAACAGGTGGGATGAATCCGCCCGTGCCTTTGGCCAGCTTGACCTGGATGTTGGGTCGGGTCAGATACTCGAGGAACTGGACGGCCATATCGTAGTTCGGCGCGTCTTCCATCACCGCGTAACCGCTGACCCCGGCGATGGTGCCGATGCCCTCTGGTCCGCCGGGAGCGGGGGCGAGGGTGAACTGGGTTTCATTGGAAGCGTAGACCTGTCCGGCCCGGGCGTTGTGGAAGACGGTCAACCAGGCTTCTTCGCGCATCATGGGGTCCACGCAGCTGTCGATGTTCATCACGGTGGACACGAAGCCGCCCGCCTTGCCGATGGTCTCCCAGACATTCCAGGCGCCCAGGGCGCCTTCGGAGTTGGCATCCGGGAATCCGGCCCCGTAAGAAAGGGCGGTGCCGCCGAACATATAGATCCAGGATTTGGCGGGGATGCCGGTGATGCACACCTTTCCTTCGCCTTCTCCTTCCGCGATGTTCACGGCCCAATCAGCGTATTCTTCCCAGGTGATGGAATCGAGTTCAACGCCGTCGGGCAGATAGTCCAGGGCCTTGTTATTGGCCAGCAGCAGGTACACATCCGCGCCTACAGGCAGGAAGTATTGCTTTCCGTCCTGGTTGGTGTCCTGGGAGAAAGCTGTGCTGAAGGTGCGGTCCGTCCATCCTTCGGCCACATCTGTCAGATCTACCACCCAGCCGTTCTCTATCCACTCCGGCATGCGGCTGTTGTGAGCAACCACAATATCGGTTGTCACATGGTCTGTGGTTTGCTGCACTTCCGCGCGGTCCAGTAAGGTCTGGTCGTCAATGATCTGGAAATTTACGGTGATTCCGTGTTCTTCCTCGAAAGGCTTGATGATCTCGTTGATGAAGTACTCCTGCTCTCGTGGGGGGCTGAACAGGCGGGAGGAGAAGACCAGGGTCTTGGAGGGGACTTCCACTTCTTTCTCCACTTCCACCTCGACCTCCACGGTCTCCACGATGGTTTCGCCTTCCTTTTCAACGATTACCGTTTCTATCACTGTCTCGGGCTCCGCAGGCTGGCAGGCTGTCAATAAGCTTGCGCCAAGGATCACAGCCAATAGGATATAACTGAGTTTCTTCATTTTTTCCTCCATCCAAATTTGATAAGTAGGCCTACAAGAAACGTGATCTGGTTTAGGTTACATAGCTGTTTCTCCTTTATGAGCGGGTCTCATGGGGTTAGCGGGCCCCTAGGCTGGATTCTCGGGCAATGAGCTCCGGTTTGAGTATGACGTGCTTCTCCTCCAGGGGTTCTTCTAGAATACGTTCGATGAGCATATCCGTGACCATGACCCCGATCTGGTAAATGGGTTGGTGTACGGTGGTCAGGGGCGGATGGCAGTATTGGGCCGGGGGGATATTGTCAAATCCCGTGATGGCGATGTCTTTTCCGACCTTGAGACCTTTCTTCTGGGCTGCGCTAATCGCGCCCAGGGCCATGAGGTCATTGCAGGCAGCGATGGCAGTTGGCAGGATGGGGAGGTCCAGGAGTCGTTCCGCCTGCGTATACCCTCCGCGTTGGGTCAGGTCGCCGGTGATGATCAAAGACTCATTCAGGGAAACCCTGCGCTCAGCCAGCCCTTCCCGGAACCCCTTTTTACGGTGATGGATAAACATGTAGTGGTCGGGTGCGGTGATGAAAGCGATCCGTTGATGGCCCAGATCCGCCAGGTGATGGGCGATCAAGCGCATCCCGTGTTCGCCATCTTCGTCCACAAATAGGTAATCGCAATGATCTTCTGTGCGGCCGAAAGCCACGAAGGGGATGTCTTTCTTACACAGGAAGTCGATCCGGTCATCCTGTTTGCGGGTGCGGACGACGATGAACCCGTCCACCTGGGGGCTGCGGGTGTGTTTCTGGTATGCCCTTATTTCCTCTTCGCCTGGGGGGCGGGTGGAGACTAGGAGATCGAACCCGTGCCGAGAGGCCTGGTTGCCGATACCGGCCAGGAATTCACTGAAAAAGGGGTCGGAAAAGCGGGGCCCATAGGTGGGCATGATGAAGCCGAGGGTGTCCGTGCGCTGTTTCTGCAGGCGTTGGGCGATGATATTCGGGGTGTAGCCCAGCTCATCAGCGACCCGGCGCACATCGGCTTTGGTTTCCGGGCTGACATCGTCGTAATCGTTCAAAGCCCGGGAGACCGTGGTCACGGATTTGCCCACCCGTTCAGCGATATCCTTCAGGGTCACTGCCATGGGATGCCCTCTTTCCAAAACGTTTAAGTAGTGCCTTCACTATAACCCAAAACGTTTTGGAAATCAATAGAATCTTGAAAAATTTAAGGATTCGATCCAGATTAAGGGTATCAGGAGTGAAATTACCTTTCTTCACCCCTCCCCGTGTCTCTCCATTCCCCAGTCATCCCATCTCCTCGTCACCAGGTTTCCCTCTCCTTCCGTCCCCCCTCTCTAAATTATGAAACCATTCCAGTGTTCCAACGTAATTAACCTGTCATCGCGAGGAGACTAACGGTCGACGACGCGATCTCCTGATGATATCTGGAGCCTCAGCGCACGCGTATTGTCATCCCGAGTGAAACGAGAGATCCTTGCTGCCCCTATCTAACCATAACCCCCGGCTAATGATTAATATCCTTGAGTCTGTTGCTCAACGTATCAATAAAACCCGAATTCACTAAATTAGTGAACAAATATTCCTGTAAAACCCGAAAATAAACACCTTTTTGCGCTGGTTCAATACGAGCGATAGAAATTCCAGAAGTTGCCTAATTCAATCCCCCGATCGCAGCACACCCCGCCTGGGTTTTTCGCCATAACTTGAGCAGATTATGGGTCGTGGCAATCAATTTCCACTCACTTTTGGAAGCTTTCCTCCCTCGCCGCATGAGACAGTCACAATCTCTGACATGTTTTGTTTGCCCCAAGACGCCTTCTACCATCCACCCTCTCTGGCAGTACAGGTCCCAGCCGCGTTTTGTTCTCAGTTTGCGCTCCATCCGGTCCCGAGGTGAGATGTCCTTCGGGATTCTTCCTCGCGGCGGACCCTTTTCACGAAATGCCTTGCGCTGCTTCCAGTTCTTCTTGGTGGCCACAAGCAGTTCTGGCCCTTCCGGATCGGCCTCCTGGATGTTTTCCTGACTCCAATAGCCCGCGTCTGCAAGCACGGTGCCTATCCCCTCTTCCACCCCGACGGCCGAAAGCTCCTTTTGGGCTTGATCTAACATGGGGTGTAACTGATGCACGTCATTCTCTTCCTGCGTAAGATCCGCTGCGATGATGATTTGTTCTTCGGTCACAACTGCCTGGGCATTGTAGCCCTGCACATACCCGCTATGCGTCTTACGGTGTACAGCCAGCTAGTCATGATCCGGCTCTCTGGATCCGTGGTGTTTGCTTTGGCCTCGGGAGACACCGTCTTGTCTGGAGGGTTGGGCTTACGCCCCCGCTTCTTGCGTCCCCTTTCCCTCTCTTCCTCCTTACGCTGCCTGATTTTTTCTTCCTGCTTCGCTGCCGCTTCGGCAGCTTCCTGCTCCAGTCTTTCCTTCGCCTCT
>JAWODY010000054.1:0-4392 GCA_046483045.1 Anaerolineales bacterium | reverse complement strand
GGCCCATATCGATATTAATGACATTAAGGCCATCGGGATTTCCTACCAGATGCATGGTTTAATCCTGGTTGACAAAAAGGTGAGGCCAGGATTGCGGATTTCGGAATTCGGCCAGTGCGCGGCGGGTCGGAGCCTGTCCCGAGCGAAGCCGAGGGGCACCCGCCGGGCACACCGCGCTGGCCCACGCGCGGTGGGTACGGAGACCCACCGCGCTTCAGATCGTAAGCCTTTATCCTGAAAGCACTTGCGCCGAATGCCCCTCGCAGAGGCCCGGAAAACGGTTTCGGGCCGCGAGGACGGGCCATTTCGTGTAAGCCATTGTGTGACAGGGGCTTACGCGCCTCCTTGGCACGCCGCGACTTTTTCCCCTTGCACGCCCCCTCGCGTCGGCGTAGGATACACGGACTGAGGTGTCCAACCTGCCTCAGGGCCGGTGGTCGCCCCTGGTGACCGCTCTTACCTCTCGCGCATCTTCGCTTTTTGGAAAGACACGATCCCCGCGTTGGACCTCTGTGGGAACCCCAAGTTCCTCGAAAAACTCCCGCAGCTGTGGGTGAAAAAATCGATAAAAGAGCTGGGTCAGGAACCTGCCCTGGGGATTGAAATGCCCGATGAACTGCTGCACGCTGCCCACGTTCGTCAAGTTACAGCGGCCTTTTCCGGTCAGCAGCAATTTCCGACCGGGCTGCTCCATCTTTTCCAGAAGAAGGGTTCGGGCGCCTCTGGATGCTGCCTGGCCGGAAGCCATGAGACCGGAAGCGCCTCCCCCGACGACGATGAGATCATACATAAAGTATTTTTCCCTTTCTCGGAAGTCATCCCAAAATAATCTTATCATGCCTTGTATTCCGAATTCATGGAATGGGCAGAGAAATTTTTTCATGATGTATCGAACAGGAATAAAGAACCCTCATTGAACCGGGGCAAGAAAGGGAGGATACACACCTCGCTCTCGAAGCTTCATGTTTAGCAAGGATCTGAGGGTTGTTATTGGTTGACAAGCGTTCAAGAAACGTGTAAAATCCGGTTGGTAAGAGGTGAACCCGGAATTTAACAATTCATTATGGCTGAGGTGCCTTTTTCTCCCGGAAGGGAAGGCTGAAAGGCGAAGTCTGTGAAAGTCAGACGCTGACCCGCAACTGTAATGCTCCCCAGGAGCAAAGCCAGGTCGACCGCCTCCGCTGATGTTCATCAAGCTCTCGTGGTAAGGAGGTGTGAACTGAGCATGGAATTCGTATGAACCATTCTGCTTCCCTGTCCGAGACAGGGATTTTTGTTTTAAGGGGAGATAAATAAATATATATATTTTGAGGTAAAGATGAAAAAACCCATAAAAAATGTTATGTATGTCCTTTTTATATTCTTGTTTGTGATCTCTGCTTGTGCTCCATCCGCAGTCCCGGAGCCTACACAAGCCGAGGTTGAACCGACGAATGTACCTGCGGAAACCGAAGTGCCGACGGAAGCACCAACGGAAGAACCAACAGCTACATCCGAACCCACACCGGAACCCATCGTGCTTACCGATGATCTTGGAAATCAGATTACTCTCCAGGAACCAGCTCAAAAGATCGTATCGCTGTCTCCGTCCATGACGGAAAGCCTGTTCGCTCTGGGAGCAGGGGATCGCATCGTTGCTAGGGAGTCTAACTCCACCTATCCTGAAGAAGCAAACGAGATCGAAAGCATTGGAGCCATTTGGGAAGGGTTGCCCATGGAAAAGATCGTAACCTTAGAGCCGGACCTGATCGTGGCAGCTCAAATCATTTCTTCAAAACAGGTCCAGGAGATGCGTGATCTGGGGTTGACCGTATTTTGGCAGCAAAACCCCCAGGATTTTCCGGGTTTGTTCGAGAATCTGATGGCACTCTCGCATTTGGTCGGAAAAGAGGGGGAAGCGGAGGAGTTGGTCGCTTCTTTGAAAGAACGTGTCAGGTCAGTCGAAGAGAAAGTAGAAGGTGTGGGGGAAATTCCCCTGGTTTTTTATGAGCTGGATGCTACGGATCCATCCAACCCATATACCGTTGGGGAGGGTACGTTTATATCCTATGTGATCGACAAAGCGGGAGGAAGAAATCTGGGTGATGCATTAGAAGGAAGTTATGTCCCGATCAGCTCCGAAGAGATCATCGCTCAAGATCCAGATTACATCATCCTCGGGGATGCCCAATATGGGGTGACTGTGGAATCCGTAGCTGAGAGGCCGGGCTGGGGTCAGCTTAACGCAGTCCAGGAAGGCAGGGTGCTGCCGATTAATGACGATCTGATCAGCTTACCAGGACCCCGACTCGTGCAGGGTTTTGAAGAAGTGGCGAAGATGATCCATCCTGATGTATTTGAGAAATAATCCTATGTTGAAAAGGCCATACCTCCTGACGCTCTGCTTGCTTGTTTTGGCCTTTGTGTTCAGCGTTGCCCTGGGGGCGGTTTTCATCCCCCCAGGGACAGCGCTGCGCATAGCCGCAAATCGTTTCCTGTCTTTGGGGTTTACGGAAACCTGGCCTGAGTATTTTACGACTATCCTGGTTGAAATACGTTTGCCGCATACAATTTTGGTGGCTTTGACCGGTGCGGCCTTGGCTGGCAGCGGCGCCACATATCAGGGCTTATTCCGGAATCCATTAGCGGATCCTTATTTGATCGGGGTCGCTTCGGGAGCGGGTTTGGGCGCTGTGTTTTTCATGGCTTTGCCCTGGATGGGACAATTTCTCATTCCGGTAGGGGCATTTTTAGGAGCTTTGGGTACAGTCTTTGTCGTTTACAGTTTGGCCAAAGTGGGTAAGATGGTACCTTTGACGACTCTAATCTTGGCGGGTGTTGCTGTGGGTTCTTTTACAACGGCCATGACATCTTTTCTGATGTTGCGCTCCAATCGTCAACTGCAGCATGCCCTGTCGTTTCTGCTGGGAGGGTCTCCTGTAGCTGGATGGGACCCTGTTCGCATCGCGCTTCCTTATTCAGCCCTGGGTTTTGGGCTGCTCCTGCTCACAGGTCATGCTTTGAACGTCCTCCAGTTTGGTGAGGAGCAGGCACAACAATTGGGATTACCTGTGGAGCGGGTCAAATTTTTCATCATCATCGCTTCTTCGCTGACTGCAGCAGCCGCTGTGTCATTTTCAGGCGTAATCGGCTTTATCGGTTTGATAGTACCCCACTTGGTGCGTATGTTGTGGGGAGGAGATTATCGGCAGTTGATACCCCTCTCCATGATTGGCGGAGGATGTATACTTTTAGTAGCGGACATCCTCGCACGCGTCATCCTTGCCCCACAGACACTCCCAGTGGGAATTGTCACCGCCTTATTTGGGGCTCCTTTCTTTCTTTGGATATTACGTCGGGCTAAACAGGAGGTGTTTTGGTGAAAGACCGTTGTTTGGCGAGGTGGATGTATGCTTGAGACGAAAGACTTGTCCGCTGTTTACGGGGAAGTTCAGGCACTAAAGGGTGTCTCATTGAAGGTTTCTAGAGGTGAAGTCTTGGGACTCATTGGCCCGAATGGGGCGGGGAAATCAACGCTTGTCCGGGTCATAAGCGGTGTGTTGAAAGCTTCAGGAGGCAAGGTCTTGTTAGACGGCCAGGACATCACCAGCTACACCCCAAACCAGCGATCGCTTCGTATAGCCGTAGTACCCCAGGCCCGGCAGCTCGGGGGTACTTTTACAGTAGAGCAGACTGTGTTGCTGGGAAGGACGCCGTATTTGGGCATGATGGGGAAAGCCAGTCCAAGGGATAAGGAGATCGTTCAATGGGCGATGGATCAAACTGCAGTTAGGGACTTAGCGCGCAGACGCCTGGCGGAAATCTCAGGTGGGGAACAACAAAGGGTTTTGCTAGCTCGCGCCTTGGCTCAAAAGACGAAGGTCCTTCTTCTTGATGAACCTACAAACCATCTTGATTTGGGATATCAGATCAGCTTGCTATCCTTGCTTCGTTCTTTGGTGGAGGAACAGGATCTTGCGGTGATCATGGCCATGCATGATTTAAATCAAGTGGCTGGTTACGCGGATCGTGTGGCTTTGCTCATCCAAGGTCACCTTCACGCCATTGGAAACCCACGAGAAGTCCTGACATCTAAAAACATAGAAACAGCTTACCGGACGCCCATTCAAGTTTATGATCACCCCCAGACGGGTGCGCCCTTTATCATCCCAAAATCTGCTTGAATAAAACTTAGATTCAACTACGAAGTGCAACTTTGGTATCGTAAAAAGAGGTAAGCTGTAGTAGGATAGAATACCTCTCAAGCGACTAAACTAAAGGAGCATTCGTGACCTACAAACAGCTTACCCAATGTCAACGATATCAGATTAAAGTACTTTTGAAAAGTGGCAAAACTCAAACTGAAATCGCTGAAGCCATCGGCGTCCATAAATCGACTAGCCGAAGGCAGCC
>JAWODY010000057.1:0-11811 GCA_046483045.1 Anaerolineales bacterium | reverse complement strand
GCTGCGGGGTATCCAGTAGACCACATTGACTTATCCAAATAACTTGAGTTGCTGTCCATGTGGTTTCTGGTACTCTTCTTGTATTCCGTGTTCCTGCACATATCGATACCTTGTAGGACAAACGTAATGATAAACCAACACCGATACTTTATGGCTCTTTCTTACCAGCTTACCCATCGCTTCATCTTACCTTTTATTTTGCGCAGCAAGCTGCGGGGAAAGGCCCTCTTTTGATTTTAGGGTAATGATGAAAGGTTGCTCTGATGAGCAGCCTTTTTACGCTAGAGTTAGTTTCGGATTTTGTCAGGTAATTTCAATATCGTCCCCTTTTACTACCTCACCAATCACCCATAGGGGCTGGTCAATATCCTCGGCTGCAGAGAGCAGGGAGGCAACTTGCCCCGGCGGTACAGCCAGAAGCAGGCCGCCGCTGGTTTGAGCGTCGAAAAGCAGCAAACGTTCTTCCTCTTTTAATTCTCGGGTGAAACGAACGTGATCTCCAAAATAGGACAGGTTATCATAGGACCCACCGGGGAAGGAGAACTCGGCTGCCAGTCGTTCGGCGCTGTGAAGGAAGGGGATGTTCTCCCACTGGAACCGCAGTCCGACCTTGGAGCCGAGAGCCATTTCCCAGGCGTGACCGAGCAGGCTGAACCCGGTCACGTCGGTGGCAGCCCGCACACCCGCCTCTCGGGCCAACCGGGCCGCATCCCGGTTCAACTTCTTCATCCATGAGACCACTTCTTCGATTTCCTCTTTTTTCGCTTTTTGGTTTTTGATAGCCGTGGTTGCTGCTCCGACGCCGAGCGGTTTGCTGAGGACAAGTACATCACCGGGTTTGGCAGCGGATTTGGTCATTAATTGCTCGGGATGTGAAAAACCCAAACAGATCAAACCGTATTTGGGCTCCTGATCTTGAATGGTGTGACCGCCGGCCAAAACCACGCCAGCCTCCCGGGCTTTTTCCGCGCCGCCGCGCAAGATCTCCTGGCTGACTTCAGGGGGGAGATCTGGGGGAAGGGCAGCTACATTTAAAGCCATGAAAGGCTCTCCGCCCATGGCGTAAATATCGGATAAGCTGTTGGCAGCGGCGATGGCGCCGTAGTCGTAGGGGTCGTCAACCACCGGCGTGAAAAAGTCTGTGGTCACGATCACGGCCCGTTCCTCATCCAAACGCCACACCGCGGCATCGTCCGGCTCTCCCATCCCCACCAAAAGATCTGGGAAATCCGCGTCTTTGAACACCTCCCCTACAGGGCGCAGGACCTGCGCCAGCGCTTCCGCGCTCAGCTTGGACGCTCAACCTGCGCAGTTGGATAAAGTGGTGAGCCGGATTTCACGACCGCTACGGTGACTCTTTTTTGTCATCAATGACTCTTCCTCTTGTACTTTCCTCGCGGTTTTTTTTTCGAGAGGCGATTATAACACACGCAGTTAAGCTGGAAATGAAGGGGAATAAAGGACCAGCTAGGGCGCAGTGTCCTCGGCTGGAGGCTCGTGGTTCCCGTGGGCCCGGAAAAGCCTTCGCTTGCAAATCGTATCTTTTCGTGCTACACTTCCCACGTCAAAGTACAGGGTTTAGGAGTCACGGTCATGTTCTACCACCGCCGCACCTGAAAGAAGGTCTTGGGCACCAGTTGGTGCTCACGTCCTGGTTTGTGCATGCCAGGGAGCGGTTCATGACCGCCCCCTGAGTTTAGACAGCGATCCCTTTAAAGAAGGGCGTTTTCTGAGCAGCCGCTGCTGGCGTGTGCATACCAGCAGCGGATTTGTTGTTAACCCCGGATTAGGTTCAGAGGATGCATTGATATGGATCGACCCACCATAGCGGTAAGCGCTCACTGGCACATGGGACCAGAACGAATGGAGTGGATTGCCGCTCAGAATCTGGGATTGGAATATACGCCTAACCCGGATGCGCTTGATAAGCTTTCCTCCCATGTAGTCCCCTTTCTTTCAGCCGGCGTCCCGATTCGCTATCACGCTTTTTTCCCCCATCATCCCCTTGGTCACGTCCAACCCGAGATCGCAGAAAAGGCTGTTGAGGTGCACATGGCCGCTCTGGAGGCAATCCAACAGCAGGGTGGGAAGGTCCTTACCATCCATATTGGCCTGGATAGAGAAGAGCCCCTGGACCAAGTCCAGGTGGTGAAGGACCTGACCCGTTTGGTGGAAACGGCTTCAGAGCGGGGTATCACCCTCTGCCTGGAAAACCTGCGCACCGGGCTGACCAGCCGTCCGGAAACGGTATCCGCCTGGGCCTGCGCCTCAGGGGCGATGATCACGCTCGATGTAGGGCATGCCCTCTCCTGCCCCAGGGTCAAAGCGGGTGAGATGACCCCTTTTGATTTTGTGGATGCGTTTCAAGATAGGATTTACGAAGCCCACATCTATGGATATGAGAACAGCCAAAGCCATCATCCCCCCCGGGACATGACCGTCCTGGGGCCTATCCTCGATCGCATCCTGGAAACGCAGTGCACCTGGTGGACGATCGAACTGGATGGCTACGATGACATCCTTTCCACCCGGAAGCTGCTGTTGGAACATCTTGGTGCGGAAGAGAACGGGATCCGGAGGGGATGAGCCCTCAAATTCATATTTTTATCACTGGCTAGACTAAAATGGAGTTAGAAATGGATTGGAAAAAGAAATGGCAGCAGGGGAGTGCGATCCTGATCTTGATCACAGTCGGGGGCTTGATCCTGGCCGGCTGCGCCCCCTCGATGGGTTCCAATGGAGAAGAAGAGAGGGTCCTCAGCATGTATGTGGCCTACGGCGGACCGGATGTCATCGCGGAGGCTTTTGAAGAGGAAACCGGCATCCAGGTGGAATTCCTGACCATGTCATCCGGGGAGGTATTGACCCGTCTCCAGGCGGAAAAATCCAACCCCCAAACGGATGTCTGGTTTGGCGGCGGCTCGGATGCGTTTATCCAGGCGGCGGAAGACGGTTTGATCACGCCCTATAAGTCCCCCAACCGTGACAATGTGGATCCTGCCTTCCGAGATGAAGAAGGCTACTGGACGGGTGTTTCCATGGTGGTGGTGGGGTTTTCAGTCAACGAGGACCGCTTGAATGAGAAGGGCCTACCCATGCCCGAAACCTGGTCTGATCTAGCGGACCCGGTCTATGAAGGGGAATTGATGGCTTCCAATCCCAATACCTCGGGGACTGCCTATACCACGGTGTCCGGCATTCTCCAGGTCATGGGCGAGGAAGAAGGATGGGATTTCCTGGATGAGATGTACGCCAATATCCCCTTTCTGGAGAAAAGTGGATCCGGTCCGGGCCGGAAGGTCCTGGCGGGTGAATTTGCCATTGGCATTGTCCCTGATCCTCACTATTTACCGCTCAACAACCCAGGGGCACCCCTGGTCCCTGTCTTTCCCAGCGATGGCGTGCTGGCCTGGCCTTCCCCCGTTTCTGTGGTGGCCGGCGCCCAACACCCGCAAAACGCCAAGCGCTTTGTGGATTGGGTCCTGTCCCCGGAAGGGCAGAAGGTGCTCATGAACGCCAGCCCCCGCGTCCCCACCACGGATGTGGAAACGATCGAAGGTGTACCCAGCCTGAATGACCTCAACCTGGTAGCCTATGATCATCTTAAATGGGGTGAGGAGCGGGACCGCGTTGTGGATCAGTTTAATGAGCGATATCCACAGTACCGCTGATTCGTTTCCATAAAGCCCCGCTCCCCCCTGAAAGATGAGGGGGCAAGGGGAAGGAAAGCGTATGAACCGCAACAGATCGTTCCTGCCTTATCTCATTTTCCTGATCCTGGCCTTGTTTGTCGTCTATCCCATATGGAGCGTTTTGATAAAGAGCGTTATGGTGGAGGGTGTTTTAGATCCAGGAAAGTACCGGGCCCTGTTCACTGAACCGCATTTCAGTCGGACGATTGGCAACAGCCTGGGGATGGCAGCGGGATCTTCTGTCTTATCCACATTGCTGGGGTTGGTCCTCGCCCTGACCACCTTCAAGACCCTGCTTCCTGCTCGGCGCTTTTTCGGCGTTGCCGCTATTTTGCCCTTTATCATCCCCGGCTTTGTCAACTCCCTGTCCTACATCTTTCTTTTTGGACGCAACGGCCTGATCACCTACCAGCTTCTGAACATCACCTGGGATATCTACAGCTGGCGCAGCGTGCTCATCCTGCAGACTCTGGGGTTAACGACGACCACTTTCTTGCTCATCTCCGCTGTGCTGGTCGGGGTCGACAGCGAGGTAGAGGACGCGGCCCGTAATCTGGGGGCCAGCGAGTGGGAAGTGCTGACCACGGTCACCCTGCCCTTGATTCGCCCAGGTCTGGTGAGCGCCTTGCTTTTAGCCTTTATGCGTTCCATGGCGGATTTTGGCACTCCCTACATCATGGGGGGCAAGTTCACTACCCTTGCTACCGCATCCTATACCCAGTTGATCGGGACCTACGATATGGGGATGGCATCCGCGCTCAATGTGGTCCTGCTCCTGCTTTGTTTGTGGGTGTTCTGGGTCTACTCACGCGTGCAGCGGAAGGGTGAGGGGGTGGAAGTGGGCAGTGAAAACGCGGGCACTCAACCCCTGAGATTGGACTGCAGGATCCAAAATGGGATGTGGCTGGTCTGCATGATCTTCTCTGTGGTCATCCTTATGCTTCTCGCATCGGTCTTTTTGGCGGCCTTCACCAAGCATCTGGGCGGGGATTTCACGTTCACCCTGGAACATTTCAGGATCCTGCCGCAGCGGGGATGGAACAGCACCCGTAATACCCTGCTCTTCGCTGCCCTGACGAGCCTGCTGATGAGTCTGGCGGGCATCGTCACCGCCTATCTGGTAAAGCGGATGGATTTCCGGGGCAGAGAAGTGATGAAGCTTTTCGCCACCCTCCCTTTTGCCATCCCCGGTACCTTTATGGGCATCGGCTATGCGCTGGCTTTTGGTCGTCCCCCTCTGCTGCTGTCAGGCACCTGGGCAATTGTCGTATCCTGCACCATCGTCCGCGAGCTGCCTTTAGGGCTCCAATCCAGTGCCAGCGTGCTCCAGCAGCAGGATCCTGCGCTTGAAGACGCTTCAGCCAACTTGGGAGCGTCGCGGGTGGGGACCTTTTTCACCATCATCCTCCCTCTGGCGCGCCCGGCTTTGCTGGTAAGCGCCCTGTACGCGTTTGTCTCCACTGTCAAGACCCTGGGGGCGATCATCTTCCTGATCACACCCAGCAACAAAGTTCTCTCTGTAGATGTCTTTGAAGCCACGGTGCGAGGGGATGTGGGGGATGCGGCAGCCCTGTCCCTGCTCATGATTCTCCTGGCAGCAATGGGAATGGTCGCCATCTTCGGTATCAGTAAAAGAAAGGTTACACAATCATGGATTCAAAACTTGCTTACCACCCGCACACCGACTTGAGATTAGAACGCATTTCCAAGCGGTTTGATGATCTTCTGGTCATCGACGATGTGTCGCTTGAGGTCTATAAAGGCGAGTTATGCTGCCTGTTGGGTCCCTCGGGATGTGGGAAAACGACCACCCTCAATGTCATCGCCGGTTTTCTGGAGCATGAGGAAGGATCCGTGTATTTGGCTGAGCGGGAGATCACGGGGCTCCCACCGCAGGAGCGGGATGTGGGCATGGTTTTCCAGAATTACGCCCTTTTTCCCCATCTGAGCGTCTTTGATAACGTGGCCTATGGACTGCGCCGGCGGGGGTGGTCGTTGGGGGATATCCGTAAAAACGTGGCGGAGATTCTGGAGCTTGTGCAGTTGAGCGGGTACGAGAAGCGGGGCATTCAGGAGCTCTCAGGGGGACAGCAGCAGCGGATTGCGCTGGCAAGAGCGCTGGTTATCGAACCGGAACTCCTCTTGCTGGATGAACCGCTCTCTAACCTGGACGCCCGGCTGCGGATCCGTATGCGGGGCGAGATCCGCCGCATCCAGCGCGCGCTGGACATCACGACTGTCTATGTCACGCACGATCAAGAGGAAGCCATGAGCATCGCGGACCGGATCGTGATCATGCACCAGGGCGTTATCGAACAGATCGGCACGCCAGAGGAGATCTATGAACAGCCTGCCAACCGGTTCGTGGCTGACTTTATCGGACGTGTTAACCTCTTTAAAGGTCGAGTGGAGGGGGAGCGGCTTCACCTTCTGGGAAGGACTTTTCTGGTCCCTAAACCCAGGTGGCCGGAAGGAGAGGTAACCTGTGCTATCCGGCCCGAGCGGGTCCGTTTGATACCTGAGGCCGGGGCCTCTCTCACCGCTGTGATCGAGGAAGCGACATACACCGGTTCCTTCGTCCATTATCACTTGGCGGCCGATGAAGGGACCCGGATCCATGCTGAGGTCCCCAGCCCGGACGCGGTATACGAACCCGGCCTGCGGGTGGGGGTGGGGTGGGAGGTGGAGGACATTCACTTTTTCCCTGTCTAGAAAGGGTACCCGGGGAAAGGATCCATGCTCTATCAACCCAAAGGGATCCGCATACGAAAAAGAGCAGGCCTGGCCAGGCCTGCTCCTGTTTTTTCATTTCTGGAGAATACGGGTGGCTCTACTCGCCTGGGGTGGGGGTAGGAGCCGGGGTTTGGCCTCCGGAACGAAGCTTGTCCAGCTCAGGTACCGGCAGCAGGTATGGGTTGTCGTTGGGCAGCAGCATGTCCTGAATCCCAGGAGCCAACTTGTCAATGTAGCGGTAATTGAGAAGTTCCGGGTTTTGCTCGATAACCTCTGCTATCAACTGCAGGGCTTCCTGCTCCGCTTTAGCCTCTATGATTTGTGATTCGGCGCGGCCCTTCGCTTCAATGGTGGAAGCGTCTTTCTTACCTTCAGCTACCTGCCGGGCCTGTTCCGCTTCCTGTTTGCGCTGTTCCACGACATACTGCGCCTCCTGCGCTTTCTGTTCGGCGATCTGCTTCTGCTCAATGGACGCGGCATATTCGTCGGTGAAGGTGATGTTGCGGAGCACGAAATCTGACAACAGGAGACCGTTCCTATACATAGCTTCTCTAAAATCTTTTCTCATCATCTCCAGGAGTTGATCCCGTTTTGTGCTGTAGACTTCATTGACCCGGAATTGGGAGGCCGCATCACGGATCACGCCCCGCACGGTGGGACGGACCAGGCCGTCCACATAGCGGTCTTTCCAGGCGATATGGACATCTAGCATCCTTTCTGGGTCCAGGGTGAAGATGATCGAAGTGTCGATGTACACCTCCTGCCCATCCGCGGTGCGGGCAGCGATGGAATCGTCGCCTTGTATAAGCCCTTCATGCTGGGCGATGGACATGGTGTAGGTGTTTTTGGAGATGGAATAGGTTTTGACGCTTTCCGCATTAAGGGATGAACCAATGCAGGCCGGGCTGGAGGATGGTCTCCCGATACCCCTTGGGGGCGCTGGCGGAGATGGCCACACCCCGTTCCTGGGGTTGGATGAAGACCAATCCCGCGCTGACCGTGTTGAGGAGGAGGGCGAAAACGATGGCAAGGATGATGCCTGTGACCGATGCTCGCGTGGTTTTATTTTGTCGCGCCTTTAAAACCGTGAGGACGACAAAACCCACCACAAGCAGCCAGGAAAATCCAGATAACGCGGATACTAAAACTGTGATTTACATTGTCTTTTCTCCTTCAGACGATGAATCAGGATAAGGAATATTTCCCCCGTATTATTTCCTTTCTTCTGATTCCCTATTTCACTTTTTCCTTTTCATATAGCTTTTTAACAATCATCTGGTAGGGTATTAATTAACGCTGAGAAAAGAGGAATTATGTCGCTTAACACACTAGCTTTTTTTGCTCATCCTGATGATGAAACTATGTTCAGTGGAGGTACATTTGCGTACCTCGCCTCACAGGGGGTTGAAGTCCATTATCTTTCCGCCACGCGTGGAGAAGGGGGGGAGCGGGGTAATCCCCCTCTTTGCACCCAGGAAATATTAGGGGAGATGAGGGAGAGAGAATTGCGGTGCGCAGTCAAGGCGTTAGCTGGAAAGAGCGTTTCCTTTTTGGGATACAGGGACCCGGTGATCGGTCCGGAAGGGGATCTCTATCCTTTTGCGGAGGATGAAGAAGAGGTGGTTCACAGGATAGGCGCGGTCCTCAGAAGGCAGAGGCCGGATGCCGTGATCACCCACGGGGCTGACGGGGAATACGGTCACCCCGCCCATATTATGGCCCACCGGGTTATGATGGCGGCCGTCAAGTCATTTCAGGGACAAAAGCCAGCGGTGTATACCGTTGCACCCTTCTATGAGGGCGCACCACGGCCGCATTTGGCAAATGAAAGTGATAAGGCAGATTGGGTGCTTGATATCACCCCAGTGCGGGAGCAAAAAATCCAGGCGGCGGCCTGTCACCGGACCCAGCATGGACTATTTTTACGCCATGCCACAGAGTGTTTAGGCCGGAAAGCCGAGATTTCTGATATCATCTTGGACGAGGAAGCGCTGTCGTTGGCATTTGATCCGGGACAGGGATTCGTTCAGAATCCGCTGGGGAAGATCCTAGCGGGGATCGCTGTGTAGCCCTTTCCTGCTCGGCCTGATCCTTAGGCTACTTCTTAATCTAAGCTTCGTATTTGGAACTCATGGAATTTGGGGGGATGTAGATGAACGGCAGGCTGAGGATGGAGATCCCAAATTTCATTAATAAATTGACCAGGAAAATTTGCCACAGAACAGAGCCGGGGAGGATGCCGTAGAAAGCGCCCAGCGTGAAAATCAGATTGTCAACGGGTATGCTCAAACTGTTGCTCAACAAAACTCTCGCCCATTGAAAACGCTTGGTCACATACGTGACAAACAGGTGATAGACCTCAGTATCAATCAATTCACTGACCACTTCAGCAGCGATGGAAGCCAAAACGATCCGCCACACAGGATTGAGGACTGATGCAAATTCCAGCCCTAACCCCCAGCTGGGGTCGCTGGGGACGATTGCGATCCATCGAAAATATAAGGCCATGAGCAAGTTTATCGCCCCTGCGGTGATGACCAGGATCTGGGCATTCTTCTTTCCTAACGCTTTGTGGACCAGGTCCCGCAGGGTGAAGGTGATCGGGTAAATGAAGGTCCCCATGTCCACCGCCAAACCCCACACCACCCCAATTTTTAGACTGCTGATGTCGGCAATGATTTGAGCGCCAATGTAAGCGGAAACAAGCAGTACAGCAAGCCCGCCTATGGAGGAGGGTTTCTGATCTCCTTCAAGTTGTTGGTTTGTCATCTTTACCGTCCATCTCCCAAAATTACTCTTTAAAATTTGTTCTCCATGTAGAGGCTTCTCTCATTGTAACCTACCTGGCGCATGCTCTCAGGTTTTTTAGGGGATCAGGTTTCTGCTGCGCAAGCGTGTGCAAGCTCCATGATTTGTCCGATTCAGCATTCACATTTGATTAATCTCAGACTAAAGATTGAAAAAGCACCTTCCCCTTCCGGTCCTCTCTGATAAAATGGAAGGCAATGAATAGGACGATTCTACGACCCCGATCCATCTGGCACGCTACAGCCGCGCTGTTTGGTGGCTTCCTGCTCTTTTTCCTTGTGATTGGGGTGGGTATGATGGCTTTGCAGACCCAATATCAGGACCGGGTGTTCCCGGGCGTAAACGTGGGCCGCGTGAATGTAGGGGGTGAAACCCCCCAGCAGGCGGCTTCTCTGCTTGCGGAGCGTTATGCGTATCCTGAAGAGGGCACCATCCTGCTTCAGTATGAGGACAAAACTTGGCGTGCGTCCCCTGCGGATCTGGGCCTGTTTTTCAGCCAGAATCATAACGCGGAAGTCGCTTTCGAATACGGCAGGGAGGGCAGCCTCGGGGACCGCATTCTCTCCCAAATCCAAATTATGCGCTATGGGGTCACGCTGACTCCGCGTTTTGTGATGGATGAACGGGTCGGCTACGAGTATTTATCCCGGTTGGAGGAAGAGATCAATAAACCAGCTGTCGAGGCCTCCCTGCGCCTGGATGGTTTAGATGTGGTCGTCCAGCCTGGACAGATTGGGCGCACGCTGGACATTCCAGCGACTTTGAAGGCTGTGGAAGCGCAAGTAAAATCTTTGGAGGATGGGGTTGTGCCGCTGGTCGTGGATGAGGAGCCCCCGGGCATCCTGGATGTCAGTGCGGAGGCGGAATTCGCGCGCCAGATTTTGAGCCAACCCCTGACGCTCACCGTGCCCGACTCTGGCGAATCCGATCCCGGACCCTGGGTGTTAGAGCCCGAAATCCTGGTGCAAATGTTGGCTATTGAGCGGGTCTCCGATGGAGAGGAGGGAACCTATCGTATTGCTCTGGACCCCGAAAACTTGGAGGGATATTTAGAAGGTGTCGCGGGAAAGCTGAAACGGGAACCCAAAAACGCCCGGATGATCTTCAACGATGACACCCGGGAGCTCGATCTGCTGGAGCGGGAGGTTGTGGGGAGGAGCCTGCAAGTCGAAAAGACCATCCAGGCCATTCAGGAAGGGTTGAAAGAGGACCAACACCAGGTCCCGGTCGTTCTGGAATACACGCGTCCCCCTGTCACGGAAGCCACCACCGCGGAAGAGCTGGGGATCACGGAACTGGTCAGCCAGGAAAGCACCTATTTCCGGTATTCCAGCGCAGCGCGGATCCAGAATATAAAAACCGCGGCAGCCCAGTTTCACGGTATCTTTATCGCCCCAGGCGAAACCTTCTCCATGGGGGAGCAGTTGGGCGATGTCAGCCTGGATAAGGGTTATGAGGAAGCCTGGATTATTTACGGAGACCGCACCATTAAGGGGGTGGGCGGCGGGGTCTGCCAGGTGAGCACCACGCTTTTCAGGACGGTCTTTTTCGGCGGTTATCCGGTGGTGGAACGTCACCCACATGCCTACCGGGTAAAGTATTACGAGCAGACAGCTGTTGGTTATAAAGAACGTTTAGCTGGTCTGGACGCCACGGTGTACTTCCCTGTGGTGGATTTTAAATTCAAGAACGACACGGACCACTGGCTGCTGATGGAAACGTATGTTAACGTGGGAGCCAAGCGGTTGACCTGGAAATTTTACAGCACCGGTGTGGGGCGGACCGTGAAGTGGGATACCTCAGGCTTGAGAGATGTACAGGACCCGCCGGACCCCATTTATGAGAAAAACGAGGATCTTGCAAAGGGGAAGATCAAACAAGTGGATTGGTCAGCTGAAGGGGCAACGGTGACCATCCTCCGGGAAGTCTTTCAAGATGGGGAGTTAGCCTGGAGAGAGTACTTTAAGACGAAATACATGCCCTGGGCAGCTGTCTGCCAATACGGGCCCGGGACGAAAGGGATGCCTCCCGAGGATCCCGATCCTAAGAATCCTTGTAAGCCGGACACATAGGTTTATAATAGAAGTCAGCGAAAGCTGACCCATTGAGGAGGGTGTGATGGTAAGTGAAGAGTTATTGGAAATCCTGCGCTGCCCGGCCTGCGTTCAGACCCGCGAGGGCACGCTTGATTATTACCGGGAAGCATGGTTGGTGTGCCAGGAGTGCGGCCGTAAATATCCCATCCGGGATGATATCCCCGTGATGCTGATCGATGAGGGGGATAAATGGGTGGATACCGTCCAGGAAGATCTGCCGGTTCCCCCGCCGGAAGCGTAAAAAAGAAAAACAGACCTGTCTTTCATAAACAGCTTGTGGTAACACAAGCTGTTTTTTAGTACGCCCGGCATGGGCGTTGGCTAGAGGGTGGAAGACCCTTACGGAGGTTGATCGCACCAACCATTAGCTGAAGGCAAGGGCGTCGCCGCGAGGCGGGGTCTAAAGGAAGCCGCAGGCAAATCTGCGACCCGAGGGACACGAATCCCATCGGAGGCTGTAAGGCCGGGCGAGTTGGCTAATA
>JAWODY010000034.1:0-18665 GCA_046483045.1 Anaerolineales bacterium | reverse complement strand
GCCAGCTGCGTATCTGCGCAGGGCGATGGGTAAGATATTCACGAATATCAAGATCTGGCTGAGCCTGGGGTATATATCTCCTAAGACGATCAGCATCCTGGAACGGCTGATGAGGGTCATTAACCGCAGGATGAAATCCATTGGTGCAAGATGGAGTAATGAAGGGGTCAGTAAAGTGGCAGGCTTGTTGTTGAAGAGAATCTATCAGCGAAAAGAATGGGATCGTTACTGGAAAGAGAAACTTGATTTGAGGGGACGATTTAAGATGAACTTAACTTCTGTTCAGGTAGAGCCTGTATGTGTCACCTGACGTTTTTGGGACACTACTAATTTTTTAAAATACGGGTTCTCCAGTTTCTTTTTATCTCAGAATTAAACATATATTATCCTCCGCGATGATGAGTTTATTGGTTAGGGAAGAGAGTCAAAAACTAATCCAGGCAAAGATGGTAAAATATGCTGGAAGTTATCTGGGACCGGAAAAGCAGCTGCACAGAGTTTATCCGGGAAGTTCTGAAGATTCTTATCGTGGACAGAAAACTGGGTTCTGGAAAGAACGGAGAAGTGAGATCATGGGAAATTTGCTACGCATCGTGCTTGATGTTTTAAAACCACTGGAACCGAATATCGTGGACATGGTTCAAGAGGTCGCTCAACTTGAGGGGGTTGAAGGGGTCAATATCACCATCTATGAGGTAGACCGCAGAGTGGAGAACGCCAAGATCACGGTGGAGGGGAATGACCTCTCTTATTCTGCATTGGAGGACCTGATTGCAGAGAATGGTGGTGCGATACACTCAATTGATGAAGTTGCAGCAGGGAAAACCATTATTGAGGATGTCGTTACACACCAGGATTAATTGAGTAATTGATGTCAGAAGCTATGAAAAATGTGAGATCATGGTTAGCTGAACTCCAAACGTATAATCGGCTGGTTGGGATCGAAGAGATCGCCCGGCGCTATTTTGCGATGAACGCTTTTGACGGGGTGTTGACCCCCATTGGAGTGTTGGTGGGGAATTATCTGGTGGGGGTGCGGGACGTGGTCATCCCCATTCGCATCGGTGTGGCTACATCCGTCGCTATGGGGGTCTCTGGATTGTGGGGGGCTTACTTGACGGAAGTTGCGGAAAGGGATCGGCAAATGAAGGAGTTGGAGAAAGTTTGCCTGGTCGACCAGTACAGCACAAAGATCGGGAAAGCCTCACGGTTTGCGGTGATCATCGTGGCTGTGGTAGATGGTTTAGCTCCGTTTTTAGCTTCCCTGGTCGTTCTCATCCCTCTTTTTCTCAATCCTATCATTCAGGATGCTGTTTTGAGTTATTTCCTGGCAATCGGTGTGGCGTTTCTCAGCCTTTTTGGGTTGGGTATGTTCTTGGGAAAAGTTTCAAACTGCAGCCTTCTGGGGTATGGTTTCAAGACTTTGGTAGCTGGTTTTGTTGCCATTGGGATCAACTTCCTTCTGGGTGCTTGATGAGTTGAGGAGTACAAGACAGCGGGTTTAGAAAGGATTCCTGACTAATATGAGGTCCTATTTATATTTTTCCGTCTTTGCAACTGGTTTGACCACGCTGGCTGTTGAGTTTGCAGCTTCCCGCCTGCTGGGTAGTGTTTTTGGAACGAGCAACCTCATTTGGGCGAGCATCATAGGTTTGATCCTCATCTATCTCACAGCCGGGTACTTTCTGGGGGGAAGATGGGCAGATCGATGGCCTGACTATAAAGTTTTTTACACCATCCTCGCTTGGGGGGCGTTCACTTCTGGGTTGATCCCTTTCGTCTCCCGCCCGGTTTTATATCGGGCCGCAGACGCCTTTGACCAGCTCCAGGTAGGCGTATTATTGGGATCCTTCACAGGTGTTTTGATATTGTTTATGGTTCCCATCACCCTCCTGGGGACAATCTCTCCTTTTGCCATCCGCCTCGCTTTACGGGATTCCCGGAAAGTGGGAAAGATTTCCGGGAAGATCTACGCCATTTCCACCCTGGGTTCCTTTCTGGGGACGTTTACGCCGGACCTGGTCCTCATTCCTCTTGTAGGCACAACGTTGACGTTTGTGGTCTTTTCTCTCTTCCTGGTGCTCGTCGCTTTGGGAGGGTTGTGGAAGCATGCAGGATGGAAAGGGGCGTTGAGATGGAGCTGGATGATTGTCGTTTTAATCCTACTAGGAGGGATTTGGGGGCAGGGCTCCATTAAAAAAACGCCAGGTCAAATTTATGAGACGGAATCATCTTATAACTACATTCAGGTCATCGAGCAGGATGGCTACCGTTATCTCCGTCTCAATGAAGGGCAGGGGGTTCATTCTATCTATCACTCAGAAAGGCTGGCGTACAGCGGGACGTGGATGCAGGTCTTAGCTGCACCGTTTTTCAATGCTCCCCCTTTTTCCCCACAGGATGTGGAAAGCATGGCTATCGTTGGCCTTGCAGCGGGAACAACAGCTCGACAGGCTACGCACGCTTTTGGCCCAATCCCTATCGATGGATTTGAGATTGATCCGACGATCATCCAGGTGGGAAAAGAGTATTTTGGAATGACCCAGCCTAATCTCAACCCCATTCCAAAAGACGGGCGTTGGGGGTTGGATACCAGTGAAAAAACCTATTCCATAATCAGCATGGATGCCTACCGCCCGCCTTACATCCCTTGGCACCTGACGACCGTGGAATTTTTCCGGATCGTCCATGAACATCTAACTCCCCAGGGTGTGGTTGCTATCAACGTGGGAAGAGCGCCTGAGGATCAAACGTTATTGGCTGGTTTGGTAGCGACAGTAAAAAATGTCTTTCCCTCCGTGTATGTCATCGATGTCCCAGAATCCTTTAATTCGATCATTTATGCCACCAAACAGCCTACCAAAGTGGAGAACTTATCCCAAAATTACCAGGCGTTGAAGGAAAGCTCGGACCAGACAGAGATGGTTCAAAGGGCGGTGGAAATTGCCATGACCAATTTGCGCCCCGTCCCCACTTCTGGGGAGGTTTTTACGGATGACAGGGCGCCCATTGAATGGATCACGAATAATATGGTCTTGCAGTACATCGTCTCTGGTCAAAGATTGGAATAGTTACGGAGGGCGGACATGAAATCATGGCTCCAAGGTACTTTTCAAGTCTTAATCCCGCTTTCCATCCCCTTGATCCTCATTATGGGGACCATTCGGTTCTTGCTCACCCCTGTTTTTGTGTATTTTGAATACCACTTGCCTTATTTTCCTCCTGACAGGTATGGGTTTTCAGAAGAGGAAAGGCTTCGGTATGCTCAAGGTGCGAGGCAGTACCTGGTTAAAAAGGCAGATATAGACGTTTTGGGTGATCTTCGCTTCCAGGATGGTTCACCCCTCTACAATGATCGGGAACTGCGTCATATGGAGGACGTCAAACAAGTCCTCCAGGGGGCATTCCGTGCCCTGTATGCCGCCATTGCTTTGCTGATCCTGGGTGGGGCTTGGGCCTGTCTGGAAAAAAGATGGGATTTATTGTGGAAATCTTTTGCCCGGGGAGGGTTATTAACAGTCTTCCTCTTTGTGTCCACACTCCTCCTCGCTGCAGTGGGATTCCAAACGCTATTTGTGATTTTTCACCGCATCTTTTTTGAGGGGGATACATGGATTTTTCGATATTCGGATACTCTCATCCGTCTCTTTCCCATCGTGTTTTGGCGTGATGCGTTCCTTGTTTTAGGGACTCTGACAGCGGGATTGGGGCTGATCACAGCTATACTTTTTGGTAGGATAGCGAAACGCATGAAAGGGGAATAGAGAAAACTTTCAGGGGGGAACAGCAGGGGGGGAATGCATGTTCCACCCCATTGCTGCATCCCTCAAATGAACAGAATCTGGCATGACATCATTTAATAGACTACGCCCCAAACTTCTTAAGGCGCCTGGCATGAGCTAAGGCCAGAGAGATGATTTCTACTGCCGGGAATGTTCCCAAACCGCCCCGGGCACAGACCCGTTCACCAAATTCCTTTTCCAAATCTGGCCGGTGGGTTTTTGGGGCCCACAATAAGAAAGGGACAGGATGCCAGGAATGGGATTTTAATGCGGAAGGAGTGCTGTGATCCCCGGTGACCATCAGTACATCTGGATCTAGATCAAGAAGGATAGGGAGGGCTTGATCAACTTCTTCAATCACCTTGGCTTTGGCGGAAAGGTTCCCGTCTTCCCCATAGCTGTCAGTTTTTTTGATGTGCACGAAGAAAAAGTCAAAATCATCCCAGATCTGCTTGACAGCATTAAATTCGCCCTTGACCCCTCTTTCAATGTCCTCAATGACTTCCATCCCCACCAGTCGCGAGACCCCTTTATACATGGGATACTCGGCGATGCAGGCTGCATTGAGTTGGTATGCCTCCTCAAAGGACGGGAAGTTGGGATCCGTGGCAAATCCGCGCAGTAAAAAACCATTCGCGCGGGGTTGGTCTGCCAGGGCTTGATATGCTTTCTCCATCCAGGCATTAAAGTATGCGGCTGTTTGTTCCGCATTTGGATCTTGAGCTTTCAAGGGCACAGGAGGAACGCCTGTTTCCTGGGGATCCGTGTCGTTCAGCTCTGGGCTGAGTCCTTCACCCCGCATGACGATCACAAACCGGTATTCTTTGACTTGATGTACTTCTATCTTTACATCCGGGATTTGTACTTCATTGAGTTTCTCGATGATGGGTGCTGCGTCCTGGTGGGAGATCCGTCCTGCTCGACGATCCTTTACCTTGCCTTGATTGTCTAACGTGCACAAATTTCCCCGGGCAGCGATATCCCCGAGATGGACAGGGGCATTGATACCAGCTGCTGATAACGCCCCTCTGCCTACATTGCATTCTAAAGGTTCATACCCAAATAATGAGAGATGGGCAGGGCCTGAACCAGGCGTGATCCCGTGTCGGATGGGGATGGTTTGGCCCAGGCATCCTTCAGCAGCCAAGCGGTTCAAATTCGGTTTATTCGCTGTTTCCAGGGCGGTTTTCCCTTCAGTGGTGTTCCCTGTTCCCCCCAATCCGTCCAGGATGAGCAGGATAATTTTGCTTTCGTTCTTTTCTAAAAGCGGGGTTAAATAAGGATAGGGCATCATTCCTCCTGCAAAAAACAGTCTCCTCGGGCAAAAAGAGCCAACGAGGAGATCGTATTACTCATGAAAAGAGAGCTTCTTATCGGATCACTTCTTCAGTTTCTTTATCGAAGATGTGCATTTTGTCCATGTTGAAGGCCATTTTCACCTTGTCGCCCATTTTGTAATCGGTTCGGGGGTCGACTCGGCCTACATACTCGTGGTCGCCGCTGATCAAATAGAGGAAGATTTCATTTCCCATCAATTCGGTGACATCTACTTCAGCTTCTACCTCTTGGGAGATGATCCTGGGAGGAGCGTAATTTGGGTCATGGATGTCTTCAGGCCGGAGTCCAAATACGACTGGCTTACCAATATGGTTCTGGAAAGCAGGTTTGCGTTCTTCGGGAACCTTCAATTTGAAGGCATCCGCATCCACGATGGTGTCATCCCCTTCCTTCCGGAGGACAGCGTTGAAAAAGTTCATGGCTGGGGAGCCAATGAAACCGGCGACGAAAAGGTTATCCGGGTAGTCATATAATTTCTGGGGTGTGTCTACTTGTTGTAATTCACCATGATTTAAAACTGCGATCCTGTTCGCCATGGTCATGGCTTCGACCTGGTCGTGTGTGACGTAAATGAACGTGGTAGCCAATCGTTTATGAAGCTTGGTGATTTCTGCCCGTGTTTGCACGCGGAGTTTAGCATCCAAGTTGGAGAGGGGCTCGTCCAGCAAGAAAACTTTGGGGTCTCGGACGATCGCTCTGCCCAGAGCCACTCGCTGTCGTTGACCACCTGAGAGCTGTCTGGGTTTTCGGTCCAATAACTCCGTGATACCCAGGATTTTGGCCGCTTCCTGAACACGTTCGTCGATGAGATTTTTGTCGTATTTACGGAGCTTGAGGCCAAAAGCCATATTATCATAAACGCTCATATGAGGGTACAGCGCGTAGGATTGGAATACCATCGCGATGTCGCGATCTTTGGGTGCCACATCATTGACGACTTGATCATCAATTTTTATCGTACCCTTTGTGATGGTTTCCAGTCCAGCCAGGCAGCGCAATGCAGTAGATTTTCCACATCCTGATGGACCCACTAATACTAAAAATTCTTTATCTTTAATAGTTAAATCAAGATCGTCCACTGCCACCACTTCATCAAAATGTTTCGTGACATGGTCATAGGTAACACTTGACATGACCCAGCTCCTTTTGTCATTTTAATTGCTGTTTAATTGGTTGTATTATACATCATTTTTTTTCTTTATGACAAGGAAATAGTCCCGTATCTTCTGTTCGTTTCCTGTTTATGGATACGTTTTGGAGCAGCGCGGTATGAGAAGACCCGTGATGCGTTCCTTTTCTGATGTCTTTTTTCATTATCGGCACTCATGATGTGTTTTGCTCCATTGACCTTGTCCTTTTAATCCTCTCATTTTAGAATGGGATCATGACAAAAAAGGATGTTACTCCCATACGGAAGCAGTACCTCGAAATCAAAAGGCAATATCCTGAATCCCTTTTATTTTTCCGCTTAGGGGATTTTTATGAAACTTTCGATGAGGACGCGGAGATTGTCTCTCAGGAGCTGGACATTGTCCTCACCTCACGAAGGGTGGGGAAAGGAATCCGGGTTCCTATGGCTGGCATCCCCCACCACGCCATTGAAAACCACCTCTCGCGGCTTATTGATCAGGGGTATCATGTCGCGATCTGTGAACAGGTGGGAGACCACCCAGTCAATGGTCTTATGCCGAGGGAAGTCGTCCAGGTGGTGACTCCCGGCACCATTCTCGAGCCAAGTCTGCTGCCCGGAGATGCGAATAATTATTTGGCGTGCATTGTGGTGGAAGGGAAACGAGCCGGGGTTTCTTATGTGGATATCACGACCGGGGAGTTTGCGGCTACTGAGTTGGAAGATGATCACATTTGGGATATCGTCAGCTCGGAGCTCCTCCGGCTTCATCCTGCGGAGACCCTTTTCCCTGAGAATCTCTCCCTGGAGAGCAGTGATCTTCCCTCTCATCTTACGAGATGGCCGGCCTGGCGTTTCGAGAGAAATCGCTGTCAGAGCGTTCTGGAAGATATGTTTCAGGTAGCTACCCTGGATGGGTTTGGCGTCAGGGGTCATCCCTTGGCCATTCGCGCAGCAGGGGCGGTTGCCCAATATCTGGAGGAAACAAGGCCGGAGTCTGTGAAGCTGTTATCTACCCTGAACTCTTACAGTTTACATGAGTTCATGACTCTGGATTCTTCTACAAGACGAAATTTAGAATTGACGGAAACGATCCGCACCGGGGATATGGAAGGTTCTTTGTTAGGTGTTCTGGATTGTACGGTTACCCCAATGGGGAAACGCCTGCTGCGGCAGTGGGTCAGTAAACCGCTTCTCGAGGTGAAGATCATCCGAAAAAGACATCAGGGTGTGGCTCATTTCCATGAGGATGGGGTTTTTAGAGCTGAAATTCGTGAGGAATTGAAGTCCTTTCAGGATTTGGAACGTCTGATCAATCGGGTCCTGGGGGGATCTGCACAACCTCGAGATTTGGTAGGCGTCCGCGAAACGCTGCATATGCTGCCTGATATTGAGGCGTTAATTTCTGTGAAAAAGACCGCCGATACCTACCTTGGGGAATTGATGTCGGATTTCTCTCTCTGCCAAGAAGCGCTCCAGCTCTTGGAGGATGCCCTGCAAGACGACCCCCCAGCGGTGGTAGGGCACATGGGGATCATAAGAAAAGGGTATTCACAGGAGCTTGATGACATCCTGGAAAAAACGAAGCACGCGCGAGACTGGATAAAAAATCTGGAATCGGTGGAAATAGAACGCACCGGGATCAACACCTTGAAAGTGGGTCATAATAAGGTGTATGGCTACTATATCGAGGTCACAAAAGCCAAGACGGACCTTGTCCCTGAGGAGTATGCCCGGAAACAAACCCTGGTCAACGCGGAACGCTACGTCACGCCCGAGTTGAAGGAATATGAAACGAAAGTTCTCAATGCGGAAGAACAAATCCGGGAGGTGGAGCGCAAATTATTCCATGAGGTCTGCGGGCGGTTGTGCAATTATTCTGATCAGATCCTGGACACAGCTCGGATCATATCTCATCTTGATGTGCTGAGCGCCTTAGCTGAAACAGCTGCTAACAACGGCTATGTAAAACCTGAAGTGGTCGAGGAAGATGTCTTAGATGTCAGGAATGGGCGCCATCCGGTCGTAGAGCAGACGTTGGTAGGGAAACGGTTTATTCCCAATGACACCATTTTTGAAGAGGGCGAGAGAATCCGCATCCTGACTGGACCCAATATGTCGGGTAAGTCAACTTTTTTAAGGCAGGTGGCTCTGATCGCGTTGCTTGCCCAGATGGGGAGCTTTGTACCCGCTGACTCGGCAACGATCGGGTTGATTGACCGGATTTTCACCCGGATAGGTGCGCAGGATGAAATTCATGCGGGTCAATCCACTTTTATGGTTGAGATGGTGGAAACAGCGAATATCTTAAATCATGCTACCCCGCGGAGTTTACTGATCCTGGATGAGATTGGCCGAGGCACAAGTACCTATGATGGCGTATCCATTGCCTGGGCTGTGGTGGAGTACATTCATAACCACCCTGAAAAGAAAGCCAAAACGCTCTTCGCCACCCATTATCATGAATTGACTCAATTGTCGGAGTTGCTGCCCGGAGTGCGCAATTATAATGTCACGGTCAGTGAAGCGGATGGAGATGTGGTCTTTTTGTATAATATCGTCCCTGGTGGAGCTGATAAATCCTACGGCATTCACGTGGCCCAATTAGCGGGCATGCCGAGTTCTGTGGTGCAGCGAGCGGAAGAGATCATGGATAAATTAGAGGAGTCTTCGGGTAAGGCTGTCAAGATCGATCCGGAAGCCCCAAAGCAAATGGCGCTCTTTCCGGACACCAACCCTCTCTTGGAGGAGTTGGAGTCCCTTGACCTCAATGAACTATCTCCCCTTGAAGCCATAAACTGTTTGTATGAATGGAGGAGTAAATATCTTGGTCAGAATGATGAGGGCGATCAATCCTCCTGACCTGGATCACCCAGATAGAAAAATACTCCTGGTGGAGAGCCATCAGGAGTATTTCTTTTTTTATATATGGGGTGGGAGGGTCAGCTTTTATCCTCGATTACCCTGATGACTTCGGGTAGATTGATTCCCAAATCCGCTAATTTTTCCTCTTCGGGGATCCCGTCCTCCGTCCAACCGCGGCGCTTGTAAACTGCATCCAGGAGTTTTTCATACTGGTGCTCGCGGTATTCCCGTAATTTGGCTAATTTCTTTTTTGTAGAAAGTCCCTCGATGTCTTCATGGAATAGGTCCTGCAGTTGCTTGTCGTATCGCTCAGCGCGGCTTTCATACTCTGCTTCGGTGACCGGCCCGACAGCGCGGTAAGGGGGGTAGTCATGTTCTCTTGTCCCAAAACCCACACGTAAATTAAAAACACGCTGGAAATTGTAGACCCGTTCTGATTGTGTGATGAGATCATCCGGGGTAACCGCTTGGCCGGTGACGCCTTCATAGACCCAGGTGTAATTCTCGACATGCTCGGGAATTTTCTCTGGTTCATCGGTTTCCGCGTTGTCTGCAGGTTTGATGTCATTCCAGGGAAGTTTGCACAACCCGTGCAGGCTGAACCACGTTCGCCACATGGGGAAATAATGTAGCGCTTCCGCTTTGTCATCAAAGGTGGGAAGCTGGTTGTCCACTTGGTCCATAAAGATCAACCAGGCTTCATCGTGCTGTCCCCCTTTCAAAGCCATCCCGTATCCGCCCTGCTGGGCCAACGATTCTTTGGTCATGTATTCCGAAATTTCCATCCCCTTGACTTCCATGCCGATATCCTGCAAGAATTCGGGGTCTGCCCCGAATTCTTCGGCGAAAAAGCCTTTCATGTATCGTACGCCCTGTCCCACGATGACGCCAAATCCCTCTCCTTCGGTCATCTGGTGGAGGAGATCAAGTGCGGCTTCCGCGTTTCCCCACTCCAGCGCCAGTCCGCCCGTCCTTTCCTGGTTTAAGATCCCTTCCGCGTAGCATTCCATGGCAAAGGCTACAGAATTTGCAAAGGAAATGGTATCCACACCGTAGGTGTCACAATAGAAATTCATCTCCAATACTGCATGGGGGTCGAAAATTCCCAGGTTGGCCCCCAGGCCAGCGGCGTTTTCATATTCTGGACCATCCACCAGGACCAATTCTCCGGCATGCGGTCCCGTCTGAAGCGGAAAATCGTCCACGCCGTGAGAACAGGCCAAGGTGCAGCCTAACCAGCAGCTATCCATGCGTTTATCTTGCGTGAAGGCTTCCTGCCAGGTGGAGGAATCAATCCCACCGTGGTCTGGATGAGCTCCATAACGGAAGTTATGTACGGGAAGGAGGTCAAAATGGTCCATGATCTCGACCAGGTGAGCTGTTCCGATTTCGCGCATGTTATTTTGTTGGGAATCTAGCTCAGAAATCTCTTTGTTGATTCTTCTGCCAGCTTTTTTAATCAGATCCGGTTTCTTTGGATGGTTGCTGTCTCCCCTCATATTGCTGTAGCGCACAATGATCCCTTTGATCCTTTTCTCCCTAAAGACGCGGCCCGAACCACCCCGGGCTGCCTGCTTGACACGCACTTCCTTCCGTTTTGGATCATAGAAACTCAGATTTAAACCTGCATATCGGATGTGTTTTGCGGCTTCTCCGGATGTGACCACTGAGACATATTTTTTGTCCCTTTCGCTTTCCGCGTACATCTCGGTCAATAAACCAGCCAGGGGATAGGTGTTGATGGCCTCTTTGGGAGCAGCTTCAACGTGCACCTTGCCTGTATCGCCGTTGATGAAAATGAGCACATCTTCTGCGGCTTTGCCCGTGATCTCAAGGGCATCGAACCCTGAAAATTTTAAATAGGGAGCGAAGAATCCTCCTCCATTGCTGTCTATCACCGATTCCGTCAAGGGTGAAAGCGTGACCACGGTGGTCTTTCCCATGCCAGGATATGCGGTCGTACCGCAAAGCGGTCCATTGGCGAAAACCAGTGCATTTTCCGGGTCATCCCATGAGGTATCATCTTGGATTGCGTTCCACAGCAGCCAGAGGCCAAAACCCCGCCCTCCTGTAAAAAGCTCTTTCATCTTTTGGGTCACAGGCTTTTCGCTGATGCTGTTCTCTGTGAGGTTTATATGCAGTGTTCGATTTGCGTATCCATGGATGATGGGTGAAAAATCATAAGTGTATGTAGCCAGTAATCGATGGGAGGATCGATACTCTTTCATATCAAGCATGATCGTTCTCCTTGTTATATGGATTTAAGTTCAGGTTATAAAAAGTGAACTCATCGTTTGCGGAGGTTCAACATAAGTATACATATCTGCTCTTTTTCTTAGGATCCATTATACACCTAATAAAAATGATAATCTTCCTCATCCAAGAGCTTTTTTTCCGGCGAAGTTCAACAAGTGGGAAGTCCTCATTGATAAATTCAAGGTGTTAGTGAAGAAATGAGAAAACCACCGGGGAAAATATGCGTAAATATTGACGCGGCGTCCCAGATCAAAGATTGCAGATTGTTCAAAAAGTGTTGCGGATAGATAAGTTATCGTTTAGAATGAATGAGAGACAAGGTGAAGTTCCTTGGTCCTTTATGATATCCTACGGACAGGAAGTGAGATGTTTCAGAAGCTCCTGACAGTCATCAGCTTATCCATAATCATCATGTCTTTCGCTGCTTGTTCTTTGGAAAAAGCGCAACAAGCCGCATATTATGTTGTGGATTCCCGTTTTCAGGAACTTTATCACCAATTAAAAGGGGAGGAAGTTCTGGGTCAACCCATCTCAAATAAAAAATTTGTGGCCGGGACAAACATAGAGAAGCAGTATTTTGAGGCTGCTGTGATTTTATATGACCCCGATTCATCCCCTCGATATTATCTTGAACCTGTAGGGATGGAAGCTGGCTTCTCCGATTTGCCCAATGCTGATCCTGAAAATCCCAATGTGAAATTTGTAAATGGATTTATCGTTCCCATGGAGTTTGCGAAACTCTATGAGGAATTAGGTGGATCCAGATGGGTGGGGCTGCCTTTGACGAGGGCGAGAAAAAATCCTGAAAAGGGTATTATTGAGCAATACTTTGAAAACCTGGGTTTCTTCCGTTTTGAGGATGATCCTCCGGGAGTGGTCCGATTGATGCCATATGGATTGTGGAAGTGTGCGGGCGAGTGTTCACGATATCCAACGCTTGAAAACGCAAGTCCTGTTGGATCTTCTTCCCCCCTGACGGAGTCACCCTTCCAAGATGTGATCTCAAGGTTTGGTCCTTCGTTCACAGGCAGTTCACTGACGGAATCTTACCGGGGAGATGACGGTCACATCGAACAGGTTTTCACCAACGTGGTGATCTATGAAGATCCAGATAGTGCTCTGGGTGTGTCCCTGCGCCCTGCAGCAAGAATCATTGGGATTGAGAGAGATCCGCTTGAAGAGAAAGCTTCCAGATCAGATATGTATTTCCGGGAACAAGAGCCGGGAAAAGGGTACTATATCCCTTCCTATTTTGTAGATTTTGTCAGCAGGTATTCGGGATTTGAACTATCAGGAGAGCCCCTTACCCAGCTCCGTGAGATCAGGGATGGAGTCTATCGACAATGTTTTGAGAATTACTGCCTGCGATATGACAGCGTCGGGGAGGAGGGGAAGCGGATAAGCCTGGTTCCTTTAGGACAAAAATATAAGGGGATCGTTAGCATGGGTTTGTCCGACCACAAACCTGCTGTTAATGAAAATAGGCAATTCACCCTTGATATCTGGGCAGGAAAACCACAAATCTCCTCCTCAGAAAACCAACAGATCGGGGCCTGCATTCATGAAGGCGACGCCTCGCTAAAAGGCATTCAGGTCGAGTTGGATGTCATGGTTCCCCAGGAACAAATGAAAATTTACGAACTCCACCCCACGGATGAGGGCGGATGCTCCTTCTTTGAGCTGGACCCCATCCAGGCTAAAAACGGGACCACGGTTGATTACCAGGTTTGTTTTTTGATCAATGAATCGGAACAATGCAAAAGAGACAGCTTTTTGATTTGGGGGAACGAGTCGCAAGCTGAAATTACCCAGCCTACGAATACACCTGTGAACAATAACCAGAGGAATTTGACATTAGACATTTGGGAACTTAACCCACAAATTCCTTCCTCTGAATCACAGGAGATTGGAGCCTGTATCCATAAAGGTGATTCCCCTCTCAAAGGGCTTGACGCAGAATTGAAAGTGGGCACGCCTCAGAATGGCGTCATTTTTTATCAGACCTCTCCGACCGATGAGGGTGGATGTTCGTTCTTCAGAGTAGATCCCATCACAGCAAAGAATGGATCCACCATCCCCTACCAAGTCTGTTTTACAAGCAAAGAGGGCGAGAAGATGTGTAAGCGGGATAGCTTTCTGATTTGGGGAAATCCGTGATCAAGTGATTTGTCCAGCAGAACTCTCAGGAGAATTCTCCTGAGAGTTTTTTATTTGTGCACCAGGCATGATTTGTAACCAGGAGGTGGAAGTCCTCTACGGGACGCAGTGACAGGAACCGTTAGCTGATGGCAAGGGTGCCCACCGTGAGGTGGGATCTGAAGGAAGCCGGAAGCAAAACTCGGACCCGACGAACAGAAACCGGATAGAAGGCCGTCTGAGTGGGGTAACCCAGCATTGGATGGGGAGGCCCAAAGGTCACGCGGACACGACAGGCGGTAAATCCGGTGGGGACCGGGGGAAGGTGACAGAGCTTACCCTGGGAGATCTCTCAATCTGTCCAGAAGGTGTGGACTGCCGGACTGGAAACAGGACGGGAAGGATGGGGAGAAGTCAGCAGAGGTCAAAGTACCTGAAGCAGGATGTTTGGGGAAGGGCCGAATCTTTTACTACAAGGAGCAGACGGAGAAACTCGGATGGAAGCGGAGCGGCAGGAAGGAAGGTGGTACCAGGAAAGTTTCTATAAGGAGCTGGACGACTTGCGCCACGACCCAGGCGGTGATGGCGGAACCGGAGCTGCGGGGACCGAGGAGCAGCAAACTTCCACGGCGTTGAACCGGAAACGAGCCTTGGCAAGCGACCTGATGGAGCAGATATGTGAACGAGACAACCTAAACCGGGCCTACAAACGAGTGAAGAGCAACAAAGGAGCACCGGGGATAGACGGGATGACTGTAGAAAACCTGTATCCCTGGCTGCTGGAGCACAAGGGTGAATTGGTGCGATCGCTGCTGGACGGGAGTTACAAACCACAGCCAGTGCTGGGAGTAAAGATTCCCAAGCCAGGGGGAGGGAAGCGGCAATTGGGTATCCTGACCGTGGTAGACCGTCTGGTACAGCAATCCATAGCCCAAATGCTGGAGAGGATTCTAGATCCAACCTTCTCAGACTCGAGCTACGGATTCCGGCCGGGGCGGAGCGCGCACGACGCGCTGCAAGCCGGGGTGGAATATGTGGCAGGGGGTTGAGTAATCGTGGTGGACATGGACCTGGAGAAGTTTTTCGACCGGGTCAATCACGATGTCCTGATGAGCCGCCTGGCCAGGCGAACAGACGACAAACGCCTACTGCGGATCATCCGCCGATTTCTGGAGGCGGGGTTGATGACAGAGGGCGTATGCATTGAACGCCATGAAAGAACGCCACAAGGCGGTCCACTGTCTCCTTTGCTGGCAAATCTACTGCTGGACGAGTTGGACAGGGAACTGGAGAAACGGGGACATTGCTTCTGCCGCTATGCCGATAACTGCAATATCTATATCTACAGCAAAGCGGCTGGAGAACGAGTGATGGTCTCAATCACCAGGTTTCTGGAAAGGAAGCTCCGACTGCGTGTCAACCGGAAAAAGAGCAAAGTAGCCCTTGTGGGAAAAGTGAAGTTTCTGGGTTACCGGATCCTACCGGGCGGGAGACTGGCAATTGCGCCAGAGAGCATTAGGCGCATGAAGCTACGAGTCAAACAGATCACACGGCGCAACCGGGGGATCAATCTAGAGGAAATGATTGACGAACTAAACTCGTAGCTCAGCGGATGGGTGGTGTACTACCGATATGTGGCGTGCAAAAGCCGTCTGCGAGAGTTGGACCGGTGGATACGCCGGAAATTGAGATGCGTGCGCTTGAAACAACGCAAGAGGGCAAAGCCAATCGCCGACTTCCTTCAAAGCTGGGGTGTACCCGAGTGGAGTGCCTGGACCTTGGCATTGAGTGGAAAAGGTTGGTGGCGATTAGCTGGAAGCCCGCAGGCACATGCAGCTATGAATATGGCTTGGTTTCAGGAACAAGGGCTTGTAAATCTGAGCCACAGGTACGCGATGCTGAAATAGTAAAAGAAACCGCCGGATACGATGAGTACGTCCGGTGGTGTGGGAGGACGGGGGCTGCGAGGCCCCCTCCTACCCGATTAATAATGCTCCGTGATGAGTTTAATTTCTGCAATGGGAGGGCCAAGGCTGTAAACGTTAAATTGAAAGGAAACAGACTGTAAGTCGGGGGAAGAAAGACCCTTGTCGCTGACCCATTTTCTAATCCCAGCAACCTCCCCTTCTCCGTCAAATGCAATCCCAATTACCCAAATTTCTTGGAACATGGTTTGATCCACATTTTCTAAGTTGACTTTCCCGGTGATCATGGCCAGGTGTCTGTCTTCTCTGTAGGTAATGTCCTGGTCTTCGATGGGTAATGGTTTTGCCTCAACAGCACTGGGCAAAGCTGTCAGAAGTGAGGCAAAAACACGGTAGGTTTCAGGTGTGGGAGGTGGAAAGTAGGCAGAGAGCGGGATTTGATCGCCCTTGTTAAGGATGTTAATGGGGGGAAGGGCAATCCTGCTGGCAGCGAGTTCGCCTGTCTTTTCGTAGAGATTAATGACCGCGGAAATGTTTTCCAGCAGTATATCTTGATCGTTGAACACGGATACAAAACACCAGAGCCCCCCTTCGTTTGCCGGGTAGCACACAGGATCTGAGAGTGGCAATGGGATAGGTGTGGCTGTGGGTAGGTCAGGAATTGATCCCTCCTCCCCGGAAGGGATCACCAGTGTATTGCCAGGAGAGAGAATGTTGGAGGAGAGATCCGGGTTTGCTGCTATGATCTTATCCACCGTTGTGTCAAAACGAAGAGCGATCCCGTACAGGGTATCTCCTTCCTGGATCTTGTAGGTGAAAGGAGTGGATGTTGGAAGTAAAGCTTCCTGCGTGCTGGTCACGACGGGAATCAAGGTCGGTGTCTGGGAGGGGGGTGGAAGTGTATATGGAGTGAGTTGACCCCTTGTGGCTGTAGGAACTTGGGGGGAAGGGGTAAACTGCGGGGAGCAGTTAAGGGACAGGAGTGCGCTAACCAGTAACAGAGCGAAAAAAGTGTATTCACGTTTCATATAAGAGATTATACACGCTCTTGTGTCCCTCTTTTGCCTGTGCTACACTCTGATTATGCTGCTGCCTTTATCAACCACGGTGTCTTATGAAAGAAGAAAAAACACTGCGTAGGGTGAAAAAAGCTTTGGAAAAAGGGGACCGTTACAAGGCCAGAGAGGTTCTCACCCAAGCGCTAAAGACAAATAAATATCGTCCTGATTATTGGTTATGGATGAGCGCTGTTGCGGAAACAGAGAAAGAGCGCGTTTATTGTTTAAAAAAGGTTTGGGATTTAGATCCTGGAAACCCGGCGGCAAAAAGGGGTTTAATCATGGTGGGGGAGTTTGAACCTGATGACGTCTCTCCTATTTTACCCCAGAAACGAAATTGGACGGATGAATTAGAAGACCTTACGAAAAGAGAGAAGAAGGAAAAGGACAAACAGGTTTTTCCCCCCCAGCGTTGGTTGACGTATGCAGCAGTGGGGGGGATCGTTATCCTTTTAGTGTTAACAGCGATTTTTTTCCCTCGTACGGGCTCCCTATTTTCCCCGAAATTAACGGTCACCCCCTATACATGGACACCCACCTTGGGTTTGATATCTGAGGGGGAGGGAGTGCTAACGTCAACCCCTAGTGACCGATCTCCGATTGGTCGTGCACTTCAGGCGACCTACACACCGACCCCCTTTTACGTAAACACTCCTCATCCCGGTTATGGGTCTTATCAAGAGGGGATAAAAGCCTATGAGCGGGGTGATTTCCGATCCATGCTCACCTATTTAAAGTTATCGGAGGATCAGTTGGACACTCCGGATATCCTTTATCTGGTTGGGGAAGCCCATCGCCATCTTGGTCAAATTGGAGAGGCAAAAGAATACTACAAACAGGCCTTGGAAAAGGATCCCTCTTTCTCGCCACCTTACTTGGGGCAAGCCTTGGTTGATCTGATCGTCAATCCCGATGCTGATGTCATGGAGGATCTTGATAAAGCTATCGCATTTGACAAAAAATTTGGGCAAGCGTACATCCAGCGGGCAAAACAAAAATTACAAAATGGGGATTTCCAAGGAGCGTTGGCAGACGCTAAGAAAGCTGTCGAGTATTTGCCAAATTCTCATTTGGCTCATTTGTACCGGGCTAGGGCCTACTTGGCTCTAGGTCAACCGCACAAAGCTTACATAGATGGGGATATCGCCTTAGAGGCCGATATCAATTATGTGCCAACTTACTTGACGATGGGCCGCATTTACCTGGCGCTGGGTGATACAGGAGCTGCGTTATATATGCTTGGTAAATATGATGCTTATGCTGATCAGAAACCCACCCGTTTTTACTTGGCAACCGGTGAGGCGTATTACAAATCCGGTGAAAATGTAGAAAAAGCTCTGGAGTACCTTGATGTTGGATTGGAGAGAGACCCTTTGAAACTTGAGGCGTACCTCTATCGGGGGCTTATCTATCTCGAACAGCGAGATTTCGAAAAGGCGATTCAAGATCTTTCACGAGTTTTGAAAGAGAAACCCGATCATTACCTGGCAACCTTTTCATTGGGAAAAGCATATTTTCAGCATGGCGATTATCAGAATGCCTTGTCACGATTTAATGCCGCGGAAGAGGATGCAGCTTCTGATGATGAACGGGCTCCTGTATATTATTGGAGAGCGATCACATATGAGAAGTTGGGCTCACCTTCTTCTGCGCGCGCAGACTGGCAGCGAATTGTCGAACTACCCTCAGGAATGGTCTCCGATGATTGGCTGAGCCAGGCCAGTGTTCGGTTGACACCATCCCCCACTCCTTCTCCAACCTTGACCTTGACCCCTTCTCCCACCCCCACTCTGCCCCCGAGTCCCACGCCCACGATAACACCTACCCCTGGGCCCAGCCCGACACTTCCTGTTCCCATGTATTAGGCTTTTTTATGGCTGCTGCCGGGTTATTGTCAAATGTTGTGGATTAACATTTCTTCAGCGGCAAATATCGATGGAGGATTCGTAATAACATCTTCTTCTACTGGCTCCAACTGCAACATTTCAGCTTTCCCATCCGGGAATTCAACTCCGGCCTTAACCAACGCGACCAGATGAGGAGCATTGATCCTTCGCCAGCGTTTCTCCGCAGCCAGCAACAGCTTGCTTGCCATAGCCAAACCTGCCTTTCGTGATCCAGCCCCTTTGGTCACCCTGGTTCGCGCCTTGACCGTTGAGAAGGCCGATTCGATGGG
>JAWODY010000001.1:0-7095 GCA_046483045.1 Anaerolineales bacterium | reverse complement strand
AGGTTATCTAGATTTTCAGCTCCAGGCGTTCCAGCCTTCAGACCCACATGGTGAATATGAAGATTGTTGCGCCTTCCACATACCGTACATCTGTATTTGTCCCGTCTGAGCACAGCTCGTCTGGTAGCTTGCCATCCCGCCCCATAACCACCTACAATTGGTGGCATGATTTGTTCCGGCACATCGCTTTTTGGGCAGTTTACCGTTTTGTTTCTTCAGCAGCTCTTGATTACCGAGGTAAGGGTTGAGCTGTTTGTGAAACCTGACATATTCGATCGGTAACGTATCGAGTCGGAAAATCTGTTTGGAGTCGAGAGGTTGTGTGGGTCCATAATGAAACATTCGAGGCTTAATTGATAATATTCATGCATCTTCTCCACAGGCGCCATGTGCCCAATGGAACGGAAATCCAAGTAATGATTGTAGGTATCACAACATAGGTATCACAACACTGGTAAAGAGTGCGTTGTAGCACTTTGGACGTCCGTAACTTGGTCGATTTCAGGATCTTCTCAATCCGCCTGCTGAAATACTCCACCATCCCATTGGTTTCAGGGCGTCCGGGCTTGATAAGGCGATGATCGATTTCATGCTCTTGACATTGTTGATCGAAAGGCTGGTTACCGGTGGGTTCCCGTTCTCCGCCTCGCGTGAAGCGGTCAGCGAACTCCTTTCCATTGCCGTGAGCACGATCTCGACCTGGATGGGACAAGCGTCAACCAAATGATCCAGGAACTGCTTGGCACTCTGAGCAGACTTGTCAGGGAGGACTTCCAGATACACCCAACATGTGGCCCGGTCAATGGCCACAAAGAGGTACTTTCGGCTCTCCTCATCGGGTATCTGGGGGAGATGCTTGACATTTGCGTGGAGATAGCCCGGCAGGTTGTCCTTGAAGGACTTAGGAGGTTCCTCTTCCGAGCCTTCCTTCGGGATCATCTCCCAGATTCTCTCCCACAAGGAGGTGAGCTCATAGCGTCGCAACAGACGGATGATCGAAGACCGGGAAACCTCAGGGTGTATGAATTCATGCACCACCTGGAGCAGATCATCCAGGGGCAGCAGAAGCGTCTTCCACAGTTCCACGATGACGGCTTCCTGAAATTCGGACAAGGTGGTCTGGAGATTGTGTGGTCGGCTTGACCGATCATGGACGTGATCTCGGTTTTTCCATCGCTGAACGGTGGTTTCGGTTACTCCCAGTACCTCCGCGAGCTCTTTGATGGTTTTGTCTGATTCCGAATGTATTTTCGTTGTGCGGGAGTTGTGGTATCGTTGGCATGAAGGTCGATATTCATGAGGTCGCCTCCAAGTTTGGATAGTGCTTTTCCAGGTACTGGTTGGCTAATCGTAATACTTGAAATTTACTACCACACCCTTCCATTACCAAAGTTCTAGGCAACAAAACGCAAATAGTTTTTTGCAGGAGAAAGGCTTTTAAACTAAAGATTCGTGCTGCTTTGTTACCTCATTGTTACCACATTTTCCCCCGGCATACTACCAACCCGCCTATCAAAATTACAACAGGTAAGACTACAAGATTTAGTCATCGGAACTTACATTCTACTTCAAACCGATACCCAGCTGTCGCGCACTAAACTTCACACCTGCGGCTAATGCCCACATCGCCACAGTGAAAAGTAGACAATGTTGAACTCAGAAAACATATTATTTTTGAATTTACATCAATGTTTGGCCGCTCCAGTTGTATTCGGGAAAAAATCTATGAGAATTCTGGTCGTAGAAGACGAGTATGACATGGCCAGGGCGCTGTCCCGCGGATTGAGTCAGAAGGGATACGCTGTGGACATTGCCAGGACAGGCCCAAAGGGGATTAGATTGGGAATGGTGTATGACTATGATTTAGTAGTTCTAGACCTCAACCTACCGGAGATGGACGGGCTAGATGTTTGCAAAAAACTACGTGAGGAAAAACCAAACCTTCCTATTCTTATACTTACGGCGCGTGAGCGCGTTGAGGACAAGATAACCGGTTTGGATTTGGGTGCAGATGATTACCTGGTAAAGCCTTTCCATTTTGAGGAACTAACCGCACGCATCAGGGCTATATTGAGGAGAAACCGAAAAGAAAGAACACCCGTCCTAACCGTGGGAAACATTAAACTCGACCCAAGCAGCAAAAAAGTCTGGCTGAAAAAGCAGAAACTAATGCTGACCCGAAAGGAGTTTGGTATTCTTCACTACCTGATGCGCCGCTCGGGCGAGGTTGTGAGCCAAGAAGAACTCATCGAGCATGTTTGGAATGAAAGAGTTAACTTATTTACCAACACTGTTCGCGTCCATATTCATTCTTTACGTCAAAAACTCGGTGATGAAGCCGATAAGCCGAAATACATCGAGACACTTGTGGGTCAAGGCTATCGTCTTGTTGAAGCGGATGAAAACTCATGCCCATAAAAATACCAACAAGCTTTCGCGATCGAATATCTCGATCTCTAACATTGCGGTGGCGTCTGACCCTGTGGACAGCTGGATTATTATTTTTCCTCGGACTTGGTTTGACGGTATTTACCAATGTAATCGCTGCAATACGGGTACCCCAAGTCCTTACAATGGAACTTGTCCCCACACAAATACCCCCAAATGAACAAATGCCATCGAATGTCTCTTCCGTTCCCTCATCAAAAACTTCAGGCGAACAAATTTCTCACTCAAAACCTCTAAAGCTTCTGCAGGAAACCACAATCCGCGAAGTTCGCCTCATCACAATAGTTGGCGCCGTTATATTTTCCATGGTCGGCGCACTAGGAGTCTATTGGATATCCAAACAGGCCTTACTCCCCATCCAGCGTCTTAATCGCCTAGTTTCAGAAATCCAAGCAAGCTCTCTTGATCAACGACTGTCTTTTAAGGGGCCAAAAGACGAAATTAGGCAATTGTCTGACGCCTTTGACAATATGCTGGAACGCCTAGAGCGGGCTTTCGACCAACAGGGACGCTTTATTGCAGATGCGGCACACGAATTACGTACCCCATTGGCCAATATGAGGATCAACTTAGAAATTGTCCAACAGGATCCCCGCGCAACAAAACCCGATTTTCTCGAACTGCTCAATACGTTTGACCGATCACTGAGAAGGCTTGAAGGGTTGGTTGAGGACTTCCTACTTTTGGCAAAAGGAGAAAAAGAGGTCCAACGAGAGCCTACCAATATAGGCAAACTACTTCTCAGTGCGACGAAAGAAGCCGAAGCAGTATCTCGAGAATATCAGGTAGCCCTAGAGCCTAATATCAAAGATGACATCGATCTGGCAGTAGATGCATCATTATTATCTCTGGCTTTCCGAAACCTGATACTCAATGGCATCCAATATAACTTTCCAGGGGGAGTTGTATCGATAACAATTCAAGCTACAAATAAATCCACTATTATAAAAGTAGCGGACACCGGAGTTGGTATATCGGAAAGTGATTTACCATATATCTTTGAACGTTTTCACCGTGTAGACAAATCGAGGGCTCGCCATTTAGGAGGCGCTGGATTAGGATTATCGATTGCATCTCACATCGTGGAACTACATGGGGGGCATATTGAAGTAGAGAGTACACCGGGAATTGGTTCCTGTTTCACCGTTCACCTCCCATCCTCAGACAATTGAGCATTTTTCACCTAAAACTTAACAGAGAATTAACCTCCAATATGCTACTTTGAAGATGAAACTAAGCTTCAGGAGTTCCTACTCAAGGAGGGACGGTTATGTTGAAAAAAGTTTTCCTTATCGTCGGGGCTTTTCTTCTGGCTTCAGGATTAGGTGTTATTATGAACAGTCCCACGGTCCTGGCTGATGGGTTATATTCACTAGGTAGTAGTGGTGATGTAGAAAAGACCTTCTTGGAACCTATTAGACCTGGAGATAAAGGGTGGAATGTAGAACCAGACCGATTCGAAGATCAAGGAGAAGCAATCAATGGCTTCGTCAAAGGGTCCTCCGCTGAATCAACATATCGCTGTGTAGTGTATTTAGAACCAATCAAGCCAGGTGAAACTGCTTCTGAAGCCTCTGAGCCAGTGTGCGCTTCGGGAGCCATTAACACCATCGACGGTTTCTCCATCGACTCCAGTTACCTGATCACAAAATTCTATGATAGGACCAACTACCGATCCCTTCTAATCGAATACTACGGCGGTTCACCATGTTCTCCGAGTATCGCATATGGCGTTACAGACCTGCCCGATAACCTTGACAATAAATTCGCCTCGGGAAAAGCATATTCTGATTGCGACCACATCAGTGTTTATGACTTCAATGACTATAGTGGTCCTTCCTATTCATGCGGCGCAAACTGTTCAAGCTTCTATGCTCTCAATGATGAGGTAAGTTCTTGGACCGCAGGTGATTAAATTAACCTCATAAGGTGTTTTAGATGAAAACCAAATAGAACTAAACAGCTTGTCAAGCTCCGGACCCCCAACCGCAATGCATGGGTGGAGGGTCAGGTGTTTATAATTGCATAATAACCCCGAGGTTATTAGCTTGGCAGAAACTTCCCATTGTGATAGACAAACAAATCCATGAAACCTTATAGATATATTCAAAGCGGTATAGATTTGCAAATCCAGACAACTATCCGCAGGTGTTCAATCACCTATTGCTGAGGTCCGACTAAACAGAAACTGAGATCTGGTAATAATTTTCCCGCTTACTCCAGACTCACCGAAGATGTTGTATTAAAATCAAAACTGCGCACATAACCAAAACAGGAAGGCTGAGGTGGATCCCAATATTTGACAAAAAATGGGGCTAAGTTAAGGTGGATACCTCCTTCTCAGATAAGACGAATTGTAATTGACTTTGGTCTCCAAAATACACTTCTGCTGGGGTTCGATAATCCAGCGACTGATGTGATCTCTCGAAATTGTAGAAATCGAAATAACGGCTCAACCCCTGGCGAGCCATCCTCGGTGTTTCATATTCCTGAAAGTTCACCTCCACATATTTCACGGAATGCCAGAGACGTTCCACAAAAGCATTATCCAGCGCACGTCCTCGGCCATCCATGCTGATTTGAATATCTTGATCTTCAAGTGGGCTTTCTGGTTTTCCGTCGTGATCACACCGTTGTGCGCTTTCATGTACTTCATGGGGTTTTCTCCTTTGCTAAAAACACGACCCCCAGCGCTTATTGGCTGAGGGAACCATTGTGCATGAATATTTTGTTGTTTCTTCCTGCTCTCTAAAATCCCAGTTCTTGGATCGATTCCTCCGCTGTTTGAGTCGAACCATTCTGCCCGGCCAGCTCCTGGCGCAGTTCGAAAAAGTCCCGCACTCTTACTGTGACCGGGATGGGCACGCCCCAGCCCATGATCACCGCCTCCTGTTTGGGGGCCAGCCGGGCTAACTGTTCGCTCAGCCCGCGGTCGGAGATGCCGGCCAGGGTGCCGCGGATGTCGCTTCTATCCCCCAGCCAGCCCGAGATGCGCGTGCCGATCTGCGACATCACATCAGGGTCGATTTCGCTCGGCCGCTGATCGATCACGCCCAGGGTGACCCCGAACTTGCGCATCTCCCGGGCCAGGATCCCGAATGTGGTTTGCCTTGCCACCTCGGGGTTGAGGAGCTTATGGGCCTCTTCCAACCACAGGGTCAGCGGTGTGGGCGGCGCGGGGTCATTTCCGCTTTTATGGGCGTTGGTCTTCTCCACCCAGCGGGAGCGGATCAGGCGGGAGAGGATATTGCTGACCAGGATCAGGTCCATGTCCGTCTCGTAGCGTCCGAAGTTGACCACCACCGTCATCCCGTTCTCCAGGCTGTCGATCATGCCCGTCAGGGCCTTATTGTGGTGGATGTAGCCCTTCTTGGCCACCCCCTGGAGCTTGGCCCATGTGGAGCGCACGCTGGCCGGGTGCAAATGGGTGAGGTTCGAAAACGACGCCAGGCATCCCGGCAGCGGATTGCCGTCCTCATCCTCCTTGCGGTGCGGACTCAGCCCGGTGAAGCTGCTGAACCAGCGCTTCCCGAAGTGGGAGCGGGCCCCCTGCAGGACCAGGTAGGCGTTGTCGGTCAGGTTCAAAAGCTCCCGCATGTTGAGGATGTCGCGCGGCGTGATGGCCTGGGGGGAAATCTCCAGGTTGAAGTCCGGCTGGCGGTCGCCGGACGTGCCGGATCCCAGCGTGACCAGACGCAGCCGGGCGGAAGACTGGTCCTTGTGGGCAGCGTAGTCGTTGTGGAAATCGAAGATCATATTCCCCCCTACCCCGTGCTGGATCAGGCCAGCCAGCAGGACGCGGACGGTGAAGCTTTTTCCCGTTCCCGTGGCGCCGAACACCCCCACCGGGCGCTTGACCAGCCGCTCCAGGTTGATGGGCAGACTGTGCCCTCCCCCCATAGTGCCCACCACAAAATGCGGAGGTGTGGTGGGTCCAAACAGGGCCTCGATGTCGTCCGGGCCGGCCTGGTGGATCTCGCTCCCCAGGGACGGCAGCTGTTTCACGGGGAGAGGGTCGCTCCCATCTTCCGACATACGCTTCAGGTCAATGCCGGCCTCCGGCTGAAAGCGGCTGCCGGACAGGGTGACCTGGGCCAGCTCGGGGGGCACCTGGGGGTGCGAGAGGTCCGTGATTGTGCCCCAGTATTTTCGCGGACCATCCCTGATGACGACGAAACTGCCCAGACCCGCCATCTCCGCGAGAGTGGCTGTAAGGTTGCTGATCGAACCCCCTGTGATTCTGCCAATCATGGTCGCCTCCTGTGGTTTTCTGGATACTCCACCTCGCACACATAGCCCCGCCTCCGGAGCGCAAAAAGCACCCCCTGCATGTTCGAATAGGAGGGGTTTGTGTGACGAGGATTTTCTTTTTGTTCCTCAGAATGAAGACTATGTACATGGATGTTGTTCTCCCCTGCTGCATGTCAAAACGCCCCACCCATGCTCGCCTCTCGGCGAACAGGTTGGGTAACGAAATTGCCGCTTTCTGCAGCATTTGTTAGCTGATCGGGTTGGGGTTAAATACAGCGCGCCCCGGACACCCCATGGGCCCGGGACGCACTCATTTCACATGAGCGATTCCTCCTTGTATGTAACTGTCTCAAGCAGGACCAACCGCTACCACACCGGCCAGATCTTGAAGCTGGC
>JAWODY010000029.1:0-119538 GCA_046483045.1 Anaerolineales bacterium | reverse complement strand
TCAGGCAACATATTGATTGTCTCATATCGAGAAATAGTCTCTTCGCGTTTCTCCCAGGCTTTCTTGCGAACTTCAAGCGTCTTATTGTATACCCAACGGCAAGCGTCAAGCACATTGTTCATAGATGTGCGCTGAGCTTTTGTAGGATAGAGACGATATTTGAATATTTTAGTTGCCACACAAATATTATTACCTCGTTTATGTGTTGATGGCAAGAACATAAGCCATTCATCCCCGCAGCAAGCTACGGGGTTTTCTGGCTTTTTACTATAACACCAACCACTACCTCAACTCATCGACCCTTCCCGGCCCATAAGGGGCGCCCGGACTCATCTCGCAATCGGATCGTCTGACTACAGTTTTCATCCCGGATGACGACCGTTTCAAACTCATCTCTCACAAAAAACCTTCTAAAGTAACTATATTCCCCTCTTCAGGCCTATATCCCAACTCTTGGGCAAATCTCCAAGCCCGTCGGGAAACTTTTATATCCTTATAGTTTTCAGTGTCCACCATCATGCCTTCAGCATTCACAACAGCGATCGTCCCTGTATCCACCACCCATTTGTGCCCATTGGGTTTAGGTTCTGCTCTGACCTCACCACGCCTGGATTCCTGATCCCTCTCTTTATAATCACCCTGCCTCCGGCCGCCTTCTGGATCTTCAAAAAACACCTCCTGCCTGCTGCCGGTGCCGGATTTCGCAACTGTACGATTTACAGCCCCCCAAACCAAGAGCATTACAAATAATGCAAATATCAACCATAAAACAATTTTTTTACCCATCGCTTTTACCTCTCAGGTTCCCCCACTACACCCATCCATTTCCTTGTCCTGCCTACTGATCCTTCACTGGGGCCGAAACCACCTCGTTAGTTTTTCCGCGTGGCACCGGACCGGATCCCCGTTTACTCTATGTCATCCTGAAACCCAGAGCAACTTTATAAAACCATTTCCAGTGGATCCATAAATGGAGGGTCATCGCGGAAATAAATATAACTCCACCCCAGGTATGGATCATATCCCAAGTCAAGCGGCTGATCAGCCATCCGGATTCAGTCTGTAAGGATCCATAGGACAGGCTGGGCCCGAGCAGGAAATACAAACCGCTGACAGCTGTGACCAACCCGCTCAACCCAATCAAAACATTCACCCCCAGGTTGAATTGGCTGAATTTGTTCAAGGAGCTATCTCCGGACAACAGCCGCATTCCTCGTTTGGTCATGGACATGATCCAACGCCAGTGGAGGGGAATATGCAGAGCAGCTATCCCAATCATCACCACACCGGCCCAGGTGTGGATATCACTCCAGGTATGGCGCTCAAAGAGCACCTTCACCCCGTAAAGCGGATTCCTCCCACCTTGATAACCGCCCACAGGAAAAAAAAGAAAATAAATCCCCGACAAGGCAGAGAGTATGCCTCCCAGTGCCAATAGGCTGTCTAAGATCAGGTTATTCCTTGTCCGTTTGGAAACAACACCTTTTCCATTTTTCATACACCACTCCAATCAAATCCGAACTCCACTCCATTCAATAAAAGACACTTCCTACGAACTTGAGATAGGATACTCAAAAGCTGTGAAGAAGTTATGAAGATGCGATGGACATTTTATGGAATATCACCTGATCTGTAATGCTCTTATTGGGAATCGCATAACCTGACAGCTGCCGCTCGGGAATGGGCAATCTGCCGCTCCAGAAAGCATCTTGCTAAACACCTCATTTCACAGATTCGATGCGGCAAGAAAAAAGCCCGTCCTCCAGAAAGCAGGGACGGGCTTGAGAGAGCTTTTCGATGGACCCACAGGGTCCTCCATCTTTCTACGGGAAAGACAAACAGACCGCGTATCCGTACATCGTCCGGTTGGAGCTTCCCGTGTTCTTGGCATACGTCCGCCACTGCTCCGCGACGTTGAGATAGGGAGATGTGTTGTACATCACCAGCTCCTCCTGAGCCGCGAACCCGCCTCCTGTGACAATCTCCCCTGTCCCGCAGGTAGGCACCGCATAGTCCGTCGATCCCCCTGTGATCTCCGTTTGCTCCATGATTTGCTCCGTGACTGCGGTGAGACCGGACAAACACACAGCGTAGGCATTCATCGCCCGACTCGATCCACTCGAGTTCTCTGCATACACCTGCCAGCCATTGTCTTTTTTCGAGCTGTTATAGACCCGTAGCGTACCGCTTGAATTCGTGGCCCATCCCCCACCGGTGACAATGCTGCCCGAGGGACACTCCACTTCGGGATGCCCGATGCCTCCCGATGGCGCAGTAACCTGCTGGTACACCTGGGTGGTGGAAGCCCCGGGGGCGTTATGCAGACAGGTCGCATACACGTTCAACAATTTGCTGGAGCCTGCGTTATTTTTAGCATAAGCCCGCCAGCCGTTGCCGGTTTTGGAGTGAGTGTAGACCAGAAGATCAGGATTCGTGGCGTATCCACCGCTGACTACGACACTGCCGCTGGGGCAGGACACCGTCGCAGAACCTGTGTCCCCCGAGGTTATTGATACCTGTTCGTACACCAGGTCGGTATATGGAATAATGGGCACCAGGGTGACTGGTTTAACGGTCACCACCATAAACGAAGTCGGCGTCGGGGTTGGGGTCTCCGTGGGCTCAGGCGTATCGGAGGGTTCGGGCGTATCGGTTGCGGGCTCCGGGACAATGATCTCCACGATCAGATTGGTGCCAAAGAGCGACCCTTCCAGAGAGCGAAAACGCCAATTCCCTTGATATGTCCCCGGTGATGAAGGCGCCGTCAAATCGACCGAGATGTCCAGGCTCTCTCCCACCCCAAGGGAGGGCAGATCGACCGCAGCAGGTCCCCCAAGCTGATCGCCGCTGGCAAACAAGAGCTGAAATCCCTCCTCCCAATCACAGGTCCCCGAATTCTGCACGCGCCATGTTTTCACAAATGACGCCCCTGGATCGAGTTCCGTTCCGTCCGGGATGGTTACATCCGACACAAAGGATGCCTCATAGGTACACTCTTCTTCGTCTTCAGGCTCAGGGGTAGGTGTATCGGGGGATTCATCCGTGGCTTCTGGAGTTGCTGAAGGCAGTGGTTCCTCCACCGGGCTCCCCTCCACAACCTGCAAGTTAATGATGGCAGGAGAAGAGATATTTCCATCCACGTCATAGGCAACCGTGGAAATCGACATCTCGCCCTCTTCCTGGGGTGTCCAAAGCTGGGTAACTTGAAATTCTTTTGGATTTTCAGCAGGAGCTTCATCGGTCTGTATGATCTCAGCATCGACCCATAATTCAACCCGCGCTACGCCCTCGCTGGCGTTGACATTGGAAACGACCTCCACTTCCTCGCCAACGAGTACTTCCGCGCCGTCGCTTGGACTTCTAATCTCCACCTCGATCGTAGGCTCACCGCCTCCAAAATTACAGGCCAGGATTGACACGATCAAGGTGACGATCACAACCCACAGCTGGTTTTTAAGCTTTGACTCCATGTTACCTCCTCTGATTCTCATCCCTTGTCTGAGTCTGCCACCATAGACCCCGGGCAAACACAGATCATGGCTACAGCTTAGATTTTCCTGGAAAAGGTCCCATTCTGAGGATCATTCACCAGGATTAGGTTGAGACTACAGGCTATTTATGAGCTATTGTTTTCACGGATCGGATTATACACGCAATCCCCTGGGTGTGCAATCATGTTTCATAAAGGTCCATGAGATGTCCGCATGTAAGAACGCAGGCGAAGGCAACCCGTCAGAAACGAAAAACTACCCAAAAGACTCCAGACGCTTCCTGCCATCTGGAGTCTTTCAACTTTTCCATAAGAGACCACAAAAGATTATTCTACGATCACGCGGTCGCTGCCGCTGCGCCCGAAGACTTCGGGGGAATACATTTCCTCCGCTTTGGCAGGGGGAACGACGAAATTTCCGGGCGTGGTCGCACGGGCGACATATGTATATTCATACACTCCGTCCCAGAGCAAGTTAGTGAAGGCTTCCGCCCTCTCATCGCGCATGTTTTGATGGTTGTACCAGGTTCCCCACCACCACCAGCCAAAACGGTACTCCTCACTGTTCGGATCTTCCGGAACGCTGCCTGAGACAGCCAAAACAGGATTGATGATCTCCAATCCCGCAGGAAGCGGATCAACCAGCGCGACATGATACCGACGGTTATCCGCCACCATGGTCAGCCGCACTCGGACCCGGGCCCCAGCTTTGATATGCCAGGTCCCATCCTCATCCTGCCAGACATCTTCCGGGTCATCGACCGCCTCATACTTCCGCTGGACCACAAAGCCCATATCCAGGGGATCCAAATCCAGATCCGTGGGCGCGTACTTCAACCCCAAACGATAGTAAAGCCGTCCCGGCCCTTCCTTGCTGATCACCAAGTCCCGGGTCTCCCCACCTTTTTCCTCGACGAGGAAGGACATTGGAATCTGAGTCTCCTTACGCTCCGTTGTTCGGCCCACAAACGTGTGCGCTCCAGCGTAGGTTTCTCCCAACCAGATCCGAGCCACAAACTCTGGTGTCTGTTTCTCAAACGTATTGAAATAGCGGTCCAGCGCCAAAAGGACGAAGACGTTTTCCTGCGTGTTCCCCCACCGCCCTTTCTCGCGGTGTGCCAACAGACCAGTGACCAGTTTGGGAATCAGGTCACTCTCCGAGTTGTCAGCGATCAGAGCATCCAGAAGGATGGCGTCCGTGCGGCGGTTCGATCCCAGGAGAAGGTAATTCTGGTCATCGTATTGCGTGGTGAAATTCGCCGCGCCAGCGGTTTCCACCACCCGGTTTCCCACATAACGGCGGATGGATTCAAGTTCCACCGTAGAGCCGGAGGAATCCACCAAAACCTGCCAGATCCAACCCACAGCATCTAACCTCAACTCTTCGATCCCAGCGTCGTTTAGCAAGTTCCTCGCTTTCAGAGGGTCACTGTCCCCCATCAGATCACGCACATAAAGAGCATAAGCACTGAGTGCGTTCCGTGTATCCTCGCTGTACCAGGATGGGTAATGACGCTCAATCTCCCGCAGATAGCTTAAAAGCCGGTCCTGAGTCTCTTCTGGGACCTCAAACCCTTTCATTTCAGCCCGCTGTAGGGCATGCGCGACATGAATGGTGTGGAAGGGGATGGATTCACGCCCCTTTCGCCAGTAACCATACCCACCGTCATTGTTTTGCAAGCGCTGCAGTTCTTCGATGTCCCTTTCCACAGCAGCTTCCAGCTCCAGCGGAGAAGGCAAACCATCCGCCTCGAAAGCGCTGAGGACATCCCGCAAGGCAGCGATGCCCAGGACACGGGAAGCAATTTGCTCCGAGCACTCGTAAGGATAAGACGCCAGGTACAAGACAGCATCTGTGAGCGCCTGAAGCGCCGTGGAAGAGGTATTGACCTCCAACCCACCGAATTGAGGGAAAACATCTTCCGGCGCAGCAACCGGCTGGGCGACAGCTCCTTCATCGATCACCCCATAGGTCGCGAAAGCTTCGGTGGTCGCCGGTGTGTAGACTGGAAGCTGACCAGAGGCAGCGTCCTCATACGTCCCAGCAACAGCCGCCACCTGGAAATGGACCGTCCCGGCCATCTCAGTGGAAGCCGGGAAGCGGACCTCGACTCGATCATTCGCAGGGACCGTCACCCTCATCCCTTTCTCCTCCATATCCAGATTGTTGGCCCGGATAACCACATCTGTCTCCAAAGGTTCATCGGTTTGATTCTGGAGCACAATGGGAAGTTCGAACGCATCCCCGAAGTTTAAGAAACGTGGAGCAGAGGGGCGCACCATCAGCGGCAGGCGCGCTGTTAGATTCGCTTCAGCGGAGCCAAACTGCTTCCCCCCTTGATCCACAGCGACCACCATCACCCTGTAACGGGTCAAATTGTCCGGAACCTGAACTTGAACGCTCGCTTCTCCACGGCTATCAGTCCGGACCTCCGGGGCAAAGGTAGCCAGGGGGTTGAAATCCGTCCTGACCTCGATGGGCTCTTGCGCAGCTGCTTCTCCCCCCCCTAACCCCGCCACATCCGCAGATTTTTCCTGGGGTGCTTCCGCCATCGCTTCTTCTTCCAGAGCCCCTTCTACAGCCATAGTGGCCATAGGCTCATTTCTCCCCCCTACTTCCTGACTTTCCTCCACCAATGTCTGGGGATCGACCAGGACGATATTGGCCCGACTGTAAAATCCTTGAAAACCTGCTGATCTGGTTTGATAAAACACGGAAAGTGGATCTGTCAATTGATAATCCGTCAAAGCCAGAATTGCCTCATCTACCACGACAACAGCCATTTCCGCGTTTGGAACAGGTTCTCCGCGAGCATCGGTAATCATCAAATTCAAGTTTGTTGTCCCACCCGGCGCCAAGGCTTGATCTTCCAGCTCCGCTGCCACGGACAAAGTCCGCTCTAAAGGTGGGATTTCCAGGTTGATCTGCCCGGTAGCGTAGGCAGGCCGGGGTGAGATGCCTTCTATTTCTTCCCCTTCGTCGTCGGTGCGGGGAGCAGAACCCACCACATCCACCTGGACGCGTAAATTGGGAAGATATGCCTCTTTGATCGGGATGCGAAGCGTAGTGCTTCCCTCTGTAAAGGAAAAACTCTGGGTATCAATGATCCCGCTGCGGGCCAGGGTCAGCAGACCCTCCCCGGATTGGAACGGTGCCTGGACCAAAATCTCAGCTACCTCTCCAGGCTGATAGGTTTCTTTATCTGGGACCAGGGTCACTTCTTCCCGCTCCACCTTCCGGGAAGGCGGGCGCTGACCCCCACTCACCCAGCGTGTCAGGCGGCTCTGGTTCAGCCGGCCCTGTTCATCCGTGATTTCCGCTGTGATTTGATACCGACCTCCCGCCGGTGTCTCAAAGGAGCAGGTCACGGGTTCGCTTTTTGACCCCTCGCTGCACTCCTGAATGTCAACTTCCTTTTCCTGCCATTGGCCATCCTCATATTTCCACTCCAAACGGGCAGCTTCCACAAGGATGGGACGGTCCGAAACTGGATTCCCGTCCAGATCTGTGACGATCAGATCCACATCCATCGGGTCCCCTTGCTGGACAAAATAGCGTTCCGTACGCATCCCTACGTACAGATCAGCAGGATGGACCATGAGGCTCGTGTTGCTGGCCCAGGCTTGACGATTGACATCGAACACGGTAGCTTCCGCCTGCAAACTGTAGGGGCGTGGTGTCTCCACACCTTTGAAGTCAACTTTTAGGTAATGCGTGCCGGACGCATCAGTCCGACCGGAGAAAGTGCTTCCCGACCCCCGTCCCTGCGGACCCGGTCCCCCCCTGAAGGTCCACCATGGAGTCCACATCCCGAATGTGAAATCAGGCCAATTTGGAGGCTGGTAATTCGTGGCCTGGGAATTCACACGCCATTCCACATCTGCATTAGGCAGAGGACCCCCGGCGTAATACGCAGCTTCAACAGCGAGCACCGCTTGATCCCCGACGAAATACGGACCCGTGGACTCTTTACGGGCTTTGACTTCAAACTCAGGCCTCCGGAATTCTTGAATCTGGAACATGTGCCAATGCTGGTTCGTCCGCATCCCCCCTGCACTCCCCAGAGATCGCAATACCAGTTGAGCAGCGCCGAGGTTTATATCCTCGGGCAAGCGGAAGGAGAAATCAAACCCTCCCCAAGCATTCAATTCCGCCTGTCCCTGTGTGATCTCATTCCCCTGCGGTCCCTTTACCTGATAATGAACGCCCGTGATCCCATCGCCGACCAACTTCACATCCCCGGTCTCCGTCGTGCCAATCCGCCGCATCCAGCCTTTGACATGGACTTCCTCTCCAGGCTTGTACATCTTTCGGTCATCGAACACATACCAGCGCAATTCATCCAAGACGGAACTTTTTTTCCACTTTCCCGTCCCCCAATAGGAATTTGAAGCGGGAAGCAATGCCTGATCCTCCCCTTTTGAGGCAACCAGGTAAGAGATCCCTCCTGCCGGGATGCCAAATCGAGCGATACCCTGCTGATCCGTTTCGCTGAGTATACTTTGAATTTCAGACCTTATGGTCACATCGGAAAGCGATGTACCATCCTGTAAAGCGGTCGTCCAGACCACCATCTCGCTGTGGTCCTTAAAGGCACCCAATCCTATTTGTGTGACCTGGACCCAGACATGGACCGTTTCCCAATACCGTTCCTCCTTCAAGAACTCTTTGGGGGGCTTGACAACGACGACAAATTGACCGTATTCACCTGTCATCACTTCACTCAGATCAACGGGGACTTCAGTCAAGGTATCCGCACCCCCCTCCACCGGGATAGAGGAATCAAATACCAATTCCCCGGGAGGATTTGGGGGATCCTCTCTCCGCTGGTAATCCTGCAAATATGCTTTGAAATCCGGCCAGTGGGAGGGGTTCACATCGTAAATTCTGACATCCAAGCGGTTATAATTTAGCGCATAGAGTGATAAGACAGGCCGCTTAGAAGCAGGATCAAGGGTAACCAGCGTCTGTCTCGGACCATATAAAACGGGCTCTGCAGGTCCGATCTTAAACTTTAACGTTTGATCCTCCCCTAAAGTCTGTCCAAAGACGTCCTTTATCTCCCCATCCAAGGTCACACGGTACGTCGTCCGGGGCTTTGTCGCACCCTGGATGTTGATCGTATTACCGTAGATATTCACCTTCGCGTCAGGCAGCTCCGGTTGGATCCGCAGCATCCCTTCTTGATAAGCGTCTGTATCCAGGGGATTGTTAAAGCGAATGAACAAGGGTGTTAAAGGTCGACATTTCGGACCTCCCCAAGAGCAGCCGTGATCCTGTACCTGCAGGGGAGGATAGGTATAAAAGCTGAACCCCTGTCCGCTTTCCGTCTTCAAAGGACCTTCGGCAGAAGGCGTACCGGGACCGATATCCACCGTGATGGTCGTGTCCGCGGGTAATGGCTCTTGACTGCGAAAGGCCAGCCAACGACCCTCCATCGCGTCATCCACCATGCGGCTCACCCTTTCATCCTCTTTGATTTCTTCCTCTTTGGCCAGACGCACGGGGATTACCTGCCCTCCAGCGGAGACGCGGATTGTATCAAGGACCGCTTCCGGCTCGATGCGTTGATCAAAGGAAGCGAAGAGCAGGGGATCCAGAGGCTGGGGCCCTTGGGAAGGGTAATAAGTTTGCAGAGTTGGAGGCGGCGTTTGGAATGTGAATTGTACCGCTTCTTCCAACCTCTCTCCAGAAACCGATTCCACCCCTTCAGGAATCGTGACTTGATACGCAGTGGCCATGGGCAAGCGGTCGATGTCTTCAGAATCAGATTGGAAATTTAACGTCCTCGTCCCCAGCCAGCGCCATGAACCTGGAACACCTGGATCTATCTCTACCGGTACATCCTCATCCGCCAATCCTTCTAAAGTGTCCAAAGGCACCATGGGCTGGTTAAAGGTGACATTGACGAAAGGCGCGATGGGGACTTCTCCCTGCGGCGCGTATCGCAAAACTTTTAAAGGCTGATCTTCAACTGGGCCTGGACCATCATTCTCACCAGGAGAAGGGAAGACAACCTCGATGGTCTGGCCCGTGCGGGGCGGAGGCAGCAACTCATCCGGCAGGTCAAACTCCATCTCCAAACCTTCTGCATCAGGCATATCAGGCAACCGGGAAAATATATCCTGGATCTCACCCACAAGGAGCGGCTCTCCCGCCACTGTCCTTGGGCCTTCAGCGGGGGCGGGTAGTGCACTCCCATCACTCAGATCAATGATCAGGCCGGACCCATCCCCATCTTCTCCATTTTGGGCCCCGATCTCCTCGCCGCTTGGGGAGGAGCCTGTATCCAGAGGAATAGGTTGATCATCAAACAAGTCCATGTCGATCACCTGGGTGAGACTGCACCCCATGCCTACAACCAAAACCAACCCAATTGTGATTAGTTTTCGCCAAGATAAGTGCGTGTGCTCAAACATAACAGGGCTCCTCTTCTATATTCGGGTATGCGGCAAAGACGAGTGCTGTACAGACCCTTTCTTCTTCCTCATCAGGATGAGATATTTTCCTCTTGATAAAATATGCTTTCACTGTAAAAACATCTCTCTTAAGGGATAGACGTACTTAAAACCTTTTTTGTTCCCGAAACCTGGTTGATAAGATCTCAAACAAAGAAACCTTACGCCATCCCTGATCACACAAGATTTATCCCTCAGAAAGCTGAGAGAGAAAACGTTTTAACGCTTTCACAGCTCCCTGCTGGTTCTGATACGTTTGAACAGTCAATAAGGGATGGGGATTTCCAGAGATCATTTTGGAGATCTTCCTGTTTCTTTGATAAAGGCAGAGCACAGGTTTATCCAAAGACAGAGCGTAGCCGATCTCATATCCCACTCCATGGGAAGGCGTGCTTACCTCAGCCACCAAAAGGTCACTCTCTTTGATCCAATTCACATCCCTGTGGAAAATATCCCCCGGATCCTCTTTCTGATCCATCTCTTCTACGCCTGTATCAGCGATATGCGCTGTGGGGACTTCGTGGCCAGCTTTCCCCAAAAACTGGACAATGGCTTGATACATCCCCTCATCCTGCCTCCCTCCTGTGATAGAACAAGCGAAATATATTTTCATATCAGCTTTCCCTTCCTCTGAATCAGCATAAATCCAAAAAGCGATAAAAAAATAGATATGATGCATGTAATTATAAGGTCAATTGTGACTGAAATAGCTCCTTCCCACATGTGTTATACTCGATCCATATCCAAGTGAGAAGGATGAGAATCAGGTACAAGATATGAATTCAGTTCAGGGTTTGGAACTCAAAAACATCCATAAAACCTTCGGGAACACCCAAGCGGTCACCGGGGTATCATTCAAAGTGCATAAGAGGGAAATTGTAGGTATTTTAGGCCCCAGTGGAAGCGGTAAAACCACCTTGCTGGAGATCATTGCCGGATTGATCAAACCAGACCGGGGGGTATGCACCTGGGATGGCAAAGATTTGGCGGACATCCCGATCCATAAACGCGGATTTGGACTCATGTTCCAGGACTTTGCCCTGTTCCCTCATAAAAACGTCCACGAGAATGTGTCTTTTGGCTTGCTGATGCAAGATTGGTCATCCGCAAAGGTATCTCAGCGTGTGGAGGAAGTGCTGGATCTAGTCGGATTGCCAGACTTTGGTTCCCGGGAAGTTGACACGCTGTCAGGCGGTGAGAAGCAGCGCGTGGCTCTGGCCCGGTCATTCGCTCCACAGCCTCGCTTGTTGATGCTGGATGAACCCATTGGCTCGCTGGACCGCACGCTGCGGGAGCGTTTGATGGGAGAGGTGCGAGAGATTTTAAAATCGATGAAACAAACAGCCATCTATGTCACGCATGACCAGAAGGAAGCCTTTACCGTCGCTGACCGCATCGTGGTCCTGCAGGAGGGAACCGTGGCTCAAATAGGGACCCCATTGGAAATTTACCACCACCCCGATTCCCCATTCATAGCCCAATTTCTCGGTCTCAGGAACATTTTTCCAGCGGAAATCAAAAAGGCAGATGGACAAATGGTCATCTCAAGCCCCTTTGGCGAATGGCCCAGCCAAGAGGACAGGGAAAGAAAGATCACCCTCTTACTACGGCCTGATGCCGTTGTGCCAGGCCTCTCCCCTGATGCAGATCATTGTGAATTAATGGGGACATTGATGAAAAAAACCTTCACTGGAAAAGCCTATAAAGCAGAGGTGGATGTGGAAGGCACCCGGCTGCATTTTACCTTTTCATCCTCTGCTGAGGATTTACCCCCTAAGGGCCAAGAGATCAGCCTGCATTTTCATCCCTCGAAAGCATTCCAGATATTTGAAAAATCATAAGACCCCTTTTCTACAAAAATACTCTAACGGTCAAAATAGCCGGGGACGAGAAACAGCCTCCTGACCGCAGCGTGTGTATATCTCAGTTTCAGACACCCCCTCAGCCGATGTGAAAGCCGCTCCAGGTGCCCGTCAAACCATACCGGAGCAGATCCATTCCTGTTATCTGCAGGAGGGCGGTGATGAAACCCCCTAACAACGGCCAGACCAGGTCACGAAATCGTCTGGCCTTATTCTCCATACCAAAGAAAATGATCCAAATTAAACCATAAAGCAAAGTCAGGAGGATCAGCACCCCGAGTGCACTGACCAATGTCAGAGGATATAAAATCCAAGATCTCCCTGAAAGGAAAGCTGCAGTGACCAGGACGCCGGACAGGAAAAAACCAGACCATTCCCGGAATCCCTTCAGTATTGATTGGGTAGAGAAGCGTTTCCAAACCGTCCGCTGAAAGAGGATATATACTATCAGGCTGATATCCAACCCTACTCCCACACCTGTGATCAGGCGCAGGTCATTCCGCGGCTTGTAGAGGGTGTAAGCCTCCCAGTGGGCAAAATGGACCAGGGAATTCAACGCGTCTGCCAGATAGGCTAAAAAAATCAACCCTAAAAGGACAAGGAACGCCCAGTGGGGTGCACCCGCACGCTTTTTTGCCACCAGAAAAAGGTACATTAAACCCGCTACCAGCCCCAGATATTGGCCGGTACACCGGGCACACAGCGAGACAGGCCGCCCCTGGATAAAAAATGAGTGAGATGGGAGACGGTGGCAGATGGCGTAACCGACGGCATCAGCTTTTCCCAAGAGTCCGCCAGGTGTGTTCGCCAGCCAGGCTCCAAGAACAACCAGACTAAAAAGGATTAAAAATGTTTTCCAAGAGACAACTTTGCGCATCATTTACCCATTCATCCTTCATCATCAACGCGAGATTTCACCATTTTTGTCAAATTAAGTTTTTGGGGGAAGAGCTCGGTAATGGCAAGGCAAACACACAACCCATCCACAGCTATTCAGGCCTCTATGGCATAAAGTCGTCTCTTTAATATCACCTCAAGAGGTGTTTCCACGGCTTTCCGAAGCAAAGGCCATTTTCCCCCACCGATCACAAAAAACACCATGGAAAAACTGTAGAGTATTTCAGTGATGAAGTTAATAATGATCAAGGAACGAATAGTTCTCCATATTCTTTTCATTTCCGATACCCCATAAACATAGATAGTTCTTAAAGAGCAAAGAGGCTTTGTGATTTACGTAATGCTGATAACTAATTATACCGGAGAACAACTGCCAAACGCCTAAAGGGTTATCAACATGGATGAATTCAAGAACAAAAGGGGAATCAATGAATTTTCCCCGTTGGGTCCTCCTTTCAGTTAGTACAATGAGGTCTGGCACATCAAAGAAAGGCACGTTCAATGCAAAAACCACTCATCCCACTCCCCATCAAACATCGAATGGATCAATTTCGCCGCTCGTACCCACCTCAGTTTTGGCTGCTTTTCTGGGGTACCCTATTAAGCACGGTAGGAACGAGCATGATCTGGCCCTACCTGGTTGTTTACATCAGCAAGCAATTGTCTCTGCCTATGGCATCCATCGGGGGTTTGATCACCTTGAACGCCGCCATGAGTTTGTTGACGTCTTTCCTGGCAGGTTCATTCACAGATCGATTGTGGCGTAGGTGGGCCATGGTTATCAGCTTATCATTCAACGGTCTGGCGTACTTCGCCATGATCCACGCCCAAACCCTGGGTCAATTTGCCCTTTTGATGGCGCTGCGCGGGGCGTTCCGCCCTCTCTATCGGGTTGGATCGGATACCATGCTGGCTGATTTGGTGTCTCCTGATCAACGAACAGACGCGTACGCCTTAAATCGCCTCAGCAAGAACGTTGGCGTGGCCATGGGACCGGCCTTGGGCGGGTTTCTGGCTGCAACATCCTACAACATTGCATTCAGAAAAGCACCTTCCCGGAGTCCTTTCAGGGGTACAGCAATATTTTTGCGGACAAATTTTTTATGACTTTTATCTCTGGCGTCATCTTCCGACAGATTGGCGCTAGCATCCTCTGGGTGCTCCTTGCAGCTTATGCAAAGGAAAATTATGGCGTCACCGAAAACTTGTACGGCCTCATACCTACTACAAACGCCCTCATGGTCGTTTTCCTCCAGGTGTTCGTAACCAAGAAGACTCAAAATATCCCCCTATGCAGGTGATGACCGTGGGGACGTTTTTATATGCCGCCGGGGTGGGCAGCATCGCTTTGGGAAACGGGTTCTGGGGATTTTGGGTGAGCATGGTGATCGTCACCATTGGGGAATTGATGGTCATCCCTACCGGCAGTTCTTTTACGGCAAATATCGCTCCCGAAGATATGCGAGGTCGTTACATGAGCCTGCTGGCTCTGACCTGGGGAGCAGGTTCCCTGGTTGGACCTCTTTTAGGAGGGATCCTGAATGATCAATTCAACCCCGTATCCATATGGTATGGGGGAGGGATCGCTGGCCTATTGGGAACCCTTTTGCTCTTCTTTCTCTCCTTCAGGGATAAAGGATCACAAACGGACCAGCCTCACTTGTAATCGCGGAGGATTTAAAAAAAGGATGGCTGTGGGTACAGCCATCCAGGAACTCCTAAAATCGCCTTGCATGCATTCCTGTTCACTCTTTCAAAGCCGACTCCATAAGCTTTTGTATGCGAGGAATCATGTCTGCTGGATCCGGATGTAAGCCTTCAATCAACAAGGTGCTTTCAAAAATCTGCTCGATGATCACCCCTTTCATATCATGCCCATCCTCTAAACTGGCTAACCGTTGTATTAGCGGATGTTCTGTGTTGAGTTCTAAAATCTTTTTAGGAATTTTAAAGTCCCGATCCATCATCCTGTATACACGCTGCATTTCCTGACCCATGGCTCCTTCCGGGTCCACTAACCGGGCCACAGAGGATGTCAAGCGATCCGTGGGGCGCACATCTGCCACTTGATCTCCCAGTTTGTCTTTGAAGGTCTGGAGCAGATGATCCACCTTTTCACCTGACAGCGATGATTCTTGATCATCTTCCTCTTTTTTACCTTCCTGATCATCAGGAGGCGTGGGGAGTTCAAGATCCGCATCCGACACATTCTTAAGCGCGTAGTCCTTGTACTCCCGAATCCCCATCAGCATAAAGGAGTCCACGGGGTCAGCGAGAATCAATACCTCATATCCATGGGTCTGAAAATAATCCAGATGGGGGCTTCGAGTCACCGAGTGTTCGTCATCACCCAGGATGTAATAAATCTTATCCTGGCCCTCTTGCATGCGTTCGATGTAATCATCAAGGGAAGACCAGGTGTCAGGGCAAGAAGTGGTTCGAAAGCGGAGCAATGGATAGAGAGATGACCGGTCAGACTCATCTGAAGCCACTCCTTCCTTGATAAACTGCCCAAACTTGCTCCAGAATTCTTCATATTTCTCTTCCTCATCTGAAGCCATTGAAGTTAAAGTCTGGGTTACCTGATTGGTAAGAATCCGCTTCAAGTGAGCCATCACCGCAGAAGCTTGAACGCTTTCTCTGGAGACATTGAGCGGTAAATCTTCCGCATCCACCACACCCTGGATAAAGCGATAATACTGAGGTAGCAATTCCTTAGAATACTCGTCGATCAACACCTTTCGAGCATACAGTTTCAGTCCATTTTCCTCCCTGATGGTGGTTAATCCCCGATCTGGTTCTGGAGGGATATACAGGAGAGCAAATATTTTCATGGGTGCATCCGCTACGAAGTGAATCGTCTCCAAAGGAGGTTCGAATTCATAGGTGAGCTGCTTATAAAATTCTTCATACTCTCCCGCATCAACAACGCGCGGGTTTTCTCTCCAGACAGCGTTTTGGCGGTTTACTTGTTCTTCATCCTCACCGAGATAAATCGGGTACGCAACATAATCTGAGTGTTTCTTGATGATCTCCCTCAACCTGTGTTTCCGGGCAAATTCCGCTGCATCATCTTTGAGTTTTACCGTCACTGTAGTTCCTCGGTTTTCTTTTTCTGCACTCCCAATCATAAATGTCTCCGCGCCGGTGGCAAACCAGCTGGCGGGATCTGCGTCCGGTTTGTAAGACCTGCTGGTTACCTTCACCCAATCAGCAACCATAAATACGGAATAAAAACCCACACCGAACTTCCCGATCACATCTTCGATATCCTTCTCTTCATCTTCCGCTGCTTCCAAAAACGCCCGTGCTCCGGATTGGGCAATGGTCCCTAAATTGGTCCGGATTTCCTCCTGGGTCATGCCGATGCCCGTATCCTTGATTTCCAATAAGCTTTCATCCTCATCGACATCCACATGGATCTCAAAATCCACCTCCGGGTCCACCACTTCGCGCTCCGTCTCCATAACGAACCGCATCTGCGTCAGAGCATCGGAGGCATTGGAGATCAATTCCCGCAAGAAAATCTCCCGCTCCGTGTACAAAGAATGAATTAATATGTTTAATAACTGTTTTACCTCGGTTTCAAAAGCGATGGGGTCGCTGGGATTTTCAATCTGATCCTTAAAATCCACACTCATTTCTGACCTCCTTCAAGCATGACTGTTCAAGTATATCTACTATATCGAATGAGTGTTAATAAGTTGTAAGAATAGGATCAATAAAAAATAAAGACCTCTTTGTGATGCTCAAAGAGGTCTTTACCCCAGGTTTTCAACTATTCAGGTGTTGATCTCCCCCTTGCCAGATATATGCACTTAGCCGCGGACTATCGCATCCGTCATTTTCGCCACCCGGGTCATTTGGACCACATCATGAACACGAACGATATCTGCCCCCCGGTCAATGCCGATGGACACCGTGGCTGCGGTCCCTTCCACGCGTTCCTCAGGAGGTAGGTCAAGGGTGTAGCCAATGAAGGATTTTCGGGAAGGGCCCAAGAGAACGGGAAATCCCAGTCCACGGATCTCATCAAGACGGTTGAGAAGTTCTAAATTTTGATTGACCGTCTTCCCAAACCCAATTCCCGGATCCAGGATGATATGCTTTTCTGGAATGCCTGCTTCCCTGGCAATCTGCACACTCTCTATCAGTTCGCACTTGACATCTTCTAGTAAAACTTCGTATTCCACCCCTACATAACGACCTCCCAGCTGTTCTTTGATCTGTGCGTTGCTGGGATCACTGCGGTTGTGCATCAGGATAACTGGAACCTGATGTTCAGAAATGACATTCTTCAACTCAGGATCCGCCCTTAATCCCCACACATCATTGACAAGATCCGCCCCTCTTACAAGGGCTTTCTCGGCAACTAGCGCTTTATACGTATCAATGGAGATCAGGGTCTCGAACTCATCTGACAGCCGTTCAATCACAGGGAGGACCCGGTTCAACTCCTCATCGGGAGAAACCGGATCTGCTCCCGGTCTCGTACTTTCTCCACCCACGTCCAGAATATCCACCCCTGCCTTCACGAACGCACGAGCCTGTTCCACCGCTCCTTCCACCCCCTGCCCAACCAGACCATCCCCCGAAAAACTATCCGGCGTCACGTTGAGAATACCCATCACATAGGTCCGCTGTCCCCAACGAAAAAGGAAATCCCCCACAGGTAATTCATGTTCGATGACTTTCTTCATCAAAGTATCCTTTTAAATCACATCTGCATCTGTTTTCCGAGTCAGGAATTGCCCCATTCCCGCTTTTCCCAACCACTCATCACCGTCGACAATCAAATTTCCGCGCAGGAACACTTTCTCGGGGTAACCCTGTAATTCCCATCCTTCGTAAAGATTGTAATCCGTGCGGTGGCGGGCGATATCCACACCATATGTCAGCTTGCGTTCCGGATCCCAGATGGCAAGATCCGCATCAGCCCCCGGCATCAATGACCCTTTTCGGGGGTAAAGGCCAAAGATCTTCGCTGCGTTCGTGCTCGATTGAGCCACAAATTGATTCGGGGTTAAGGCCCCTTTGACCACACCCTCTGTCCATAGAATTGGTAAACGGTCCCCCACTCCCGGCAACCCGTTAGGGATTTTTGTAAAGTCATCTTTGCCAAGCTCTTTTCCCGGAATCTTAACCTCTTCTCCCTCATATTCAATGGGCGTAGTGCCGTCATAGAAGAACGGACAGTGGTCCGTCCCCAGAGTCTGGAGGGTATTATCCTCCAGGCCCAGCCAAATCCGTTCGTTGTCAACCTTTGAGCGCATAGGGGGAGAACAGATCCATTTTGCCCCATCCGGGCGCCGCAGGTGATCCACCGTGAAGAACAGGTACTGGGGGCATGTCTCGCCCATCACAGGAAGGCCTAGATCCCGTGCATATTTCAATTGGTCAACGCCCCCCGCTGTATTCATGTGCACGATATACAGAGGTGCACCCGCCTGAGCTGCCAACGCGGTTCCCCGCAGGACGGATTCCACCGCTCCCCAAGCAGGGCGGGTGTGGGCATGCCATTCCGGCGTGGTGTGCCCTGCCTCCAGGGCTTCTTGCACCAAGACCTCAATGACATCTCCATTTTCAGCATGAAGCATGGTCAGCATCCCCTGATCACGGGCGATGCGCATCACCTGAAAGATCTCCCCATCTTGCAGCCGGAGGCGTCCGTTATAGGCAGTGAATACTTTAAGTGTGGTGATTCCCACTCCAACCAAATCCGGAATTTGGGCAGCGATTCCCCTGTCGAAACGGGTGATATTCATGTGAAAACTGAAGTCCACGGCTGCTTTGGGATCTGCTTTTTCACGCCATGCTTCCACATTTTGCAGCAAATCGATTTTATCATCGGGTACAAAATCCATCACGGTTGTCGTACCTCCAAAGGCCGCTGCTTTATGCCCGGAGTAATGATCGTCCGAGGAGACCGTATCAAACATCGGCAGATCAAGGTGCGTGTGGGGATCAATCCCTCCCGGCAAGACGAACTTGTCTTCTGCGTCCACCACCTGGCAGCCGGTCTCATCGAAATCACGACCGACACCCGCGACCTTTTCCCCCTCGATCAGGATATCCGCCTGGAAGGTCTCCGAAGCGGTAATCAACGTTCCATTTTTGATGATTGTCTTGGTCATAAACACTTCCTTGAAAATACTCTTTCTCCAGGACAAATCTTCCTGAAGTCAAATAACCCTTAAATAAGGACAATGTATGGGGAAATTATACTCCACTCATGGGAGGTTTAACCACAGCGACGGCGGGGTTGAAGGGATTGAAACCCCAGCTATCCGACAGCTCCTTACGCTGGCATATCTCAGCGTGGAACCTGAACATGCCTTCACATATTCCCCTATTTACTGAGTTCGTCTGGATGGGAGTGAGACCTAATAATGCAGCCAGGACCTCCGGGGAAATGTCTTCATCCGGAGCGTCAGCCTTATACTCGCTGGCTTGATCCGCCCGTTCTCTGAGCGCTTTCCAAGGCCTTTTTCGTTCACGGGAACACACCGTCAAATCCGTCAACAATCGAGCGTTCCGCATATATTCACCCGTGGTATATAAAAAAGTGAACCGTTTCCAATTTCCAGCCAGGATCGGTTCAGGGAGATTCTGTAAAGGTCCTAACTGAACCCTGTAATATTCCTCCTGTGCCCGAGGATGTTCGGGTTCTTTGCTGATCAGGTCAATCCTCGTCGTCAACTCATGTCCCCGAACAGGAGCGATTATTTCCACACGCCAGCGGTCGTCCCCAAAGGTCGCTGGTTGGTAAAAAGCCAAATAGTCCACATTCAAGATCCGCGGTGCGGTACACACCGGGATCCTATACCAATCCAGGACCCAGGCATACTGCATATCACGGGTTCAGGCATGATCGCCACCAGGATCAGCGCAGAAGGAGAGAGTTGCACGGTCTTCATATCTTACCCCCATTTGCTGTCAGCTGTAATTAGACGAAAACAGCTGTTACAGCAAAAACAAAGGTTCTTGTATTTCTTATTTTCATTATACACAAAGCAGGTCACCTTGTCTTATTGATCCATTTTCCCTTCCATGAATCAGCTCTCAATTGAAAATGAAAAGCGCCGGATTCTGAAACACAGAACGCGGCGCTTTTATGTTCCTTTCCAGAATTCGAGCCTAGAGCAGTCCCACCCGGTCGTTAAAATCTTTGATCAATTCATCCATCTCATCGATCTGCTGGTGGTAACCATCCCAATACGACATATCGGACCATTGGGTATTGAGTTCTTCCAGCTCTTTACCCTGCTGCTCGATCCAGGTGTAGTACTTCAGGTTGTGGATCCGGCGCTTGGCCTCATGATTCAAGTCCAGCAAATAATTGGGGGTCACCCCTTCCAAGTAACGAGCATGATGCTGGGCAGCGGCCATTTCCGTGTATTCCCCAACTTCCTCGTGCATCTCTTTCAGGCGGCTCTGGTAAAGCTCCATGGAATCCGTAAACACGGTAAGGACGATGTCATTCTCACCCAATTCATAATACTTGGCATACTTGATGGTCATGAGTACGTTAGCGATGCTTGAGAAGCCCAGTAAATCCAGGTTGCAGACGATATCCTCTGGAACACCCTGATCAAGCAGATACTGGCGGCCGGCTGGCTCGTTGAAAAGTCGGGCCAGATTGACCACCGCGTTGTCGTCGATGGCGATGACCATATCCGTGTTCCTGACGTTGTGGATCCAGGGTACGTGTTTGTCGCCAATACCCTCGATGCGGTGCGCGCCAAACCCGTTTTCCAGCAAGGTCGGGCACTGCAGCGCTTCGCCCACCGCGATCCTGCTGGTGGGGAAGATCTCCTTCAGGTAATCCCCGCAGCCCATAGTACCGGAAGAGCCGGAGGTCAAGGTAACCCCGTGGTAGTTGTCGTCCGGCCCCATCTCGATACCCAGAACCTCTTCCATGGCATGGCCCGTGACGTTATAGTGCCAGAGGTGATTGCCAAACTCGTCAAATTGATTGAAGACGAAGACATTTTCCCGTTCTTCACGCAGCTCCCAGACCTTATCGTAAATCTCCTTGACGTTTGATTCAGAACCTGGGGTAGCGATCGTTTCCCCGGCCACTTTGGACAGCCAGTCAAAACGCTCCTGGCTCATCCCTTCCGGCAAGATGGCGATGGAATCACAGGCCAGCAAAGAGGCATCATAGGCTCCTCCGCGGCAGTAGTTGCCGGTGGAAGGCCAGACTGCTTCATGGAAGGTGGGGTCAAACTGACCGGTCACCAGGCGTGGGACAAGACATCCAAAGGTAGCGCCCACTTTATGCGATCCCGTAGGAAACCATTTCCCTACCAGGGCAATGATGCGGGCATCCACACCCGTCAAGCTTTTGGGGAGCTCCACATAGTTGACACCATTAAACCCACCCCCGTGCTCAACAGGTTCGTTCTTCCAGGTGATGCGGAATAAATTCCGCGAGGTGATATCCCACAGACCAATTTCCTTCAATTCCTCTTTGACCTTATCAGGAATGAATTCCGGGTTCCTCATCTGTGCGAAGGTAGGGATGATGATATCCTGCTCCCGGGCTCGCTGTACTGTTCTTTCTCGCTGCTCTTCATTTATGGTTAGATCAATCATATGCTTCTATTCCTTTCCTCCAAGGTAAGTGTTTCTTTTCCATTCCCCTGTGCTTTATCATTCCTCTATCTGGGGAGCCTCCCGAACGATATAAAGGGGCCTCCCTTTGGCCTCATCGTAAATGCGCCCGATGTATTCTCCCAGGACTCCCAGGAAGATCAACTGTACACCTCCCAGGAACAAAATCAGGATCAGGGTCAATGCCTGACCGTACAGAGCCCGGGATCCCGCTAATCGCAGAACAATGGTGGCTAAAAGGGCCAGGACCCCTAACCCGGTCGCCCCAAACCCCACGTACATGGCAAGCTGTAATGGGAAGATTGAAAAGCCGGTCACGGCATCACTGGCTAATTTGACCATTTTCCGCAGAGGGTATTTGGTTTCCCCGGCATGCCGTTCCTCTCTTTCATAGGCCACACCCGCCTGTTTAAAACCCACCCAGACGGACATCCCCCGCAGAAAGCGGTGCTGTTCGCGCATCTGGTTGAGCACGGAAACCACTTTGCGGTCTAGCAACCGGAAATCGCCGGTATCCAGAGGGATTGAGACCTCCGTAATGCGCTGGATGAAGCGGTAAAACGCGGCAGCGGTGGCCAGCTTGAACCAGCTCTCCCCCTCCCGTGTTTCCCTCACCGCGTAAATGACCTCATAACCCTCCTTCCATTTTTCAATCAGATCCAGGATCACTTCGGGAGGATCCTGTAAATCCGCGTCGATGATGACTACAGCTTCCCCCCGGCTGTAATCCAGTCCAGCGGTAACCGCGATCTGATGCCCGAAATTCCGAGCGAAGATCACCGGACGTACGCGGTCATCCTTCTCGGCAAGCTGGCGTATGTGGTCCACAGATCCATCCGTGGACCCATCATCCACCATCACGAACTCCCAGCTCTCTCCAGTCCTCTCCATGACCTCACGGATCCGACGATACAGGACGGGAAGGTTTTCTATTTCGTTATAAATGGGTGCAATGATCGTATAGGTAGGCATAGTTAAGTAGGGTTAGGCCCTTGTCATCCTGGTTGATTAACTTTTCAGCAGCTTCTTCACCTCATCTAAATCAGGTTTGATGACAGGCGCTTCTCCGGCTGCTTCCATGGCCGCATCCACGTCCTTCAACCCGCTCCCGGTGTTCAAGACCAGGACCGGGTCCCGGGGCTGGACCAGGCCATCCTGAAGGGCTTTTTTGAGCCCTGCATAGGAGGTGGCCCCGGCTGGTTCAGCAAAGATACCCACACGCCCTAAATCAGCGACAGCCTGCAGGATTGCCTGATCATCAACGGCTACATAAGCTCCCTCCGTTTCCGTCGCTGCCCGTAAGGCCCGCAACCCATCACTGGGCAAATTGACAGAAATGCTGTCCGCCAGGGTATCCGCGGATACAGGCTCGATCTCTTCTGTCCCTTTTTGATAGGCGTTGGCAATGGCTGCTGATCCTGTCGATTGGCAGCCAAAGATGCGGGGCATACGCTCCAGTATCCCTATTTCAGATAGGTCCCTAAAGCCTTTGTGCAGGCCGGAAATGATATTCCCGTCTCCCACAGAGACGAAAACAGACAACGAACGGTCCAAATCGTTTTCCTCAATGACCGTCTCCCAAATTTCGAAGGCAGCGGTTTTCTTCCCTTCCGCGGTGAAAGGGTTATATCCCGTGTTCCGGTTATACCAACCGAATTCCTCTGTGGCCTCCAGCGAGAGCTGGTAGGCGGCATCGTAATTATCATCGATCAGAATCACCCGGGCGCCGTAAATCTGCAGCTGGGCGATCTTGGCAGGCGGAGCCGTTTTGGGAGCAAAAATCACCGATTGATGACCCACCGCAGCGGCCATACCCGCCAGGGCCGCTCCCGCATTTCCCGTGGAAGCGGTGACGATCACTTCCGCACCGATTTCCCTGGCCCGGGCTACCAGCAGCGCGCTGGCCCGGTCCTTGAAGGAAGCTGTAGGATTGCTGCTTTCATCCTTGACCCAGAGCTGCTTCAATCCCAGCTCGTTGGCCAGTCGGGGTGTTGAATAGGTCGGGGTCCATCCTGCAGCCTGCAGCGGTGTTCCCAACCCAATGGCCTCCTTCACAGGCAGCAGCGCCAGATACCGCCAGAGAGACTCTTCAGGAAAACAGATCAGCTCTTCCCGCGACATTTCTGCCAGGGTTTCATAATCCAGCATGACATCCAGAATGCCGTCGTCCTCCGGGCAGCTGTAGGTAACCTCACCAGGTTGATACCTCTTTCCACAGACCGAGCATCGATAACCGACATACTTCTCCATGCAGTTAGACTCCTTCTTTGACACCAGCCATCAGCAAACTCAGCTTTTCCCGGGTGGCTTCTTCTCGGGAGACAATGCCCATGATCTGACCTTCATAAATAACAGCAATGCGATCTGCCAGGGCAAGAATTTCATCCAGATCCTCGGAAATCAATAAAATTGCCGTCCCATCCAGCCACTCTTCCAGCAGTCGGGAGCGGACGTATTCCATTGCTCCCACATCCAAACCCCGGGTGGGCTGGGAAGCGACAATCACCCGCGGATCCCGGGAAAGCTCCCGAGCTACGACTACTTTCTGAATGTTCCCGCCAGATAGACTTTTCGCCAGGGTTTCCTGGGAGGGAGTTTTGATGCCAGTTCGGCCTGAGCTGGATCGATCATCGTCCCCCGGAGAAAAAAGTTCATCAGCTGTACTGCAATGTCATTCATCATGACCGTGCTGAGAATCTCATTGACATTGAAATAAGCTTTCAGGAAACCTGGAATGCCACCCCACAAAGCGCCGCCGGCGAAACCAGCCAGGAGAGTCAGGGGGACAACCAGCCAGCCTGGAGAGTCGACCATTTTCAGGCCCACCTGGGTGCAGATGATCGCCCCGACGATCATCTGCCCTTCCCCACCAATGTTGATCACATCCCCCCGGAAGAAAACACAGATGCCCAAGCCCACTAAAAGCAGCGGTGTGGCCTTGACCAGCGTTTCAGCCAGGGCGTTCTGGTTGCCAAAGGCGCCCTCCCAGAGAGCGGCGTAAGCTTCAATAGGATTGACATTGAGCAGCAGCATCACCGCTCCCACGATCAAGGCCGCCAGGGTGGCAAAAACCGGCAGGGCTACATCAATCAGTTTTGCGTACCACTTTTCTTGACTGGGTTTACTCATAAACAGTGACCTTTTTCATTTTCCATAACATCACCTGTTCTACGGATGGTCCCTCGACTAGCATCTGCTATTTTTTCCGCTCTTCAACGCTGACTGTCAAGCCAGCAAGACTTCTGGGGCAACCAGCGATTTATTGTGGTCCTATCTTTACCTCATAGGTGTAAGGTTTTCCCAGCAATCAATCTTCGCTTCATGGCTGTTTGCATTTCACAGCGCTGGTACATCATCGATCAAGACCAGAACTCCAGATCGGATTCCCCCCAAGACACATTCAATCAAGGAATCTTCAGTATTTCTCCTCCCGGATGTACGGTGTACCCAGGGCGGCCGGCGCACCCAAACGTTTCCTGACCGCTTCTCCCCAGGTGATGAGCACGAGGACAAGGATCGTGAAGAAATAGGGCATCATATTCAGGAATGAAGACGGAATCGTCGTTCCCGCAGCCTGAAGGCGGAACTGCAGGGCGTTGATTCCTCCAAAAAGCAATGCTCCAACTGCTGCCCGCAATGGATCCCAAGTGGCAAAGATAACCAAGGCAATCGCGATCCAACCTCGTCCCCCTGTGATATTTTGAGCCCACCCCTGCAGGTAGGCCATGGAGAGATGAGCACCCGCCAGCCCCATTAAACAACCTCCAAAAATAGTGTACAGGTATCGGGAGAGTTTAACTGGGACACCCAAGACGTCTGCTGCGGCAGGATTATTGCCCACAGCCCTCAAATGAAGTCCAGGCTGGGTCTTACGCAGGTAAAACCACATCAAGGGCAGCAGCAAATACAGCGCATAAGCCAGCACGTCCTGATTGAACATCGAGGGACCAATGATGGGGATGTTCTCCAAAAGCGGAATAGGTATTCTCGGAAAGACGGGGCCTTGCAAACCAACCATGGTCTCTCCCCCAGGTCCAAGACGTTGGCCCATAAAGCTTGCCAGGCCGGTGCCGAATAATGTCAGCGCCAGTCCTGTCACAACCTGATCTGCTCGTAAGGTAATAGTTAAAAAGGCATGCATAAAAGACATCAAAGCGCCCACCAGCATGGCGACGCCCAATCCTAACAAGGCGCTGTCACTGTGAAAAGCCACCGCAAAGGCAGTGGCTGCGCCCGTCATCATGATCCCTTCCACGCCCAGGTTAAGAATGCCGGACCGTTCCGTGAATATCTCGCCCAGCGTGGCGTACAGTAGAGATACACCGGCCCTGATCGTGATCGTTAACAGGGAAACAATCATCGCTTCATTCATTAAGTTCTCCTGCTTGCTTTTGTTTACCGGATCCTAGGATTCGGATGCGGTAGTTGATAAATACCCAACCTCCCAAGACGAAAAAGAGGATGGCCCCCTGCAGAACCAAAGATACAGCGGCGGGGATCCCCATCGCGACCTGCAGCTGGTCTCCACCCACCGTCAAAGCGCCCATAAATGCGCCCACAAAAACCACACCCCAGGGATTGAGATTAGCCATCCAAGCCACGATGATAGCGGTAAATCCATATCCCACGGTCAGACCCTGATAAAGCCGGCGGGCGATCCCGGACACTTCCGCCATCCCTGCCAGCCCGGACAGCGCGCCAGACAAAAGCATCACCAAGACCATATTCCTCTTGGCATTAATGCCAGCGTATTTTGCTGCCCGGGGGTTTTCACCGATGAGCCGGATCTCATACCCCCACTGGGAACGGCTCATGATCAGCCAGATGATGAACGCAGCCAGGACAGCGAAAATAATCCCCACATGGACACGCCCCCACAACCTGGGAAGCATTGCTTCTTTTGGGAAAGGTGCTGAACCTGGAAACCCATACCCTTCAGGGTCTCTCCAGGGGCCCAAATAAAGGTATTCCACCATAAGGATGGCAATGTAATTCATCATCAAAGTGGTCAGGATTTCGTTGACCTCCAGGTACGCTTTCAGCAGGGCGGGAATCAGAGCCCAAAGGGCCCCCGCAAGCATGCCAACTAGGATCATCAAAGGAATGGTCAGCGGATCGGGAATGGAATTACTCAGGAACAAAGCAACGTAAGAGGCACCAATACCCCCCATGGCCAATTGACCCTCAGCCCCGATGTTCCAAAATAGCATCCGGAAGGCGATGGCTACCGCGAGCCCGGTCAATATCAAGGGGACGGCTTTTACCAGTGTTTCTGTTAGGGCGTATTGATCTCCTAAAGAGCCGTTGATCATGACGCGATACGCTTGAAGTGGGTTAATCCCGAAGGCCAATAATAATACGGCACCAAAGACAAGCGCTAATAAGAAGGAAGCGACCGGCACGATGACAACGGCCCAACGAGCTCTTTCTAATCGGCGCTCAAGAACAATATTCATCGTTTACTGACCTCCGGTGCCTTGTAATGTTTCGTCAGTTCGCCGTGCTCTATTCTCTCCGGCCATCATCAATCCGATCTCTTCAACCGCTGCTTCTTCCCGATCTAACTCCCCCATAAATTCGCCTTCATAAATCACAAAAATACGGTCTGCAAGCTGTATGACCTCTTCCAGTTCTCCCGAGATGAGAAGAATGGCTGCACCTTGATCGCGTTGCTCAAGCAATGTTTTCCGAACCGCCTCCGTGGCTCCGATATCCAACCCACGCGAAGGGTTCACGGCCACCAACGCGCCGCTGCTGGCATCGATTTCCCGGGCTAAAACCACTTTTTGCTGGTTTCCTCCGGAGAGCAAGCGGGCATTGGTTTTCACAGAGGGGGTGATAATGTTGAAGTCATCAACTAGGCGTTCTGAAAAACTTTCCACGCGCTGGTAATCAATAAAGGGCCCATTGGAAATTGGGGGTTTGCGATACACTTTCATGACCAGGTTGTCGGAGATGGGTAAATTAGGAACCAGACCCCGTCCGATCCTGTCCCCTGGGATGAAACTCAATCCTGCCTTGATCACCTGCCAGGGATTCTTCTTGGTGATATCCATCCCCCGGATCCAGATCTTTCCATCCTGAACACGCCGCAAACCGGTGATGGCTTCCGCCAATTCACGCTGGCCATTTCCTGCGACGCCTGCCACAGCAACGATCTCCCCAGCTCGCACTTCTAATGACACGCCCTTTAGAGCGGGGAGACCCTTATCACTCAGCGCCTTTAGGTTTTCCACTTTCAAGACCACATCTCCCCGTTCGTGCGCCCGTTCCTGGAAGTTGAACAAAACTTCCCTGCCAACCATCAGTTCTGCCAATTCGTTCTTGGTCGTCTGTGAGGTCACACGTGTGTCGATCATCTTGCCATCCCGCAACACGGAAACACGATCTGAAAAATCCATCACCTCATGCAGCTTGTGAGTGATAAAGATAATGGTCTTGCCTTCAGAGGCCATTTTGTGGAGAATATCAATCAGTTGGTCCGATTCTTGAGGGGTGAGGACAGCCGTCGGCTCATCAAGGATCAATATTTTTGCGCCGCGATAGAGTAACTTCAAAATTTCCACCCGCTGCTGTTCTCCCACCGAAAGCTGCCAGATGTACGCATCCAAATCCACATTCAAATGATAGCTGTCCGCAAGATCACGGAGCTCTTGCTTGACTTTCCTCTTGTTAATCACCAGGCCTGTGGGATATAAGCCGAGGATGACATTTTCCGCTACGGTCAGGCTTTCCACAAGCATGAAATGCTGGTGAACCATGCCAATTCCCAATTCAATGGCATCCTTGGGGGATTGAATGTCTACTGGTTCACCAAAAATAAAAATCTGCCCTTGATCTTGTTGATAGAGACCGGTAAGAACATTCATTAAAGTGCTTTTCCCCGCCCCGTTTTCACCTAACAAGGCATGCACATGGCCTGTTTCAACGGACAAATCAACCGCTTTATTAGCAACTACACCGGGAAATCGCTTGGTCACCCCCTGCATTTGGATTGCATATGTATTTTCTGATTCTACCATTTCTCCCTGCTTTATACACCATAACGCCCTCCCCGCCCCTCCTTTGCTGAGGGACAGGGAGAGCGCAAGTCTTAAATTGAACTACTCAAGGGTGCCTTCCACACCTTCTACGAACCAATCCATAGAAAGCATTTCCTCATCTGTCATGCATTCACCCTCGGAAACCATCTCGCTGCCATCTTGGCCGTTGATCGGGCCGCAGAAGACATCCCATTCGGTATCAATGATCCGTGACCGTTCCTCGTCAACCTTCTGTGCCACGTCATCTGGAACTTTCGGGCTGAGATCCGCCAGCTTGACGACATCGCTTTCTAAGCCTCCCCAGAACTGGTGGGGTTCCCAAGTATCATCAAGTATTTCCTGAATGGTGTCCACATAGTATGTGCCCCAGTTCCAAACCGGGCTGGTGAGCACGGTGTCACCCACAAACTGAGCCATGTCTGAGTCATAGCCTATGCTGAGAACACCAGCTTCCTTGGCCGCTTTCTGGGGTTCTGTGGTGTCCTGGTGCTGAGCGATCATGTCGACGCCTTCATCCAGGAGCGCCTGAGCGGCTTCGCGCTCTTTCACTGGATCGTACCAAGTATTGGTCCAGACCACATTCACCGTAGCTTCGGGGTTGACTTCCCGCACACCAAGTGTGAAGGCATTGATGCCGCGGAGTACCTCAGGAATGGGGAAAGCTGCTACATAACCAATCTGGTTGTTCTCCGTCATCCTGCCGGCCACCAAACCCGAAAGATAACGCGGTTGGTACATGCGCCCAAAGTATGTCGCCATGTTGTCATTGGTCTTGTATCCTGAGCAGTGCTCGAAAATGACCTCAGGATTGTCCTGGGCCACCGTGAGCGTGGGATCCATGTATCCAAAGCTGGTCGTGAACACCACGTCCGCACCCTGATTGACCACATCGCGAATGGATTTTTCTGCATCAGGTCCTTCCGGTACATCGGGAACGGTGGAGGTGTCCACTTGATCCCCAAGCTCCTCTTCCACCATCAACCGGCCCTGCTCATGCTCATAGGTCCAGCCGAGGTCGCCAGGTTGGCCAATATAGATATAAGCCACCTGCAGTTCTTCCTCTTCTGCAACGGGCCCAGCCTGGCAGCCTGTGGCTACTAACACAGCCACAAGTAACAGGCTCAGCAATATCCAAATTTTCTTCCTTTCCATAACTTGCACTCCTCTTTAACTAAACTAGGTTTAATAGGGAGATCAATCCCTGAATATGCGGGTGACCTCCGATGCTAATCCAGCGAACACTTTTCTCTGTTTAGTATACACGAGAAACACTCATAAATAAACTATGCGCTTTCATCCATCTCTTGTCAACCCAAATAGGATTGATTTTAACTAATTCTAAGGAACGATATGGGTGCCGGTTTCTCCCTTTAAAGCTCGGCCGATGTTTTCCGGATTCGTGACAATAGCTTTTTTGCCGCCGCCCTGCAGAAAATGCACAATGGCTTTGATCTTGGGCTCCATGGAACCTTTCGCAAAGTGCGTCCCCTCTTCGAGGTATGCTTTGGCCTCCGCAACGGTCATATGATCGACCCATTCCTGATCTGGTTTTCCGAAATTCAGGGCAACCTTTTCAACATCCGTCGAGATCAGATACAAATCCGCATTGATTTCATTGGCCAACATGCCAGACGCGAAATCCTTATCGATCACAGCTGCGGTCCCCCGCACCTCGTCGCCATCCCGAATGACCGGGATACCGCCGCCGCCCACGGTGATGGTAATCGTCCCCGACTCAATCATGGCTTTCACAGCTTCTAACTCCATGATTTCTTGGGGAAGGGGTGAGGGCACAACCCGACGCCACCCGCGCCCAGCGTCTTCCACTACATTCCATCCATCCTCTTCCTTTCGGCGCTGGGCTTCCTCCTGCTCCATGAAACTGCCAATGGGCTTAGATGGTTCCTGAAAAGCGGGATCATTTGGATCCACACGAACCTGGGTGATCACCGTGGCTGCTATCTTGTCAATCCCACGTTTCCTGAGTTCGTTCTGTATATTCTGCTGTAAGGCATAACCAATAGCGCCCTGGCTGTCTGAGCCGCAGACATCTAAAGGCAGCTCATGCATGCCTTCCACCCGGTGGGCAATTTCCGAGCGGCGGAGGATAAAGCCCACCTGCGGGCCATTTCCATGCCCGATGGCGATATCCCACCCCTGCTCAATCATGTTGACCAGGTGCTTGGCAGTTTCCTTTGCCGCCTGGTACTGGTCCTCTACGGTTTGGTGATCTTTATCCTTTATTAACGAGTTGCCGCCAATTGCTACAACTGCAACTTTTCTTTCCTCACTCATTCTCTCTCCTTCTCAGCGCATGGTCAAAGCCATAACAGCTTTCTGGGCATGCAGTCGATTTTCCGCTTGATCGTACACAACAGATTGAGGTCCATCCATCACTTCACTCGTGACTTCAACATCACGGTCCGCGGGGAGGGGATGCATATAGATAGCATCTTTATCCGCCAGCGCCATCTTCCGAGCATCCGTGATCCAATCCTTGTATTGATCCTGAATGCGTTTACCTTCTTCCTGGTCCCGCGTGGTCAGCAAGGGACCCCATGATTTTGCATAGACAATGTCCGCATCCTCAAAACCAGCTTCCATATCATCCACAACTTCAAATTTGCTGTCAAATTTCTCTGCCTGCTCCCGAGCCTGTTCCATGATCTCAGGCATGAGCTCAAACTCGGGAGGATGAGCTAACGTTACATCCAGTCCAAAGCGGGGCATTTGCAGGATCAAAGATTGGGGAACAGAAATCGGCTTCAGATAGGAGGAAGCATAGGCCCAGGAGACAACGATCTTCTTCCCCCGCAGATCCTTGCCTTTCTTCTCCTGAATGGTCATTATGTCGGCCAGACATTGATGGGGGTGGTAAAACTCATCCTGCATGTTAAGCACAGGGACACGGGAAGCAGAAGCGACGTTGTTGAGGTAGTTGTTGCCGATCCCCCAATCCACGTGGCGGATAGCGATTCCATCAAAATACCGCCCCAGGATCTCCCCCAGTTCTTTTTCTGTGTCTCCGTGGGAGACCTGTGTGGTGCGGCTCTCAATAAAAGCTGCGTGCCCGCCTAATTGGGCCATACCAGCCTCAAAAGATGATCTCGTGCGTGTGCTGGAAAAGAAGAACAACATACCCAATGTCTTGTTGTCCAGATAGGCATGAGACTGACCCAGGGCCCGTTTTTTCTTGAGGTCCCAGGCCACATCCAACACTGTTTCCACTTCTTCTCTGCTGAAATCAAGATCGCTGATCAAATCCCGATTTCTCAAATCAGTAATCATGGTTCCTACTCCTCTTTCTAGTCAAACTATCCCAGGGTCAGAGCCATTAATGAGGTCCATGGCTCTAACCGACCCTCTTTTGGTACGCTCGGATTACGCTGTCTACTCTTTTGCGCCCAACACCAGGGCGATAAGCGCCATACGCATAACCACACCGTTGAACCCTTCTTCCCAATAGCGCGACCAACGGGTGTGGTCCACATCAGGGGGAATCTCATCCATGCGGGGCAGGGAGTGGAGCAAGACGGCATCTGACTTCGCCTTTGTTTCCAGCAGTTCCTTGGTGATCTTGAATTCAGGCGGAGTCTGGGGTACTTCACCCTTCCGCTCATCGCGGGATTTGGTGTAATCGGGCTGCACCACGGGTTCCACCAGGATGACATCCGCGTCAGCGATCACCTCACGGACATCATCACCTTCGGTGAAATCCAGGCTGCCCGCTTTGAAGTCTTCCCTGTACTCATCGGGGAGGGACATATCCTCAGGAGAAATCAGGTTCAATGGGCAGTCAAACTGGGTCAAAGCATGGCCCAGGGAGTGCATGGTGCGCATGCGCATATCCCCGACAGCCACCCAGTTCAAACCATCAATGGTCCCCTTCTCCTTCAAGATAGTGTAGAGATCGGTCAATATCTGCGTGGGATGTTCGCCCCAGCCATCTCCCCCATTGATGACCGGCACACTGACCCATTTGGACGCTTCATGAGGGGCACCCTTCTGGAAGTGGCGGGTGACAATCACATCGCCGTAATGCTCCAACATTTTGAAGGTGTCTTTGATGGACTCCTGGTAGAAATCTCCCGCCCTAGTCACAGTGGCATCCGCGAATCCCGTCACCTTCCCACCTAAACGGAGCATGGCAGACTCATGGGCCAGCCGAGTGCGCGTTGATGGTTGATAGAAAGCCGTCACCAGCGTCTTCTCTTTGAGCAGGTCCACGTTCTTCCGATTGTGTGCTATCGGTGCTAACTCGTTCGCGACCTCGAAAACGCGCAAAAATTCGCGGCGTTCAAAATCCTTCAACGATAATATGTCACGTCCTAAAAAACTTCTCATATCTTAACTCCTTGAAATAAATTAACTTTTCTTATCCAATTCATAGCCTTGGTTAAAATTCATTTCCCACGCGGCGGACTATGTGAAAACGAAAGTAACCCGGTAAAAAGTAGCTGCAAGAATAATCAACCACCCGTCCCCTCGTGGAACATAACTCCGAACGGAAAACCAAGAGAGGGGCATGCCGCTGGATATCCAGCGCACTGGCAATTTCTGAAGACGCTCCAGCAGCGTTGATTTCCGTGCGGGAGCTGGCCAGAAGAGGTTGATCTTTCTTTAATAATAAATCCAGAATCGAACCCGTGAAATCCAACGTAATCTCTGCTGTCGACAGGATATCCGTGGGTAAGATATCAATCAGATAAGCAACCGGACGGTTCTCTGCCATGATAACCCGTGACACATGCGTGACTTCTGCGCCGGGATCCAAACCAAGCGCTTCCTTTGCCTCCTCAGACCCAGGTTTTTGTTCCACATTTAATTCGCCCATGGAAACGGGAAGCCCAATTCTCTCTGCCAAGGTTTCCAGACTGACCAAATGCTCCAGCCCGCTCTCAAAAACCTGTGTGGGGTGGATCACAAATGTGCCCACCCCCTGCTTCCTGCGCAGCAATCCTCGGGTTTCAAAGGTTCTCATCACTTCCCTGAGGGTTGCACGGGACACGTCAAGCTGATCCGCGAGTTTGGGCTCCGATGGCAGCCGTTCCCCGGTCTCCATGTCAGCTATGATCACACTTAAGCGTTCCTTGACGGTTTCTGATACTCCTTGTGCACTCATAATTTCACTTCTTCAATTGCTGGAATGAGTTCAAAATTCTCTGCATCAACCAACCCCAAATCCGAGATCCGCAAAGCGGGAATGACAACTAATGCCAGAAGACTGAGCTGCATATTCGGATTTTTAACCGTGCACCCGCACTGCCTGAATCCTTCTAAAACCGAGGCGGCCTCTTCAGCTACCCGTTCAGCCCGTTTATCAGACATCAAACCAGCGATCGGCAAAGGGACCTTTCCGATCACAGCATCCTCTTTGATCACGACCTGTCCCCCCTGCACCTCAACCAGTTCATTGGCTGCGCGCGCCATCTGTGCTTCATCCGTGCCCACCACAATCATGTGATGGGAATCATGGGCAACCGTGCTGGCGACAGCACATCCCGCTTCGAGCTCAAACCCCTGAACCAGCGCCACCTGCACATCTCCCGTGGCATTGTGCCTTTCCACCAGGGCGATCTTCGCCAAATCACGTTCCAAATCCACCTTGACCTCGCCGTCCTCGGCCTGTACGGAAACCTGTACATGCCTGGTGGGTGCCTGTCCTTCCATGACGCCTATGACATGAGCCACCAGATCATCTCCAGCGGTTCCCTCCGGGACCCGCAAACGGAAATCCTCAGCCTGAAGCGATCTTTTGACATTCACGGAGTGTGTCGCCCAGCGTGGATATTCCACCTCGGGTAAATCAACCTCCCAGCTCCCGCTCTCCGCGATCACATGACCCTTGGCCACCACTGTCTGGACATGGAAATCCTCTAAATCCGGGACCAGGAGGATATCCGCAACCCGTCCGGGGGCAATCTGACCCATATCCTTCGCCACGCTAAAATGTTCCGCAGTGTTCAAAGTCGCCATCTGGATCACAGTAAGAGGGTCCACACCCAAATCGATGGTATGCCGGACCACCCGATCCATGTGTCCTTCGTTGACCAGGGTTTCAGAGTGAGTGTCATCCGTACAAAGCAGGAAATGCCGGGAGTCCAGACCTTCCTCCGTGACTGCCTTAATCTGAGCAGCGACATCCAACCAGCCGGACCCATAACGCAGCATGGCTTTCATGCCCTGTCGAACACGCTTCAATGCATCCACCTTCCGCGTCCCTTCATGATCATCTTCAGGACCACCTGCCACATACCCATGAAATGGTAAGCCAAGATCAGGGGAAGCATAATGTCCTCCTATCACTTTCCCCACATGCCGGGTGGCAGCCATTTCAGCGTGCATCTTTCGATCATTTTGGAAGACGCCAGGAAAATTCATCATCTCTCCCAATCCAATAATCCGATCCCATGCCATGGCCTCTTTAACGTCTTCCGGTCCAATGCGAGAACCTGGCGTTTCCAATCCAGGAGCAGAGGGAACACAAGAGGGAACTTGCACCCAAACATGAATGGGCTGTTTTTCCGCTTCTTCGGCCATCAGGCGGACGCCTTTTAGTCCAAACACATTAGCAATTTCATGAGGATCGACAAACATGCCCGTCGTCCCGTGGGGTGCTACCGCCCGGACGAACTCTGTGATGGTAACCATGCCCGATTCAATATGCATATGAGCATCCAACAGGCCAGGGACCAGGTATCGACCTTCCGCCCGGATGACCTCCGTTTCATCCCCCACAGTATGAGAAGCATCCTCCCCCACAAAAGCGATTCGCTCTCCAGCAATGGCCACATCTATTCCGGGCAATATCTCTCCCGACTGTACGTTCACCCACTGCCCTCCCGTGATCACCAGGTCAGCGGGGGTTCTTCCCATCGATACATCTACCAGCCTCTGCGTTCGTTCTCGGATGTCATCTAAGTGCATTCTATACACTCCCGGAAGTAAAACCAGGACCTGAGAATAAACCCCGTCATCATTGGACCAACTGCTGCGCTAATTGGTTGTGGGTTTCTATTAACTGGTCGACATCTGTGGTGACCAACGCACCTTCCTTGACCACAAATTTTCCACCCACAACGTTGTAAGCGACTCCACGCGGTGCACAAAATGGCAGGGCTGCAACCGGATCGTGCAGCGCACCCGCATAACTAACCTGGCTCAAATCCAGGGCTATAAAATCCCCGGCCTTCCCCTTTTCCAACGACCCGATGTCAGAACGTCCCAGCACAGCTGCCCCCCCGCGGGTTCCCATCTCCAGCGCTTGTCGCGCGGACATGATCGGGAGATGTGCTTCATTTGAGCGGGAAGCGCCTAACATACCCGCTCTCAACCGAGCTAAAAGCATCGCCTGCCGGACTTCTTCCAGCATATGTGAACTGTCATTGCTGGCTGAACCATCCACCCCCACACCCACATCAATCCCAGCCTGCAACATGTCCAGGATGGGGGCCGCTCCCGAAGCCAACCGCATATTCGAACTCGGACAATGGGCAACCCCGCAGTGATTTTCCGCATACACATCCAGCTCTTGCTCATTGACGTGAACGGAATGAGCAAACCAGACATCTGGTCCAATCCATTCTACCTCTTCCATATAAGCTACGGGGCGGTAGCCAAATTGCTCCAGGCAAAAATCGATTTCATCCTCTGTCTCCGACAGGTGGGTATGCAGACGCACCCCATAGTCACGGGCTAACGCTGCGCTTTCCCTCATAAGATCAGCCGTGACGCTGAAAGGTGAACACGGCGCCAGCACAATTTGCACAAAGGAGCCTGGTTCTGGATCATGATAGGCTTCAATCACTCGCTGCGAATCGCGGAGGATTTTATCTTCATCCTCCACCACACTATCCGGGGGAAGCCCTCCTTTGCTCTCCCCCAGACTCATAGAACCCCGAGAAGCATGCAATCGCAAGCCGATCTCTTGGGCGGCTTGAATCTCGTCATCCAATCGAGAGCCGTTAGGAAATAAGTAGAGATGATCCGAAGCTGTCGTGCAGCCCGATAAAGCCAACTCAGCCAGGGCAGTCTTCGTGGATACCCTGATATGCTCCGGTCCCATTCGCGCCCAGATGGGATAAAGTGTTTTCAACCAGTGAAACAAATTTACATCTTGAGCATTCGGGGTCACCCTGGTTAACGTTTGATAAAAATGGTGATGCGTGTTCACCAGCCCAGGGAGAACGATATGCCCGGAAAGATCAAGAATCTCCTCTGCCCGACCAGGCAAAGAGTCAGTGGGTCCCACCGCTTCAATGAACCCATCTTTAATGAAAATACCACCGCCTTTAATTTCGCGGCGGTGGTTATCCATGGTTACTAAAATATCTGCGTTCTTGATCAATAAAGTACCCATTTAATTCATCCACTTGTTAATCCTGAACAACCTGATTGTCTGACAATTGAAAGTGTATCAAAAAGGGTCTGGGTTGTCAATTGTCTGACAATTAGTTATTGATGAGAATAGGATCGCGTTCGTGGAGAGACAATGCCCCCACATTTCCCCGGGACCTTGTTTATTGACTACCCCTACTCGCCAGGGACAGGGCTCAGAAAAGCTTAGAACAAGTTCATACCAATGAGATAATTCGCCAAGGAGGGATACAACAAGCCAAAGACAGTAAATGCCAAGATCAAGATCAGACTTAAAAGTGCAAATAAAGCAAGGCATCCACCTCGAAACCTTTCCGCCCGGGATGGGGAGGATGAACCCTTTTCATTCTTCATCAAAAGGGAAGCGGACTTTTCCTGCTCGTGGTCACCTAAATCTTTTGTGATGATACGGGGAGGACTGGAACCCTCCTGATCCTCTCCTTCCCTTTCCTTTACATCATTCCGGGGCCTGCTGAAGTTGAATGAGAACCGCCCACTCTGGGCTTTCAATAATTCATTTTTAAACTCTGCAGCCAATTGAAAGCGATTCCCGGGGTGGACCTCAAGGGCTTTCTCAATGGCATCCGCCACTCTCCGGGAAACTTTAGGGTTCCGCTCCCGGACAGGGGTCAACTCCGCCTGATCCATTGTTCGCGCCAAGCTGTCCTCAGGCGTGATCCCTGTCAGGGCGGTATATAAGGTTGCCCCCAAGGAGTAAATATCTGTCCTGGGATCTGTTCGAGCAGCACCATACTGCTCGGGCGGAGAAAACCCCATAGTCATCGCCCGGGCACCCGTTGAGGTCGTCTTATCTCCCTGGATGATCTTCGCCAACCCAAAATCCACAAGGTAAATTTCTTCTCGGGGTGTGATTCTCACGTTGCCTGGTTTTATATCCCGGTGTAATACCACAGGGTCGTGAGAGTGCATATAAGCAAGCGCGTCACAAATCGCTGCCCCGATCACAACCACTTCTTCTTCAGGGATGAACTGATAGCGTTCCATCCTTTCCTGAAGGTCTTCCCCCTCCACATAATCCATAATCAAGTATTGCCCTTGATCTTCAATGGAAAAGTGGTCTGTCACACGAGGCAGATTTCGATGCCGCAGGCTGGCCAAGATGACCGCTTCCCGCTTGAACTGCCGGGTATAATCTTCGATGGTGAACAGATTCTCTTTTACGGCAACCTCAACCCCCAGGTTCTCATCCACCGCACGGTAGATGGAACCCATCCCCCCCTGGCCAAGGACTTCGATAATGCGGTATCGATCTTTTAGGAGAGAACCTTGATTGAGGGTCATAGGAAGAGATCACCCTGTCCAAAAACGTATGGGCCTGCCTTCGCCCTTTGAAATCAAGAGTCAAACGCCAGCATTCCCCCGGACTGCGCGTATCACCAGAGACATAGCTTCTGCAGGCAAGCACTACACCTAAATTCCAATCATAGCGGATCCCATCTATACCTGCAAGCAAGACACAAAATACATCAGATATCGAGGTTTCGCACTTCGTTGGCGTGGGTTTGAATAAAGCGACGCCGTGGGGGAACAGATTTCCCCATCAGCATATCAAAGGTCCGATCCGCAGCAGCAGCGTCCTCAATCGTCACCTGCAGTAAAGTGCGGTCCTCGGGATCCATGGTGGTTTCCCACAACTGTTCCGGGTTCATTTCACCCAGACCCTTATACCGCTGGAGGGGAGCTTTATCAACGTTTAATCCCAACTCCTTGATCAAAGCGCGTTTTTCCTGCTCCGTGTAGACGTAATGGACTTTATTTCTGTACGTGAGACGGTAAAGGGGAGGTTGGGCGATATATAGATTACCTGCCTCAATGAGAGGCTGCATGTAGCGGAAGAAAAAAGTCAAGAGCAGTGTCCGGATATGTGCTCCGTCGACATCAGCGTCGGTCATGATGATCACCCGGCCATAACGCAGGCCTTTGATATCAAAACTTTCCCCGATCCCCACCCCGAGGGCAGAGATCAGAGCTTTGACTTCTTTATTGGCCAATATCCTGTTCAATCGAGCACGTTCGGTATTCAAGATCTTTCCACGCAAGGGAAGGATCGCTTGAAAATGGCGATCTCGACCTTGTTTCGCTGAGCCCCCTGCGGAATCACCCTCCACGATGTAAATCTCTGACTCCTTCGGGTCCTGGGAAGAGCAGTCCGCTAATTTCCCCGGTAAAGTGAGGCTTTCTAAGGCTGATTTACGGATAACCAAATCACGCGCTTTCCGGGCTGCCCGCCGTGCCCTGGCCGATGTCAAGCATTTTTTGACGATGGCTTTTGCTGCCGAGGGATGTTCTTCCAAGAACATCTCAATCCCCTCCCCAACCACTTGTTGAGAAAGAGACTTCACCTCAGCATTCATGAGCTTAACTTTGGTTTGACTCTCGAATTGCGGGTCAGGATGTTTAATGCTTATAATGGCTGTCAGCCCTTCGCGGGTGTCATTGCCGGTGAAATTCGGGTCCGAATCCTTCAATAATTTCTTCTTACGGGCGTAATTATTGATCGTCCGGGTCACCGCTGCCCGTAGTCCTGTGAGATGCGTTCCTCCATCCACCGTGTTGATCGTGTTCGCAAAAGCGTACACCGATTCAGCGTAGGAGTCCGTGTATTGAAAAGCTGCGTCGACGACGATATCATTGATCTCTTTTTCCACATGGATGACTGGATGCAGTTTCTCGCGGTTCCGATTCAAGTAACGCACAAACGAGGTAATGCCCCCGTCAAAGTAGAAATTCATCTCTTGATTGGTGCGTTCGTCAACGAAGTTTATATACACACCCCGGGTGACAAAAGCCATTTCCCGAAAGCGCTGGACAAGGGTGTCAAAGCTGTAGCTGGTTCCCTCATTAAAAATGGTTTCATCATATTTAAAAGTCTGCGTCGTTCCTATTTTTCCATCCGGCGCATCGCCTACCACTTCCAATTTCTGCACTGGAAGCCCTCGTTCATAGCGCTGGAAATATTCTTTACCATCCCGCCAGACGGTAATTTCAAACCATTCAGAAAGGGCGTTGACGGCCGACAAACCCACTCCGTGTAGACCGCCGGATACTTTATACCCGGATCCCCCGAATTTTCCTCCGGCGTGGAGCAACGTCATCACCAGCTCCAGCGCAGGTCGATTTTTTTCAGGGTGAATATCTACTGGAATCCCGCGGCCGTTGTCCATGACCGTTACACTCTCATCCGGATGAATGGTGATATTAATCTCATCGCAATATTCAGCAAGGGCTTCATCGATTGAATTGTCAACCACCTCATACACGAGATGGTGCAAGGCCTTGATATCTGTCCCCCCTACATACATACCCGGACGACGCCGAACAGCTTCCAATCCCTCAAGCACTTGAATATCTTTTGCTGCGTATGACGATAAGTCTTCTTTTCCTACCACAAAAACCTCCAATTCCTTATTCGATTACCGAAGAAAGCTATAATGATTGATTTCCCTGTTCGCCTTTTCCTAAAGGCATTTCCCTTTCCTTCCAAACGATGATTTCCTCCAGCCATCGGGACATGTCCTGATAATAGACAAAACTGGCCGCCAACACTCCGGTACTCACAAAAGCGTGACCGGTGACGCTGATCAACATCAACCATGAATCTCCAGGGGCGACCTGCCATACTGCATCCAATCCCTGGGTTATTAATATCGCCAGAATGATGAAAAAGCCCGTCTGTAAAAATGATAACCCAGTCATGCGGATGCTTTCATATACCGAACGCCAAGCTCTTTTCTTTCCTGTGAAAATGCCATGAGGTGAGAAAAAAAGCGGAAACATCATCCACAGGTACACGAAACTGAAAATGAGTAAGGCTCCTTGCGCAAGCAAGGTGCTCAAAATAGCTGCGCCCGTAATCAAGCAGCCCCCAAGTAAAGAGACAGCAAAAAACAAACCAAACCAGATCAAACTCAGCAGCATAGTGTGCTTGATCAACCACGGCCCCCGGGCGATTACTTCGCGCCACTGGACACGATCATAAAGCGCAGCTTGGCATACTGCCGCATAATAAATTACACCCAAGACCATACCCGCAAACAGAAAAACGAGCACGAATAAGAAGGCATTTCCTGGACTTTCAACTTCCACAAACATTGGCTCACCAAGAGGGGTTGAAATCGGCAGTACCGAGCTCAACAAACTAAAGATCCCCACCGGAAAAGACCGAAGTGCGGCAACCAGATTCAACCTTTCCGCGAAAACCGTCCACATCTCCCGGCTGGCTGTTACGAGTTCTTCCAACTCCGGGTTGTCCAGGGTTGGAAAGGAGAAAAACCCTTTGATCAGCCCCTCAATTAACCCCTTAATCCGCATATGAGGGGCAAACCAGATGATTAAATCCAAGACGAGTGGAAACAAGATCAAGCCCATATGTTGTGTGATGACATCAAATCCAATTCGTATTGATTTTAACGTTTTTGGGGGCTCAGGCATACGGTTTTCTTTACTCATCATCGAACATTTATTTTACCATACATGTGCGATTTTTTGGTCATGATCCCCCTTTCCCAGGCCACATCTAGGACGCAATCTTTCCCAGCATGTAGCAACCCCCCCCTTCTCCGCACTCCACACACAAAACATCAACTTGTGAATAAGAATGAAAGGATGTTACAATCACATATTAACAAGGTCTTGTAATCCCGAAAATCTTACATTCAAATAAGGAATAAAAATGAAACACAAGATCGACCTTTTACTCACCAACGCGATCGTCCTCACGATGGATGAAGCGTTTAGAAAATACGATCATGGTGGTTTGGCTATTCAGGGGGACCAGATCTATGCTGTGGGTTCCAGCGAGAAATTGATGGAGGAATTCGAGGCTGATTCAGTGGTGGACTGCCAGGGAAAGGTAGTCATGCCGGGTCTGATCAACACCCATACTCATCTGGCCATGAACCTCCTGCGGGGTTTGGCTGATGACCTCCGGTTGGACGTCTGGTTGCTGGGATACATCATGCCTGTGGAGCGAGAATTTGTCTCCCCGGAATTTGTCAGGTTGGGAACCACGCTTGCCTGCGCAGAATTGATCCTATCCGGGGTGACCGCCTTTGCGGATATGTATTATTTTGAAGATCAAGTAGCCCAATCCGCGGCCGACGCTGGTCTGCGGGGGGTGTGCTCCCAGACCATCCTTAAATTCAAGGGCCCGGATGCCTCTACGTACGAAGAAGCCCTTGATTCCGCGGAAGCCTTGATCAAGAAATGGAAGGGACATCCTCTGATCACCCCGGCTGTCGCCCCGCACGCTGCTTATACATCAACAGAGGACATCTTAGCCTCCTCAAGAGAACTTGCAGTTTCTTCTGATGTTCCTCTCCACATCCACATTGCAGAGACAAGCAATGAAGTGGAAGAATGCATCGAAAACTACGAAATGCGGGTCGTGCACTATCTTGAAAAACGAGGATTGTTCTCAGCGAAAACGATCGCTGCTCACTGCGTCCACATAGATGAAAGCGAGATGCACACTTTACATCACCACAATGTAGGTATCGCCCACAACCCGACTTCAAACCTTAAACTAGGTTCCGGCGTAGCCCCTGTACCGGCCATGTTGGACGCAGGGTTAAATGTCGGCATCGGCACAGATGGGGTTTCTTCGAACAACGACTTGGATATGTTTGAAGAAATGCGTTTGGCCGCGCTGCTTGCTAAAGGAAACACAGGGGATCCAACGCTCCTTCCCGCTAAAACCGCCCTCGCGATGGCAACTAGGAAGGGAGCTGAAGCGATCCACATTGCCCACCAGACCGGTTCTTTAACCGCTGGGAAGAAAGCAGACCTGATCGTTGTCGATATCTCTACCTTGCATAATTCCCCCCGCTTCCATAATGACCCGGATGGCGTTTATGCCCAATTGGTCTATGCCGCGAAATCAACGGATGTCCAAGATGTTATGGTCAATGGTAAGTGGCTCATGCGCTCCCGAGAGTTATTGACAGTAGATGTAGAAGAGCTGCTTCCCAAAGCACAAAAGATCGCCAGGAAAATCGACCGTTTCGTTTCCAAGCGCGAGCAGTCCGTTTACTCAAAGCTAATTGCGGTCGGAGGGGCGGTTGAACAAGAAAGTTATGAAGTACAAGCCAAGGTAAAAGTGGAAGACCCACAAGCTGTCATTAAAGCTTTGAAGAATTCCGATTTGGAGATCATATACGACCGACACTACCATGAGTATGACACGTATTTTGAATTTGAAGATTCAGAGGAGGGTTGGCTGCGGTACCGCGAAGATGAATTCATCAACGACCGAGGCGAGGTATATGATATTCGATACCGCTTGACGCTCATTGGCCCGACACGAGAACGGAAATTTCCCCAGGAAGTCCTACTTTCCCGGAGTCGTTTCATCGCTCCTGCATCCCACAGCCTCCGCTTTTACAGAGAATACTTCCAACCCACAGGAGAAACCTTTATTGAAAAAGACCGTTTGCGGTGGAAGGTCAGTTACCATGGAATCGATTTTTACATCAATGTGGACCGCCTGGATGACCCAGATTTAGGCACGTTCCTGGAGGTTAAAAGCCGAACATGGAGCCTCGAAGATGCGGGAAAAAAGTCTGAATTGGCAGATGATTTGCTCAACATCCTCGGCGTCTCCCCTCAAAAGCGAAGGACGGACGATTATGTCTTAATCGTTGAGTCAGAGTCAGCATGATCAAAGTCGCTCTTCTCGCGGATATCCACGCCAATTTCCCTGCCCTTCTGGCAGCTTCTGAACGAATCCAGCGCTGGAAACCAGATGCCGTCTATGTGCTCGGGGATTCCATCAACCGGGGACCGCGACCCCGGGAATGCTTGCACCATCTTGTGAAAATGCGCCGGGAAAAGCATTGGAAACTTATTTATGGAAATCACGAGGATTACGTCCTGAAGTTCGAAACCGAAGGCGCTCCCCAAACAGGGCCCCGCTTTGAAATCCTCCAATTTGTCCACTGGACATATCAAAAACTTTCTCGGGAAGAGATCCAAACGCTCCGCAGTTTACCTGCCCAAATCGAGGAACATTTATCCACGGGTCAACATATAAGGGCAGTACACGCTTCCATGGCAGGTTTACGGGCGGGTATCTACCCCCATACCCCCCAAGAAAAAATACGTGAAATGATCCAACCGGCGCCGGATATCTTTTGCGTGGGCCATACCCATAAACCTCTGACCCGCCAGATAGGACAGACACACGTCATCAACGCTGGCTCCGTTGGACTTCCTTTTGACGGCAATCCACAACCGAGCTACGCACAAATTTACACCACACTTGATGAGGTAAAAGTGGAGATCTGCCGCTTTGATTATGATCGATCGCAAGCTATCAAAGATTTCCATGAGACTCATTTCCTGGATGAGGGTGGTCCCATGGTCAAGATCATCTATCAAGAATTATTATCAGCACAACCTCTCATCAACCGCTGGAGCCAAACCTATGAAGAGAAAGTAGTGAATGGGGAATACACGGTGGAAGAATCCGTAAGAGCATTTCTCAAAGATAACCACAACCCCATATTTCCCACTGACCTTAAAGAATGATAAAGACAGAATGGTATACTGAGTATGATGAATAATGAAATTACCTCTTTCGCAGTTCAGGTAGCAAATGAGACAGGAAACTTGCTACAGGATTTCTTTCAGCTCAATGGGGTAAAAAGCAGTCTAAAAGCTGATCACTCCCTGGTGACACAGGCAGATTTAGAAGCCGATAAACTGATCCGAAAAGCCATCCGTGAGAGTTATCCCCAAGATGGAATCCTCAGCGAAGAACAAAATACATCCTATCCAAGTGGACATTCTTGTGTCTGGGTAGTAGACCCTTTGGACGGGACGACAAATTTCAGCCTTGGATTACATTATTGGGGTGTATCCATCGCCCGTTTCAGAGATGGTCACCCACAGACGGCAGTCGTCTACTTCCCTGTCGTGGACGAATTATACGCTGCTCAACGGGGGGAAGGATTGCTTCTCAACGGGGTCAAGCACTTCATTCCAGAGGCACAGAAATACAAGTCCCAGTCTTTTTTCGCACATTGTTCCAGGACTTTCCAACGGTATCAAGTGAACATACCTTACAAGACTCGCTCACTGGGTGCGGCCGCTTACCACATTTGCGCAGTCGCCAAGGGGTCCGCCATCCTCGCTTTAGAAACCACTCCAAAACTTTGGGATATCGCAGGAGCTTGGCTGGTGGTCAAGGAAGGGGGAGGTTCCATTACCACCCTCAAGGGTGGAAAACCATTTCCTGCTATCCCCGGCGTGGAGTATCAAAACAAACCTTTCGTCACGTTAGCGGCCGCAAACCCCTCATTGTTGAAAAAAGCACAACAAGGACTTATTCCTAAAAATCCACACAGAACATAAATTTGGAGGAAAATATGGAATACCGATTTCTAGGTAAATCAGGTTTAAAAGTTTCCGCTCTCTCCTATGGTTCCTGGGTTACTTTTGGCTCCCAGATAGGGGTCAATGAAGCTCATGAAATGATGAGCATCGCTTATGAAGCCGGTGTTAACTTTTTCGACACCGCAGAAGTATACAGCAGTGGAAAAGCGGAAACGATCATGGGGAAGGTGATCAAAAAAGCGGGCTGGAAACGCTCTGACCTCGTCCTCTCCACCAAGATCTTCTGGGGCGGTGACGGCCCCAATGACCGTGGCCTGTCCCGCAAGCACCTGATCGAGGGATTGGATGCTTCCCTGGAGCGCATGCAGGTCGATTACGTCGACTTGCTATTTGCCCACCGGCCGGACAAGTTCACCCCCATGGAGGAGACCGTTCGGGCCATGAATCATGTTATAGATCAGGGGAAAGCGTTCTATTGGGGAACAAGTATGTGGTCCGCCCAAGAGATCATGGAGGCTTACGCTGTGGCGCGACGAGAACACCTGATCCCCCCGCGCATGGAGCAGCCCCGGTATAACATGTTCCACCGGGAGCGCGTCGAAAAAGAATATCACCGCCTCTATGAAGAAATTGGCCTGGGGACGACGATTTGGAGCCCCCTGGCAAGCGGTCTTCTGACTGGAAAGTACAACGAGGGTATCCCAGAGGATTCCAGGGCCAATGTGGAAGGGTATGATTGGTTGAGAGAGCGCTTCACGAGCGAAACCGCCCAACAAAATATTGAAAAAGTGAAAAAGATGATGCCCCTCGCGGAAGAAGTGGGATGCACGATGGCACAACTTGCCCTCGCCTGGTGCCTGGCCAACCCTCATGTCAGCACGGTGATCACAGGCGCTTCCAAACCCGCTCAGGTCGAGGAGAATATGAAAGCGATGGAAATCGTTGACAAACTTTCTCCCGATCTCCTGGAACGCATCGATGAGATCCTGGATAATAAACCGGATCTGCCCGGAGATTTTCGCTAGTCAGGAAGGACTGTAACGCGACAAAGCTCCAGAAGGGCGATGGACATCTCGCCGCTCCTGGAGCTTTAACTTTTAAGTTTGGGCATGCTACGTCTTTTTTTCGCTCAACTCGCCGCGTACTTGAGAGACAAAGTTCATGGCCCGGTGGGGAGCGTCACCTACATATCCTTCACTCTCCATGACCTCTCGGAGAGTATCTTTGGAAAGGAAAGTTCGAAGCACCTCGTCCCCCAGGATTAAATCCACCAGTGGGTTGGGCTCACCTTTTTGAACCGCGGTCCAAGCGTGCAAGGCATGTTGACGTAAGCATTCATGCATTTTCTGCCGATCTGCCCCTTTTTTGGTCAATTCCATCAACAGCGGTTCTGTGGCTGCAAAAGGACCATATGCATCAAGATTATGGGAAATCCCTTCCCGGTAAATTTCTAAACCACGGATGACTTCTACACAGACCGTCAGGAGTTCATCCGCGATCAGAAAAGCCTCAGGCAGGACAGAACGGCGGTTGGCGCTGTCATCAAGCGTCCTTTCCAGGAGAGAAAAAGCGGCGTTATCCCAGGCCACCCGAGGAAACTGGGCCAACAAACGGGCAATGGAATCCATTTTCTCCGCATGGATTGGGTTCCGTTTGAACGGCATCGCGGAAGAACCAACCTGGTCTTCCCCAAAAGGTTCCGACCATTCACCCAGAGAGGGCGACTGCAGGATACGAAGATCGAATGCAAATTTATGAACCGTAGCTGCTATGCTGGCCAGGGTTGTCAGCACCTGATAATCCTGACGCCTTGGGTAGACCTGGTTTACCACCGGAAAGAAAGGCAGCCCCAGTTTTTCAGAAATCCGGTCCTGAAATTCTCCAGTGCGTACCGCTCCCAGCAATTTCATATATGAGGCACTTGTTCCCACAGCACCCGTGAATCCTTTCCCTCGGAGCCCCTTTCGTAATCGACGTAGATCTTGATCATCCATCCACAAATCTTGGGCATATCCAGCAAACCGGTATCCCAATGTCGTCGGTTCTGCAGGCTGTAAATGCGTGAAACCCAAGGTGGGCATCCGGGCGTACTGCTCAACAAGGTTTAAGAATTCAAGCAAGACCTTCCGCGTTCGTTGTTGAATGAGATCAAGCGCTTCGCGCGTCAATAAAACCGTCGCATTATCCTTGACATCCATCGACGTCGCGCCCAAGTGAAGGATCCCCCCGGCCTGGGGGCATTGCTCGGCGAAAACACGCAGTTCAGCCATTAAATCATGATGGATTTGATCCTCAATCTCTAAAGCCCGCTGCACATCTACCTCTTCCATGTGCGCCCGCAATTCTTCTACCTGTCCCTCACTCACCAGGCTGTATTCGGATTGAACGTCAGCCAGAGTCACCCAGATACGCCTCCATACCCTCCGTTTATGAACCTCACCCCAAATACTTCTCATCTCGGGAGTCCCATAGCGCCAGCTATATGGTGATCGATATCCAGCAAAGATATTCATCTATCCATCCTTTTAAGGGCACATCTCATCTAAATGTCATGGGTATAGAAGTTCATCCCCATTCCAAAAGACTTCACATTATAATATTACCAAGTCTTTTCATTCCTGTTGGGTAATCCACAGCTGAGAGATGCGGTTTTTTCTTTTAGACAAACCCAATGCAAAAGACACTTTTCGCAAAGTGAGCTGTTTATCAAACTGCACGTTAGCCTACAAGCGGTATAATAATGTGAAGATAAACACAGAGGAGATGTCACTCTGGAAACGAGAAAGATAACTGAAAAACTTGAGGAAAGTTCCAAACCAAAGGAATACCTCAAACCCGGTACTAAATTAGAAGGAAGATACAAAATCCTATCCACCGTAGGCCGCGGAGGGATGGGGGCAGTTTATCGTGCCCAAGATCTCCGGTTTTCCGTCAGCAAGGTCGTGGCGGTCAAAGAGATGATCAATCAGGCCTCGGATCCTAAGATCCGGTCTACGATCGTGGACAATTTTGAACGCGAAGCGAACATCCTGGCCACAGTGAACCACCCCGCTATACCCACCATCTACGACTACTTCACCTTGGGGACTCGATCTTACCTCGTGATGGAGTTCATCCACGGAAAAAATATGGAAGCAATGCTCCAGGAACGAGGAGCGCCATTTCCAGAAGAGAAAGTGATTACCTGGGCCATTTCAGTCTGCGATGTGCTCGACTACCTTCACACCCATGACCCTGAACCCATTATTTTCAGGGATATCAAGCCAGCCAATATCCTGATCGATAAGGACGATCGAGTCAACCTGGTTGACTTCGGGATTGCGAAAACTTTTCAATCCGGCACGAAAGGGACCATGATCGGCACAGAAGGATACTCCCCCCCAGAACAATATCGGGGAGAAGCCTCGACGAAAGTGGACATTTACGCCCTCGGAGCCACGCTTCATCACCTGCTCACAAACCAGGACCCCAGAACCGAACCGCCCTTTACCTTTGATGAGCGCCCTATCAAAGAATTCAATCCCAAAATTTCCACATCATTGGAAACCATCGTCAATACTGCCCTGCAGTACAATCCCCAGGATCGCTTTGACAGCGCATCTACCATGAAAAAGGCCTTGATCGGCGCAGCCCAACAAACCGGCATACTCACCGAGGACCTGTCGGTCTCCCAGGCTACGCAATTTTTTCAAGACCAAACGCACGCCCCTCTCTGGACGTTTAAAACAGAAGATGAAATTCGCGGCACCCCCACGTATCACGACGGTGTCCTTTACATCGGTTCCTATGATCACAACCTCTACGCGCTCAACGCTTCAGACGGTGAATTTGTCTGGAAATATGCCGCGGAGGGAGGGGTGGTCACCAAACCCGCCGTTCATGAGACGAAAGTGTATTTTGGTTCCACGGACCAATACATCTATTGCGTCTCCACGCGAAATGGCAAGATGGTTTGGAAACAGTCCACGGAAGGCGCCATTTACTCGTCCCCTTATATTGCCGAAGGTCACCTGTTTATCGGATCGGATGATGAATACCTCCATGTGCTCAACAACCTGACCGGGAGAGAAGCCTGGAGGACAAATTTGGGATCTAGGGTGAGATCCAGCCCCTTGGTCGTCAATGACAAAATTTACATCGGAAATGAAGGGGGAGATATCCAATGCTACGATTTTAGCGGAAATATCAAATGGCGTACATCCGCCAAACGGGCTGTGATGGCCTCCCCTCACCACAAGGACAACATGATTTATATCACCTCCCTCGATTCTGTACTCTACGCCATTGACGCAAATTCAGGGTGGGTTGTCTGGCGATTCCGAATGGATAGCGGTTCCATCTCCACACCTGATACCAATGAAAATCACGTTTATGCGGGTTCCACTGATGGGAAATTGTACTGTATAAATTCAAAATCCAGCAAAAAGGTGTGGGATTATCAAACCGATAATCAGGTCAACAGTTCACCTGTTTACTATAAAGGCGCGCTGTACTTTACGAATGCAGATGGATTCATCTACAGCCTTGATGCACAAAATGGGCGTCTGCGCTGGAAATATGCCACAAAGGGACCTATCACAGGGTCTCCCCAGATCATAAATGATGTTCTATTTGTTGGATCAACCGACCACAACATTTACGCTTTACCCGCTTAACCCCTGCCCTCCACCTATCGTTTGACCCCCTCTACCATGTTTAAAAAAATCATAAATAAACTTAAGGACTTCACAAAAGAGCCCCCAAAACAAGCTGAACGTGAAACTTCACCTTTGGATGAAGAGCTTGTACAGGCAGCACGAACCGAGGAACGAAAACCATACCAATTGAATGTGGGGCATGGACAATCGGTTGGGATCCAACGGGACCACAACGAAGACGCGTTTTTCACTTTGACAACCATGTTAGCCTATAATAAAACAGAACTCCCTATTGGATTTTATATTGTGGCTGACGGTATGGGAGGGCACCAAAATGGGGAAATTGCCAGCGAGTTGGCTATCCGCTCTATTGTCGAACATGTCTTTCATGAAATCCTCACCCCCCTGCTAAGCCTAAATCCGCAGCCGCAAAATTCCTCATTCCAAGAAGTATTCCACACTGGCATCGAACAAGCGAACACTGAAATCGTCCGCAATTCTTTTGGCGGAGGGACCACGGTAACCAGCGTGCTGATCATTGGCGAGCAAATGACCATTGCTCATGTAGGAGACAGCCGGGTATATGCTGTGGATCCAACAGGCGTTTTAGAACCCTTGACCAGAGATCACTCGCTTGTGAAACGCCTCCAGGAACTGGGACAGATTAGTTCTGAAGAGGCAGCCATCCACCCCCAAAGGAACGTTTTGTACCGGGCTCTCGGCCAGGGGGAACCTTTTGAGCCAGAAATTATCTCCATGAAACGACCCGATGAGGGGTATTTACTTATCTGCTCAGATGGCCTGTGGAATATCGTTCAAGAAGAGAAAATAAGCGATATCATCCTCAACAGCCCGAGTCCCCAAGAAGCAGTAAGCCTTCTGATTGAAGCTGCCAATCAAGCAGGAGGACCGGATAACATCTCTGTGATCCTAGTTGACCTTCCCGACTTGAAAACATAGCTTCTCTAATGTCTGAAAAAACGGATTTTTACAACCGATTAAACCTGTCCCCTAATGCCTCCGAGAAGGAAATCAGGAAAGCTTACCGCCAGGCTGTGAAAAAGGCCCACCCTGATGTCAATAAGCGGGATGGGGCCACAAGGTTGTTCTTGGATATTCAAGAAGCTTATAAGATTTTATCTGATCCTAAATTGAAAGAAGCCTATGACGAAGGCAGAGAACCTACCGAGCCCTCCAGGGTCAAAACCGCTGTGACCTACAGCAGGCCGGCTTTATTTAGAATCGATGAACCCCAAGTCATCTATGCCCTCTTGCATATCATCACAACGCAGAAACAACAAGAAAATCCCGAATTGCCCATTAACGTCGCCATCGTCCTTGACACTTCCACCTCCATGCAGGGGAGGCGGATGCAGCTATTAAAAGCAGCCACCAGAGAGATCACCAGGGATCTGAACGAAGAGGACAGGTTTTCCATCATCACCTTTAATGACCGCGCAAACGTTCTCATCCCCAGTTATCATGAACGCAATGTGTCTCAAGTAGAAGCGAAAATAAACAGTTTGATCGCAGAAGGGGGAACGGAGATATTTCAAGGACTGGAAGCTGGATTTCATGAAGTCAGAAAGGTGATCACCCATAACTATGTAAATCACATTATCCTAATCACTGATGGACACACTTATGGGGATGAAGGGAACTGTCTGAATCTGGCGGAGAAAGCCGCTGAATTGGATATTGGTATCAGCGGATTGGGCATCGGGAACGAATGGAACGATGAATTCTTGGATGAAATCACGACAACAGCTGGGGGGCAAAGCTTTTATATTGAACACCCAAAAGAGGTCAAAGATTTCCTGAAAGACACCATTTCAAACCTGAAAAAGTCGTATTCAAGGAACATCACGTTGAATATAAATAAATCCGCTGGTGTTAATGTGCTATCGGTATTTCGCCTTCTCCCGGAGGTAACTCCCCTTTCCCCGACACCGCAAATTCAACTCGGGAGTTTAAAATATGATAAACCACACCAGTTGTTATTGGAATTATTAATCAAACCTCTTCCCGAAGATATCGAAACCTTCTTAATTGCTGACACCCATCTCGATATAAAACGGAAAAAATCATCCTTCAATATCCCTCTCGCGCTCAATCGTCCCATCAGCTCTCTTAAAGATGAGCCGCCCCCTCCCCCAGATTTGCTGTATCGGGCCATCTCCCGCCTGACTCTCTATCGACTGCAAGAAAAAGCCCAGGAAGACCTCAAGAAAGGAAAACCGGACGTCGCATACAAACGGATGATCAACCTTGCCTCCCATCTGATGTCAAAAGGGGAAGACAGCCTGGCAAAGACAGCCATGGAAGAAGCAGATCATATCAAATCACATCACACATTCAGCCCAGATGGCAAAAAACAAATCAAATATGGCACCCGAAGGATGATGCTCCCCGGGAATATCCCAGAAAACTTATCATGATCACTTGTAAAGTCTGTAAAAACCAGGAATATATCGGCGCTATATTTTGCAGTGAATGCGGTTCAGCGCTTCTTGCGGAACACCATCTTGATGATGATACAGTTGTGTACCCCCGCAAGGAAGGGGACCCCAATTATATGGACATCCCCCACCCTGAAAAATCGATCCCCAAAGGGAAAATCGCCCTTTACCTGCCTGACTACGAAACCTACTTGGATCTACCCGAAGAGAATGAATTTACCCTGGGCCGTTTGATAGAGGGACAGGTCATCACCCCGGAAGTCAATCTGGACCCATATGATGGTTTTGAGAACGGTATTTCCAGATTACACGCCACGATCAGAATGAACCCTAAAAAGAACTCGATTCAAGTCTTAGACCTCGGATCAGCAAATGGCACCCGTGTGAACGGCTATGAAATTCCTGCCAACTCAGAGGTCCCCCTTACGCACGAAGATATATTGACGTTAGGGAAACTTCACTTGAAAGTGATCATCCCCGAAAAGTACCGATCCTAATGGAAAAAACTATGTCCACATCAATCATCCTCCACATTCAAAATACAGAACCCGTTTTGGGAGAAGTCGAAGAACTCCCCAAGCTGACCGACACGATGGTAAAAGTCAGCAATCCCCGCCAACGCGACGGGAAAGACCTAATTTTCCTGCAACATAACGTGGTAACCGTCTACTGGCCGGTTTCCCAACTTAACTTTATAGAGATCCTGCCAGGAGAAGAGGAAGAAGAAATCATCAGTTTTGTAAGAGAGTAAAAGATATGGCAGCCAACATGACAAACTATAAAATCCTCGTCGTTGACGATGAAAAACGAATGGTTCGCTTCATCCAGTTGAATCTGGAACAAGACGGCTTCCAGGTCGTAACCGCATATAACGGAAATGAAGCGCTGGAACAGGTCCGAACCCAGCTTCCAGATATGGTATTACTCGACATCATGATGCCTGACATCGATGGATTCGAAGTGTTAAAGAAAATTCGGGAAGTCAGTGATGTCCCTGTGATCATGCTCACCGCAAAAGGGGAGGAAGACGATCGCGTGAAAGGGCTGGAATTGGGCGCTGACGACTACATTGTGAAACCTTTTAGTCCTCGAGAGTTGGTGAGCAGAATCAAGGCCGTCCTCCGTCGGACGAAAACCTTTCAAAAGGACCAGGTGGATGTGGTTGAGGTGGATGACCGTTTGAAAATTAACTTTTCTCGCCGTGAAGTTTGGGTGGAAGGAGAAAAAGTAAACCTCCGCCCTACAGAGTACAGATTGCTGTACCACCTGGTCAAAAATGCGGGTTGGGTGAACACCCATGAACAACTGTTGACTAAGGTCTGGGGATTTGAATACCGGGATGAACCCCATTACGTCAGGTTATATGTCAATTACTTGAGGAAAAAACTCGAAAAAGACCCCTCCAATCCTGAATACATACTCACGGAGAGAGGGGTGGGTTACCGATTCGTTGATTTCCGAAGAGACAACACGGAGGAAAAGGAAGAGGACGAAAAAACCTAATATTATCAAAGGTCCATTCTTAAACGACCTTCCCAAGGAAACGCATACAAAACACTTATACATTTCCAAGATTCATCAGATATCATTGAAGACGAACGAAGAATATGACTGCGGTCTGATCAGCGTGCTTTCCACCGGCATTGTGCAGTACACAGCTCATGCCGAAGTCCTTCCTTATCCAAACGTATCTGCGATATAATACTTTAAGCAAACCTGGGGACAAAGAACAAACTTACAAAGATTTAAAATCACATGAAATGACACCTTGTCTGCTGAACACTCGGGTTTTCCCCGAGATCGCAGGGAGAAAAGAAAAACATGACCATTCACAGAATTTTATTAGTAGATGATCACGAAGTGGTCCGCCTGGGCTTGAAATCACTCCTGAATCGACACACGAAGTTTCAAGTCGTTGCAGAAGCGAAGACCGGTTCAGAAGCCGTTGCGAAAGTAGATCAGTACAATCCTGATATCGTTATCATGGATATCAGATTACCAGGTGGGTCGGGCATCGAGGCTTGTGAGGAGATTACGGAAAAATACCCTGAAACCCGTGTCATCATGCTCACTTCTTATGCAGAAGATGAAATGCTCTTCTCCTCGATTCGCGCTGGAGCCTCTGGGTATGTTTTGAAACAGGTGGGCAACGATGAGTTGGTAGATAAAATTGAGGCAGTAGGACGGGGGGAAGCGATATTAGATCCAGCTGTCACACAACGCGTCTTCAAAGAGGTCAGGAAAGCCGCGCGGGAAGAGGAAGCCTCCGCATTTTCCGATCTCACGGACCAAGAAAAACACGTCTTGATTCATGTCTCAGAAGGGAAAACAAATCGGGAAATCGCCAAAACACTCTATTTAGGAGAAGGCACTGTCCGTAATTACGTGAGCAGCATTCTATCCAAACTGGACGTCAGCAACCGTGCCGAAGCTGCAGCCTACGCTGTGAGACACAACCTTCGGAATCACCTGGTGCACCTGACCAAGGATTAATCCCACCCCCTATAAGCAGATGAAGGATGGCGAGATACCATCCTTTTTTATTCTGGTGGTGGTTGATCTATTTTAAGATAATTCGACACCGCCCAACCATTTCTGCCCGGCTCAGCTGGGGCTTCCAAATACCACCATCGGTACCCATCCTGGTCCACAGGGCCATCTTGAACAAGGAACACTTCATCCTCCAAGCCCAGGTAATTGATGTCCGCCTCCAGTGAGGGTTCTACCCGGAGGTGAAGCCCGTCTCCCCCGGTTCCATCAACCTTCACATATCCCCCCACTTCGATCCCTTCGTTGGGCACAGGGGAAGGTGTTTCTGCTTCCAAGATGGGAGATGTGGGCGTTAATGTGGGCTTGGGGATCACCGTTAAATCCACGTCCCCCTGAAAATAATCCCCATCAGGGGCCGGCATACGCTCGACAACAACGAACAAGCCTGCTAAGAGAATAAAACCCACCACGACCGAGCCTAAAATGACCCAAGGATTAATATATTCCCTGATCATGCTTCCTCACTAAATAATTCCGGATTGAGTGCTTCAGGAACCAACACCTCTAAAGCCTTATGCTGAATGTTGATCCTTGCCTCCTGACTTTCTGGCAGGGGTTCACCATCAACCTGGAGGTAGAAAGGCTTTTCAGAAAACAATTCCGCGTTTTGACAAAAGAAATGTTTTACCTGATCCGAATTAAAATGCTGTCCAGAATAGAGCATCCACATATGGCGAAGCGCCTCTGCCAGTGTTGTTCCGGAAAAAAGCCACAGGTCCATCTGACCGTCATTGATCTTTGCGCTCGGGCTGATCTCCGCAATCCCTCCAGCGTAAAGATGAACGTTGGTGACCACTGCAAGCAAATAGGTACCTTCAATCAACTCATCTTGAATGACGATCTTAAGTTCCATTCCCTCCCATTTCCGCGCTAACCAAGCAGCGTTTGCTGCATACTGCGGGAATGCGATATTCTTTTCCAAACGCGTTCTCGGTTCAATATGATGAACCACAAAAGCGTCCAATCCCATCCCGGCCCAAAGCAAGAAGGGGGTTCCTTGACATATCCCGACATCCACCCACCGTTCTTGACCCTCCGCAAGCATCTTTGCGCTCTTTTCCAGAGCTACCCAGTTCGTCCAGGATAAAACAGGAAGACCGAGCTCCTGAGCCCAAACATTGGCAGTTCCCGCAGGCAGCACACCCAAAGCAGTGTCGCCCCCCAACAATCCTGCCACGGTTTGGTTAATGGAGCCATCCCCTCCCGCTACAAAAACCGCTCCATATCCGTCCTGGACAGCCTTTTCTGCCAATGAGGTCGTATGATCCGCTCCCCTTGTTCGTTCAATATCAATCTCCCACCCCCGCTCCTGCAGCTCCTTGGAAGCTCTTTCAACCATGGACTTGGAAGGAAATAGACCCGCTGTAGGATTATAGATGATCAGTCCACGCACAATGTATGTTCCTCCTACCCCAAAGGTAACTGCTCTCAAGTTTACTGTAACACATAATCACCGTCAATCTGGGAGTGGTACAATCCAAACAGATCCAAAGAAAAGGGATGAGAAGCATGAAAGACGTGCTAAATGAGCGCTACCAGATGGAAACAAAACTGGGACATGGAGGGATGGCCATTGTTTACCAAGCGACTGACCTCATGCTTGAACGGACGATTGCGGTCAAACTCCTCAAAGAAGATTTTTCCAGTTCACCCGCTTTCCAGGAACGATTCAAACAAGAGGCAAAAGCGGCTGCGAATCTCTCCCACCCCAATATCGTGACCATTCACGATTTTGGATTAGATCAAAAGCGCTTGTTTATCGTCATGGAATATGTCCCTGGAACGGATTTAAAACAGCGTATCAAGGAAACCGAACACGGGCTCTCGATTGAAAACGCCTCGAGGCTCTTTATCCAAGCCTGCGCTGGAGTGGGGTATGCTCACCGCGCGGGTCTTGTCCACTGTGATATCAAACCTCATAACATGTTAATCACCCCTGATAACCGCCTGAAAGTGACCGATTTTGGCATCGCACGCGCCTTAGCCTCTATTAAGCTGGATGAGATCACCAACGCCATCTGGGGTTCCCCCACTTATTTTTCTCCTGAACAAGCTGCTGGGGCCCCTCCCTCCCCTGCTTCAGATGTATACAGCTTGGGCGTTGTCCTATACGAAATGGTGACGGGGAGACTGCCATTTCCACCCTCGAATCCGGAGCAGTTAGCATTGGATCACCGTCATAAAGATCCCCCTTCCCCGCGGGAATTCAACCCCCGTATATCCAAAGAACTGGAAAGGATCATCCTCAAAGTGCTCTCCAAAGAACCCAGCAAACGCTACCGAACAGCTGACCAGCTGGGCAGGATCATGATCAACTTCACACAATCAAAAAAACAGGAAACCCAGGACAGGCGCTCTCCTCATACATATCACTTGGACTATTCGCCTCTGGCAAAAAAAGAACAAGCAGGCCTTGATTGGATCACCATCCTGGTTGGCCTACTAGCGCTCATCGCTGTGGGAGGCTTGATCCCCTTTTGGATGTGGGTATATTACCAAATCAATCCCTGACCTTCAACCTTAAAGGCTGAAAACAGAAAATATTTTCCGTAAGATTGCTGGGATGATGACCCAAACATCTACCACAACTCTGTCCTCTGAGGAGAGCTTCTATAACAAAACCAATCCTCCCGCTCAGCTCCGGCAGCATGTTATAGTATAATGTGGCTTTGCAATAAAAAAGAGGATGTGTGGAATCATGAAAGAAGGTTATTTGATTGCCCCCTCCATTCTATCTGCCGACTTCTCTCGGCTTGGCGCCCAGATAAAGGAAGCCGAGCAAGGTGGAGCAGATTGGATTCATATCGATGTAATGGATGGACATTTCGTCCCCAATCTGACCATGGGGCCCTTTATCGTCAAAGCTTGTCAGGATACCACTTCCCTCCCCTTGGATGTACACCTCATGGTAAAAGAACCCGAAAATTTACTGCCTGATTTCGCCCGGGCAGGAGCGGATGTTTTAACCGTACATATTGAGACCTGCCCCCACATCCACCGGACATTGCAATCAATCCAAGAGCTGGGATGCAAGGCAGGAATCACGCTCAACCCTGGGACCCCAGCTGGAAGCATAGAAGAGGTTCTGCCGTTCGTTGATTTGGTTTTGATCATGACTGTCAATCCGGGCTACTCAGGCCAGACCTTTATCCCTGAAATGGTGCCTAAAATAACCTGGGTCAGGAAAGTCCTTGATGAAGTCAACCCGGAGGCCAAAATTGAAGTGGATGGAGGATTAAATGTCCAAACCACGCCTGAAGCCTTAGAAGCCGGCGCAGAAATCTTCGTCGCGGGGAGCGCTGTATTTGGTCACCCGGAAGGTATCCAGGCCGGGATTGCCAGCATACGTGATGTGCTGCCGCAGTGAACCATTTTAAATGATAAATAGGTTACAAGTTACCATTTCTGCAGCCTGCAACCCATTTAGATCGTAAAATGAATTCTTATGAATGTTTTATGGTTACACTTTCGTCAGGGTCCGAATACAACGAGTGCATAAAGTTTTCCGAACCTTTTTTCCATCTTCGTAAACCGTCACTTTCTGCAGATTCGGTTTAAACTTACGTTTTGTAGCTTTTTTCGACCAAGGACGATTTTGTCCAAATTGTGTGGTTTTTCCACAATGCTCACATTTAGCCATTCGTATATCCTCACAGTACCGATGAGAAAACTAATTTCCAGTTACACAAGAACAAAACTTTTTCTTTTTCAAACGAAATATATTATAACAAACGTGATTTTCCTTTTGTCAAGCCCGCCCATCATACCATAAATAGAATCTTCTATCAAGAACCACCCCCGCCAAGTCATGTTATCATCCATAGAAAGGGGGTAGAATACAACTAAGTTATGATACAGTTCACATCCTAAAGATGGAGAAAAGTGAATGAACAATCAAACGACAGACCTTGGTGAAATCCACATTACCCCGCAAGCGATCGCATCCATCGCTTACCAGGCAGTTCAACGCTCTTACGGTGTCGTCGGTTTAGCTTCTAAAAACATAGCCGACGGTTTGGCACATGCTCTGGTCCACGACCCTACACATGGTATTGATGTGGAGTATAAGGACAAACTGATTAACATCGACATTTACATCATCATTGAGTACGGTACACGGATCAAATCCGTCGCAGCCAGTGTTGCCAACACCGTTCGATATCAAGTTGAAAAATCACTGGGGCTGCCCGTAAATGAAATCAATGTCCATGTGCAAGGTTTGAGGATCAGCAATGACGGATGATCCCAGAAGTAAAAATCACGGCAAGGTAAATCAGGAGCGTTTTTTAATGCAGAATGAGAGTTCGGATCATACACAACAATATATCGATGGAGCTTATTTCAAACAACTCATGTCAGCTGCCTTGACGTGGTTAAGAACAAATCAGGAAACCGTCAATGCCTTAAACGTTTTTCCCGTTCCGGATGGAGATACAGGCACAAACATGGTACTCACCATGCAGGCTGCTCACGATGAGATCAGCACCGCTAGCGAGACAAAGGTTGGAGCACTTGCCCAGAAGCTAGCTCACGGCGCCTTGATGGGGGCCCGGGGAAATTCCGGAGTGATCCTATCTCAGATTTGGCGCGGTTTCGCTAAAGCCATTGACAATGCTGATGTTCTGGACGCACCACATCTCGTAAAAGGCTTGGTTCAAGCCAAAGAGACTGCTTATAAGGGTGTGGTCAGGCCGGTAGAGGGAACGATCCTTACCGTTTGTAAAGATATGGCAAAAGCTGCGCAAAATGCGCTTGATGAAACCAATAACCCCTTTTACATTCTGGAAATTGTCAAAGACGCAGCTCATGAATCAGTAGAAAAGACACCGGAATTACTGGATGTCCTAAAGGAAGCGGGTGTTGTAGATGCCGGAGGAAAAGGGCTTTTCTACATATATGAAGGGATGATCCGCTTCATGAATAAGGAGCCGCTGGACGTTGAGCCGGTCCATGTGCAGTCGCTCTCAGCAATTGGCCGAGAAGAAGCCCGACTCGCTTCAGAGCCGGGGCAGGATTATGAAGTTGTCGTTGATTTCCGTCCTGATCAAGATTTAGAATTGAGCGAATTTTACGACAAACTGGAAGAAATTGGGACATCCATTCAGGTAGGTGAAGGGGATGGACTCTACCGCATGCATATTCATGTCCCCACAGAAAAGCGCTACGACCCTATCGAATATACCATGTCCCTCGGCACGGTCTCAAAGGTTCAAATTGAAAATCTGATGGAACAGGTCGAAGGTCGGACAGCGAAAGAAGATGAGGAAAGTATAAAACTGCCCTCAGTTGAACCTGGAGAAATTGCTGTGGTCACGGTATCTCCTGGCATTGGATTTTCAAGAATTTTCGCCAGTCTGGGAGCTTCCGCCATCATAAAAGGCGGGCAAACCATGAATCCCAGCACCCAGGAAATCCTCTCTGCCTTTGAAAATTTACCCACAAATTCCGTGATCATCCTCCCCAACAACAAAAATATCCTTATGGCGGCAAAATCCGCTGCTGAAATGACGGTGAAAGACGCGGTGGTCGTCCCAACCCGAACTCTGCCTGAAGGGCTGTCTGCCATGTTGCGGCTCATGCCCGGGCATGAATTGGATGAGGTGGTTGAGGAAATGAAATCAGCCATTGAAGATGTCCGAACGGGAGAAATCACTACCGCTGTGCGGAGTGTGGAAATCAACGGGCAACATGTATCCGAAGGAGAAATCATTACCCTTTACAATGATGAATTGATCACCTCCACAGAGAGCCTGGAAGAAGGCTGCCTGCGGTTTCTGGAGGAAGCAGATGCTGAATCCTTTGAATTGATCACGTTGTACTACGGGGAAAATATCTCGAAACAACGGGCCATTGAGATTGCAGATCTCATCCGTGAAAATTACCCCGATCAAATAATCGAACTCCAATATGGTGGACAGCCTCATTACCAATTCATCCTTTCTGTTGAGTAAAGAATAATTGATCACCTTGTTGATTGTGTCTGGAATCCCCAGAAATATCCCCATAACAGACACGCAATTCATACGGAACCCCCTTCATTCCCTTTCACCGCATTGAAAAGGATCCTACTTTGTCGCTTGCCATCGTCACTGACAGCACGTCAGATCTCCCACAACATATTCGAGAGAAATACAATATCTATCAAATCCCCGCTGTGATCATCATTAACGGTCAAATGGCTCATGATGGAGTGGATATTTCACGAGAAAAATATTATCAAAAACTGCCCTGTTTTGACCAGTTGCCCACAACTTCTTCCCCTTCTTCTGGAGAATTTCAGGCTCTTTACAAGAAAATCTTATCGGAAGGGTATGAAGAAATCCTCTCGATACATGTGGCCAGTGAACTGAGCGGCATAATCAACGCCGCCCGTTTAGCTGCAGAAGAATTTGGCCCTCAAATAAAAACCATCGATTCCGGACAAATATCTCTAGGATTAGGTTTCCAAGCCCTGGAAGCTGCGAAAGCAGCCCGAAATAACTCACCCATCAAGGAGGTGATCGATCTGCTTGAAGCCCTGCGGGAAAAAATTTATGTTTATGCCATGCTGGACACAGTAAATTATATTTTGAGAAGTGGAAGAATCCCTTGGGCAAAAGCCAAATTAGGCGCACTTCTAAACCTGAGGCTGTTGATACAATTAGAGAATGGACAGGTCTTTAACACAGGGATTTCTCGGACAAGGAAGCGAGCCATTTCCCGTTTACATCAAAAAATTCAAGAACTCGGGGCTTTAGAATATCTTGCTGTGCTTCACACAAACGCCGAAAAAGAAGGAAAAGAATTCTTAGCCTGTTATGATCATACTTTGCCGCATCCGCCATTCTTGGTCCATGTTACGACAAGTATTGGGACGCACGTGGGTCCAAACGGGATAGGATTCGCAGCAGTGGTAAAATAAAAGACAATGAAAAAATCCATCGCAAAATTACGGAAATTTTTTAGACTAGAAGCAAAACGCGGTTACGACAACAAAGCGGTCATGGGGGGGTTGGCCAACATTTTATCCTCTTGGGAAGGGGAAGCCCGTGAGGAAGGGCTTCCAGAACGCCTTATTCAGGCGGTTGGCAGTCGTTTGCGCGATTATCACCAACTCAGTCAAGAATCCCGAAAAACAGCCCTCAATGGAATCTGGCAAAGGGTTCAAAAAACGACTGGAGCGGTTCGCAAATCGGAAAGTATACTCTCTCCACAACCTGAAGTGGAAAAGGTTCAGGAAAAAGTCCATCCCAATCAGAGAGCATCAAAGGTCGCAGACCAGGTGCCTTCCTATGGCAAACCTGATGCTCAATCCCCTCAAAAAGCTGAGCTGAGCATCGATCTAGAAGCACCAGTAACGGAGATCAAAGGCATTGGCCCTAAAAGAGCTCAGGCATTGGAGCGTCTGGGGGTTCACTCAATCAGCGACCTGATTCACTTATTCCCCCGGCGGTATGATGACTATTCGAAACTAAAGACCATTGACAAGCTTCAGTACGGCGAGGATGTGACAGTCATCGGATCTGTAAAAGATGTCTCAACCCGCACCGTTCGAGGTGGGAAAATGAAGATCGTTGAAGCGGTGATCAGCGACAAAAGCGGTTCCCTCCGTGTGACTTGGTTCAACCAACCCTGGATTGCCAATCAGCTTTCGCGAACTCGTCAAGTGGTCCTTTCCGGAGAAATCGAACAATATCTAGGTCGATTGACCATGAATAGCCCCGATTGGGAACCGCTCAACGCGGATCTCCTCCATACAAATCGGATCGTGCCTGTCTATCCCCTAACCAAAGATATTTCACAAAAGTGGCTGCGGAAAAAAATCTACAAATCGGTGCAGACCCTCAGCCCTTTGATCGGTGACCCTTTACCAAAAGGTTTGAGGAAAGAAGCGGCGGTGGTTGATTCCACAACCGCCATTAATAATATCCATTTTCCAATCTCCGAGCAAGCGCTGCAGGCCGCAAAAGAACGTTTAGCATTTGACGAGATTTTCATGCTCCAAATGGGCGTACTACGCCAAAAAATGGCCTGGGAAAGCAGAGAAGGCCGAATCTTCACCGTCTCAGACGAATGGGTAAGTAAACAGCTGGCAGAGCTGCCTTACCAACTTACGGGGGCCCAACAAAAAGCATTAGAACACATCCGGGAGGACCTTGCCTCCGGTGTGCCGATGAACCGCTTATTACAAGGGGATGTTGGATCGGGGAAAACAGTATTGGCTGCCCTGGCTATGCTCATCATCACCTTCCAGGGCGCGCAGGCTGCTCTGATGGCTCCAACCAGCATTCTTGCGGAACAACATCTTCAAAGTTTGAAGAGAATTTTGCTTTCCGAAGGCAGCCCTCTGGGCGAGGAGGAGGTCCGATTACTGATCGGTTCCACCCCAGAGAACGAGAAGATATCCATCAGAGAAGGTTTGGAAAGTGGGAAGATCAAAGTCGTCATTGGCACCCACGCTCTGTTAGAGGAACCTGTAAACTTCATGGATCTCCAGCTCGCGGTGATCGATGAACAGCATCGCTTCGGGGTGGAGCAGCGGGGGACACTGCGCAACAAAGGTGAAAATCCGCACCTCATGGTCATGACCGCCACCCCCATACCCAGGTCCTTAGCGCTGACCATTTATGGCGACCTGGATATTTCTGTAATTGACGAGATGCCTCCTGGCCGACAACCGGTTGAAACGCACGTCCTCTATCCTCAAGAACGGGAAAGGGCGTATACCTTGATTAGAGGTCAATTGGAAGAAGGGAATCAGGCCTTCATCATCTATCCCCTTGTTGAGGAAAACGATAAAAGCAATCAGAAGGCTGCCGTGGAAGAACACGCTCGTTTATCTGAAAATGTATTCCCCAATTCCCAAGTCGGGCTTCTTCACGGCCAGCTCCCCCCTCATCAAAAAGAGGAGGTTATGGAGCGCTTTCGAAAGCAGGAAATTCAAATTCTGGTTTCTACATCCGTTGTGGAAGTAGGGGTGGATATCCCAAACGCCACCATCATGGTCATAGAAGGCGCTCACCGCTTTGGATTAGCTCAACTCCATCAATTACGGGGCCGTGTGGGACGGGGTGAGGAAAAAGCTTTCTGCCTCTTGATACCCGGAAGCGAGAAGGGCATTGAAAACGAAAGGCTCCAGGCCATGGCAAAAACTAACGATGGTTTCAAACTCGCAGAACGCGACTTGGAACAGCGTGGTCCTGGACAATTCCTTGGCACCAGGCAGTCCGGATATTCGGAATTAAAAATGGCAAAGATCACAGACCTAGCCTTGATCGAAAAAGCACGCAGCTTTGCGGAAAAGGTATTCCAAGAAGACCCTCATCTGTCCCAAGAAAAACACCGGCGATTGAAGAGAGCGATGGCAAAGTTCTGGGCGGAGGAAACCATGGGAGATATCAGTTAATTACCTTTTTGAAAAAAGGAATCGTCCAAACGGAGATAATCATGATAAGAGCAGTATTTCCAGGAACATTTGATCCCGTTCATTATGGCCATATCGACATAGCCAAACGAGCTGCGCGCTTATTTGATGAAGTTGTCGTTGCGGTTTACGACCAACCTCTAAAGAGGCTGCTCTTCTCCCCTCAAGAGAGAATCGAGCTTGTGAAAAAATCCCTGAATTCAACAGAAAACCTAAAAGTCAGTGGATATAGTGGGTTGACTGTCGACTTCTGCCATGAAATAGACGCCCAGGTGATTGTCAGGGGGCTCCGGGTCTTCTCGGACTTTGAATATGAGTTCAGGATGGCCCTAACCAATGAACGACTGGCCCCCGATATTGAAGTCGTGGCTTTCATTACCAATAAGGACCACACCTTTCTCAGTGGCTCCACCGTCAGAGAAGTTGCCTCCTTAAATGGAGATGTCAGCTCCTTTGTGCCGGAGATCGTGGAGAAAGCTCTCAAAAAACGATTCAAAGAACTTGGAAGCGATCAAAACATCGTCCCTCAAAGTTCCCTCAGAGACTGAGGTGATTGATTGGTCCCGATTCATGATATACTTAGGTAACAAAAAAAATGGGGAGGACGCATCATGGATATCCTTCATCTCGTCGACCGCCTAGAAGAGCTATTCAACCGCAGCAGATCTATCCCATTCACGCATAACGTCATCGTGGATGAAGATAAAATGCTGGATATCATTGATCAAATGCGAGTTGCTATCCCTGAAGAAGTCAAAAAATCTCAACAAATTTTATCCCAAAGAGACCGGATTATCGCTCAGGCCAAGGAAGAAGCCAACCGGACGATTAACCTTGCCCAAGAGAAAAGTGAACAAAAAGTTGATAGGGACAGCATCGTTCAGGAAGCAAGGAAAAAAGCCCAACAAATCAAAAAGGAAGCGGAAGTTCAAGCCACAGCAACGCGAGAAGACGCGGACGAGTATGTCGCGGAAACCCTGACGAACCTGGAAATTGCCTTAGAAATGGTGATAAATCAAGTACGGAACGGGATTAATATTTTAGAAGAAGAACAAGTGGTAGCCCAAGAAGAGCAAGAGTAATCATTGGCTCTTTACAGGTGATCTTATCTTGCCTGGGTATCATCCCGGGCATTTTCTTTTAACGGTGTTCCCCCCATATCATGGAGGAACCTTCTCCCCGTTTGAAAAATCTAGAGAAGACCCAGTCTCCCAAGCAGGGAAAGAGCATGTTTCCCCAAACAGCGACCCATATCGGCCAGGGGAGAATGATCCGGCGTTTCTTCGTCCTTATCAGGCGATAGATCGCTTGAGCCACCTCCTCCGCCTCCAACAGCATCCAGGATGGAGTCGTTTTCTCCGTCTCCCAGCTTACACCGGCATGTTGGTCGAATTCGGTGGCCACGGGTCCGGGGTAAATCATACCCACATGGATCCCTTGATTCTGAACTTCCCTACGCAGGCTTTCCGAAAACCCTTTAACACCAAATTTTGACGCGGTGTAGATAGAATACGTCGGCGGGGCAACCCAGGCAGCAGCCGAGGAAACTGTGATAATTTGACCTTGACCGCGATCCAACATGGTGGGTAAAACCAGGCGGGTGACATGGATAGTTCCAGTGAGATTGACCGCAATCTGGTAGCTGATATCCCGAAGAGGATCAAGCTCATCTAACCACTTCAGTCGACCCATCCCCGCATTGTTGATTAAGATATCAATTCTTCCATACTTCTCCCCCACCTGATGGACCAAATCCTTTACCTGAGGCAACTTGGAAATATCCGCTTGAATCGAGGTAGCAGTTCCGCCCTCTGAACGGATCTCCTCCACTAATGCTTTCAAACGCTCGATTCTCCGGGCGGTCAGAGCCAGGCGAAAACCCCGGCGGCCCAGAAGTCTGGCCGTCGCTGCGCCAATCCCTGAAGAAGCGCCGGTGATCAGAACCACGGGTTTTGACACTAGATCTCCTTAGTCCTTATGGTTGTCATGGACGATGTACCCCTTTTCCTCATATCAACCCAATTTTACCAGAGCTACCCAAACCCAAGGAAGACCTGGCTATCTCCTCTTTCATGAGAGCTCATTCTCCGCCCTGTGTTCAACCCAGAAAAAACCAATAAATTTAAAGACGACGAGCTTTCCTGATCTAGGAATTGTAGAGAAAAATAAAAAGTTCCTGCCGATTTCTCCGCCGCAGGAACTTTTTTATGTCTTATCTTCCCCTCTATGATTCCCTTGTTTTGGAATCATTTCTGATCCAAGTCGTGATGCCCTTTCTCCGCATGAGAATCCCCTCGGAGCAGAGCAACTGCATGAGGTAAAACGGGCAAGACAACTTCCAGGTTTTCCACCGCAGCTTTGGGACTGCCCGGGAGGTTAATGATCAAAGTGGCTTTTCTGATCCCCGCTTCGGCTCGGGACAGCATGGCATGGGGAGTAATATCCATACTCACCGCCCGCATCGATTCTGTTAACCCGGGAGCGTTACGCTCCACAACAGCCCTTGTCGCTTCAGGGGTGACATCGCGGGAAGCAAATCCAGTCCCACCTGTGGACAAAATAACATCCACCCCTTCTTGGTCTGACCAGGCCCGAAAGACATCAGCGATCTTTTCCCTATCATCGGGGACAATATCCTTCCTGATCACTTCCCAACCTTCAAGGGAGACCCTTTCAGCCACAGCAGGACCCGATACATCTTCTCTTTCCTCAGCAAATGAGCGGTCAGATACAGTCAAGACAGCGACTTGGAAGGACACGTTTTACCACCTTACCGGATAAGTTCTTCCCATTCCCCATGCACCCCATCGTCAGTAACCCCAAAATAATATCGATATCCCTGCGGGGTGCGCTGAATGAGATCATAGCTATAATATTTTCCCCTTTTGTTGCGATCCAGAAGCCCGACATCCCCATTCCATTGCACATCCATGCGGTTGGGATCCTTAGGCATTTGGGCATATTTAGAAATCGCGTAATGCCATAAACGGCGAGAGGACTTCAAGGTCACATTTTTGACCACATTTCCGTTCCGAAGGTCGCGAACCGTGTAGTACTTCTCACCGCCCCGTTGGGTGACAGAAACAATCTCCACCCCTGTTCGCGGGGGGTCTTCCGGTTCCGGTTCATCGGATACCATGCGATACACATCTTCTGACCCAGGAATGGGCAAGGGCGTGCCCTGGACCATAGTCGAAGGTTCCCTGGTTTCTTTTTTCCCCTGTAAAACCAATTCCACGATCTCGTCCCTAACCGCCATCTCTGTCTCCGTCTCCGTTCGCAAATAGACCTTATTATCATCCACAGCGTAAGGCGGATCTTCTCCGCGCGGGATCATGACCTGGATCACATTCTTATTACTTGTTTTATGGGATTCAAATTTGCAATCCAGCTCGGGGGTGATCCGCTTGCTGATTGCAGTTTTTAACTTTTGAACCGCCTGGTTGGGCTTGGAGATCCCCTCTACGGGTTTTTCGCTGTCCTCTGAAATACCGATATACAAGGTGCCTCCATTGGAGTTGGCGAAAGCACAAACATCAGCGATGATGGAATACAGGTGTCCCCCGCGAACTGTCATCTTTTCATGGAAATCTTGAACAAACGTCACCCCTTCCCCGCGAGCATCTTGAATGAAATCATATGCGGGTTGGGAACCATATCGGTGGGGTCGAGTTCTTGAAAAGTTGTTGCTCTCAAACAAATCTCTGAGGGCTTTATAGGAACGTTCAGGCAGGCGAACGTCCGTGGCCCGGTCCCCTACCCCAAGTTTGTTGGGATGCTCTGAGCTTTGAACTAACAAATGAGCATCAGATCCTTGAATGCAGTGCATGCGCCGGGGGTACTCCGGTTTGTTCCCACTGAAGAATGACGCTGTCGCATACCGGCCTTGCTTTTCCAGGTCTGTGACCTCTAACGCCACCAGATTGGGATCTTGCGTATACGCTATTTTCGTTTGTCCTCCAAACGGGAAACGCCGCATGGCCACCCCGTTATTGGAATTGGCATGGGCAGCAATCGCCATCCCGCCTGCTTCATTGATCAAACGATACGCCGTCAACACATCTACACTGGCCCCTACAGTGACAGATCCCTGATCCAGTTTTTCAGACGGGATGTTCATCTCCAACAGCAGATGGTCTATATCTCTAACAGGCTTATCCTCTGGAAAAATGGCTAAAATATGGAAACCAAAAGTAGCGGTAAATTCAAATCCCGGGAGCACTAAAACGCGCTTCAAGAGACGTTGATACTCATTCAGCCGGGTCTCCTCTTCCGGCAGCAACCGATTCAGTTTTTTCAATAGGTTCAGCTGATCAATCTCTTCCTTCATCCTTCTATAGCCGGCCACAGTATTGTGATCCGCGAAGGCGATCATGTCTAAACCCCGTTTCGCGGCCTGCTTCAAAATGTCTAAATAACTTGCCTCTGGCTGTAAATAGTCGTCAGACGCAGGTGTATGTAAATGCAAATCCATTGTGTACCAAGTCATGTCAGAACTTTTTTTGTTACTCACTTTTCACTCTCTATGCTAGAACGATCCGGTATTCCAGAGAGATCCCCCTCTTTAATGCGTATATCAGAATTTCCGCAATTTGAAATATCTTCTTAATACCCGACCGTTATCGTCGGACATCAGCAGTCATTAATATATTAGGCTTCATGACACGCTTATCGAACCCAATTTAAATAGGGCTGCTGATGGTGAACATGTTTCAATCAAAAGAGGAGAAGTGAATGGAACGAATATCACGTCCCTGGTTTTTCCTGCTGCAAGAGAGGAAAACATGTTCACTATCCAGTCTCCAAAAGCTTTGATCGAACTAAGTTCATTAATGTGTCTGGGTCATAGGGCTTTAATAAAAAGCCATCTGCTCCAGCTTGTAATGCTTGTTCCCTAAAATCCTCACCCGACGTCATTAAAACGCAGGTATCGCGCCACATGGGCGTCCTGTGTATCATCTCCAAGATATCATATCCGTTGGTTTTCTCGCTCTCATCATTTTGAAAATAAACATCCAGCAAGACCAAATCAATCGGATGTGATTCCAACGTCTCCTCAACCCCCTTTTTTGTGGTCGCTGTAAAGACCTTATAACCTTCTAATTCCAAGAGCATTTTCAAGGAGGTTAAGATGGATTCTCTGTCTTCGACAACTAATACCTGGGACATAAGAAAAGTCAATTTCCTTCGGAAGGGACAGGTGAACCGGAAGCATACTCGTTTCCCAAGGCCGCTTCTAAAACATCTTCTATTGTTTCTGCGAAGATGAAGTCAATCGCCTCCATCACTTCCTGAGGGATTTCCTCAAGATCAGTTTGATTTCTTTTAGGTAAAATCACCGTTTTTGATCCAGCTCGATACGCTGCGAGCACCTTCTCCTTTATGCCTCCCACAGGCAGTACTTGGCCACGCAAGGTTATTTCCCCTGTCATACTGACATTGGATCGAACCGGATGCCTCGAAACCAAAGACACCAACGCGGTAGCCATTGTCACACCAGCGGATGGGCCATCTTTAGGTTGAGCCCCAGCTGGTACATGGAGGTGGACATCTTGATCTTGATAGAAATTTTCATCCAACCCCAGTTGGTCCGCTTTCGACCGCACATAAGAAAGAGCAGCCCGGGCCGATTCTTTCATGACATCTCCCAAGGAACCAGTCAGTTGGAAATTGTTCTTTCCCGGCATAATCGAGGCTTCCACAAACAGCACCTCACCCCCTGTGGATGTCCAGGCTAATCCAGCGGCAACACCGGGAACGGAGGTTCGCTCTTCGATCTCTTCGTCGCCGTAATACTTTCGGCGCCCCAAAAATTCTCGGACCGACTCGGGAGTGACCTCCATGGCTTCACTGTGCCCTTCCGCGATCTTTGTCACCACTTTACGGCAAATCGCCCCAATCTCGCGCTCCAGGTTCCGGACACCTGCTTCCCTCGTATAAGAGCGAATAATGGTCTGTAACGCTTCCTCGGTAAAGGATACTTCCTCCTCCCGCAGCCCGTTCTCCCGTTTTTGACGGGGAATGAGGTAACCTTTCGCGATCTTGATCTTTTCTTTGTCGGTGTATCCCGAAATCTTTATGATCTCCATCCGATCACGAAGAGGAGAAGGTATGGGTTCAAGCAAATTCGCTGTGGTAATGAACATCACTTTTGATAGATCATAGCCCACCTCCAGGTAATTATCTCTGAATTCTGAGTTCTGCTCCGGATCAAGGACCTCAAGCAAGGCTGAGGTTGGATCTCCCCGGAAACCCTGACTGAGTTTGTCCACCTCATCCAACATAAAGACGGGGTTATTGGACTCTACCCGCCGCAAGGATTGGATGATTCGGCCAGGCATGGACCCGATATACGTCCGTCGGTGACCTCTGATTTCAGCTTCGTCTCGAATCCCTCCCAGGGAAGCACGAATGAATTTGCGACCCATGGATCGGGCAATGGAACGCCCGAGTGAAGTCTTCCCCACCCCCGGCGGCCCAACGAAACAAAGGATCACACCCTCCCGCACCTGGCGGATCTCATCTTCATATTCCTCTTCAAATTCATCAGCACGCTCCTTTCGTAATTTGCGCACAGCGAGGAATTCCAGGATCCTTTCCTTAACGTCCTCTAAGCCGTAATGGTCTTCATCCAATACTTTCCGAGCGTGATCGATGGACAAATTGTCTTCCGTAGTTTCGGACCAGGGCAGCGAGACCATCCAATCTAAATATGTGCGAATGACACCGTATTCCGCGGACGCCGAGGGAATGCTTGATAAGCGTTCCAACTCGCGTTTTACCTGCTTCTCTGCCTCTTCCGGCAACGCTGCTTCGTCCATCCGGCGCTGAAATTCTTCTACTTCAGCAGTCTGTTTATCCCCTTCTCCTAATTCAGAACGGATGGCTTTCATCTGCTCACGGAGGAAGTACTCGCGCTGGACTTTTTCGATTTCCGATTGAGCCTGTTTTTGGATCTTCTGGCCAATTTGAACCATCTCCAACTCTCGAGTCAAGAAGTTGACCAGTTTTTGAAGCTTCTCAGAAATCGTATCGAGCTCCAATAATTCTTGGGCATCCTCCAAATCCATCCGCTGGAAGTTAGCGATGGTGTACACAATTTGAAGCGGATCTTCTAATGACATCACCGCATCGACCAGTTCCTGGGGAATTGAAGAGACCATATCTGTGATCTCTTTAAATTGGTCCTGGACCTGTCTGACCAGAGCGTCAATCTCAATCCCAGTTTCGACCTGGCTGGAGTTAACTTCAATCTTGGCTTTTAAATAAGGCTCTTTTTCCGTGATCTCCAAGATGTTAATGCGTTTAATCCCCTGCACCAAGAGCCGGATGTTGCCATCTGGAGTCCGGAATAAACGGTGTACATTTGCCACAGTACCCACACGGTACAGATCCTCAGGTCCTGGTTTTTCATCCCTGGGATCCTTAGAAGCCACCAGGCCAATCAGGCGATCATCCCTGGAAACCACATCATCCACCAACTTGATGGACCGGGGCTGCCCCACAGTTAAGGGGACCGCTGTTTCCGGGTACACCACCAGACCCCGTAAGGGTAAAATGGGGATCTCTCGGGGGATCTTCTCAAATTGATCCCCTGACTCATCAAAATCGTCTTCCTTTCCAAGACCCTCCAAATCGGGAATGATCGCTTCTGAGAGGAAATCTTCCAAAGTAAGGTCCTCCCGGTCAAACCATTCTAAAAGATCTGAAATTTCAGCGTTCCAACGTGATGCTGGCATGAATAATTATTCCTTCACCTCAACGCGTTGAGGGCTCCTCTTCGGTACTGTCAACTCTAAAAATCCGTCATGATACGCCGCTTCCGCATTTTCAACAATAACCGGCGTGTGTAATTTCACTGCACTTCGAAATTTTCCATAACCAATTTCTAATTGATGATAAGCACAATCCCTTTTGGGGCTTGGACGGGTACCCTGTACAAGCAGGTAATGATCGTCAAGTGTGACCGACAATTCTCCATTTCCCATTCCCGCGATTTCTACGCGGATGAACAGGCTATCTTCGGTTTCATAGACATCTGTAGGGGGGAACCACGCATCCGATCCGGAAACGATTTGCCAGGCAGATCGGGCGTTTTGCAGAGAACGAAAGACGTATCGATCTGCATTTATGGGTTTCACCTTCAAGATTACATCTACCATCGATCACACACCATACTAAAGGGAGGTAACTTTACCATCCAAAAAATAATTTTAGCACACAAAGAGGATTCTCAATTTCGAGAAGGGGGTTTTTATACAAGGTTAATATAAGCCGTAACCCCTCAAAAACTCCACACAAAGGAGTACCCCCGGCAGGATTCGAACCTGCAACCGTCGGATTAGAAGTCCGGTGCTCTATCCATTTGAGCTACGGGGGCTTACGTGGGAGGAGTTAGAGTAACCATCTCCTTTCCGTCTTTTTTAGGTGGGTCGTATTCCTCTATAAACCCTTCGGCCAGAAATGGTCTTTAAGATTTTTTTCGGTGAGCGATCAAGTTCTTCCGCCAATTCTTCAGGGCTCATGGGTTGATTTCCATTCGCCAAAAACAAACGGAAGATCGCTTCCGTCAGACTGGTTTGTTTGGTGATAAACGAGTCCTCTTTCGCGCAGTGTGAGATCAGAATATGCTGTAGTCCATCCACTTCCTGCACCTGAGCGGTTTCCGGGTCAATCCAATCCACTTTCTCGTCGCCAGCTAAGTCCGAGTACGCTTCTTTATGCTTGGGACACAAACAACTCCGCAGGTGAACCCGCCAGGCTCGATCATGCTCCTGCCACCAATCGAAATCAATATGGTACGGCGTGTCAACGGTTGGTTTCAATAAGCTAGAAAGCTTGGGTTTTGGCACCCGGGTACTCCTTCCTCTCTAACGAAAAGCGTTATTTTCCTTCCGAATCGTCAAACTGAAAATGCAAATCTCCCACATAAATGAACCATGGCCGGGTCTCTAACAAGGACATCAGCGGTCCCGGGGGACATCGCTTGACAGTATTCACCGCCGCGTAAAGTTCTGTGACATGCACATGGCCTTGGGGGTTGAGTTTTGTCAATTCTCGAACGGTATCGACCACAACGCGCTCAAAGGGGGGAGGAGATTCCTGATTCTCCCGCCACACCTCATCCACGGGTTCCACATCAGGCACCACAATCGCCATCCGCTCATTGTAATCCGTGGTCACGATCTGTTTCAAAGTGGCAAATACCAGTTCTCCATCTGAACCTACCAGAATGGTCCTCATCCAGTTTTTGGTCGCCCTTGAGCTTTCCGATTGGACAATCACTTCACCATCATTTTGACCGGGCTTTATATGCACGATACCGCCCGGGATGAGACCCTTCTCTTTATACCAGTTCCGCAATCCATAGACGTATTTTTGCTTTCGAACAACCCAGCCGGGGAACTTCTCCCCTGTGACTCCATCCACCAGCGTGAACCGAATTCGCGGCGCCTCGTATGCGGTGGGAAACAAAGGCTTGACACGAGCTGATAAAGGCAGGGTTCCCGCTCTCCAGTGAGGAAAGATGAGATTCACCATCACTTCTCCCTCACCCTTGGAAGGAACAACATCCAGGTCGTTTAACTCATCATCCAGGGATTTTTCGAGTTCCAGCATCTCATCCGTCAAGGTTTCACGATCGTAATCAATGCCTGAGTACCGGAGGTACAAAGGAGTTTTCTGCACACCTTCAGGCTCCATAGCTTTTAAGTACCAAGCCACAATGCCAGCTGGGCCCACTTCATCAAAACGATCATCTTCCTGTAAAGCCAGGTCAAGAGAAAACTCAACCAAGTTGGGGTTGACTTCCGCTTCAAGCTCAATTTCATCCAAAATTTCCTGCGTAGAAAGGGGTCCTCCCCCATTCAAATCCAATACGGCTTCTGCCAAATTCAAATGCCCAATATTGACATCCACCAATAACGCTTTTGGAAACCACCTTCCTGCTATCTGGACAAATTCTTCTTTGTCAATGAGTCCTTTTTCCACTCGGTCTTCAAGCAGAGATCCTTGCTCTTTCAGGACAGCTTCTTTTTTCAAAGAGTCGGATTGGGAAGCTTCCGGTGGTTCATTCAGGGGATGATCATCAATGCCTGCTGCGAAATCAAGCTCCTCCCCATCTTCAAATTGGACTTGAATGACATCAAATTCTCCAATCGTCGGATTGCTCCCCTTCCGGGTCCCTACCACTTCCCCTTTCTGCCAATCTAATGCGGGGAAAACCAAACCTTGCCCCAGATCATATTCCTCTTTGGGAAAGTAAATTTCCCTCCCATCCAGACGCTGTTTTTCCAGGCGTTCTTCTTCACGCTCAATACGCTGCTCAACAAGGATGGGGGTCATCTCTTCCGTCGTCAGCGGAGTTTCATGCTCCAGCAAGTGCTCATAGAGGAAATCGATATCCTCTTCCTCAAGTTCAAATTCCTCCCAATAATCTTCACGCAGGGAGAGTAATGATGTAGCCATAGTTCTGCCTCAAATACATTGATTCAATGAAAAGGTATAGAAAAGTATTGCCGTTCAGCCTGTATATTATACTCCACACAACCAACAAGACAACCGGCCCGGTGAAATCTTTCCTTTTGTGATTCAGATACATTCCTCAAATGTGCTCACGGATATCGGCTTTCCAGCCAGTCCACAGGATTTACCGGTACGCCCCCCACCCATACTTCCCAATGCAAATGGGGACCTGTGGAGCGGCCTGTATTTCCTACTCTGCCGATCAATTCCCCCGCCTTGACGTGTTGACCCTCAGCGACCAAGAGATCTGATTGGTGAGCGTAGACGGTGAACACTCCCCAACCATGGTTGATCATGGTCACCCCGCCGTATATCAGAGAATCCTGCCCAGTGTAAACCACTTTGCCAGGTGCAGCAGCATAAATATCTGTACCTACCTTTGCAGCAAAGTCATACCCGGAATGATAGTAATGATATCCGCTACCATTAAATGATCTCCGAGTGCCATATTCGCTGTATGGAGACCCTTGATTGTTATAAATCTCTGGTACCGGGACGGTAAAAGTGCCGCGCCAACTTTTTTGATTCTCCAACCGGGAAGCGTACTCAGCTAATTTGTCGTGTTCCTTTTGAGTCAGTTCAACCGAAACGGTTTCTGGTGGTAATCCACCAAGGGACATGTATCCAAACCCTCCATCCCTGACCCTAACCAGCTGACGATGGGAAAAAGGTGTATTATCTTCTAGCTGCCCGTGCAGGGAAAGGGGTGTCAGTCCCGTTTCCGCCCTGGCATAGATGCCTTGCAGTGCCACATATCCGTCTTCCATGGAGAAAAAGTGCAGCTGGTGGTCACCCAAACGGCCCTCCAGCTGCGTTCCAGACGGGGCCGTGATCCGGAATACAACTGTATCGCCCTGCGCGAGTCTGTCGGGCTCATATGCCACATCTTCAATTGCACCGGGATACCCTCCTGGGCCGGGGTCTTCTCCCCCGGGAACGCGAATAACCTGTCCAGGAATCAGATCCCACGTCCCTGCCAGGTCATTCTTGGTGACCACCTCCCAGGGATTGGCCTGCTCTTCCACAGCTGCCTCTAATAAAGACTGTCCGGCTGAGAGAGATTTTCGGGCCCCTTTCCATTCAGATAATGTCCCCTCTTCGTCGGCCAGTAAAACAACCGAAACCCCTTCATATAACTCGAGGGGAGAGGTCAGGCGATTTAATTTGATCAACGTCTCTGTGCTGATTTGATAGCGCTTGCTTAAGCTATGCAAGGATTCACCCAGAGGAACCGTCTTCGTGGTCAACACCCCCGTTATATCTCCTAACCCTGGAATGGCCAGCTTCTCTCCGGGGTGGATCGGGCTTTCTTCAGTGAGATCGTTTACTTCAAGTAGGTCTTGATAAGAAACATGGAACCGCCGGGCGATATTCCACAGCGTATCCCCAGATTTTATGATGTATACAGGTTGAGCAGGGACATCCTCCTGCGCCTGAACAGGTTGAATTACCCCCAGCATAAAGAGAATAGTAAGACTAACGAGAAGATATTTCTTCAAATTGTAACGTCTCTCCAACAATAAAATCACCAAGCCTATCTGATGCTAACTCCAACACATAACATGCTGGTGCTTTCGGTATATAAAAGGGGTACCATTTCCGGGCCAAGCGGCGATCAACGATTTTTTGTTCGCGATTCAGCCAAAACACAGCTAAATTCATATTCACACCCAGCATATGGATCGCCGTGTCAAGGCGACTTTCCCGGTTGAAAACCAATAATAAGCCTTCCTCACGATCAAGATGCTTACGAAAAGTTAATCCTCGTAAGCGGCAGAGAAAAGACTGACAATACCTGGCTCGAATTGGGGGAGAAACCGGTGCCTGGGATTTCTTAATTAAAACTTCTTTCATAAATCAGAAAGAGAATAAAAGTAGGTCAGGAATTCCCCTCAGTCTGAAACCTGAGATAAGACATACTTCACGCGTTCAGACAACTCTTCCGGGCGAAAGGGTTTGGTTATGTAATCATCGACCTTTGCGACCTGCAAACCTAAAACCTTATCTATGCTCTGCACCTTAGCAGTGACTACTATCACAGGGATGTCTCTTGTCTCCTCATCCTCTTTTAAGTGCTGGTAGACCTGCCATCCATCCATGTCTGGCATCATTAGATCTAACAGGATCAGGTCAGGTGTTTCTGCTTGAACCATTTTCAAGCCCTCTTCACCACCATTCGCGCCCAAGACTTCATATCCTTCCCGGGCCAGGATTAATTTCACGAGGTTTGTGGTTTCCGGTTCGTCTTCAATACAAAGTATTTTTTTCTTTTCTGGCATATGTAACTGTCCCTTCTCTGCGCTTAGGATAGTTTACCATAGGTGGGGAGCAGTTTCATCCCTGCCTCTCTGAAAAACACATCCGGATCACACATTTCAGGATCTCGGTTCTTTTTATTGGATATGTGCCCTATCCCTAAACACCAAATTTTAGTTCACTCCAAGCCTGATTTCTGGGGATTATTATACACTGTCTTTTTAGAAAAACCGCCACATCCTCCAACAATTGTGAGAAGAGTATGAGCCGACGAAAGGAATCCATCAGGCATATAATCTGGATCCTTTTCAACCCTGAATGGCTCAACTCTGGCCTGATCACCTTCCCTTGCCACCTCATTGCCCCTAGACTATAATCACAAAGCCATCCTAATCCAATGAAAAAATTAAAAGGTAAGAACATGATTGATGTAAATGAACTCAGAAAAGGGACTACCTTCAAACTTGATGGGAATATCTATAAAGTGCTCGAATACTCCCATCACAAACCTGGACGGGGGAAAGCGACCATCCGGGTAGAAGTCAGGGACCTGCGCAGCGGCGTCAGATTGAAGAAAAAATTTAACTCCGGGGATTCTGTCCAGGACATTCGATTGACATACCGGAACGCGAAGTTTTTATATAGGGATGGGGATACGTACCACTTCATGGACACAGAAACTTATGAGCAGCCAGCACTGAGAGGCGAAGCGTTGGGTGACGCGACGAAATTCCTTCAAGAAGATATGGAAGTGAAATTGACCTTCTACCAGGGAGAACCCTTGGATATTGAACTGCCCACAACCGTCGATCAAAAAGTCGTCCGGGCTGACCCATCCGTCCGTGGAAACACCGCGACCTCTGTGACCAAAAGCGTGACAACAGAGGGGGGATTAGAAGTGGATGTTCCCAATTTTGTTGAAGAGGGCGACATCATCCGCGTGGACACTCGCAGCGGAGAGTATGTGACCCGGGTCTGACAATAAACAGCCACCATGATCACATCTTTTGGAGGTTGAAAACATGACCTCAAACACGTTTTCATTCAAAATGGGATCATTCCTGTTCACCACAATCGCAGATGGGGTGAGTAAACGTGATTTCCAAAGCGTCGCGGATCTATTCCCTGACGCCCCCCGCCCCGCTTTTCTCAAGGCTCTTAGAAAAGAATACGCAAACCAGCAGCCTTTGAATTGGTCCATGAACTGCCTTTTCGTACAAACAAGAGATCACAATATTCTTGTGGATACGGGTATAGGACCGCGGGAAGATGGCAAGAGCGGACAGCTTATGGACCACCTGAAAGTGATCTCAGAACCTTCTGCGGTCGACACGGTGATCATCACCCACTGTCACGGGGACCACATTGGAGGACTGGCCAATGCTGAAGGCGATTTGGCGTTTCCAAACGCTGATTACTTGATGCACGATTCGGAGTGGGAGCATTGGATGGGTGAGGAAGGAGTAGTGGAAAAAGCAAATCAAGAGTATGCTCAGACCCTGCACTCAAAACTTCACCCCATCCAGGAACAAACTACCTTTTTCAAAGGGAAAAAAGAACTGCTGCCTGGCATCTGGTCCTTCCCCGCCCCGGGGCACACTCCCGGGCACATTGGGCTGTTGTTTGAAAGTGAAGGCCAGACTCTCCTCGACCTCAGCGATACGCTGCACACCAGAGTACAATTCACACATCCTGAGTGGTCTCCCCGATTTGATACAGATGGGAAGAAAGCAGCTCAGACACGAAGAGAAATGTTAACTTTCGCCGCAGAAGAAAATCACCTCACCCTTTTTTATCACCTAGCGCACCCCGGTCTGGGAACCATACAGCAGAAGGGGGAAGGTTTTGAATGGCAGCCCAGGGAGGGTGAAGATTAACACTGGACATGGAACATGAAAACACCAGCTGGTCAGGAATGCCGTTACTTTTATGGAGATTATCATCGCGGCAGGAACCACGAAGAATGCCGTCTATTAAAATCTGCGAACCCGCCCCAAGAATGGAACCCGCAATTATGTTTCACGTGCCCCGTCCCGGGAATCCTGCAAGCCAATGCCTGCGAACACATGAAGCTTAAACCCACTGTCCATCGCCCCCTTTTCATCCTCAAACCTCGGGTAAAAATCGAAGCCTACTGCAAGAAAACGAACCGGATTATAGAAGAACCGCATGTAGGATGTGGGGAATGCCATGATTTACCCGATGTATTCCTGGGGCAAGATGAGAGATAGCATCCAAAAGCGACTTACACACAGGCCATCAACCTGTTTTTTCATCTGATGGAACGCCAGCAGGATTAGCAACCTATAAGGACCCTTTCCGCCCAAATCTCCTTTCCAATAAATCCACTGGGAGGTGGATCATTGTCGGACGTCCATGTGGACATGTTCGGGGTGACTCACAGGCTTCTAAATCCCGCAACAAAGCTTTTTGCTCTGTGGAAGACAACACCTGCCCCGCTTTCACAGCTGCCCTCTTGCACACCCGAGCAATGATTTTTTGTTCTATTTTTTCTGCCAGAGGACTTTCATCAACCTCCAACTCCTGGACCACAGACCGCAGCGCTTCAGCCGGGGAGACATCGCCTAAGAGGGATGGAATGGCTCTAATGACAAAGGTATGGAGACCGAACGCTTCAACCTTGAAACCCAGACCATTGAGCAGTGAAAGCTTTTCCTCCAATAAATCAGAGGTCGCTGGAGGAAATTCCACCTGTACCGAATTCAGAAGCCTTTGAGAGTAGACAGTATCACCTCTTTCCTTGAGAAATTTTTCAAATAAAACCCTCTCGTGAGCGGCATGTTGATCGATCAAATAAAGGCCATCCGGTCCCTCCGCAATCAGATATGTCGCGGCTACCTGGCCGATCAACCGGAGGATGGGCGTTTTCAGAGAAGCAGCCCCTTGATCGGGGCCATTTCCTGAACCTGCGACATCTGCCTTATCAACCTCAGCTGCCATCCGCCAGACAGTGTTAATGGCTTGGTCAACCTCTCTTCGCTCAGCACCTCTCCCCCCCCACAAATTACGAGCCCAGGGCTTTCCCACTTCTGGAACAGGAGTATTTGCCAGCAGTGCGCGCCGAACCGCTTTACTGACCCCTTTGAAGATTTCCCCCTTGTTTTGAAACTTGACTTCCGCTTTGGCAGGATGGACATTGACATCGACCCTCTCTGGGTTCACATCCAAGAATAAGACAGCGATTGGGAACCGCCCTTTCATCAACATGGTGTGATAGCCTTGCGTGAGGGCTTTGTTGAGAGCGATATCTTTCACCGGCCTCTTGTTTACAAAAAATTTCATTTCCCTGCGGTTGGAACGCGTCTTGTCCGGCGGACTGATGAACCCTTCAATCCCCATTCCATCTTCTTCAGCGACCACAGCGATCATTTGTTTTGCTGTATCCACTCCATAGATGACAGCCAACACTTCCCGCAGGTCACCAGCTCCGCTGGTCTGCATCGTCGTCTGACTGCCATGCCGCAACTGGAATCGGACTTCAGGATATGCAAGAGCGTAATTCGTCACCACCCTGTCAATGTGGCGACGTTCCGTGCGATCCGTCTTAAGAAATTTTAGACGTGCCGGGACATTATAGAATAGGTTTTCCACCCGGACTACCGTGCCTGAGGGACATCCTATAGGCTGCACTTCACCAACCTCTCCACCCTCCACCTGGAGGGCACATCCCACCTCATCTTCTTTTCTGCGAGATGTAATTCTCATTTGGGAAACGGAACCAATGGAAGACAAAGCCTCACCCCGGAAGCCCAGTGTTGAGACTTTGAACAAATCATCCGCTGTTCTCAGTTTGCTGGTTGCATGCCGCACCACCGTCAGAGATAAATCCTCGCTTGAGATGCCCGCTCCATTGTCCGAGACCTCAATCAGCCCTTTCCCCGCCCCCCTGACTCGGATCTCAATCTCTCTGGCTCCAGCATCAAGGGCGTTTTCAATCAACTCTTTGACCACGGAGGCAGGCCTTTCTACCACCTCTCCTGCTGCGATTTGCGAGGCCACTTCATCAGATAAAATCTTGATCGCCATGAGCATATTATACCGGAGGAGGAACCAGGGTGGAATCAATCAAGATCGGGAAAACGAGTTCCTGCTCGACTAAGCCATGATCGGATCCACCATCATGTATAATGCAGTCATGACATTTACCACCCTCTTCTTCGACCTGGACGCCACGCTTTACCCAGCTTCAAGTGGGCTGTGGTTTAAGATCAAGGACCGGATTCATGAATTCATGATGGAAAATTTGGGGCTGACAAAGCAAGAAGCGAGCAGCCTGCGCGAGGATTATTATCAGCAATATGGAACCACACTAGATGGGTTAATGCGCCATCACCATGTGGATCCTGAAGGGTACCTTAAATATGTTCATGACATCCCATTAGAGGAATTTATCAGCTATTCTCCCGCCCTGAAAGAGATTTTGACAAGTTTACCTCAGGCATTATGGGTTTTCACAAATTCCGATCGTGAGCACGCAAAACGCGTCCTGAATATACTTAACTTAGAGCATGTATTCCAAGGCATCGTGGACGTCTACGCCCTGGATTTTGAGACGAAACCTCATCCCAGGGCTTACCGAAAAGCGCTCGCTCTCGCCAAGATCCAAACCCCTTCAAAATGCGTCCTCTTTGATGATTTATCTCAAAATCTGCTCCCCGCCAACGAACTTGGCTTTTTCACAGTGATAGTCAACGAAAATAATCTGGATGATCACCCAGCTGATGTACACATCCACTCCCTGCTTGATTTGCCTCACAAGCTGCCTATGTTATGGAAAGGAGAGGATTGAAAGGCAAACTTCACTCCTCTTTTCCTTCCACATCCATCGATCAGCAGTGAATCTGTTCAGATCTGGTTCCATACCCGCTTAGTCGTACCCGCAGCAGACCAACCCTCATAGACCACCCTAAAATATACATACTTTTGACAAACTTCTTACTTCGTGTTAACCTCATTGTGCTATTTTAGATATTGAATCCCACACGAAAATGGAGCAAGCAATGAACAGAAAAACACGCATTTTGCTGGGAATTATCGCTGGCTTAATTTTAATTGCAGGCAGCTTTTCAACAGGACTGATTATCGGAAATGTTTTTACTCCGGAAAGCATCTTACCTGAAACCATTATCGAAGATAGGTCTCCTGGATCTCAAATCTCACTTCCCAGCCAAACCACCACATCAACAGAGGAAGATTCAACCAGCAGAGAAGAATTATTTGAACCCTTCTGGCAGACCTGGGAAATCATCCATGAACAATATGTAGACCAGCCAGTAAATGAAGCATCCCTGATGAGGGGAGCTATTTCTGGCATGTTGGATTCCTTGGATGACCCTCACACCACTTACATGGACCCCTTTCAATATGAGCAGGCCAATATACCGATGAGTGGTGAGTACGAAGGGATCGGCGCCTGGGTTGATCCGACAGGAAAATACCTCAAAATCATCAGCCCCATGCCTAACTCGCCTGCAAAAGAAGCGGGGTTGGAACCCGGTGACAAAGTCATCAAAGTAAACGGTGAAGACATGACGGGCATAGACGGAAACCTGGTCATAAAAGAGATTTTGGGACCCGAGGGGACGGATGTGGTGCTGACCATAGAAAGGGAAGGAGAACCTGAGCCTTTTGATGTGACTGTCACCCGAGAAAAAATCACCATCCCCAGTGTGGAATATAGGATGCTTGAAGGTGAAAATATCGCCTATCTGCAGTTGATTACATTCGGACAGGATACACGCACCGATTTAAGGGATTCATTACAAGACCTGCTTTCACAGGACCCGGATGGATTGATCTTTGATCTCAGGAATAACGGCGGTGGGTATTTACAAACCGCTGTGTCTGTTGCCTCGGAATTCATCAGTGAAGGCGTCATCCTTTATGAGGATTACGGGGAAAAGGAAGACATGAAAACATACCGGGCCAAAAGAGGGGGTTTGGCGACTGATATCCCCCTGGTGGTGTTAGTCAATGAGGGTTCAGCTTCCGCTTCTGAGATCGTTGCCGGTGCCATTCAGGATCTTGATCGGGGAATGCTGGTAGGAACGACCACTTTTGGAAAAGGATCCGTCCAAAATTGGATTGAGCTCAACAACGACCAAGGCGCAGTCCGAGTCACGATCGCCCGCTGGTTGACACCTGAAAAACGCCAGATCCACGAAGAAGGCCTCACGCCAAAATTTGAGGTGGAATTGACAGAAGAAGACATACAGAATGAAGAAGATCCCCAACTGGATAAAGCAATCGAGGTCATGAATGACCTCTTAGAAGAATAAGAGCAAGTAAGGTTACTATGTTTTATCTTAATCCCCAATATTTACTTTACATGGCACCCGCTTTCCTGGTCATGTTCCTGGCACAGTGGTATGTGAAATCTACCTATCGCAAGTGGGGCCAGGTACCGGCCCGTTCCCGGATCAACGGCGCGGAAGCTGCCAAACGGTTGAAGTCATCAGGTGGTCTGCACGACGTCCAGATCCAAAGCGTACAGGGTGAACTCAACGATCACTATGACCCTAGGAAAAAGGTACTCAAACTTTCCCGGGATGTTTCCCAAGGCCAATCTGTCGCATCTTTAGCGATCGCTGCCCACGAACTGGGCCATGCCATGCAGGACAAAGAAGGATACCTGCCTTTACAATTCAGATCCATGCTGGTTCCCGCTGTGAACATAGGATCCACCCTGGGCTGGATTCTGATTATGGTGGGTTTATTAATAAACCTTACAGGACTGGCATGGTTGGGTGTGTTCGCGTTCTCTGGGGGCGCGGTCTTCGCTCTCGCTACCCTACCTGTAGAAATTAACGCCTCAGCCAGGGCAAAGAAACTGCTTAACCAATCCGGCCTTATCCAAGGTGAAAAGGAAAAAGAAGGTGTAAACAAAGTTCTCAATGCCGCTGCTCTGACCTATGTGGCTTCCCTATTCACCGCTGTGATGCAGCTTTTATACTGGATTTCCCTTGTCTCTGGTTCCGGAGGCAGAAGGCGGCGATAACCGGAATAAGGGGATTCGATAGCGCCCTGAAGGAAGAGATGGACATGAAAAAGTCCGTTTGGATCATAGGATTACTGCTTATGAGCATAACCTCTGCAGTAATTGGAGGGGTAACTGGAAGTTTCCTGACCCATACAAGGTTGGAGGGTCAGAAAACAGCGCAGCCGCTATCCACTGAGACACCCCTCCCTACATTGCCACCTACATCAACACCAGCTCCTACCCAAATCCCAGCATCGGATTATTCCACCACGATCACAGATGTCGTAGAAAAGACCTCCCCTGCGGTGGTCACTGTCGTGGTGAACATCCCAGGAGAAGTTAGCATCTTTGGACAGGCTCCCGATCAAGAGGCAAGTGGAAGCGGGGTGATTATCTCACCAGATGGGTATATCATCACAAACAATCATGTTGTGGAAAACGCCAAAGAAGTCGAGGTCATCCTTGCTGGCGGAAACAGATTCCCCGCAGAAATCGTAGGCACAGACGCGTTCGATGATTTAGCAGTTTTGAAAATCGATAGAGAGGAAGCATGCTTCCCGATCAAGTTTGGCAACTCTGAGATGCTCTCCCCTGGAGAAACGGTAATCGCCATCGGGTCACCCCTGGGAAAATTCCAGAACACGGTCACTGTGGGCGTGGTCAGCGCTACAGACCGCGATCTGCGGGTGAATGCAAACTATCAGATGGAAGGCTTGATCCAGACGGACGCTGCCATCAATCAAGGAAATTCAGGGGGCCCTTTATTTAACTTGAAGGGAGAGGTTATCGGCATCAATACCCTTATCGTCCGCGAGGGCGTCTCCATAGTGGCAGAAGGTTTAGGATTTGCCATCCCTTCCAACAGAGCTAAAGTCGTCTCGGAGCAAATCATCCAGCAAGGATACTTTGCACGCCCATATCTGGGTATCAGGTGGGAATGGATCACGCCGGGGATCGCTGACGCCTACAGCCTTCCTGTGGAATGGGGTGCTTACATATCTGGCGTGGCTGAAAACACCCCTGCTGAGGAAGCAGGACTACAGGAAGGTGACATCATCGTTCAATTTGGTGACCGGGAACTCAACGAAAACAACCCATTTATCAACGCGCTGTATGACCATTCCCCGGGTGAGAAAGTCAATTTGTCTGTGATAAGGGAACAAGAAACAGTAGAAATTGAGGTCATCCTCGGAGAACAACCTGGGGCTGATTAGTGAGCAGATTCATTAGAAATCATATTGGATGAAATTTTGTCCCCCAATCCTCCTCCTTCTTTTTTCTTGCTGGGCAAACGTTTTGACCTTATTTTTGAATGAGGACAAAGCGCACCTTCATCCCCCATCCTCAAGCTGATTTCAGGACCCAACAGGTTAGAAATATAATAAAATTCTTTCATAATCCTTTCAATGATGTCAGGATAACCCCGAAAAACCAATAAGGCTCCCATCTTTTATCCCCCAACTTCCCAGCAAAAAAGGTTTGAAAGAAAGAAGAACGCTCCTGGAAATGTTTGATGCTATAATCTCCCCATGCGAAAATTCATCATTGCCATAGCTATATTGTTCGGGATCGTTTTCATCGCTGGTCATTTCTCAGAAGTAGAAAGGGTCTGGAACACCCTACAGAGGGGAGATTGGCGTTACCTTCTCCTCAGCTTCATATTGGTCTTTGCCTGGTTTGGAACTAAAGCTGGTTCCTATAAAAGAATCTTTCATGCAGTCGGCATAGACGAAAAATTAACCCGCCTGGGGATCTTATCCGCTGCAGCCAACTTTATCAACACGGTTGCTCCCTCCGCGGGGATCGGAGGCATGTCCATATTCATCACAGATGCCCACCAAAAAGGGAAATCAGGGGCCCGGACGATGGTCGCTGGTGTCCTATACGTGATTTATGATTATTTAGGTTTCTTTTTTCTCCTGGGATTGGGCTTGATCGTCCTGTTCCGGCGGAATAATCTAAACTTAACAGAGGTTATCGCCTCTGCCATTTTATTACTTATCTGCGGGGGAATGAGTTTCTTGCTTTACCTCGGCTTCAAATCTGAGGAGGCTCTTTCTGAAGCCCTAGCCTGGTTAGCAAAAACGGGAAACCGCTTCTTTCACCTTTTCTCAAAAAAAGATCGCTTCTCTGTGCAGAACGCCCGGAATTTTGCTCACGATGCAGTGGAAGGGATCGCTGAGTTACGGCGCACGCCCACTGATCTCATTTACCCGCTTCTTTTATCCTTATCCCATAAAAGCATTCTTTTCCTGATCTTCTTTCTGATCTTCAAGGCGTTCCAGGTCCCTATCTCCATCGGCACCCTGGTCGCCGGGACCAGCCTGGCATATTTGTTCCGCATCGTTTCCCCTACCCCATCGGGTGTAGGTGTGGTCGAAGGGCTGCTCACGTTAGCGCTCCGTTCTATGTATGTTCCGGGCAATGATGCCCTGGTCATCATCCTTGCCTACCGGGGGGTGACATTCTGGTTTCCACTGCTCATCGGAGGCATCGCATTTCGCTGGCTGGGGTCACCCAGCAAGTCATAAAACATGTCAGGAAAACCGTTCATCGCTCCGCTTATTTTTAATGTCACCTTTCACCCGTTCAATCCACCCCGCCTTCACCCCCTCGGGCCGGTCAAAATATGGGACATAAGGTTTCAGGTCGAGAAGGGGCGTTTGGTCGAGCACATCCACGTTTTCAATTTCTAGTACGTTCCCCTGGATTGTTAGGAGTTTCACTACAGATAATCCTATGGGATTGGGCCGTAAGGGGGCCCTGGTAGCGAATACCCCCCTCTCCTGGTCATCCAAAAAGGGTGTTACCGTCAATTTATACTCCTCCACACGATCAAAATGATAGATCAGAATTAAATGGGAGAATCCATTTAAGTCATTTAAGCCGGATTGGAATCGGGTTTGAATCTCGACCCTCCCTTGCACACCTTTCGCAGCGCTGGGTTGAATAGGCATGCCTGTCGCTTTTGTAAAAGGGCTTAATATCCTCCCTATGGGTAGATATTCATTGGTATCAATCGCCACATTTTCCTCCTGTAATGCGGTATGTCCTTTTCCCTGATGGAGAACAGCTGAAGATTATTCTTATCGGATTGAAGACTGAAGGACCAAGCGGACCCCAGCGTGATGGATTTGAGAAAAATTTCCACCCTGACTGAGAACCTTAAAGACAGCTAGTATGTCTTCAACCACTGAGCCAGCCAACAAATCGACCCCATAATCATGCATCACCGGGCTCAAGGGAGTAGTCGGACCCAAAATGATCACATAAGCATCAGATTTGCACAACTCTAAGAGTTCATTTAATGTCCCGTTGACAAATGTCATCCCAGTAATTGCCACCACGTCCGCCTCCGGAATGATATCAGGGGCTGCCTTGGCCGGCAGATCAACCCCTTTGGGGTCCAAATCCAGGACATAAAAATCTTCTACTTCTTCTTGAACACGACTCACGAACGGGAAATGACCGATGAGGACCACTCTCTTCCCTTTCCCCCGCCGGATGATCGCTTCCGAAGCGTTCTTTTCCACCCACCTCTGAGGTTGGTGGTCAATCAGAGCGTTGATAGCGGCACAACCCAGACTCCGCCTGATAGGGATCTCAGATTTAATCCAGCCAGCCATTTCAAGTCCCGAGAACGTCTCCAATTTTCCCGCTTCCGGGATCGCTGATGATCCATCGTGAGTATGTTCCGTGGGGAGTGAGGTCGCCAAGCCGCACTGCTCACCGCCACCCTTCTCAGCAACCACCGCGGTCCAGCGCAGACCAATACGTACTTTTTTTACCTCACGGTCCGTTAGCGTGTTGAGAATATCATCTGTTAAATTCATACCACTCCTGTCCTTTTTCTGACCTCTCTATCTTTGGATGGGCACCCTCAGAAAGACACCCCCTGAGTTCCTAGCAGGAAACCACCAAATCTTGACATTCCCGTATGGAATGGTTCGTGGCCATATGATCACAGAAACACAAACCTTTTTTGAAAAATGTCTCAATATATTATATGATCTTTTCAGTAACACAACGAACAGGTATCCGCCTTGGAGACCCAATGGCAAATCGGGCGTGTCCTAAAAAATCATTCCATAACACCGTAAAAGTTAACAGGAGAATGCTCCCAAACCTGCTTCCCAAACACATGTACTATGAGACAAGATCAGCCATAAATGAATTTGACCAAAAGCATCTCCCACGGTATAATGTCAAGCTGTAGTTGAGCAGGTTGCAAGAAGGAGGCGATTAGAATGCCAAAGAGAACATATCAACCGAAAAAACGACGCAGGGCACGCAAACACGGATTTAGGGCTCGCATGAAAACAAAAGGTGGCCGGAAGGTGCTTAAACGCCGGAGAGAGAAAGGCCGCCATAAACTTGCCCACAAGGCAAACAATCACGTGAAGAAAACGAACTGGAAGGCTTAGCTCTGCGGCAAGTCAAGAATATATCGAGTGAAACGTAATTTTCGACTTACAAGCTCCATCGATATCCAGCGGGTGCGGCGCTATGGTTCCTCAATTGCCCACCCGCTTCTTGTTTTATATTTCTTAGAAAAGGATCAGAAGGGGACGCTCTTTGCGGTTTCCGCAGGGAAGTCAGTCGGCAAAGCCGTCAAGAGAAATCGCGCCAAACGTTTAATACGGGCAGCGCTCCAAGATTTATTCCCCCAAATCAAGGATGGATGGGATATCGTCATCGTGGCCCGGAAGCCATTAGCCTCTGCGAATTGTCAAAAAACCAAAAAAGCGTTAGAATCTCTTTTCGAGAAAGCAAATTTGCTACATCATGCAGATGAAAACTGAGACAAGGGTAACAAACGAACATATCCACCCCCCAGAAAACCAGTATCCCTTGGAAGGGCTTGAAGTCTCTTTCCAGACCTTACCCCGTATCCCGTTGTTAACACTTATTCGTCTGTATCAAAAGATCATTTCCCCCGCCATACCAGGGAACACATGCCGTTTCTACCCTACCTGCTCACATTACAGTTATCGGGCCATTTACAAATATGGAGTTCTGCGCGGCAGCCTGCTGGCTATCTGGCGAGTGTTGCGTTGCAATCCTTTCACATCAGGCGGCCATGATCCCGTTCCTTGACAACTATTGAAAAAGAAACTATTCATATGAAAAAATATTTGATCCTCATTCTCGCCATACTTACCCTATCCATCACCGCCAGCGCGTGCAGCGGAAGGAGGCTCACTGCATCTGGCTGGCCTGGTCTGACCACAGATCAAGACACAGCGTATTTAGCTGCAGGCCGGCATGTGTACGCGGTGAACTTGAAAAACGGCACATTGCGCTGGAAATACCCCCCTGAAGCTGATAACGATGTCACGTTCTTTGGGGCACCAGGGCTGACCGACGATGGACAACTTATCGTCACCAGCTATAACAGTAATATTTACAGCCTGGATCCGGACAGTGGAAACGAAAACTGGTCATACACAGAAGCGGAAGACCGCTTCATCTCCGGCTCCCTTGTAACTTCGCAAGGGATTTTCACGGGCTCCGCAGACCATAGCCTGTACGCGTTGGACTTCCAGGGAAACCAGCTTTGGCCCCCATTTGAGACCCAAGAGCAGATCTGGGCTCTTCCCAACACATCGGAAGACTGCGGCTGCATTTACCTGGCTTCCATGGACCATCATCTCTACGTGATCAATATTGATGATGGGTCTCTGCGTTGGCAGACGGAAGATTTAGGCGGACCCATTGTCAGCAAACCAACTCTATCCGAAAATAATACCGTCTTTGTGAGCACATTCGCCAACGAAATCTTAGCAATTGACCCTGCTGATCATGACGTGCTGTGGCGTTTTGAAACAAAAGATTGGGCCTGGGCCAGCCCAGCCCCTGATGGAGATCAAGTCTATGCCAGTGATTTATCCGGCACATTTTATGCCCTGAATCAGGAAACCGGGGAGTTGGAGTGGCAGATCCAGCCGGGGGGAAGGATCGTTTCTGCCCCACTTATCACCAAAGAGAAGATCTACTTCGGCACAGATGAAGGCTCCTTCATTCTTACAAGCAAGGATGGAACCATCCAGAGGAATCAAACCTTAGAAGGCAAGCTGTACACCAGCCCGGTTCGCGCTGGAGACCTTATCCTCGTCGCCCCCACCGACAATGAAAGCCTCTTGATCGCTTATAGTGAGGACGGGGTCAAGCGATGGGATTTCTCCCCTTCTGAGTAACTCATCTGGGTTTTGGAACGTTTAGAAAAACATTAGTCACTACAAAATGGAATAAACTATGTGGGATGCATTTATCACCTTCATGATCAACATTTTATTGTACATTTACAACCTGGTCGGCCAGAATTTTGGCTTGGCCATCATCCTCTTTACCATCTTGGTTCGCCTGCTTATGTACCCCTTAACTGCTCGTCAGGTTAAGAGCAGCAAAGCGATGCAGGATCTCCAAAAATCAAAAAAGTGGCAGGACATCCAGAAAAAATACAAGGATGATAAAGAGAAACTGGCCCAAAAACAGATGGAAGTTTACCAGGAGATGGGCATCAGCCCCTTTGGGTCATGTTTGCCGCTTCTTCTCCAATTTCCGATCATCATCGGCCTTTATCAAGCCATCATCCGCACCTTGGCGGTTACCCCCATCCAGCTGGTGAACCTCTCCAAACATATCAACGACGGCGCTCAACTCATCCCCATCAACAGCCAATTCCTGTGGATGGAATTAAGTGAGCCGGAAAGATTGCAGATGTTTGGACTTAGTGTGCCCATTTTGGCCATCCTGGTCGTGATCACATCTTACATTCAAACGAAAATGGTATCTACCAGCGCCCCCGGGGATGATGGCGGTCAGGGAGCACAGATGAGCAAAGCGATGAGTCTGTATATGCCCTTTTTCATGGGCTACCTCGCCCTGACCTTTGCTTCTGGCTTAGCCCTGTACTTCATCGCCACGAACTTAACTACGATCGCTCAATACGTGATCCTAGGACAGGCAGATTTTAAAAATCTGATCCCAAACTTTTCATCATCTTAACGACAATCTCCTATCCCAAGATAACCAGCGAAGAGGTGTTATGGATAATAGTCGCGCCACACTGGAAGTCATCGCCCAATCTGTGGATGAAGCCATCCAAAAAGGTTTGAACGAATTGGGTTTATCCCGAGAAGCTGTTGAAGTAGAAGTGCTGGACGAGGGAAGCCAGGGGGTATTAGGTATTGGTTCCCGGCAAGCCCGGGTCCGGATTTCATTAAATACACCTGAGAGACAACTTGAAAAATCAAAAGCAAAAGAACAACCTCTGGACGAAGAATCAAATGAAGCTGCTGTCCTCGCTTTAGCTAAACAGGTCGTCAACGAACTTCTTGAAAAAATGAACATCTCCGCCAATGTCTCAGGCGAATTGGGAGAGAAAAGCGACAACTTACCCTATCGACCCATCAAAATCGATATCACTGGGAAAGATCTCAGTATGCTGATTGGCAAACGAGGAAAAACCCTGAACGCTTTGCAATATGTAACACGCTTGATCATGGGCAAAGAATTAGAGCGCGGGATTCCTCTGACCATAGACGTGGAAAGATACCGGAAAAGAAGAGAAAACCAGGTCCGCCAATTAGCCCAACGGATCGCTCAGCAAGTCGCTCAAACCCAACAGCGTCAAGCCTTAGAGCCCATGCCCCCCAACGAGCGGCGGTTTGCCCATCTTGAATTGAGAGATCATCCCGATGTCTACACGGAAAGCACCGGAGAAGACCCAAATCGAAAGGTGGTCGTTTATCCTAAACAGTAATCAAATAAGCAGCCTATCAAACACGGGTAGGGATCCCTACCCGTGTTTTCATTTAATATTAAAAGGTGAAAGCAGGTACCCACTCTTAATGTCCCACCGATATTTTGAAAAGGTGCCCACTTCTATACATCACCCCCGCAGACCGTCCCCCCCAACCTCGAAAGGGAAGGTCGTTTCAGGTATAATGCAAACATGAACAGATTGGCAGAGAATGATGTCATTGATTACCTTGTCCTGGGTCACGTCACTCAGGACATTACGCCACAGGGGAGCCACTTAGGAGGAACAGCAGCTTACGCATCATTACTCGCTCATCGAATGGGATTAGAGGTTGGATTAGTAACAGCTGCCAGCGATGAGATTTCACTTTCCAGATTAGAGGGGGTACGGATCCGAAAATCTACCCATCATCTAACCACGACCTTTGAAAACCATTACACGGCTAACAAACGCGTTCAACACCTCTCTCAAATCGCTCCCCCTCTCAGCTACCAAGACATACCTCCTTCCTGGCGGAGAGCACCCATCGTCCATCTCGCCCCTGTGGCCAAGGAGATTCATCAAGAAATGATCCGTAAATTCCCTGATTCGTTTCTGGGTATCTCTCTTCAGGGTTGGCTACGCCAATGGGATCAAAACGGAAAAGTTTCCCCCTCGCCGTTGGATTTTTCTCTTCAAACTTGTCCCCCCGATTCTGCTGTCATCTTGAGCCTTGAGGATGTTGGAGGCAAAGGGGACTGGGTTTTCCGGTACGCTCGTGAATGTCCACTTCTTATCGCGACCCGAGGGAAAGAAGGTGCTGACATCCATATCCAAGGACAAGTCCATCATATCCCCACCTCCCCCAAAAAAGAACTTGATCCCACTGGAGCTGGGGACATTTTTGCCTGTGCCTTTTTCGTTCACTATGTCAAACAAGGAGCGTTGCTGGAAGCGGCCCATTTCGCCACCAAATTAGCGGCTGCATCAGTGAAACGTTCGGGCTTAGAGGGCGTACCGAGCAGGACGGAAATTCAATCTCTTCAAAAGGTTTTGTAATCATGGGAAGAATTTATACGATCGCTAATCAGAAAGGGGGCGTGGGTAAAACAACAACCACAATCAATCTCGGGGCTTACCTGGCGTACTACGGTCAACGGGTGTTATTAGTGGATGTAGACCCCCAGGCCAACGCCACCTCCTCTCTGGGTATAGATAAACATGACATCAAGGGGGGGACCTATGAAGCTATTTTGGAAGATACCAGCATACGGCAATATATACTTCACAACCCTCGGCTGAAGCTCTCCATCCTTCCTGCTTCACCCGATTTAGCAGGCGCAGAAGTAGAGTTGGTCAATGAAGTCGGCCGCGAGAGCCTTCTTAAACGGACTCTGGTTCCCTTACACGAAGACTATGACTACATCCTGATCGACTGCCCCCCTTCCCTCGGACTATTGACATTAAACGGGATTGTTTCTGCTAAAGATGGTATCCTCATCCCTGTCCAATGTGAGTATCTGGCCATGGAAGGATTAGGCCAATTAACCTCGACTATCGACCGGGTAAAACGGGCCTTAGCCCCAGATCTGGAGATCCGGGGTGTGATATTAACCATGTTCGATGGCAGAACGAATCTGGCCAGCGATGTGGTCAAAGAAATCAAGAAACATTTTCCCGAACAAGTTTTTGACTCCGTGATCCCCCGAAGTGTTCGGCTTGCAGAAGCACCCTCTTACGGGCTTCCTATCTCCCTTTACGCCACATCCTCAAAAGGCGCCAAGGCTTATCAAGACCTTGCCAAGGAAATCATGTTAGGAGACGGATTGCGCGTTCCTGAGGTATAATACACACGTTCATGAAACAGACTTAAAACAAACCATTCATTACAGGGAAGACTAGCAAGTTATGGCTAAAAAACGTCCTGGATTGGGTAAAGGGCTCGAAGCCCTGATCCCTTCCAAATCTCCTGAAGACGAATTCGTAGAGCAATCCGGCGTCATGGAAATTCCCGTTGAGGCCATCAACTCAAACCCCCACCAACCACGACGGGGCTTCAATCACGATGAATTGCGGGAATTGGCCGAATCCATTCAAGAACACGGCATCATCCAGCCCCTGGTACTGCTCAAACGACAAAGTGGGGAGAAAGAATTCAGTTTGATCGCCGGGGAAAGGCGTCTAAAAGCCGCAAAAATGGCCGGCCTGGAAACCGTCCCTGCTATTTTGCGGGAAGCCTCAAACCGAGACCAACTAATTGTAGCGTTAATTGAGAACGTACAGCGAGCTGATTTGAACCCCCTTGAAACGGCTTCCGCCTATCAGAAATTATCCCGGGGTTTCGAATTATCCCATCAAGAAATCGGACAGCGGGTTGGGAAAAGCAGAACCACTGTCACCAACACCCTGCGACTCCTTGATCTGCCGGATATCGTCCAACAAGCCTTGAGAAATGGCCAGATAAGCACCGGACACGCTCGTGCCTTACTTTCCCTGCAAAACACCAAATCGCAGGCAGCTGCGCTGCAAACGGTCCTCACCAAGGATCTGAATGTCAGACAAACTGAATCCCTCGTCAAGAGGTTACAGGGAAAGAAAAAAGAAAGAAAGCGAAAACAAGAAACCCAGTCACCTGAGATCCAGGATATCCAAGACCAGCTGCAGTCCATCCTGGGGACGAAGGTCCGCTTGAAACAAAACAAATCCGGGAATGGGACGATCACGATCCATTTCTACTCTGAAGAGGAACTCAACTCCCTCCTGGACCTTTTCATGGAAGATTGATATCAAACAGGGGGAGAAACGAATGAAAAATCAGATATGACTACCCACATCCTCAGCAACGGGAACATTTACACCCATGACCCAACGCGCCCCAAAGCCTGGGGCCTGATCATCGAAGATGGTATGATCACAGGTCTCCTCCATCAGGAACAAGACAATGAAAACCACAGTGATGTCAAACATGAAAACCTTCATGGTAAAACCGTATTACCCGGTTTCACAGACGCACATATCCACCTTAAACAATACGCCTTGACATTACAGAAAGTTAATTGTGAAACGGACACGAAAAGCGAGTGCCTGCAGCGCGTCGCGGTCAGGGCAAAAAAACAGGAGCCCGGAACTTGGGTTCTGGGACACGGTTGGGATCAAAATCGGTGGGAGGAGGGTTATGGGTCACGGGAGGAACTGGATGAGATCGCCCCTCATCATCCAGTCTACTTGACCGCGAAATCGCTTCATGCAGCCTGGGTCAACTCCGCAGCCCTCACCTCAGCGCATGTTACTAAGGATACACCTGATCCTCAAGGCGGGCGCCTTTCCCGGGATCGGAAAGGAAAGCTGACAGGGTTATTGTTTGAAAACGCCATCCCTCTTGTCACGGATCATATTCCCCAGCCCAGCCTCCAAGAGACAATCCGGGCCTTGCAGGATGCCCAACGGTCCCTGTGGAGCATGGGAGTGACGGGAGCGCATGATTTCGACCGCCATTTGAGTTTCGCCGCCCTTCAAGAATTACAGGACAACGCTGACCTAAAACTGCGGGTGACGAAACATATAAATATCCAGAAATTGAACGCGGCAGTTGATATCGGTCTAAGAAGCGGCTTCGGGAATTCCATGCTCCAAATCGGGGGTATCAAAGCGTTCGCAGACGGAGCCTTGGGGCCGCAAACCGCAGCCATGCTCACCCCTTATGAAGGGGGTGAGAGTCGGGGTGTGTTGCTTTTGACGGAAGAGGGAATCGTCCAAAAGGGCACCCTTGCTGTCCAAAACGGGCTCAGTCTGGCAATCCACGCTATTGGGGACCGTGCCAACCGCGAGGTGTTAGATGCGTATGAACGGATTCGTGACTACGAAGAGAAACATCAACTCCCCCATCTCCGGCACCGGATAGAACATGTACAGGTGCTTGATACTGCAGATTGTAACCGGCTGAGCAGGATGGGAATCACCGCCTCTATGCAGCCCATCCATGCCATCTCCGACATGGAAACCGCCACGCGCTATTGGGGAGACCGAACTCAATATGCATACGCCTGGCGGACCTTGTTGGATCACCTCACCCCCCTTGCTTTTGGATCAGACGCCCCGGTAGAATCCCCCGATCCCTTCTTGGGAGTTCACGCAGCAGTCACCCGTCAAACGCATTCCGGAGAACCGGCCCCCCAGGGTTGGAGGCCGGAGCAGCGGATATCCCTGGAGGAAGCGCTGGAAGCCTATACAACAGGTGCTGCCTACGCCGCTGGAAGGGAAGATCGAGTCGGCCGACTCACCCCCGGATACTGGGCAGACCTGATCGTCTTAGAAGAAGACCCCTTCTCCTTCCCTGTGCAAGACCTTCTCTCCACCCACCCATTGGCCACCATGGTCAACGGGGAGTGGGTCTGGCGGCTTGAAACATAATAGTCATGGGACCAAAGCCTGAACTGTCCGCGATGTCTTCGATTACGACTTTTGGAATAATGTACGGGGAGAAAACTGCTACCGCAGTCGACGGATGTCCCCTTCTCTGACAGTTACCCCCTCCCTATCCAAATGCTCCAGGAAGTCCAACATATAACGACGGCTGGAGTCAAAATAATCCCTGGCTTCCGCCACCTTGATGGTGTCCTTTTCCTCCAACCACGCCTTAAGGTCCGCAACCATCTCCTGATACGTTTCCCGCCTGAAGACAACTTCCGTGGAAATCGGTTTCAATTCACCCAGAGCAACCAAAGCGTTATACACCTCTTCTCCCACAGCTTCCATACATTCATCGATGGTGGGAGGTGAATATGGGCTGCGCTGAAACTTTGCCATCAGCGCTTCGATTTGTTGCTCCTGATCGGGGGTAAAGCGGATCTGATGGGAAGGCAGCGCGACGAGAGGCCCTTTTTGGGTCAAACGGTGTTCCTGAGATAAAGAACGTAAAGCCGCCTGAAATACATCTTCTGAAAATGTTGACTGGCTTTTCAACTCCTCCAGTGGCATCCCAAGACGGAGTGGGTATGTCTCATGATAACTTTCCACCTCGGAAATTAATTCCGTCAAGACATTATCCCAATATCCCGAATCAGCGATAAGCGGATCCTGTTCGCCTTCATCTTCAACGAAAATCACAGCACTCCCCTGAGCTATACGGTTGAGAGCTTCAGCTGCGGTCTGTTGATCAATGTTGGATTGGGTCATTAACTCTCGGCGGTTAAGGACACCTGATCGCTGGATGATCTGCCGCAAAATATCCTCAGGATCTCCACCAGACAAAGTCCGGAGATGATTTAATACTCCTTCATCAAAGCGTTTATGTCGGTAGGCTGGCTGCGGATCAAGGACGATCCCCCCTCCCATAGTTTCAGAAGGAGAGGGACGGCGCAGGATATAGCGATCCCCCCGCAGTGCAACTACGGCCTCCTCTAATTCCAACTGCAGCCATCCCTTTTGACCTGGCCGCAACTCTTCTTCTCCCAACAACCGGATCCGGGCCATGACTTCATCCGCCCCGATAAAGAGTTTTCCTTGGGTATTATGGGAAAGTGGTTTCAACGCTTCAGGTAACAGTTTAAAACTGACATCGATCCGCCTTGTAGGTTGATAATCTCCAGGATGCGCCACTACATCCCCCCTCTCAAGGTCATCGACATCCACTCCAGAGATGTTAATCGCTGTCCTGCTCCCCGGAAATGCCTTTTCGACCTCCTTACTATGAACCTGAAGTCCGCGAATACGGCCGATAATCTTCTCTGGGAGCAAGGTGACCTCATCTCCGACTTCCAGCATCCCATCCAGCAGCGTCCCGGTAACGACGGTGCCAAATCCAGAGATTACAAACGCCCGATCGATCGATAACCGCGCACGCCCCAGATCTGGGCGAGGAGAGCGCTGGGAAAGCGTTTCCCCCAATACCTTTATCAATTCCTCCACACCTTCCCCTGTCTTCCCCGAAACCCTCAGGATGGGAGCATCTGCCAATGTCGTTCCCTGCAAACTTTCCCGCAAATCCATCTCCACCAAATCCAACCATTCCGGATCATCCACTACATCCACTTTGGACAGGGCCACTACCCCATCCTCAATACCCAAGAGATCCACGATCGCCAAGTGTTCTTTTGTTTGGGGCATCACCCCTTCGTCCGCAGCGACCACAAACAAAACAGCATCAATCCCGCCAATCCCCGAAAGCATATTTTCGATGAAATCCCGATGGCCGGGAACATCGATGATGCCAACCTCCTCACCGCCTTCCAACGTCAAAGAATCAAAGCCGAGGACAATGCTTAATTCGCGTTCTCTCTCTTCCCGTAAGCGATCTGGGTGAGTTCCCGTGATAGCTTCAATCAGGGTCGACTTTCCGTGGTCTACATGGCCTGCAGTGCCGATGATATGCATAAAATATCTCAATGTCTTCCATCATACTTATCTGTAAGATGTGGGTTTTCCCAACCAACATGGTTCAGGGCTTCAGCTTAACAAACATCCGATTAACGAATGCTGTCCATGATCTCTTCATGATTTGCTACCCACTCCCGGATTAAGGACAACAAAGCTTGCATCTGCTTTTCCAATTGACTGCTCAACTGATGTATTTGATCATGCACCTCTTGAGCGCCATCTTCCAAAATCGTCAACCGTTCACCCAGTTCCCTGTTTTGGCGTTCGATCTCACTTCTATGCTCGTTCTGGGTTAATGTGTAGTTAGTCCACCGCTTCTGATCATCTGCCTTGAAAGAGGTCCACTCTTGGCGGAAGCGTTCCTCCGCCAAGCGCTGCATTTCTGTAATCTCATTTATACGTCGTTCTACCTGCTCAGCAAGTTTATCTGTCTGTTCTTTCGTACGTTTCACGATTTGATGCGTGGAATCCAGCTTGCGGACCTGGTCCGTAACCTCATCCGCCCTTCTTTCAAAATCTGAAAACCGAGTTTTCCAATTCTTCCATTTTTTCTCTCGTTCTGCAGCTGCCAGCGTATGCTGTTCGATAAATTCATCTTGCTCTTTCCTCAATTCCCGCCTGATGCGCTCCAAATCTTCCACTCGGGTGGTGAGTTTTTGCAAATCCGCTTCCCGGACATCCAACCGACCCCTTTGTTCGTCTAGACGCTTTCTGATCGCAGTCACCTCGCCCTGAACATCCGTAATCCGCTTCAACACTTGTTGGCGCTCTTCTTTTGCAAGACGCATCTGCCTTTTCTGTTCTTCAGATTCCCGCTGGAGGGTATTTATGTCTTTTCGAACGTCTCCGATGGTATTGTGAAGTTTGTTCTCTTCTTCGATTCTTAGGGACATCTGCCTTTCGATTTCCTCAACTTTCGATAACTCTTCACGCAGGTTTTCCATCTGCGTCTCTTGACCCTGAATTTGGGTACGAATCACTTTTTTTGTTTCCCGTATCCATCCCTTAACTTCTTTTTCAAACTCCTTTTCTTTTCGACCCTGTTCAACGCGAAAACCAGCCAACTCATCATCCAAATCATCCACGCGAGTTAACGCCATTCGTAACCTGGTGACCTCGCTGTCTAACTCCCTATTTTTTTTATCAGAAGCATCCAGCTTGCCTTCCAAGGATAAAATTTTATTTTCCAGATCCTTAATCTTTTTACTGTCTTTTCGATGCTCTTCATCAAGCCATTCCACTTGTTTTGTAAGCTGTTCGAGATCCATGACCAAAACTCCTATTTTGAAAGCAAATCAAGCAAGGTGATTATAGCATGGCAGGAAAAAACTTCACCAGCACAGGGTCAGTGAAAATTAACCCCTAGAATTGTAAGATGCTCGACACGGGTGACACACACCCTAAAAGAAGATGGGGCACCAACCCCGTCGCTAACAATATAAGGCAGATCAGCAAGATGGCTGCCGTCGCTACCCCGAACGGTTCCTCACTTTCAAAACGTTCTCCGCTCCGTCCGCTAAGAATGGATAAGGTTCGGATCCCACCGATCAGCAGCCCCAGGTTTCCGACAAAAAACCACCCCCCTGACCAGGATGGGATCCCCTGCAACATCGTTCCCAGCGCGAAATGCAGTGAGAACCCCCCCGCAAGGGGTAAACCCGCTATTGTGAAAATTCCGCCCAGCAAACCCAACGAGGTGATAGGGGCTGTCCGAGCCAAACCCTCCAAGTGAGGATAATCAAGCACCCCCACCTTTTTTTGGAAGGAAGAAAGGGTTAGGGACCAAATCCCCAGAGCCAATCCCTGGATGACGAGCATCGCGAAATAAACCTGGATCCCATTCGGTTGTAAACTAAAAGCGACCAGGGAACGACCCAGCTCAACGATCACCCCTACCCCCATCATGCGTCCCACATGGGTGACGAAAACTGCAGAAACTCCTCCGATGACGATCATCATCAAACCAACCCATTGGACAACTCCCAAGGCATCGACCCATTCCAACACCCAATGAGATTGAGATAGATATTTTAAAGCGAACAACAACACACCGTTGATATAAAAGAAGAAAATAAACGCAGCCAGAAAAGGAGGGTTCTCCTCAGCGGTCATAGATATCCAGCTCGTAAAAGGAAAAATGCCCAACAGGAAAGAAAAGCCCAATCCCATGAGAACCATGGTGCGCTGAATCAACGCCTTGTCTACCGTTTCCAGGTCAACCCAGCTCAATAACCATGCTGCAAATAGGATACAAATCGTGCCTAAAATTTGATAAACCAAGAAACGCAGCGCCCCACTTGTGAGAGGAGCCCCAGATGGAGAGAGCAGGATCACAGATAGCATCGTTAAAAACCCAAAGAAGATAGCTGCATAATAGATGGGTTCTACCGCATATCCTGTGATAACCAAAGCAATTGACAACAAACCCAAGGGAAAATGTTTAGAAGGGATGGATCCTGCAATACTTAATAAAAACCAAAACGCCAATAGCAGATAAATAAGGAGCAGGAGGGGACGGTCAGCATTTTCCAGTAGTAAACGGCGACCAAAAAAAAACAGCTGAGCCCTAACTTCCCCGCGGAAAGGCCCAACGCTGAAGGTTTCATCAATGGGAAGTATGCCAGCCAAGAGAGCAAAAAACAGCGCGCTGCTCAAACCTATCCAGCGAATGAGGAATGGCTTATTGGAAAGCAATAAGAGCCCAAAAGCAATCAACGAGGGGAGGAAAATCCAGAGCACAGGGGCGTTCATTCCCTGACCTCCAGGTTAGATATATTTAATACATAGGAACCCAGAAAAGCTAATCCCAAGTGATTTGCAGCTAACAGAGCAGTCAAGAAAATGGAGGCTTCCACAGTTGCATAGAGGATTTCAAAACCCGATAAAATCGTCAATAAACTAACGATGATACGCGTCGATTGAACAGCCAGCCCCAGATGAATCAACCCCATTCCAAGCAGCAACAAGCCTCCCAAAACCTGCTGCTTCGTGGCTCCAATAAACCAGGTCATTATCTGCGGAAAAAAAGAGGAAATAGATAGGGCAGCCAAGACCGCAACCAGGCAGCGGAATAATAAATTTGGGAGTTGAACGGAATCCTGGGTGACTTTCCAGCCCCCAGAACTCCAATAAGAAACACTCAATACAGCCACTGCAAACCATCCAGCCACCGCTTTGATCAGCGCACTTTCTAATGACCAACTTTCCAGGACCAACAATGTCACAGCCCCATACTGGAGGAACAATAACCCCATCATCCCCCGCCAATCGTTGACCAATATCAACCCCAAGGAAAATATGAAAGATAAACCAACCACGAAGGAAAGGTAAAATTCAGGCATCCATTTATCCTCCCCCTCGTAGGGCCAACAAAGAAAGCAGGAAGAACACCCCAATTAAAGACCAGATCACACCACCCCGGCCCTCTAATAATTTAAGGATGCCCACGATGATCACACCCATTATCCTGCCCACATGAAAGAAAGCGGAAGATATGTGGCGTGGAATAACTGCAAACCTAGCGCGGATATCACGGACCCAATAAGGCAGGCTGAGGTCCATCCTCCAGAGTAAAATAACAGGGAGGATCGCGGTATAGGGGATCGCAAACCACCATCCTTCTTTCCAAAAGTTCATACTTCTTGAAAACAATTTCCCAGCTGTCCCCAAAAGGAACTGCGTTAACAGCAAAAACCCAAATCCCGCTATCATGGGAATCCAAGATGATCTTTCTGATCTCCTCTCTTCACTTTCTCCGAGGAAGACAAATCGTAAAGCTCCCCAAAAAAGGAAACCATAACCTAAACCAAACATGACACCCCAAATTCCCTGCGAGAAAAGATCATCCCCAACCCAAAGCGGTGTAAAGGGCAACCCGCATAACCCCAGAATCAGAAGCATCAAGGCGTAGAATTTTGGTTTCCCTCCCACATTGCCCAAATAGAGTATATTACCTGATAATATCAAAGCCAGTCCCCAGGCAAATGTTGCCTGGGGGATTTCGAAAACCCCAGCAGCGAAACTCAGGGTAAAAATCCCCATCGTCCAACTTCCCGCACCATGAAACGGGTCCGGTGCCAGCCACCACAAGATTGCACAGATAAATAGTATGATAACGGCAAGGGGCAGCAAAGGTGTGCGGGAAATTTCTCCTATTCCCATCTCCGCTGCTCGGGTTACCAATGACAAACTTACTGCCGCAGGCACGGTGTTGTTGGCAATGAATAACCCCCTTTTATCTTCCCACTTTCCTGTGGAAATAGCAGATGGAAACCAAAAGTCCAACCTGAAAACCGAAGCCCCGAGGATAAATATTCCATACTTTGGCCCCATCTCCAAAAATGATAAAGAGCCGTTTTCAGCGAAGCTCTGAAAGCTGGCATAAATCAATAACAGCGGGCTGATCATCCGATAGACAAAAAAAAGCACAAATCGACCATGACTTAGCGGTGGATCCCTGGTGAGCAGAAAAAGCGCAACCCAGAGAATATCCATGAGTGTCCAAGACATCAGAAGCGTCAAAGCATTTTCCGAAAACACTCCTAACATCCCGACGAAAATCAAACCTAAAACCCATGCCAATTGGAAATCTTTTCTCCTCATCAGCAATGTACATGAAAAAGCAAATCCAACCAGTGACACACCATATATCCACGTGTACGTATCCACCAAAAGCGTTGGACGCGTCGGAAAAAATGACTCTAGATGCCAGGGTAAAAAGGGAAGATGGAGGAGATGCCCCGGTCGGGACAGAATAAGTAAACCCAAAACAGCCAAAACACCACCCCCGATCAAAACATCAAGGGAAGCAGATTGGACCTTCCGCCAAGCGGCAACCAGCGCCACAACAGCTATGAAAAACAGGAGTCCGAAGGAGGTTTGAAGGACCATAAACTTTATGATGAAACTTTTTTGACCCCACTCTGGTCAACGTCTGACAACAAATCCTGGATCTTTTGCCCCTCTAAAGGATGGATGACTTCTGGAGCTATCTCCGCCAGAGGGACGAGGACGAAAGCGCGCTCCAGCAATCGGGAGTGAGGAATATTTAAAACCTCATCCTGATAAACCTCTTCCCCGTAAAGGAGGATATCAATATCTATAATCCTCGGACCATATTTGAAAGTTTCCTTCCGCCCCATCCGCTCTTCTATGTCCTTCAAATATGAAAGTAATTCTCTTGGTCTCAGTGCGGTTTTCCCACACAAAACCTGGTTAAAGAAATCCGGTTGATCTATATACCCCCAAGGTTCTGTTTCGTAGATAGAGGATTCTTCTAGTATTTCGATACAGGGAGAAAGGAGCTTTTTCGCGGTATCCAAATAATCATTCCTGTCGCCAACATTGGATCCCAAAGATAAATAAACGTCGACCTTCTCACCATCTGCCATGAAGGAGCCTCACTGCTGAAGTTAATATTATCTCTGATTAAGGATATCATAAGCAGGATAAATTGCCAAAAAGACCGAGAGTGTCTACAATAGGAAAGCGATATGGATTTAAGGGTAAACCAATTCAACCCCTGTGAGAAGGAGAAAACATGGCCCGAGCGAGATTTAAATTTCCCCGAGGTTTTTTATGGGGAACCGCTACATCCTCCCACCAAGTAGAAGGACAAAATACCCATAATGACTGGCACACATGGCAAGAAGATGGCCAAATTCAAAACGATGATAAACCCGAATTGGCTTGTGATTGGTGGAGTGGCCGATGGAAAGAAGATTTTGATCGCGCTGCAGAATCTGGCCAAAATGCCCACCGCATGTCCATCGAATGGAGTCGTGTGCAGCCCACACCAGACCGGTGGGATGAGGGCGCATTAGACCACTATCGAGAGATGATCCGGGGCCTTACGATCCGTGGCATCACACCCGTCGTCACCTTACACCATTTCACCAATCCCAAATGGATCGCGAGGAAGGGGGGATGGGAAAACAGAGAAACAATTCAATACTTTGTCTCTTACGTGCAGAAAGTAGTCAAAGCCCTCCGTGATTATGTCAAACTTTGGTGCACAATCAACGAACCTAATGTCTACGCAACACTGGCTTATTTGTTCGGCGATTTCCCACCCGGCAAGCAGGATTTGGGATCCATGTTCAAAGTGATGGCCAACCTGGTCCGAGCCCACGCTGCCGCGTACCATACCGTTCACCGAGTCCAGAGGGAAAGCAAAGCGGGTATGGCGGTCAATTACCGGGGAATGGCACCTGCTCGAAAGTGGCATCCACTTGACCGATTCATGGCTTGGTCCCAATCGAAAATCTACAATGACTTTTTCCCCAATGCTGCTCATTCAGGTAGGCTGACTTTCCCATACAAAATCATCCACCTGCCCAAAGCAAAAGGTACACAAGACTTCCTGGGCATAAATTATTACACTCAAGAACTGATCTCTTTCTCATTACATCATAGGAAAGAGCTATTCGCCCACCGCCATTTTGATCCCAATTCAAAACTCAGCAAAACGGCTTTCATCGCCCATGAACCAAAGGGGCTCTTCCAGGCTCTGAAATGGGGAAAACAATATGGGATTCCCCTCATGGTAACCGAAAACGGGATCGAAGATCCTGAGGATGAGATCCGCCCCCAATACATCGCAGAACACATCTATCAGCTCTGGCAAGGGATCAATCACAATTGGCCTATTAAAGGGTATTTTCACTGGACTCTCATAGATAATTTTGAATGGGAGAGGGGTTGGTCTCAAAGGTTTGGTTTATGGGAATTAGATCTTGAATCTCAAGCCAGGACTCGCCGGAAAAGCGCTGATCTTTATCAAGAAATCTGCCGTAACAATGAACTTACCTCTGGCATGGTTGAAACCTATGCCCCTCAATCGCTAGAGAGGCTGTTCCCCGGTTAAGGTCATTGCGGTTGTCAGGTGAATTACCGTCTGGTATAATCGCGTTCGCAGAAAATTCGTGGAGGGGTCGCATAGTTGGCTTAGTGCGCGCGCCTGGAGAGCGCGTATCCCTTCTGGGGATCGTGGGTTCGAATCCCACCCCCTCCGCTTGATCAAGACATCGCTCAGCCAGAGCTGGGCGATTCTAATTTAAACTAACCTACAATAAACTATCAAAGTTAGATGGGGAGGTTCAGGATGCTTTTCACCCCAGGAAAAATTGGCTCTTTACTGCTTCACAATCGGCTGGTCCGTTCCGCCACTGCGGAACGCCTGGCTCACGATGATGGTTCTCCCAAACCAAAATTGATTGAGTTATACAGGACCCTCACTGAAGGGGAAGTTGGATTAATCATCACCGGCCATGCATACATCGCTCCGCGAGGTAAGTGCCACCCGGAAATGACCGGTATTCAAAGCGATGATCTCATCTCCTCTTTAAGGAAATTAACGGAAGCCGTACACGAGTTGAACGGACGAGTCGCAGTCCAGATCAATCACGGCGGCGGAAACTGTTCTCCAGAGACGGTATCATCCCCTCTGGCCCCTTCCGAACAAAGTACTCCTATTTTCAAGCAACAAGCCCAGGAAATGACCGAGGAAGAAATTGAGGAGACCATAGATGCCTATGCCCAGGCCGCCCGTCGGGCAAAAGACGCTGCTTTTGACGCTGTTCAGATCCACAGCGCCCATGGCTATTTAATCAGCCAGTTCTTGTCCCCTCTCAGCAACCACCGCACGGATCGGTGGGGCGGGAACATAGAAAACAGATCCCGCTTTTTAAAACGCGTGTGTCAGGCTGTACGCCGGGAAGTGGGAGAAGACTATCCGCTTCTGATTAAGTTTGGCATCGCGGACGGTCAAGAGGAGGGGTTATCCAAGGAGGAAGGCGCAGCTATCCTATCTCATTTTCAGGAGTGGGGCTTAGACGGTGTTGAAATCAGTGTGGGATTCGGGGGAAGAAGGTTAAGTAGCATCCGCAAGGGAGTTACTAAAGAGGATGAAGAGGCTTATCTTCTGCCGCTGGTCAAGAAAGCCCGTGAAAACACGGACCTACCACTCATCGCTGTAGGCGGGTATCGTTCCCGGAAAATCATGGAACAGGTGTTGGTAGGGGGATGGGCAGACTTCATTTCCTTGTCACGACCGCTTATCCGCGAACCCCACCTCCCCAAAAGAATGAAAGCGGGAGAACAGGAAAAGTCAAACTGCATCTCTGCCAATCACTGCTGGCCGGAGGAAGACGGTAAGGGGATCGCATGCAAATGCCCTCCCCTTTCAGAAACTGATTGAGGGTCTTGAAATGTTCACCCTCTCGATTTTAGAGAAGTTCTGCAAACAAATTCATGGGCACAGCTGAAACCCCCACAATGCCCGGACCAGTATGAACCCCGAGGACGGGGGTGACACGCAGCAATTCAGATCGCTGTATGTTCAGATTTTTCTTCAACGCTTCGAGCAACTCCAAAGCTTCCGTTTCCAATTGGCCGTGCAGGACTGTGATCCACAGAGAACGTTGGCCATACATGTTCTTAAGGTGTTCTACCATCTCCGTGATCGAACGGTTCAACGTGCGTTCTTTTCCAATCGTAGAGTATTTCCCATCCTTTTTATCCACATGAATGATGGGTTTAATGTGAAGTAAGGAACTCAAAAGTGAACGAACCCGTCCGATCCGACCCCCATGTTCTAAATATTCCAGGGTATCCAAAGTATATACAACCTCAATTTCACCTCGCAACTTTTTCAAAAGATCTAATATCTCTTCCAGTGGCCAACCCGCTTTGGCAGCCAGCGCAGCACCGATGACCTGAAATCGCTGTCCACCAGATAATGTCATAGAATCGAATATAGTCACAGCAGATTCACGCATTTCCTGGGCTGCAGTCCGGGCAGACTGAATGGTCCCACTCAACCCAGCAGAAAGATGGATTGAGAGGACATTCTCTCCGGAATCGATCACTTTTTGATACATTTCCTGGAATAACCCAGAGGAAGGCAATGCGGTGGAGGGAATTATGGGTTTCATATCCACCAGGCGTTGATAAAATTCATCCGGTAGAATGTCCGACGTTTCCACTTCCCCCTCAGGGAATTGAATGTACAAAGGGGCAACCGTCAACCCATAAGATTTTTCTTCCTCTAAAGGAAAATTCGCTGCCCGATCAGTAAATATACGCATGTTTTTTCTCCCAAATCATGTAGGGTTCTCTTTTCATATCGTTGCCCCCTTTTCCCCATCTCCCATAAGTTAGATGACTTTCATTATAACAGACAGCTGCCGGACGTGACAGGCCTCGCCAGTGACGGGAAAAGTCAATAGTGAGCCCATGGTGTATAATCCCTGTGTCAAACATCCACAAAATCGAACGGGAATGTATTTTATGAGAAACTCTCTCCTTCTCATCCTTGGACTAATAGTCGTGATCATGCTCCTTGTCAGTACAGCTAATCCTGAAACATACCGGGGACAACAAGGAGTGGAGAGCAATACGGATTCCCCCACGCTGGAGAGGATACAAACAAACGCTAACAAACCCCTTCAAAAACAATCCGGGAATACACAAAAGATAAAAATCAGTGCTGCTGTGATCGTCTTGATCATTCTTGGGGGAGTATTATTACAGAAAAGGGACGAGTTTACATAGTTCCTGCAAGGAATGTCTCAAGCCATTCACAAACGTGGATCCAATCACGATAAAATTTCCCCGCCTCCACGCTCGGATCTAGTGTGTTGACACCCATAAACAGCTGCGGTATCATGCCTTTAGCTTCGGGTGGGTCCGACGCGGCAGAGATCTACGAACTGTGTCAGGTCCGAGAGGAAGCAGCACTAAAGAGAACCCTCTGGGTGCCGTCGGTGTACCTGCCCGGGGCTATCTTCATTTCAGAAAGCCATTTGTATCTACCAAATCCCATGTGGAAGTCACTGTTTAATCGTGTCCAGGACATCAAAAAGAAAGGGGCCCCCTGGCTTTCCGTCTCCTTGATCATCATAGGACTGACTGCACTCTTTTTCAGCCTTCACAAGGAAATCACTCTCAGCCTAAACGGGAAACAGGAAACGAGCACCACTTTTGCCCTCACCGTGAAAGGATTTCTCCGCCAGCAGGACATCCCCATCCGGGAAGATGATGTGGTTAATCCCCCCTTAAACCACATTCTGTGTGGGAATAAAAATATCAGCATCCAACGTGCGAGCGAAATAACCATCATCCATGATCAAGGCACAACCCAAATCACGACAACTGAGAGGACACCTGCTAATATTTTAGCTCAGATGGAGATACTGCTCTACCCAAAGGACCGAGTCATCGTTGACGGTCAAAGCGTAGATCCGGACTCTACCCTGCCTTATCATCCCTATTACACCCTGCAATTGATCAGGGCGACCCCGGTCACTGTTTATACAGATAACGGGGTAAAGGAATTTACAACCAACGCGTTGACATTGGCAGAAGCGCTCTGGGACGCTGATATTCTCCTCCACGAAGGGGATGAACTTTCTCACTCACCACAAACCGCCTTAACGGGAGAACCTGTCCAGGTCCAACTCACGCGAGCAAAACCATTGCGGATCATCCTGCCCGAGAAAACCGTTCTCAGCAGGACCACAGCGGAGACTGTAGGCCCTGCGCTCACGGAAGCTGGATTAACACTTCAGGGACGTGATTATTCCATACCGGAAGAAACTGAACCCATCCCGGAGAACAGAGAAATTAAAATCGTCCGTGTCGAAGAAAAGGTGCTTCTGGAACAAGAACCGATCGATTTCTCCAGCAAATGGCAGCCCGTAAATGACCTGGAAATCGATCAAAGGACAATCGTGGAAGGGGGAAAATACGGACTCCAGGCCAGCCGGGTGCGGGTCGTCTACGAAAACGGGGAAGAAGTTTCCCGGGTCAAAGAAAAGGAATGGACAGCAAAAGAGCCCCAACCCCGGATCATAGGGTATGGAACAAAACTTCTAAATGGAAATGTAAACACGCCTGAAGGGGAGAAAAGGTATTGGCGAAAAATCACAGCCTATGCCACATCTTACCATTCTGGTCAGCCGGGGTTGAAGAAAAAGACCGCAACCGGTTATGTGGTTCAGCAGGGGATCATCGCAGTCAGCTTGGAGTGGGTTCCTTATATGCGGGGGTTAAAGGTTTACATCCCAGGATACGGATTAGCGCAAATTGAAGATGCGGGCACGGGTATTCCAGGGCGATATTGGGTCGATTTGGCCTACAAAGAAGAAAATTATATACCCTGGTCTCAATGGGTGGACGTTTACTTCCTATATCCCGCGCCGCCTCCGGAAGACATCTTATATGTCTTGTATTAACCCCTGCCACCGCCGTTAGGGGGAGAGAACTGGATCACACCCCAGCGGCCATCCACCATCCAACTGGGATCTACTTTTCGTGCCTTGTTTATCTCTCTCGGGGTTAGGCCGACTACCACATCTGCTTTGAGCACCCTCAGAGCCACTAAAGACACCGGAAGGTAATCGACGACCGAATCGAACGGCAGCTGGAAATTCCAATGCCTATCTCCAAGAAGACGACGATAATTTGCATCTCCTTTGCTGACTAAGAGATCCGCCTGTCCCAGAAAACGAACCAATCGTTCGGGGAGATCCCAAAAAGCCAGAGGGGAATTCCAAAAGAAATCGGGGTGGAGAGTTAATCTGGCTGCTGCAGCATGGCCCTGCAGACGATTCCCTAACTTGCATATCCGATCACGTTTATTTGCAGATAAAACGGAGATAGTGTGCTCGACATCCTTGACAACGGCATCAGAAACAAACGTGGGGTGTCTTTTCACATGAAAACGGACTTCGGAAGCCCAACCTCCGGTCAAAATCAGATCCGCAAAAGCCAAATCACTCACCAATTCAAATCCAGCATTATCGATGAGGAAGTCCACGACAAGTTGACTTTCACCTCTTTCCTGAAGGATAAAGGCTGCCTGACCGCTGTCATCCGCCAGGAGGTGGTCGTTGGCCTTATCAAGATCAGTATGATCAGGTGCTTCTTCGCTGTCCGCAGGCCATAGGCTTAAATCCCCCTGGTTCCCCCACAGATTTAGATACATCATCTCCTTGAAAAATTGGAGACATGGTGGACCGCTTTCCAGCCCTTCCCTCACCTTGCTGGCCAGGGGAAGAATCACGGTTTCCGCTTTTCTAAGGCCTTTTTCCTTTTGCCGCTGGAAAGGATCAGGGCCGCCCTCAAAATAACCGACCGCTTCCATGATTCGGCGGTAAAAGTAATGTTCCACGAAAAACCAGGGGGGCTGAAGCCAGTCTTTCCCTTGATAAGGCGCAATGTATGCCCGCCATTCCTCTGAATCTGGCGCATGGTGATCCCGAAGATGACGGATAGAGCCTTTCGGGATTTCCGATCCCAATTCGTTTAAACGGTCATCAATGGCAGCAGGGAAATCGTTTTCGTCTCGGGTGCGCTTCAGGATGGCCGGTAACCTTTTTACAATGGATTGCTCAGCCCAGGTCCCTTCTTCGCTGCCTTTTAACGACTCCGGGATTTGATTTTGTGGGGGGGACATCTTTTAAATTGACACTCCTTTATAATGACACATCCAGACGTGATCGCTTATCTTTTATAACGTTGGAAAGTGTACCACACAGAATGATATAATACGCACGCTATGAATGAAATCGAACCAATTAACATTTCCTCTCTCATGCAAAAATACCAGCTTCGTCCCAAAAAGAACCTGGGGCAAAATTTCTTGACTGATCCCCAAAGCCTGGAACGCATAGTGGAAATTGCAGATATTTCCCCTCAGGATACCGTGTTGGAAATCGGGGCCGGACTTGGTCATCTGACCCGGTATTTAGCTGAAGCAGCCAAACGTGTTGTCGCAGTCGAATTTGACGAACGCCTGATCCCCCCCCTTAGGGAAGTCCTAGCAAAATATAATAACGTGGATATCATTCAGGGCGATATCCTATCCCTCGCCCCAAAAGACATCATAGACGATAAGAACTATCTCGTCGTTGCCAATATCCCCTACTATATAACTTCAGCGATTACCCGCCATTTGTTGGAGGCTGAAAACAAACCCAGACGCCTGGTTCTCACCGTACAAAGGGAGGTAGCCAAACGCATGTGTGCTGTCTCCGGGGATATGAATATCCTGGCGCTCAGCGTACAAATTTACGGCGAGCCGTACATCACATCTCGCATCCCCGCTGCGGCTTTTCACCCTCCCCCCCAAGTGGACTCCGCTTCCGTTCGAATCGACCTTTATCGCCAACCGGTCCTTCCGGAAAAGCAGTTGGCCACCTTTTTCAAGCTTGTCAGAGCAGGTTTTCAACATAAAAGGAAAACACTGCGAAATTCTTTATCCGCAGGGTTGAGTTGGCCTAAAGAGAGAGTGGAGGAGATGCTTGAGAAAGCAGATATCCTTGCCCAGCGAAGGGCGGAGACTCTAAGCTTACCAGAATGGATTATCCTCACCAGACAGCATGATAAAATGGAAATCAACCAGCGTAAACAGAAAGGATAAAAAAATGACAGATGCTCGAATTAAGAAATTGGCTGATTTACTCGTCCATTATTCCGTTGATGTCCAGCCGGAGGAATGGGTTTGGATCTCAGGTCACATGATCGCAGAACCTTTGGTCAATGAAGTCATGCGAGCTGTGCTCGAAGCGGGAGGTCGACCCACGGTTCAATTAACCTCAGATGACCTGGATGAAACCAGATTATTATATGCCAATCAAGATCAATTGGAATGGATCGCTCCCACCACAAAAACCCTTTATGAAGAAGTTGACTGCTTGATTCGACTCAGGGCAACAGAAAACACCCGTTCCTTGAGCGGGATTGAGCCCCAAAAACAGCAGACACGCAAAAAAGCCAGGAGGGATCTGACAGCAACATACCTGAAAAGGTCTGCTGAGGGAGAGTTAAAATGGGTCCTCACTCAATACCCTTGCTCTGCGTATGCCCAAGAAGCGGATATGAGTTTGCAAGATTATGAAAACTTCGTCTATAACGCCACCTTCGTTGACCAGGAGGATCCAATCCAGGCCTGGCAAGACGTTCACAAAAAACAACAAAAAGTCGTGGACTGGTTAGAAGGAAAAAAAGAGGTCAGCGTTAAAAGCCCCAACGTAGACCTTACCCTTTCTATCGAAGGCCGCACATTCATTAACTCAGATGGAAAAAATAACATGCCCAGCGGCGAGGTGTTCACAGGGCCCGTGGAAGACTCAGCCAATGGATGGGTGGAATTCACCTATCCTGCCATTTCAGATGGCAGGGAAGTGTCAGGCGTAAGACTTGAATTCAAGGAAGGAAAGGTCGTCCAGGCCAGCGCAGAGAAAAACGAAGCCTACCTGCTTTCCCAACTGGATACCGATGAAGGATCACGTTATCTGGGAGAATTCGCCATTGGCACAAACTATGGCATTCAACAATTTACAAAAAGCATCCTGTACGATGAAAAAATTGGAGGGTCCTTTCACATGGCTGTGGGCACTGGATACCCAGAAACAGGAAGCAAGAACAAATCCAGCATCCATTGGGATTTCATCTGCGATATCAAAGAGGACAGTGAAATCCGCGTGGACGACGAACTTCTTTATAAAGACGGCAAATTCCAGATCTAAACTCTCCCTTCAAAAAAACGCTCACCTCTGTTTTTTTCTGGTGAGCGTTTCCTATTTTTAACCACTCCCCTCCCCAGATGGGGAGAAATCCGTCCCTTCTTAATAAAATCAGATGGAAATGCATCTCGTGATCAGGAAGCCTCTCTTTCCTGGGCTAATGTTTTGGTTTTTTCCACATATTCCAAACTCTGGTGGCGGAAGTACGTGTTATACAAGGTGGCATAATGACCCTCTTGAGCCAACAAATTTTCATGGTCCCCCTCCTCAATAATCTTCCCCGAATCCAAGACCACGATTCGATCAGCTGATCTCACTGTAGAAAGACGGTGGGCAATCAGCACGCTCGTGCTGTCCTTCAAAATCAAATCCAGGGCTTGCTGGATCTGCCATTCAGTAAAAGGATCGATACTGGCGGTGGCTTCATCAAGGATAAAAATCGCTGGGTGTTCTGCTAAGACCCGGAGCAGCGCCACCAATTGGCGCTGGCCCATGGAAAGCTGTCCTCCCCGTTCTCCAACCTCGGTTTTCAAACCGTCAGGCAGGGTTTCCAGCCAATGCCCATCCCCGATTTCCATGGCCAGAGAGCGGATTTGATCCATGCTGAGTTCTTCATTTGCATATCGAATATTATCCGCAACTGTGCCGGAAAATAAAAATGGCACCTGGGAGATCAACCCCAGTTGCTTCCGATAGGCATGTAAATCTAATTTGCGGATATCATAATCATCAATGAAGATTTTTCCTGATTGAAACTCATAAAACCTAGCAATCAATTTCGCAATAGATGACTTGCCGGCGCCCGTATGGCCCACCAAGGCGATGCTTTCACCAGGGTGAATGTGTAAGTTGAAATCGCGAAAGACACACTCCTCCTCCTCATACCTGAAATTTAAATCCTGGATCCGGATTTCACCTTCCAACCTTCCAGGTGCTTTTTGACCCCTCTGGATCACTGCAGGCTCTGCATCAATCAGGGCGAAGATGCGTTCCGACGCGGACAATCCTTGCTGGACCTGGGCCCAAAAGGCGGATAAATTCAAAACCGGAAAGAAAAACCTGTCCAAGCTGACTAAAAAAAGATACCACGAACCCACCGTGACCGCTCCTTGAACCACATTCAGGCCTCCAACATAAACCAGCATCGCGGTTCCCACACCGCCCAGGGCGTTCAACGCGGGAAAGACCAGAGAGAGCACCAAGCCACGTTGCACATTCATGCGATAGGAATCCTGATTCGCTTCGTCAAAATCCTCGAAAATTTCCCCTTCCTGACGGAAGTTCTTGGCCACTGCAATCCCACTCACCGTTTCCTTGATAGTGGCATTGACTTTCGCCATGGCCCGCATCCCTTCCCGGGTCACCTTGCGGGCAATCTTTCGGAACCCCAGAGCGACAAAAAACAAGAGCGGCAGGAATCCGATCACATACAAGAACAATTGAAATTCAATCCGGGCCAAAACCACCCCTAATATAACAGCCTGTGTCAATTGGGAAATAAGATCCGTCACCAAGACGATCAAATTTCCAAACTCCCGGGTATCCGATGTGATCCGGGATACCACCCGACCCGAGGAAAACTGGTCGTAGAAAGAAAGGTCATGATTGGCCGCTGAACGGAAAGCACGGGTGCGTAAGGTCATAACCACATCGGATATGATCCGAATGGAAAGCCGCCGACGAATCCAATTCGCGCCCCACGTGATCACCCCACTTAAAAAGACAAACCCCACCAGTAAAAAGATCATCTCGTCCTGCGCGTTTTTCGACAACCTGTCAATACCATCTGAGACAAGAATGGGCAAAGCTGCCCCAGAACCCGCAATCAAGGTGATCAATATGGCGATCCAAAATAAACGGATGCCGTGGGGTTTTAAATATTGGACGATCCTGGAAATGAGCTCCGTATCTTGATACTCTCGATCGTATTCTTCAGTGTCTAAGGAAGAAAAGAATCCCATATATATCTACCTGTTAAACAATTCATTCATGATCTCTATAGCCCAGCTCCGCAAGACCACTTTCGTTCACTCGCTGAAAATTCGGCGATAGGCCTGGGAAGTCTCCATCAAATCGTCATGAGAACCGCTGGCAGCGATCTTTCCCCGCCGAAGCACGATGATATGATCAGCCCACCTGATCTGGGACAAGCGGTGGGTAATGATCAACGTTGTCCGGCCTTTTGCCGCTGCGAAAATCGCCCTTTGGATTTCATCCTCAGTCTCACTATCAATAGAGCTCGTAGAATCATCTAAAATCAACACTTGAGGATCGGTCAGGAAAGCACGGGCTAATGCCAAGCGCTGGCGCTGCCCTCCAGAAAGGGTCACTCCCCGCTCACCTAATTCGGTCTGGTATCCGTTTTTGAAGGACATGATAAATTCATGGGCTTGAGCGGATTTTGCGGCCCGTTCGATCTCCTCCTGCGCAGCTTCCGGCCTGCCAAAAGCAATATTCTCAGCGATTGTATCTGAAAAGAGGAAAATATCCTGTTCAATGATCGAAATCTGACGACGGAGTGCTTCCAGGTTCCAATTTCGGACATCCACACCATCGATCAGGACCTGACCGCTGTTCACATCATAGGTCCGGTTTACTAATTTTGCCAGAGTCGTTTTCCCGGAACCGGTTTGACCCACAATAGCGACGGTTTCTCCAGGGTGCACTTTGAAATCGATTCCTGTAAGTGACTCCTCATCTTCAGGGTAGGCAAAATCCACCTCACGGAATACCAGCTCCCCCTCCATCTTTTCATCATACCCCTCGACGTTTTGATCTAACTCGGTTTCCTTGTTGATAAGCTCGAGGATCCGCCTGGCACCGGCCACACCCAGAGACACCTGTGAATAAGCAAACAAGGAAACGAACGTTGGGAACCTGAGTAAAAGCAGCAAACCGAAGTAACCCACGATATCACCGACGTTGATGGACCCGATCTGGAAGAGGTAAATTGCATGGGCAAGGCCGGCTGCTTGCGCCACCCCCATCAACAATAAGGGAATGAAACGCGCTTCTACATCTCCCTGATGAACCCGCCTGTCGCGAAAGTCACGCGCATTTTCAGCAAACCTTTCCACTTCATCCCGTTCATTCGCCATCCCCTTCACGGTTTCTATGCCATCCACCGCTTCCGCCAGCCGAGTATTCAACGTTCCAAATGCTTTGCGAACTGCATCCGAGATCGGGCGTAACTCATATAAATACTGCCACAGAGACAAGATATAAAGCACGAGAAAACTCAGCGGGGCGATCACCAGGGCGGGATGATACTGCAGGGAAAAGAGTAGGGGGATGAGGATGAAATTTGCAGATCCAACCACGAGATTCAGCCCCGGACTGAACATGAAATTAATTTCGCGGACATCATTCGTGGCCCGCGCCATGACATCACCGACCGGCTGTAAGCTGTGGTAGGTCATACTCTTCCCAAGCATACTGGTATACAGCTCATGACGGATATCCCGTTCCATCCGCTGACCGGTGAGTTCTGCGCTGAAGTTCCGACCAAACTGGAGCAACCCCCGGATGAACTGGGTGATCAGAATCATCAGAGCATATCTGCCCAGACGTTCAAATGCAGGGGGATCCTGTAATAAAGCATCCATCGACCGACCAATAATCACAGGAACAACTGCAGCGAGTGCGGCATTGCCAACGGCCCCGGACAACATACCCACACCAAGATACCAATACCGGACAGCGTGAGCCGCGATCCAGCGAATCGGGGCCGTGCGGGCCTTCTGGATCTTCTCCGGGACCTGGTTATCTTCAGGCAACGTGAATTCAGAACTTTTCATCAAGGCTTCAGTCATGATTACGCCCTACTCATTTATCTGTCTTTTTTCCAAGAAAGACGGGATTTTCTGGGTCACATTTCATGGATATGGAAGGGAACTCTGCTGAAATTCATCCTTGATCCCTCTAGCGGTGGATGATCCTTTGCTGTCCCTCAAGCGAAACCTCTCCCTCTCACCCTTGGCATTGTAATCGATACCTCCCGATTAAGATAGGCCCCCAAGGGTGCGGCCAAGAGCATGGCTCCTACGATTTTATGGACAAGGGGACAAATCATCGGACAGGATCGCCTCTATATACGCCAAGGCCTCATCTTTCGTGGTGATTTTCCCAACAGCCTGTTCCTCGCGAATGCTCTCCAATATCCTCCCGATATGGGGCCCAGGATCTAAATCATAGGTGTCCATAATATCATCTCCAGTCACCAACCTGGGAGGGGAGATGGTTTGGTCATGGGCTTCCCACCAGGCTTCCAACAGAGCTCGGGATGCAATCAAGATTTGCGTCCATTCTTCCAACGGAGAGGTTGTACCTTCTCGAGCCAAAAAATCCGCCAGAGCAAGAAAAACCCCCTCCACTCCCGCTTCCGAAAAAGTTTGGAAGTAGCGGTACATTTCGCGCGAGGAAAGTGACCTGGATCGCCCTCCAAAGATATGGACTTGACGACAAGCCCGTATCATACGTGTCAAGCGTTGAGCTTCTTGATTGCTTAACCGCAGATGATGGGCACTTCTTCGCAAATCTGTCTGTGACTCTTTAAATGCAGCCTTTGTTTGTTCCCCGGGTAGGAACAAAGCAGCCAAAGACATCAACCCAACCATGGAGCGATCCGGGACCAGGTTGATCTGCAAATGTTCTTTGATCTTTTCTCGAAAGCGCCCTAAACGCAGTACGGTCAAACCCATCGCCCTATTTCCTGCAGCTTCAGGATCATGTTCCTTTCCTAACAGATCCCACAACCTTTCTGCATATCGTAAACAGCGTTGATTATGTGGGGAAAGTGGGGGGAATCCCGGCAGCATATGGGGAAGGACGCCCAATGAGGAAAGGGTTTTCAGCGCTGATGCTTGCCGCGGCCCATCCAGGATCCGGAAGAATTCGTCCCGCAGCCGTTCGGGGGACTCCGTTCTTAAATGAGAAAGGGAACGACGGATCTGTGATTTAACATCTCCGGTGATACGGAGTTCGTACTGCACAGCCATACGGGTCGCTCTCAGGATCCGTATGGGGTCATCCTGCACAGCATGGCTAGAACAAGCCCTTAGAACCCCTGCCTGAAGGTCCGGAATTCCGCCCAAAGGATCAATGACCTTTTGGGGCTCCTGAACCCGAACCGCCATGGCTGTAATCGTAAAATCTCTTGCCCTCAGATCGTCTTCTATGTTCGCGCCTTGAAGGGCAGTAAAATCCAGCACATGGCGATGTCCACCCTCCTCCCGGATGATGACGCGCGCTGTATTCCTTTCTTTATCCAGGATAAAAAATGCCCCGCCCAGGCGATCTGCAACATTCCGCGCCCAGGGAATGGGATTTCCCTGCAGTGTGAAATCAAGGTCATGCGTTTCCTTACCCAACAATGCATCCCGCACAGCGCCACCTACCAGGTAAGCTTCTGAGGCAGAAAGGATGGATTGAACTTGGCCGAAAAGGGGGGGAAACGACAATGATTTCATGGAAAGAAAATGATCCTAGTCAGGTCGAGGATATCAAAACTGCTTGCAAGGTTCTCGGGGTTCTTCATGTGGAAGGACTGAATGGCTTGAAAGGTGGGGAACGCAAATGGATTGGCGATCGATGATGAATCTCAATCAAGCAGATGCAGTGGGCACCCTAACAAAATTCTCACAATACATTCATCTTTTACTTCGGTGGTGTATAGCGCTCTTCATTGACGACACCGATAAAGGGAAGCTCGCGATAAAATTCATCAAGATCCAGCCCATAACCGAATACAAACTTGTTTGGAATCTTAAAGCCGACATAATCAAGGGGGACATCAACTTCCCGTCGTTCCTCTTTATCCAAAAGGGTACATACCTTAAGGGAAGCCGGCTTACGGGTAGCTAAGAGCTCCAGTACCGAGTTCAATGTGTTGCCGCTGTCCACGATATCTTCCACAAGCAGGACGTTTCGCTCTCGAATATCTTCGTGGAGGTCCATGGTTAACCGAACTTGACCTGACGATTGGCGAGTTCCCACACCATAAGAGGAAATGGCCATGAAATCTATTGTGTGGGGGACGGTAATCTCCCGCATCAGATCCGTCAAGAACATCACGCCCCCTTTCAGGATACAAATCAGATGAATATTCTCGCCCTTATAATCCTGGCTGATGACCTCCCCCAATCCTGCGACTTTATCTTTCAACTTCGCTTCTGGGATGAGTACCTCTTTTAGAAATTCGTGGTATGTTTGCATCCTTGTTCCTTTTTCCGGGGCACCTGGTGATGTTCCCGACATCGCGCCTCATAGATTTCAGCTGCACCTACAATGACCACCGGGTCATTGTAATCCGCTGGCTCCCCATTCACGAGTCTTTGGGTCCTTGTCGCTGATTCACCGCAAATCATGCAAATTGCATACAATTTGTCAACCTCTTCCGCCTGAGCCAGCAAGGTGGGCATGGACCCAAAAGGCTCCCCTCGAAAATCCATATCTAGACCCGCCACGATCACCCGCAAACCTTCATCCACCAGGTCCTGGCAGACAGGTATGATATCCTCCCCAAAGAACTGGGCTTCATCGATGGCAACCACTGTGACATCCTTTTCAAGATGCTCCGGTATTTGTGCTGCTTCATCAATGGGAAGGGCGTCATATTCGTTTCCGGCGTGTGAGGTCACTTTCTTCTTCTTATAGCGAACATCAAAAGCGGGCTTAAAAACCATAACTCTTTGTTTCGCGATCGTCGCGCGGCGCAACCTGCGGATCATCTCATCTGTTTTCCCACAAAACATGGGACCCGTGATCACTTCCATGCGACCGTTGTAATGTTTCATGTGCTCCCTTCCCCTTTTCTGAGATCAGAGGGTAACTCCATCCAATCGGGTAGGAGGGGGCCTCGCAGCCCCCGTCCTCCCACACCACCGGACGTACTCATCGTATCCGGCGGTTTCTTTTACTATTTCAGCATCGCGTACCTGTGGCTCAGATTTACAAGCCCTTGTTC
>JAWODY010000084.1:0-72150 GCA_046483045.1 Anaerolineales bacterium | reverse complement strand
AGGGTTAGGATACCGGCTTCAAGTATTGCCAGCTTCCATGACGTGACGGGCGGTGTGTACAAGGCCCGGGAACGTATTCAACGCAGTATTGCTGACCTGCGTTTACTAGCAACTCCGGCTTCATGCAGTCGAGTTGCAGACTGCAATCCGAACTGAGATCGGCTTTGAGGATTGGCTCCGCCTCGCGACTTTGCTACCCATTGTACCGACCATTGTAGCGTGTGTGTAGCCCTGGACATAAAGGCCATGCTGACTTGACGTCATCCCCACCTTCCTCCGGTTTTGTACCGGCAGTCCCGCATGACACATATAACATACGGCAAGGGTTGCGCTCGTTACCGGACTTAACCGGACACCTCACGGCACGAGCTGACGACAGCCATGCAGCACCTGTATAAGCTCCCCGAGGGGTCGGTCACCTTTCGGATCCCTACCACTTATATGTCAAGCCCAGGTAAGGTTCTTCGTGTAGCATCGAATTAAACCACACGCTCCGCTGCTTGTGCGGGCCCCCGTCAATTCCTTTGAGTTTTAACCTTGCGATCGTACTCCCCAGGCGGTGGACTTATCGCGTTAACTACGACACCGACAACTATTACGCTGCCGACATCAAGTCCACATCGTTTACGGCATGGACTACCGGGGTTTCTAATCCCGTTCGCTCCCCATGCTTTCGCGTCTCAGTGTCAGGAACGGCCCAGGAGGCTGCCTTCGCTATTGGTGTTCCTCCCGATATCTACGCATTTCACTACTACACCGGGAATTCCACCTCCCTCTACCGTCCTCCAGCCTGGTAGTTTTGAGCAACTTCTCCTAGTTGAGCCAGGAGATTTCATACCCAACTTACCAAACCACCTACACGCTCTATACGCCCAATGAATCCGGATAACGCTCGCCTCCTACGTATTACCGCGGCTGCTGGCACGTAGTTAGCCGAGACTTATTCCTGAGGTACTGTCCTTTCTCATCCCTCAGAAAAGTGCTTTACAACCCGAAGGCCTTCTTCGCACACGCGGCGTTGCTGCATCGGACTTTCGTCTATTGTGCAATATTCCCTACTGCTGCCATCCGTAGATGTCTAGCCCGTGTTTCAGTGCTAGTGTGGGGGGTCACCCTCTCAGGTCCCCTACCCGTCATCGCCTTGGTAGGCCATTACCCTACCAACTAGCTGATGGGACGCAGGCCCCTCCTAAAGTGGCGCTGCAGCCTTTCGTCCGCAGAACCTTTACTTCATAAGCATCTAAGCAAATGAGGTGCATAGGGTATTAGCCTCAGTTTCCCGAGGTTATCCCCTTCTTTAGGGCAGGTCACCAACGCGTTACTCACCCGTCCGCCACTAAAAGCTCCAGTGCAAGCACCGGAACTTCTTCGTTCGACTTGCATGTATTAGGCACGCCGCCAGCGTTCATCCTGAGCCAGGATCAAACTCTCCGCAAAAATTTATCCCACAGAGTGGGATGGATTTACGAAGTTCTATCTCAAAGTTTCTTCTTGCTGGTTGGCTTTCTATCACTATTCAGTTGTTAAGGTTCAGGCCCTTCCTCAGCGAATTCCATGATACCATTTCACCTTATCCACGTCAAGGGCTTTAGAGAGAACAAAAGACCCCACCGACATCTATCTCTTTGACACCGGCTTCACCCGTACACTTTTGTGTTTTGGGAGGGTCTCTTTTTTACTCTTTTGTTTTTATGGATTTGCCCCAGGGGGCGAAATCCTTTCTTACGTACCGAATTATAAAGTATATTCGACCCCTGTCAAGGGATGAACCCAACCACCGAGAAAGTGTTAAGGTTTCCCCAGCCCGGAACCGATCACTCCATCTCCTGTCGCCCCATCAAAGCCCGCAGCAATGTGTTTTGATCCGCGTACTCCAGATCGCCCCCCATGGGCAAACCCCGCGCCAATCGAGTCAGCCGGACATCCATCTGTCCCAGCTGCTGACGGAGGTACATGCTCGTGGCATCACCCTCCATGCTGGGATTGGTGGCAATGATCACTTCCTTGATCTCACCCTGCCGCACCCGCTCCAGCAGTTCTTCAATTTTCAAGTCCTCGGGGCCGACCCCTTCCACAGGGGAAAGGGCCCCATGCAAGACATGATACCGTCCCCCAAAGCCCGATGTCCGCTCCAAAGCAGCCACATCCAATGGGTCTTCCACAACGCAGATCAAGCTGCGATCCCGGTCCGGGTCGCTGCACACCCGGCAGCGTTCCCGACCTTTCCTCATGATGTTGAAGCAATCCGGGCAGTAATCCGTCTTGGAACGGAGGTCCCGCAAGGCGTCCGCCAGGGTGAGTGTGAGTTCATCATCACTGCCTCGTAAAAGGTAAAACACCAACCGCGAAGCGGTTTTAGGACCCACGCCTGGCAATCTAGAAAAAGCATTGATAAGATCTGTGACGGGTTCAGGGAGCATAGTCTAACCTATGATTGTTTGGATTAAAAGGGCAAGCCCCCACCAGCCAAGGGCCCAAGTTTCTCTGCAGCCATCTCGTTCGCTTTCTCCAACCCGTTCTTTATGGCTGCCAGCACCAAATCCTGGAGCATTTCCTGGTCCCCATCTGCAAACAATCCGGGGGCAATCTCCACCGACTTGCATGTTTGATCTCCACTGAAGACGACTTTGACAGCACCCCCACCCGCGGACCCCACAACCTCTTCCGCCGCTAATTGCTCCTGGGCCTCTTTCATTTGCTTTTGAAGCTGCTGCAGCTGCTGCATCATCCCTTTCCTTCCCATTGATGAGTTTCCCGTAAACGAACTTTTTGACATTCCTTCCTCCGCTCAAACCACGAAACGAATTAACATTCACTCTAACGTTCCCACCCAGTCCTATTTACCTAGTAGAGTTAGAAAACCAGCTTTTCCATAATATCATTCCAGCTTTCAATGCTCTAAAATAGAGATTCTCCCCTACTCCTCATCGGATACGTACTTACCACCCAGTTCACGAACGGCTGTGGCCACCAGGCCGTCCGGATCCACATCCTGAGGCATATCCTTTCCCTTGCTCTGACCGATCACACATTTGATGGGAAATTCTTCACCCACCACTTTTGTGATAATCTGCCGGCAGGTTTGAAGATGATCCCCGTTCTCCATTTTGGATTTGATGATCTCGTTTTTAAAACTGAGGATCAAACAGCCCTTTTCCAATCCCAAGGGAGTACACGAGTTCAAGAGAGCCTGCGTTGTAGGGTTATAATCCCGTGCCATCTTGATGATTTGATCCCAACTCCGTAAAGCATGCACGGCTTTTGACGAGGTGCCTTCTTTGTTTTGAGGTTTTGAGGTCTCAGGATTTTCGTTTTTTTGCCTTGGATCCGCGCTGGCCTCTTCGCTGCCAGCCTGATCCTGGGTTTGCTGTATTTTTTCCTCTTTGGATGTCTTTTGAGCTGCCCCCGATGAAAGCACTTCCCCCTCACTCAAGACGTCAATAAAAGCCATCTCAAGGGGCAGAGAAGGCTGCCAGGAGCTGCTTTTGTGGATGGTAGCTTGGTTAAATGCCCGGATAACGCGTAAGAGATGATCAACTGTAAAGGCCTGACTGTGCTTCAGCAACTTCGCTTCATCATTCGTTGGGATCTCCACCTCTTCTCGATTTCCCATCTTCACCAACAACACATTCCGGAGATAACTGATCACTTGCCGAGCGAAATGCCGCGGATCGCTCCCCCGCTCTAAGGCAGCCTGAAGGACATCCAAACCTCTCGCTGCTTCCTCCCTCAGGAGGGCATCCACCAACTCAAGTACAGCCTGATCGGTCGCTGTACCTAAAACCTGGTGTGCCAAATCCAGGGTGATCTCAGCTTCCGCCGCAGCCAATTGATCAAGTAAAGAAACCGCATCCCGCAAACTCCCCGTCGCCTGTTTGGCGATCAACCGCAGCGCCGGCGGTTCCACTTCCAACCCTTCGCTTTCGACCAACTTCTCTAATTGCGTGACGATTGCCTCCACCGGGATCCGTCTAAACTCATGCCGTTGGCAGCGCGACAACACCGTGGCAGGTATCTTATGGACCTCTGTGGTCGCCAGAACAAAGATCGCATGCTCCGGAGGTTCTTCCAATGTCTTCAAAAGAGCATTGAAGGCAGCCTGCGAAAGCATGTGCACTTCGTCGATGATGTACACTTTAAAACGGCCTTGATTGGGCGTGAAATTTATTTTATCCCGCAGGTCGCGGACATCCTCCACACTGGTGTTGGAGGCTGCGTCGATTTCTATCAAATCCAGAAATTCCCCCTGGTTGACAGCCTGGCAGTGTTGGCACTGGTTACAAGGCCGGTTTGCAGATTCTTCCTCCAAACAATTTACAGCTTTGGCCAATATGCGCGCTGTCGTCGTTTTCCCCGTCCCCCGGGGTCCTGAGAACAAATAGGCGTGGGAGACGCGATCGTTCCTGACTGCATTTTGGAGTGTCTTGATGACATGATCTTGGCTGACCACTTCATCCCAATCAAGAGGTCGCCATTTCAAATATAATACTTTTGACATATTGTTTATCCCAGAGAATGGTCCCAGATCCGTCGGCTAGTAATTCCTTTATTAGTGTATCAGAAGCTCCCCGAAGGGTCAATCAACGACTCCGAACAGCCAAGATACGCTTGACACCGCGGCGTTCCATCCCTAATTTTCAGATCTGGCACCGATCTTGCACCCATTTGAAGTGCATGAACAGAAACCACAGTTTCTTGACGCACTTTTGGAAGTGTGCTAGCATCAACATTAATCCGATTTCCATTGTGTCTCAATCACGTTCTGAGCCAAAGGGAAATGTAGTTCCATATAAGGAGAGATCGCCTCATGAATAATTCTCGGATTTTTCTCATCGTATGTATTGTACTGACGCTCACTTTGTCTGCCTGTCGCCTTTCAGCCTCCACGCCCCCTCCCGTGACACCCACCACCAACCTGAGTGAGATCGCGAAACAGGCGACCATGACTGCGGTAGCGAAAACTCCTCAAACAGAGGGTTCAGAAACCCCACAGGCGACCTCCCCCGCTCAAGAAGGGACGGAGACGGCGGGAGAAACAGAAATGGCGCCGACCAACACGCCGGAACCTACGGACCAGCCAACGTCTGAACCACAGCAGGCCAGCACATACGCTGTTCCCAGCTCTTATACCCTCCACAAAGGCGAGTGGGTTTACTGTTTGGCTCGGCGTTATGACATCCACCCCGTAGATCTGCTAAACTACAACGGCCTCTCCAAAGGGGCTGTCCTCTTCCCAGGGGAAACCATTCAAATCCCCTCCCAGGCTCGGGCGTTTCCCGGTAAGCGGGCCTTGCAATACCACCCCACGACGTACACTGTAACCATGAGCAACAACACCACCTATTCCATCGCTTGTGAATTTGGTGACGTCGACCCCCGGGCTATCGCTGAAGTCAATGACATCGGTGTCGATCAAAAGCTAAGTGTGGGCCAGACCATTCAGATTCCTTAATTTCTCCCTACACTTTCACCTTAAAAATAACAGCGCAGCCTAGTTGAAAATTCAACTAGGCTGCGCTGTTGTCTTATGGACCCTAGCTTTAGTACACTGGTGTCAGCCAGTAACTGTAGTCTTGCACCCAACCGCGGACGACATCATCAAACGTTTCGCGAAGGCGTTTTGTAATCGGCCCCATTTTTCCTGAACCAATCAACTTGTGATCTACTTGGGTCACTGCTGTGATCTGCGCCGCTGTCCCGGTCAGAAAAAGCTCATCACAGAGATAAATTTCTGTGCGGTCCACCCGCCTTTCCTGCGTTTCAATTCCCAAGACCTCGTCCCCGATCTGCAGCACACTTCGCCGCGTGATCCCTTCCAGGATATTTTCCGTCACAGGAGGGGTGAGCAAGACCCCATCCCTGACCATAAAAACGTTCTCCGCACTCCCCTCGGAGATATGTCCATCCGAGGTCAGGACCAGCGCCTCATCAAAGCCGGAGCGCTCGGCGTCAGACTTGATGAAAGCTGAATTTGCATAGGCCCCGGTGATCTTCCCCCGGGCAGGGATCATGTTATCATCGATCCGCCGCCAGGAGGATATCGTCACATGAGCATCCGTGTCGTTAGCCACATATCGAGCAAACGGCAAAGCCGAGATCGCTAATTCCGTCTTGAGATCGTGCAAACGGACGCCAATCCCTTCTTCAGCTTTATACACCAGAGGACGTATGTACACATCCTGATGGTATCCTTCTTTTTGAAGCAACTTTTTTGTGATTTGAATCAAATCCGCAGGAGACTCATCAAACTCCATTGTTAAGAGTTTTGCAGAGTTCATCAAACGCTGAAAATGATCTTCAGCTCGAAAAAGATACAGCTGTTCATCCTCCTCGTTCCAATACCCGCGCAAACCGCCAAACGCAGCTGTGCCGTAATTTAAAGCATGAACGAGAATGCTGACTTTCGCTTCCCCATACGGAACAATCTCGCCTTCAAAATAAGCATATGTTGGAAGTTCCACAGCCCATCCTCCTTATATTGATTTCAACTTCAGGGACAATTGACACATCAATCATCCCTGCGGCAAGGGATCCATTATCCATTTTATCATGCAGAGAAATCCCGACTCAAACAGGGATGGCGGTGCTGTTCCAAAAAAATACGGTATACTTTTACCAAGATTTTCAACCAATTACTTGGCTGTCTTCCATTCTCTGAATACAAAACACCCTTTGAAAATTATGGTTCTGAAAAAATTGACCCGCATTGACTACACATTTTCCCAAAGAATCCGCCTCCCCTCCAACCGCCCTACCTTAAGTCGGGCAGCTGCTCTTTTCGCCCATTCTGCTGATTCCTGGTTCTGGTTAGCTGGGTTAATCATCCTCTACCCCTTGGCTTCCCCCAACCTGAAATCTATCCTCTTGAAGCTCATAATTGGGATTCTGGTCACCGCTGTCTTCGTCCTCTTCCTGAAAATGACCATCAAACGACCCCGTCCGCAAGGGGAATGGGGAAAAATTTATCGCACCACCGACCCACACTCCTTCCCCTCTGGTCACGCTGCACGAGCTGCCATGTTGAGCTTGCTTGTCTTCCTCCTTGGCCCAGCCTGGCTGGGAGGGGTCATGGTCCTCTGGTCCCTGCTCGTCGCTGCCGCCCGGATTGCATTGGGCGTCCATTACCTCTCAGATATACTCGCGGGCATAAGCATCGGGCTCCTCTTCGGTTGGGGAGTGTACATCATGACAGGTTGAGAACGGGAGGCAACTAAAATAAAACAATCCCCTCCATGCATACTCAGGGGATTGTGTGGGTAGAACCATGATCAGAAAGACCTGCAAAAAATAGTTTAAGAGAAAGCAGGCACCTCCACCCATCCTCTGGAGCCCTCTATCATATAGTAGGGATACCAAATCACACCAAAAAGCTCGATGAGAATATCCTTCTTATACGGGGCGATGGGAATCTCCTCCACTTCCTCTAAGAGCTGATCCCATGTTTCCTCCACATCCTGGATGTCCGTCTGGCGCTCTTCTTCCAGCTCCTCAATCTTCTCCTGATACTCCTCAATGACCGCCAGGGATTCTTTCACGTCCGATTTCGCCTTGCTGGTCATTCTCCGTTTGGAAAGGGATGTGGATAACCTTCGCTTCCGTCCCGCCAACAAACTCAAGACGTTTTCCACATGAGTACCCATCTCTTCCATTTTTCGCTGGGATAACTCCATTTCATCCTCTTCCAGCTCCCGCTCTTCTTTTAGGATACGCTCTTCCATTCGATCGATTTTCTTTTTATAGGACTCATTGATCTTCTCAATCTCAGCTTCTTTTTCCCGACCCGCAGCCTCAGCCGCCCGTTTCCGAAAATCCTCTTTAGATTCCTGGGGACCCGCATAAACATCCAGGTCCTCATAGCCTTTAACCATCACTGTAAAGGTGTGATAAATCCAATCCTTAAAGTCCGCCTGCAGTGAATTGAGGGTTTTCCCGTCAGAGAGAGGAGGCCGCAGGTCGGCAAAACGTGATTCGGTTTCCGGTTTCCGCCTCAAAGTGCGAAGCTTCAAGGGATCCTCCAACCAGCTCTCCCAATCGACCCTCCCCGTTGGGTCTGGAACCAAAACCAGAGTGGTCCTTTTTTCTTCATAATCCAGGTTGTAATTCCGTTTCAGAAATCGAACGTTTGCCTGAGCAGCGAGCACAGGACGGTATAGGACAACGCTCTGGAGGACACTTTCGGAATTAAGAGAAGCTTTCTCCACAGTTGCTTCCGGATCTACCTGAAGGGGATAAAAATATTCATCCACTTCCCTCGGCACGGAAGGCAACGTGGAGGTCCCAGGCAGATCCCCTGTTCTTTGCGGCTGCCCCACCGTTTCCTCACGTTCTCCCTTGATCCTATCCTGGCCTCCTTCGCCCACAGGGGTTCCCTTCCGCACCTCTGCTTTTACATCCGCCAGCTGGTTTAAGGCAGGAATCTGATTCCGCGTCAGCGGACCGGTAAGGTAATTCATAGCCCACCGTGTGTGGAACAGGACAGGATCTTCTTCATGGACGTTATGGAGCAGGAAAATACGATTGTCCAATCTGGAGATCAAGCGGTCATACGCCTTGCGCTCCATCCCAGGGGATGCGCCTTCCAGGCCATCTAAGAGACGCTCCTTATCCTGTTCTGTCTGCAGCTTCCCGATAAACCAGGTTCCGGCATTGGAAAGGGCCTTGTAATCCATATCCACCGGGTTCTGGGTAACCAGGACCTGCCCTACCCCAAACGCCCTCGCCTGTTTCAACATACGTAGCATCGGCGTCTTAGAGGGGGGATTGGCTACCGGTGGCAGATAACCATAGATCTCATCAAAATACAGGAGTGCTCGGAGGGACGTCGAACCTTTCTGCGATCGCATCCAGGTTTCAACAGCAGAATACAGGAGGGTGACAAAGAACATTCGCTCCGCATCACTGAGATGCGCTATGTAAAAGACACTGTGGCGCGGCCGACCCTCAGGGGTTATGAGCAGCTCCCCAATGTCCAACGGTTGGCCTATGATCCAGGACTGGAATGAGGGAGCGGCCAAGATATTGTTTAACATCATTGACAACTTCACTCGTTCCTTTTCAGGCAGAAATGCCTCCACATTCATCATGCCCAGTTTTTCAAAGGGAGGATTTTGAATCTGGAAGATCAATTCACCCAAGTCGAGATCTTGGCTTTGACTCCAGGCACGCTCAAAAATATTGCTGAGCAGGATGTGCTCAGGGGACCGCACCGGATCCATTTCATCCAACCCTACCAAACCTAGCAGTCCCATGACCACACCAGATATTTTTTCCCGCAATATCTCGCGGTGCTCTTCCCAATCCAATCCTGGCGCTTCCAAAGAAGACAAGATATTCACGGGCATCCCGGACTCCGACCCGGGCGTATAAATCGTATACTGTACAGAATCTTTCAAAGCCTGCAGCCGCTCCTCTCCAATCCCCCAACCCTCCAGCCCCTTACTCCACAAAGAAGCAGCGTCCGCTGCCGACTGCTCGAGTGTCTTTCTCTCCCGCCTGGCTTCATCCGGATTCACCCAGGGTAAGAAATCTTCCGGAAACAAATCAGGAAAGTGGAGAAGCGTGTTCGTCATATCCCCCTTAGGATCGATCATCAGGGCAGGGATTTCATTTAAGGCTGCCTCCTCCAACAGGTCAATGCACAACCCTGTCTTTCCCGAACCCGTCATCCCAAACGCTACCGCATGGGTGGTTAAATCATCCGGGTCATACAGTAACTTATCTGCTGTGATTTCACCCTTTTCTAGATCATACGTCTTGCCGAGATAAAATTTCCCATCATAAGTTTCCATCAAACCCTCTTCCTTGACCACCGGTGACACTACAGACCTGCCCTGCTATCCCCATCTGAAGGACAACCAACAGGTACCTCAAAAGGTTCGATCCCAGTTTTTCCTCGCCCATTATACGTAAAACCTGATTTTATTCCAGCTCGGAAAACGTGGCAACCACCAAATCGTGATCCGACTTCCGCATCGGCGACTCATCACCGGGAAGAGGTAGGGGGAAATCCGCGTTCGTATGCAAGACATCGACCCGAACCAGTGCGTCCATCAGGTTCGGGGTGACCAGGATGTGATCCAAGAGCTGAGAACGACCTGCGTAGATATAGTTATAACGTTCCTGATCCGGCAGGGTAGACATCACATGCTTTAAGCCAGCGTCCCGCAAAGCATCAATGGGCGGTGAAAGATAGTAGGAATTCAGATCCCCGACCACAGCGATAGACGCCTGAGGGTTTTCCTCCCGAATTTCCTCCACAATACTCACGTTCCAGGCTGCTTGTGCAGTCCGGCGAGGCTCTGTCGCTTTCTCACCTCCACTCATAGAAGTGAAATGGTTATTAATGATATAAAGCTCCCGATCTCTATCTTCGTTGAAAACCCGGACCCGAACCAGCAGCGGGGGACGACTCGTCAGCCCTTCCGGGGCAATGAATTGTTTTGTATCCAAGATCTCTGCCCGATCCCCCCGGACCAAATAACCGACATCGATACCGCGGCTGTCCGTGCCTTCGATCAACACAGGCTGGTATTGATAGTCAATCAGCGATGGATGGGCAGCCACATCCTCCAAGATACCTATATTCTCAACCTCCTGTAATCCCACCACCGTTGGGAGTCCAGCAGAGACAATCGTGTTCGCCACTTTCGCGATATCCGTCTCATATTCTTTCACTGTAGGCATCTCAGAATCCGACGGATGGGGTACCCGGATATCAAACAGGTTTTCTACATTCCAAGTAGCAATGCTGAACTCGTCCGCACCTGTCTTAGGTAAGGATGGTAAGCGCTGGAGAATGTCAATCACATCAGGCTGCTGGGTGGGTTCAATCTTATAATTCCCAAACGTGTAGGCTAAGGGACCCGTGATGTTTGAGACTTGATCCCCGACAGCTACCACGTAATCAAGTGTGGTCCGATCGTCGTGGGACTCATAGCTCCCATCGTCCACTGTGATCCCAACGCCGCTCTCCTGGGCCGACCACAAACGCGTGATGCGGTGTTCCGGCAGAATCACGGTATACTCGCCATATCGATTTGTGGGAGCGACCACTAAAGCTTCTTCCACGACTTGTACCCTCATCCCCTCCAAGGATTCAAAGTACGTTTCCGATTCAGCGTTGTTAAGTGGGGGGTCCAACTCCACAGGAACAGGTACAGCTTCATTTGTATTGAGTACCTCAAGATCACTCCGGGACTCAATTTGGATTTGAGTCTGCTGGTACATCTCTCGAACAACACCCGTTACCTCCACCTCGGTACCCGGTTGGAGATCAATATTCAAGCCTTCAGCATTGACGAACAAGCCCTCCGAGGTGCGCGGATCTGAATCTGGTTCCTGTGTCTGGATCCAAAACCCACCCAGCTCAGGGAACAAACCCGTTATCACACCGATCGTGGTCACTTCATCCAGGACATAGTTTGATCGAAACCCGGGTCCCTGGATGGCCCAGATGGGGATCACCTCTCCGGCAAACACGTAATGTGGTTCGATCTCTGCTGTATACTCCCCTTGATCTGCCCTGGCCTGGATATCCTCCAAGAGGATGTACTCTTCATCCAAACCCTGAATTCGAAAACGCGCTTGTGCGCTCTCGCCATTCCCTGGTAATGTTTCTACTTCCCATTTAAGCTCTTTATCCCTTATCTCCTCGCCGCCATCCAGCACTTCTACCAACCTGGCAGTATCGGGAAGCACAACATGGATCTCAAGATCCTTCATGACCTCCGAGGTATGGTTGGTTGCTGTCAGATTGACGGTGAAGGTCTGCCCGGATAAAGCTGTGTTTGGAGCCTCCAGTGTCAAGCGCAAGATTGGAGGGTAAACTTTCTCCAGATCTTTCTGTATCCTGGGGTAAAGCTGTAGACGGCTGTCTCGCACTTCGAGAATGCCCTTAGCTTGATAGCGGTCTCCCACCTCTACCGTTTCCAGGGTCATCTCTGTGTTTTTATCGACATACAATGTGAGGACATGCGCCTCGTCCCCCATTAAGTCCAGCTCGTAGCTGTAGCTGAATTCTTCTGAACGGAGGACCTTACCTTCCACCTGGACCAGTTTCCCAGCCAGGGATTCATCACGGGAGGCTTGTTCAATACTCACTGTGGTGGGTTCCAATGGTAATTCAACCGCGGATCCCTCCAGGACCTCCACCTTTTCGAGGTCATGGACAACAAGTTCCACTGCTCCCCGGTAAAGTTGAAGTTCACCTTGGGCTCTGACCCGATCACCCAGCTGGACATCCACTTTATTTTGACCCTGGGGCACCCAAACCTGAATCCCGCCCGTTTCATCTTCAAGATAAAATTTTGTGTTCCCGCTGCCGGCATAATAACCCCCTGTGTACATGGTAGCCACCCCTTCCACAGCCACCTTTTTTCCAACCAGCGTCCTCGCGGTTTCAGCGGGGATCGATCCGCCAGCAATCGTGGTCCGGACAGCCCCTCCGAATGCGGGGACCTCCCAGTTCGCAGCGCTCACAAAATAATTCGCTACCTTCGTTGAGATATAAGTCCAAGGTGCCCTCATCGAGATCCGGGAGGAACGCGTCTCTCCTGGATCAAGGGATTCCGCTTCCCAAACAGCGTTCAGCCCATTCAGAGAAAACGAGCCTGGCAAATCCTGCACCTGCATCTCCTCCGGCAATGGGATTACACCATTCAGATCATGAAGTTCCTGGTCGGTGTGATTTGTGACTTCGAATATGTAGTAAAACTCAGCTCCCGGTTCAACAGTGTCAGGACCTGAGATGGAAACCTCGAGGTACTCTTCTTCAAGGGGTGTGATCCTGCTCCCCGTCCCTTGAGGTTCGGGGCTGGAGTTGAGCTGGAAATCTTCTCTGTTGTTTCCAGTGTCCAAGGCGTTCCCATCCTCCCCACCAGGTTTTCTTTCTAAAGAAACCCCTCTGCTCATAGCTGGGGCCTTTTCCCCTTCACCATAACGTTGAGGATCCACTCCCCAGCTCAAACTATCTCCCCGGGTATCATCGGGTTTTCGAAGCAACAACCCCCCTCTGCTGGTTGCCAAGGACACATCAAAAAAGACATCCACGACTTCGCTGTATGATTCACCCGATCGGCCCAACAAGTAATGACCATGAGGAGGAATGACGGCTTTCTCCGTCCAACGGTGCAAAATGCGTTCGTCCTTCCCCTCTTTCAATTGGTACCACAACGTCCAACCCTCGATTTCTACAGGGGTGGTAGAACTGGAGTTATACAGTTCAATAAATTCGTGATTGTTGTTTCCCTCTATCCCTGCCAGGACTTCACTGATCAGCACCTGGGGCTCACCTTCCCCTAACTGGGTAGCCTTCTCCGAGGATGACCTCTGAGAGAGGGAAAGGATCTCCCCAAAACAGGAACTTGTAAACAGGAGTGTGAAAACTAAAAGGAATGCCCATTTTTTAGATCGCATAGACATGAATCTCCTTCAGATAACGAACCTCAGACTAAGGTCTATTTTACCGTACGCCTCGAAAATTATACCGCGAGTTCATTTATAATGAGGGAAGAGTGAGAACTCCCGCAAAATAGGCTACGGGAACCTGATGAAGGCAAATGAGGAGGCATCTATGAGTTTTACTTTTTCATTTTTCGGGCACAGCACATTCGCTCTAGACATCGAAGGAACTCAGATCCTCGTCGACCCTTATTTTTCGGATAACCCTCTCACAGATCTGAGAGCTGGGGAGGTAGAGGCTGATTTCATCCTTATCACTCACGGGCATGGCGATCACGTAAGTGATTCCGTTTCCATAGCCAAACGAACGGGTGCGAAAGTCATCGCCAACTTCGAGGTCGCTAATTGGGTCAGCGAACAAGGAGTAGAAGTTCATCCCCAACACATCGGTGGAGGATTTCACCATCCCTTTGGATACGTGAAAATGACCCAGGCCGTCCACGGCTCCTCTCTTCCAGATGGATCTTACGGCGGCATGCCGGGAGGGTTTTTGATCACCACCCCTCAGGGTGAGAAAATTTACCTGTCCGGCGACACAGGGCTCTTCTCTGGGATGTCCCTCATCGGTGAAGAGGGTGTTAACGTAGCTGCGCTTCCCATCGGTGATAATTTCACCATGGGACCCAATGACGCTTTACGGGCAGTCAAAATGGTAAAACCGGAAATCGTCATCCCCACACATTACAACACCTGGGAGTTAATCTCCCAGGATCCGGAAGCATGGAAAGATCGGGTGGAAGCAGAAACCGGTACCCAGGTCCGGATCTTGGAGCCAAATCAAAGTATGCAATTTTGAAAAAGGACGTATGATGGCAAATCCACAGCAAAGAAAAAAAGAGCAAAAACAGATGCAGAAAGAGGGGCGTCTCCCTCCCGGGCAATTCCTGACGAAAAAATTTCCCGTGCTTCATTATGGCAGCGTCCCTGAGGTTGACCTCTCACAATGGGTTTTCCGGATCTGGGGCGAAGTAGAGGAAGAACGCCGCTGGACATGGGAGGAATTCAATGCTCTACCTACCAGAGAAGTGAAAATGGACGTCCACTGCGTGACCCGGTGGAGCAAATTCGACACATTGTGGAAAGGTGTCTCCGTGAACAGACTGGTGGAAGAAGGCATCATAAAACCTTTGCCGTCCGCAAACTTTGTCACCCAACACGCAGGGGGAGGCTATACCACAAATTTACCTCTGAACATCATCATGCAGGACAATTTCCTCCTGGCCACTCACCTGAATGGAGAACCCATCACCCCTGACCATGGGTATCCCCTGCGCGGCGTCGTTGGGCATATGCCGGAGCGGGAGGATATGAAAACAGTTTACTTCTGGAAAGGGGCCAAATGGCTGCGGGGCCTGGAATTCAGGTCGGAAGATAAAAAAGGATTTTGGGAAGAAGCTGGCTACCACAATGAAGGTGATGTTTGGAAAGAACAGCGCCGGGCCTGACGGATTCCCCCTTTCAAAATCAAAACCTCTCCCGACACTGGAGGTTTTTTCTGGAAGCCTTCAGGCTGAAAAGGAAGCAGCGGATGGACAACCCTTGATATCTTCTGCCTGGTGAGCTGCGCGCAAAATCGCTTCCTCATAGACCTCCGCTGCAAATGTCCCCACGATATTGACATCCAGATTGACATCACCAGAAGACAGCGCAAAGACCGTGTCGCCATCAACCATTGTATTCGCAGGTCGAATCGCTCGCGCTAACCCATTATGAGCCATCCGGGCTACCTTGGTAACCTCTTCTTTTGACAATTTGACATTGGTAGCCACTGTACCGATGACCGTGTTATTCGCTGTCGCAAATTTCAAGATCGTCCGCCCAACCAGAGACCCCATGACCTTCCGGGTATCAGCGAATCCTCGAATGCCCCGAGCACCGGCGATGATTTGATGTCGAGCGGAATCTATAATATCGCCAAAAGCGTTTACGGCTACCGCTGCTCCAACAATCCCCCCCCTCCCAATTTTCTTACTCGCCATGCCAAACCCTGCTTTCATGGCTTGTTTCATGCTCAAGATCTTCCCCACAGTCGCCCCCATCCCCGCCCCCACATTTCCTTCTTCCGGCTCATTTGTCCGCGTATTCTGGCAAGCCGCATAGCCCATCTCTGCATCGGGTCTGACGTTAGGGTCGCCCAGGCCCAAATCAAACAAAACAGCAGCGGGAACGATGGGCACACGGGCAGGACCGACATCAAATCCTACCCCTTGTTCTTCCAAATATTTGGTCACCCCAGAAGCCGCATCCAGTCCAAAAGCGGAGCCCCCGGTCAGCAGCACAGCATGGACCTCGTTCACAAGGTGGACCAGGCGCAGGGCATCCGTCTCACGGGTGCCCGGAGCCCCGCCCCTTTGATCGACCCCTCCCACCGTCCCCGGTGGGCAAAGGATCACTGTACACCCCGTCAGTGCTTCTTCATCCTGGGCATGACCCACTTTGAAGCCTGACACATCTGTTATATCGCCCATCAGAAAACCCTCCTCTAAAAACAGACCTACCACCCGCTGGCTGAGAACGTCCGCTGCAGTAAATCCCTGCGCTCCTCCACCGTCATCGGACGAGCACGAGCGAAATCCACAAAAACCATGGTCAGTAATTCCGTGCTGATATGTCTACCATCATAAAAAACATGGCGGTCGACAAACGCTTTCCGGGTTTCCGACACGTTGGGACTCCCAGCATATTGATCAAAAAACAAATTACCTAACCCATAATGCACAAACGAACCCTCGTTGATTTCTAGCCCATGAGGTTGATGAGCCTGGCTACCGCTGACGATCACAGCCCCCGCTTCCGTCATCCGGGCCGCATCCTGCACCAGGATAGGTAATGCTTCGTACTTGTAAAACTCAATATGCTGGAAGGTAACGATGGGGATGATCCCCTCATCTTTCAATGTCCGAACCTGGGATGCCATGTATTCAAAATCGCAGGCCACCGCGCCCGGATAATCGGAGGATGCCTTGGCATATCCCCCTCCCTTGGCATTGCAGCCGATAAACCCGAACCGGTTGCCATGGTGCTCCAGGATCACTGGCTTCCGGGCTTGCTGCCTGTTCTCGCCTCCTCCATAATAAGGCCACCCGCGCTGGTCATAAAGCTCCAGGGTGTAGAGCATGGCCTCCGCACCCCAATCCCCAAAATGGTCCCCCGTCAACTCAACGATATCCGTCCCCACATGTTCAAGCAGTTCGATGTAACGGGGATCACTGCAAAATTCTAGTCCTTCCTGATTGGGTTCAGGGTAAGGACAACCTTTCACAAAGGGGATTTCATTGCTTATGTGCGTGATATCCGCATCTACCAACCAGGGCTGGATATCCTGTGCGGGATACGTCAAACCTTTCATCTCCATAGTATATGCAGTGGCGCGCACCAGCGCCGTGACCCCAGTCATGACCAGCGTAGTCCTCTTTCCGGGATCATAGTTGGTGGTCGGGAGAACCCCATCCCCAAGCTTCCCACCCAGCAAGGAGAAGGTGACGGTCAGCGGATATCGCTCCGCTTCAAACCCCTTCCGGATCGGCGAAGCCCCATCCACGCTGAGCACCTTCCAGCGTGGAGAGAGGTCTTCGAAGGGAACCAGGGCCCAAGAAGGCCGGGACTCCCAGGCCATCCCCATCAAGTCATCTGCATCCACAACGCGGATCGCCCCCGCGGCGGGTTCCCCCCACAGTTTTGTGAACACGTAGGACGTGGAATCCGTCATCAACAGCGGCGAATTAGAAAACGTCGGATTCTGTTCTCCCGCCCAGGCATCATGCACATCCTGAAAGGAAACCTCATCCACCACTGTGGGAAAAGGGACCACGAGGGCATAGACCCAGCGGCTGTGCGGTTTTTCATCACTTACCGCGACCCTGTACGTTGCTTGATCCGGAGAGGAAGCCATCACCAGCCCCGGAGGCAGCGCTACACGCGATTGAAATCCATCCGGAAAGGCGGGATCCAGCCACAAAGAAAGAGGTTCAGGAGTGGGTGTTGGTATGACCGTGGGAATCTCCGTAGGCACCGGTGTTTGAAATGATGAAACAGGAATATAGGGGGTCGCTGTCCCCGTCCCAGTAAAAGGAAAAAACACTTCACCTAAAGTGCGCTGCAAGAAGAAAAAGGAGGCTAACAAAGCTCCAATTAATAGAATCCAAGGGAGTATCTTTTTCATGGTTGAGAGATCACCATTCATAACCACATTTTGGAAAGTAGGTTATCGTTTGACTAATGTTCCATTTCGTCACGGTACTCATCGTTGAGATGAGGTTGGAACCTTAGGTGTTCGAAAACAATTGAGCCCTGTTCCTGAGGACGCCTTCCAACTGAGATTGGATTTGCTCTGCTTCCTTCTCCAGTTCATCCAATTCAGACAACATGCTTTGCTTCATCTTTTGATCATCCAAGTCCTGGATGTTGATCCGCACGTTGTAGCTTGCGCTTTTTAAAGCCCCATGGGCCAGGTCCAACCCTGTAGCGGCATCTGTAATGGCGTTGAGGTTGCCCTTTTTCGCCACCTTAAGCGCCAAGGACATCACCCGCAGGCTATCCCGCATCACCTGTTGGGGTACGCGGGTAGCCGGCAGTGTCGCCTGTTGGATGGTCTGAGACCGACCGGGATCATCCGTCGGTAAACGGTAGGCTTCCATCAAGGCCTTGAAGGCTGCAGCGTCCTCCTCAACCGCAGAGGTCAGCGTGTCCCGCAGCTCTTCCGACTCTTTTAAAACAATTTCCAATTTCTCTGCGGCACGCTCATATTGGCGCTTACCCAAGGTCGTGCGGACGACCATGGAAACCAAACCCGCTCCCATAGCGGCTGCTTGGGCGGCTGCTGAACCACCCCCTGGTGTGGGTGTGCCTGCTGCCAGTCGATCCAACAAGCTGGATTCCTCTTCTTCTAAAGCAACATACATTTTCTGTTCTAAGACTTGCTCAGGATCAAATTGGTCCATTTGCATGTACCACACCGCGGCATCCACCAGGGCCTCCTGGGGAATAAGGCCCACCAACTCACTGTGATGAACAGCGACACCATATCTCCTCGCTTCCCCGCGGATGAATTCCACCACTCGGGCCATGGGCGTCCGGTGGAAATTGGTCAGATTCATCGACACCTGGGCGCGTCCATCCACCAGCATGCCCAACGCTTTCACATAACGCAATCCACCCGAAGAACGCCGCACCGCTCGCGCAATCTTATCAGCGACACTTTTATCGTCGGTGGTCAAATACACGTTATATGCGATTAAAAATTCCCGTGCTCCGATCACTGTCGCTCCCGCCGGACCCAGCTCTAACGGGCCATAATCAGGTTCGCGTTCAGGATCCGTGTCGATCTCTTGTTTCAGGCCTTCATACTCACCGCGTCGAATATTTTCCAGGCGTTTGCGCTCCGGCCTGGTAGCTGCCTTTTCATATAAATAAACCGGGATGTTCAACTCGCTTCCAACCCGCTTCCCCAAACGTTTAGCCATTTCCACACAATCCTGCATGGAGACCCCGGAAATGGGAATAAAGGGCACAACATCTGTGGCTCCTACACGGGGGTGTTCCCCCTCATGTTCGTTGAGGTCAATGAGCGTCGACGCTTTTTTAATACCTTGAAAGGCCGCTTCCTCCACCGCATCAGGGGAACCGACAAAGGTGATTACGCTCCGGTTGTGATCTTCATCAGAATGATGATCCAAGACATACACCCCCTTGATCTCAGCGATTACCTGCTTGATCGCATCCACAACTTCTGGGCGCCGACCTTCTGAAAAATTGGGCACACATTCGACAAGATGAGACTTCATGTTTTGGTCCTTTAGGGATTTGCAGCCATATATTTGTTAGTGTGTTTTCTGGCTAAATTATACCGGAGATCTGCCTGCTTTGATGAACTTATACCCGACTAAAAGCTCGAGTGGAGCCGTCAGCACGGGTCACAACTTTTCTGTTCCCTGATCGTGGAGGGCTCCGGAACTTGATATATAATCATAGCAGCGCACATCAGAACCGGATCGATGGATTCATGAAATATATCAGCCTGCACAACAAAGACCGTATATACACCTTTCTGAAAAAGGATGTGTCCCTTCATATCTACCCCATCGGTGATCTGGATGATTTCTTCTGGCCTTTTACCAACTGGTACGGCCTGGTAGATAACGGTCAATTAAGAGAAGTGGTTTTATTATACTTTGGTCAGTCCTCTCCGACCCTCCTGGCCCTTTCCAGAAATACCGCTCTATTGCATGCCTTACTTGAAAAGATCAAACCCCTCCTCCCACCCTCATTTTATGCCCACCTCAGCCCCAATGTGCAGGCTGTTTTAGAAGACACACATTCACTGACGCATCACGGCAAACATCAAAAAATGACCCTCGCTGAGGGGTCGACCCTCCCAGAAGCAGAGAAGGACGAAGTCCAGCGGATTTCTGCCGCTGAATCAGGTGCAGTGAAAATCTTTTACCGGACCAGCTATCCTGGAAATTGGTTCGATCCCCGAATGTTAGAGAGCGGGCAATATGCAGGAATTAAAAAAGGAGGGGATTTCATCTCTATCGCCGGTGTTCATGTATACTCGCCCACTTACAATGTGGCTGCCCTTGGAAATATCGCCACCCATCCCCAGTACAGGGATCAAGGACTCGCCACGAAGGTCACTGCGTATCTCTGCCGCTCCCTTCTAAGAGAAGTGGGTACCATTGGTCTAAACGTCAAAGTTGATAATAAACCTGCCATCGCCTGCTACAAAAAACTTGGTTTTGTCCGCGTTGCCGAGTACGATGAATACACCATACGGAAAAAATGAAAGGACCTTAGAGGACGAATTGGGGGGAAATCAAGATTTAAAACTTCAAAAGAGCCTAAAAATGAACTGATTAAGGCCAATTTCCATTAAAAAAGGCCCTTTTTTCTCGAAAAAACGGGCAAAAACGCTTCAGAAAGGTTACAATTAGAAACAGATATACGATCGAATTTTGTTAGAAACCACTCAACAGGTGAGAATGAGAGATAACGTACCGTGAGGTTTTTATAGCTTTTGGAAAGAGGCGGTCAATCCCATTCATCACTTGTTGGACGGTACCCATTCATATACTGAGAAAGGAGAAAACATGGCTTATACATACACAAACTCAAAGGGGAAAACGTACATTTTACACGGACGAACCCGCACGCTGAAAAGTGGCAAGGAATCTACCCTTTATTTCTTTGCCAAAGAAGAAAAGGAAGGGTCTCTGGACAGCGTGCCCGTCGGATATGAAGTATCAGAAAGTAAAAACGGTCTACCTGTTTTGAAAAAAACAAAATAGCGCAGAAAAGGATTTTTCGACCTCTCGAGGGTTCATCACCTACAAAGACGCAACCCCTGTCACCCCAAGTGATTCTAAGGGAAAAGGTACCCTCTTGGGTGAGGAAACAACCTGGTCACAGATGTCCTTTTCAAAATTCATATCACGAAAAAAACGACTTTCATATCGCCAAACAACATAAAAACCTCACCTGATGTGAGGTTTTTTATGTTCTTCATCCTGTTCTGATAGAATGCACTAAGCGTAGGCGTTGATTCCATTCGAGAAAGCGAAAAGATGAACATGTTTAAAAAAATCCTCACCTCTCTCCGTTTCCTGGGCTTTTCCCAATCTCTCCTCACCCTCCTGTCTACGCTGAAAAGGGATTTCACAGCCTGGCGCTACCGGACCCCAAAAAACAAAGAGCCAAAGCAAAAACCTGGACCGCTCCGCAGCACATCAAAAACTTTTCGCGGGATAATATTCGAATTCACGCACGCTTCCCTGGAAATCCACTTTTTAAAACCGGATCTCGTCTGCCTGACCTGGGGGCTGGGAAAAAAGTCCCCTCCTTACGCGGTGACCGATCAGGGATGGCCGAGTGTTTCCATCAAAACCCGGCAAACAGCCCAGGGAGGGTACGCCCTATCCAGTGAAGATTTGAGGATCATCATCTCAAGTTATGGGGAAATCACCTTTCTTGACCTAGAAGGCGAAACTATCCGCACGGAACTCCCTCCCCGGAAAATAGGCCCCTCATGGGAACATGATGCAGTCCTGGCAGAGGAGGAACGCATCCATGGTCTGGGAGAAAAAGCAGCCCCTCTCAACCTCCGCGCTGCCAACCCAGAAGGAGACAGGGCAACTTTCGAGATTCGGAATCAAGATATTGGCGGGCATTACGAATCCGGTGATGATCCTCTTTACCTAAATATCCCCCTTTACATCAGCAGGATGGGCGACAAGGGATACCTTGTATTCTATGAAAATCCCTTTCGGGGGACGCTTACGTTTGACCATCCCACCCAGCAAACAAACGCCAAGGCAAGGGCCTCATTCCAGGGAGGGATGCTCCGGTATTATTTCACGTTTGGATCCCTCCCTCACCTCATCCAGCGCTACACTGAACTCACAGGACGCCCCCCCTTGCCACCCGCCTGGTCCTTAGGGTACCACCAGTCCCGGTGGGGGTATAAGACAACGGATGACATTCAGGATGTCCTCAACGGCTTTGAAGAACACGACCTGCCCCTCAGCGCCATCCATCTGGATATCGATTATATGAGGGGATATCGTATTTTCACGGTGGACCAAGAACGATATCCTGATTTGTCCGATTTGGCAGACCAGCTTCATGAACAAGAGATCCACCTGGTTACAATCATCGACCCTGGCGTTAAAAAAGACAGTAAGTATTTCCTTTACCAGGAAGGTATAGAAGGAAATTATTTTTGTACACTGCCCAATGGGAAACCCGTCACAGCTCAAGTATGGCCCGGGTGGTGCGCGTTTCCTGACTTCTCACACCCAGAGACACGGGCCTGGTGGGGCTCTCAATACCAGAAACTCCTGCAAAAAGGTGTAGATGGATTCTGGCATGACATGAATGAACCCGCCGCTTTCACCGCCTGGGGAGAACCAACTTTACCCTTACCCACCCAATACTGGTTGGAAGGTTTGGGAGGGGATCACAAGCAGGTCAACAACCTGTACGGATTGTTGATGAATAAAGCAGGCTACGAAGGGCTCACGGAGCACCAACCTGAAAAGCGCCCTTGGCTCCTGTCCCGGTCTGGATGGGCAGGAAATCAACGCTATGCCTGGAATTGGACGGGAGATGTAAACACCTCTTGGGAAACACTTCGCCAAACCCTGACCATCATGCTGAACCTCGGGCTTTCGGGCATCCCATACACAGGATCTGACATCGGTGGCTTCGGGGGTCATCCCTCGCCTGAACTCTTCACCCGCTGGTTTCAATTAGCGGCGTTTACCCCCTTCTTCCGGGGGCATTCCGCGACCGGGACACCCCGCCGCGAGCCATGGGTATATGGAGAACCGTACACCAGCATTGTCAGAGAGTTTCTCAAGCTTCGCTACCAACTGCTGCCTTATCTGTACACGCTGGCCTGGAAAAGCCATCAAACAGGTCATCCTCTTATGCGCCCCCTATTTTGGAGCTATGGGAACGATCCAACGATGGCAGATGTAACGGACCAGTACTTACTTGGAGAAGACCTTCTTGTGGTCCCGATCATGGAGGAAAATCAAACTGCGAAACAAGTGGCACTTCCCCCCGGCGAATGGATCTCCTACTGGGATGACACTGCCCATCAGGGACCGCAGAAAATGAAACTCGACGTCTCTTTAGAAAGAATACCCCTCTTCGTCAGAGCAGGCTGCGTACTTCCCACAGCAGCAGATGGGACCCTGCATTGTCATCTCTACCCACCCAAGGACCCCTCGACAGAGCTTGTGAAAAGTGACCTTTACCAAGACGCCGGTGACGGGCATGGTCCCCGCAGGTTGGATCAATTTTTCCTAGAGAGAAACCGCCGGGGAATCCATCTCACCTGGGAAAAAATGGGAAAGTATCCATTTCCTCATCAAACGCTCTCCCTTCACATCCACACGCCCGACCTCTTCAGCGGGGCAAAGATCGATGGCGTTGAGGTGGAAATGGAAGAAAACAAGCTCCAAACGGAGCCCTTTCGAGATGCCGTGTTCATGTTTCAAAAGTAAATTAGTGCTTAAGAGGCGCCCTGCTACTCCCCCACGGTAATTAACCCCTTGATTTCTTCATATGTAGCTGGACCAATACCCGGCACGCGCTGGATCTCTTCAATGGTGGAGAACAAACGCTCCTGACGACAGGCGATGATCTTATCCGCTGTCACGGGTCCTATGCCCGGCAAGGCTTCCAAGGTCTTTTGATCCGCAATATTGATATTGATGGGAAAGATAACCTCCGTTGGGGTAGGTTGGATATGCACATCCTCTCCTCCCCCTGGATATGAAGCTATTCCTCCCCTTTCGATGGGACATGAATGTGATCTCCATCTTCCAGGAGCGCTGCGTCATTGATTAAATCTGAGTTCGCGTCCGCGGAGAAACCGCCTGCAGCATTGACAGCATCCCGGACACGACTGTTGAGAGGCAGCGAGTATATCCCCGGATGGTGCACAACTCCATTGATGTCAACCACGATAGGAACCGGCATGGGTGGGGGACGGAGAATGATCGACCTTCCCCGCGGTGGGCGACTGACCAAAATGATCGGGCCTGCACTTAACAAGCCAAACAGGACCCCCATGGCGAGTATCCACCATTTTTCTTTCATGGCTCTAAAACTGACTTAGCCCTCTGTGTCCCCCGATACAAGGCTTAAACCCAAACGCTGCCCCTCCGGATCCAGATGTATGATCTGGGCTTCTACAACCTGCTCTTCTTCCAACACGTCCCAGGGCGAAATCTCATCTCCATTTTCCCCAAATTCAGAAATGTGTATTAAACCGTCAACCCCTTCCTCGAGCTGTACGAAAGCGCCGTAAGAAACGATATTTTTGACCACGGTTTTCACCACCTGTCCTTTCCGGTAGCGTTCGTTTATCGTTTCCCAGGGATTACGACAAAGGTTTTTTAAACTAAGGGCAACTTTGCTCTCTTCGCGGTCAACATTCAGGACAGACACATCCACCTCTTCTCCAATGGATATGATATCTGAGGGATGTTCAACCCGACCCCAGGAAAGTTCGGAAATGTGGATTAACCCTTCCACGCCTCCCAGATCCACAAAAGCGCCAAAATTTGTAATGGTGGTCACGACTCCCCGCACACACTCCCCTTCCTCCAAAGTGTCAAGCAACTTCAGGCGCTGACCGGGTGCTGATTGAGCAGCTCTCTCGGAAAGCACTACCCTATTTCTCTTCTTTTCGTATTCAATCACTTTCAAAGATAAAGATTCACCCAGATATTCCTTTTTTTCTCTGTGATCCTCTCTCATCAAATGGGACATAGGCACAAACCCATTCACCTTTTCCCCCTGGACCAAGAGCCCCCCTTTGTTGCACCCCACAACGTCGAGAACGATGATCTTGTCATGCTCATAAAGGTGTCGAATGGTATCCCAGTCGTTTTGGAAGGAATCATGGATCTCCCCCAACCCATTTAGATAGGGATATCCATTATCAGAAGGCTCATACACGGACAATGGTTCTCGATCCGCGTCCTGCAAAGCGTCCTTCCACCAGGATTCCCCCAATCTGGGTGGTTCATCAAAGTATTGGTGCAACGGATCATCCTGAACCATTAAGGTCACCTCATAAACTTCCGCGGATCATCTTTCATTGTAACATTTAATTTTCGTCATTTTCAAGTCTTTTTTCACCTTTACCAGGTGATCTTACTCGTGGTCCGGAGGATTAAGCTTCACTTTCCCCTTCCGCTTCTCTTTGGGCCTGTTGTTCCATCTCGATGATTGTTTTCGCAACTACCTCGATAGCAACTTTTTGCTTGCGGTAAAGGTTTGCCTCCGACATCGCCAACCGGCGAGCCACATCCCGCACCTTTTGCCCCCGCAGAAATTTCATCTCCAGGATGTTGTACAAAACCCAGTCCAACGTGAAGCGGCGCTCCCCTTCCGGTTTGATCTTATCAATCGCCTCCCGTAATATGGAACGGACCGCTTTGACAGAGATCCCCTCATGTTCATCTAAGGCCCGTTGGACAACTTTCAACTGCAATAAAGGGCTTTCTGACAGATCCGGCCCTCCCCAATAATCTGACAAAGCTTCCCCAACCCATTCAGTGACTTTACCTTCGTCAAGTTCTAATTCCCCTTCCGGGGAAATGAGCACGTTTGTACCATCGTACAGGGCAGCGGCCCGGAGGCGCTGCAGGCGGCCCATTTGGGGAGTTAGGTCTTCCAGAGAGGTGAACACCTGTCTTTGCAAGTAGCTGTCTTCCAACGCTCCCGACGCCCTGTCCACCAAGATTTCCAAGGCCTGACGCTGATCCTCCAGCAATGCCCCTTCAGGCTGCTCTACACCTAAAATCCCTAACAAGTTTTCGGATCCGTCTTCTTTAAACATCGGAATCAACCAGTATTCCCCCCAAGAAAAAATATGAAAACTATCTCTGTCGCCTTGATTGTTGACAAATTCCAGAATCTGATCAGAAAAATCTTGTTTTTCAAATTCAGCTGAATGTCCAACTGTGACCAATAAATCCAACCCACCAATATCCAAGGAAGCCACAAATCCGTTCTCCACCTGCAGTCGGTCACAGACCGCGGCGATGACCGATTCCAAGAACTGCCGCAGGTCATCTCGAGTGAGAAGCCGCTCTTCTAAATGCTGGATTAATTCTAAATTGTGCTCTTCACCATCATATAAAAACCACCTTTCCCAAACCGGCGCCAGCATGGTGATCATGTACTGCATCAATAATAAACTGCCGGCCATAATCACAGGAGAAAACGTGGCGAACACCCCTCCCACCCGGCGAGCGATGGTCACCACAGCCAGGACGGTAGAAGCGGTCACAGGACCACGCATCACCCATTTGATCAAGCGCCGCTTCACCACCCGATCAGGCCACGGCACGCCGAAAAAAGCGACCGCATAGGCCATAATAATGATCAAGCCGGATACCAAAACATTGTTAAAAAGGGCCAGCAGCCAGAATATCACCGGATGAGCCGTAGCGAAGGTGGCGCCAAAAAGGAGATACGGGTATGACCCGAGCGCAGGGGCAAGGGCACCTCCAATTAAATACCCCATCCTCCGCCTGGATGCCCTGGTCACCGTTCGGTTGTATGCCCGGGCGAAGTTTATCCAGGTAAAAATCATACTCGCCAAGTAATAAAAGGTGAACACCAGGGTCAACCAGGTTCTTTTCAGGTAAGGGGAGACGACATTTTCCGTGACCAGGGGACCTACCAATAAAGAAAAGGGGAGGGCGACCAAGAAACCCGTGGAGATCAGGTAGGTCGCTTTGACGATTTTCGTCCTTCGCCCCCGGGATGGGCGTCCGGTTGTGGCTAAAACCGCGTCTGACATCTGTAAATACGCACTGGGCAGGTACGCAAGGCCAATCCACTGAAAGCGCAGCCAGGTTTCCATAGCTTGGGGTGTTTCCATCACGCTGGCCACGGATTCTCCCACAAAAACCACGACCACACATGTCATAATGAAGGCAAAGGATCGAGCAATTTTGTCCCGTAAATTAAACGATAAGGCATACAAAAGCAGCGAGAAAGCGGTGATGGAGATGCCAGCTGTGAGCAGTTGATTGAGCGTCTGCAAGGTGTCCAGAACCAAAGTCTTTAAAGTCATGATTACACGTAGGTTGTAAAGAAAATCGCGATCTCCTGATGCTTATAAAATTGATCGTTGTACCCTGAGAAATCAAATCCCAATTTTTGAGCAAACTGGATCGCAGGATAGTTTTTCGGTTGCATTTCCAGAGTCAGGCGTCCAATTCCTCGCTTACCACACCATTCTTTGGCCACTAAGATCAGGGCGGTTCCAATTCCTTCCTGACGCTCATCCCTGTCCACGACCAGATCCTCGACCCAGGCGCTGACCGGCACCATCCCTAGCCGCAAACTGATGTAGCCCTTGATGGAATCAATACCTTCCGCCAGCAGTAACGCATCCCGCTCCGTCCAAGTATCCGCCAACTCACCTGGATTGCGGGGATAATTGACATGGACTTCCCTGGGAAGCTGCACTTCCCGGAAAGAAACCCTGGTCTGGGGGTCCATCTTGTCAATCGTCATCTGCCACACAAACCCCGTGGTATAGTTATGATCCAAAGCGATTAACTTGGGTATATCTGTTGAAAAAGCAGGGCGAATTTCAATTTCTGGCATAAACACCTACACAGGGATCATTCTTCAGTGGGTTCATCCACATATACAGAGACGACACACGGTTCGCGCTGAGCACCAAGGTTGTCAAAAACGACCAACCGCAGCTTATATTGTCCGGGATCTATTTGAGTGGTGTCCCAGAAGCCCAACTCGGTTTCTCTTTTAACTTCATCCTGCGCCTGGATGGTCAACCAAGACTGGGCTTCCATCCTGGAAATTTCAAATTTATAAAAACCAAAATCAGGGATGTCTGCCGTCCCCTGGATTTCTACGATATCCTGCACGGTCTCGCCCTCCTCCGGAGAGCTGATCATCACCTGACCCGGAACGCAGCCGGGGGAAGCTTCCTGTTCCTCAGCTTGACCTTCGGGCGTCTCCGGGGCGGATGAAGGGGCGGTTGCAGCAGGTAATGTAGTGGTGGGGGTAGCCAATACATCCAAAGTCGGTGTCGGCAGGGGATTCGCTCCTTGTACATTGGGAACCACAAAAGTCACCAAAGCATATTCGAAAATTGCCAGGACCAGAAGAAAGACCAACACACCAGCCGTTCTGTTCAATTGCGATTGCGCGCTCTCACGCTCGAGTCCAAAGGCCGCTGCACGCAGCTCTTCCCAGGCCAAAAGGAATTTTCTTATTTGCCAGATCGCAATTAAAGCAAGGCCAACGTAGATGACCAATTCGTAATCTTTCAAATATCGCAGGATATCTTCCATAAATCTTTTTCAATCTACTTTGGGCATGGCTGGTTCGGGTCATCACCTGAGTTAGAAACCTTTTCTTGGATCACAGGCCGCTATAATCTAGCCACCACACTTTTTAACAGCTTCACCATCTTGGGAGCCAAAATTTTCCCAGTGGCGATTACCTCTTCATGCGTTGTCATCTTCTCTCCATACAGACTCGATTTGTTGGTAATGCCCGAGATGCCCAACACACGCTGCCCCCCATGATTCGCCACGATCACTTCCGGTACAGTGGACATCCCCACAGCATCCACGCCAATAGAAGATAAGAATCGTAATTCTGCAGGGGTCTCAAAACTTGGCCCTGCTAAACAAACATACACCCCTTCATAAAGTGTGATCTCAAGGTCGGCAGCCGCCTGGCGACCGATTTCCCCCAACTCCCGGTCATAGGCCCGGCTCATATCTGGAAACCGGGGACCAAACGTTTCCAAGTTAGGACCCCGGAGAGGGTTAGGACCTGCCATACCTAAAAGGTTAATGTGATCGGTGATCAACATGGGGTTACCGGGGGTAAAGGTTTGATTCACGCCCCCTGCCGCGTTCGTAACAATCAGGTTCTCAATACCCAAACGCTGTAAAACACGGATAGGGAGGGTCACCTGCTCCATGGTATACCCTTCATAGTAATGAAGGCGCCCATTCATAACCAGGATATCTTTCTCTTCCAGTGTACCGATCATCAAGTTTCCTGCATGCCCCTCCACCGTGGAGACAGGCCAATTTGGGATGTCCTGATACGGGATCACAGTGGCGTTTTCCACCGCTTCAGAAAGGATCCCAAGACCGGACCCTAAAATCATTGCTGTCTTCGGCTGCAGGGAAACCTTATCCTGCACCGCTTTGGCCATTTTATCAATCTCTTGAATCGTAAAATCGTTCTGCATGGACACCCTTCCCTTTCTCAATGATCACCGATATAGATTGACAAGCCTTCCCATCAAAAAATTATATCATCTGGGCGCCCGCCCATTTTTAGACCAGGTTGACTGACCAAATCGGGAGGTTCAGAATCAAAATGACAACACCTTCCCAAAAGCCTGGACCACGCTTTTTACGTCGGGATCTCGGATCCAATAATGAGTTACCAGCCGAAAACGCCGTTTACCGGTGACCCCCACCAAGACACCCTCATTTTCAAGAAGTCCTGCTATTTCTTCCCCATCATAGGGAATGCCTTCTTCCAGGGAACAATACACCATATTGGTTGCAGGAGAAGTAGGTTTCATGTCCAGCCCAGAAACTCTTCTCAACCCTTCAGCTAACCTTTTTGCCCGAGTATGATCCTCAGCCAGACGCAGCCTCATTTTTTGCAAAGCGACCAAGCCAGCTGCGGCCAGGATTCCAGCCTGCCGCATGCCGCCCCCTAGCTGTTTCCTAATTTTCCTGGCTCGATTGATAAATTCTTCCCGCCCACAAAGCAGAGAACCTACGGGGGCAGCCAGGCCTTTACTCAAACAAAACATAACAGAATCCACGGGCTCCACCAATTGTCTGACATCCATACCCAAGGCTTCTGCAGCATTGAAAATGCGCGCTCCATCCAGGTGGACCTTCAATCCCTGCTCTTGAGCGAACGCTCCCACCTTTTCCGTATAGTCAAGGGTGAGGGGCACACCACCGCAGCGGTTGTGTGTGTTTTCCAGGGTAATCAACCGCGTCGTTGGATAATGTATGTTCTGCGGTCGGATGGCGTTTTTGATATCCTCCAACCGAAGCGTTCCATCCGCTTGATTGGGAACAGGATGCGTTTGAACCCCGCCCAAAGCAGACACGCCCCCAACCTCAAATAAAAACGTGTGCGCTGAGTCACCCAGGATGATCTCGTCTCCCCGGCGGCAGTGAGTTAAGACAGCAGCCAGGTTGCCCATGGTGCCCGAGGGGACAAACAAAGCCGCTTCTTTCCCCAAGAGTTCAGCTGCGTACGCCTCCAGCTGGTTGACAGTAGGATCCTCGCCGTAGACATCATCGCCAACCCGTGCAGAGGCCATTGCTTCTCGCATTTCAGGGGTAGGCTTCGTAACCGTATCTGAACGAATGTCAATCATCTGCATCATCTCTTTTTCTCCATACGCAAATCTTCCAGCACCCGAAAAAGATCTTCTGGAAGGGGCGCTGTTAAGGTTTGTCTCCCATGTTCTCCTGGCAGAGTAATCGTCAGCTGCGCGGCATGTAAAAATTGGCGGTCCAAGGGTAATGAAGGGCGATTCCTGCCGTACGTGGTATCCGCGACTACCGGGCACTCCAAAAAAGCCAGATGGACCCGAATCTGATGGGTCCTCCCCGTCAGAGGATGAACTTCCAGGTATGTGTGTTCCGGAAACGTTTCTTTGGTGAAATACTCAGAAATAGCTTCCTTCCCTTTTCGCGCTAAGACCGGTGCCATTCTCTGTCTGTGGTCCGGGTCTCTGCCGATGGCAACCTCCACGCGGCCTTTGGATGAGGGAGGATGACCATCCACCAGGGCCAGATAAACTTTCTCCACCTCTCTCTTTCGGAACTGGTCTTGCAAAAACTGATGCGCCTGATCATCTTTGGCGAGCACGACAATGCCCGAAGTGTCCTGATCTAAGCGGTGGACGAGACCTGGGCGTTTCACACCCCCTACGCCTTCGATCTCCGGCACATGGGCCAAGACCGCGTTCACCAACGTCCCCGACGGATGACCGGCAGAGGGGTGGACGACCATTCCGGCGGGTTTATTGACGATTACCACATGCTCGTCTTCAAAAATGATATCCAAAGGTATGTCTTCCGGCGTCAATTCGCTCGGCCGGGGCGGGGGAATGACCACAGTGATTTCCATCTCAGGGGGTATGGTCTGGCTTTTCTTTTTCACCGTTTTCTCCCCCACAGAAACAAACCCCTGTTTGATCAGCGATTGTAAGCGAGTTCGCGAATACTCTTCAAATTCATCAGAAAGGATGATATCCAAACGCTCCTCCCCCTCACCATGGTAGCGAAAAGTGAATGGACCTTCATTCATCTCTTCTCTCCCGTTCCTCCAACCAGATCCCCAGCAGCAATACTCCCACACCCAGAGTAATGCTGGCATCAGCAACGTTAAAAACGGGGAATCTACCCACAGAGATAAAATCCGTCACATAGCCGTGGCTGATCCGATCAATCAAATTACCTACCGCCCCTCCCAACTGCATGCTCAAAGCTATTTGAAAAAAACGATCCGAATCAGGGATGAGGGGAAAATAATACACTATAACAAGGATCACGATGATGGAAAGAATCATAAAAAAATAATTCAATCCCTGCCCAATTCCAAATGCTGCCCCTGTGTTCTTCCAGTGTACAATCCTTAAATACGGCCGTAACCACTCCACGGGCATCCATGTCCAGTTAAAGACCAGATTGGATTCCACAACCGATTTGGTCCATTGATCCAAAGCAACGATAAAACCTGAAATGGACCCCAAAAAAAGATATGCTTGTAGATTTTTCTTCAAAAATGCCTCCTTTACCTCAACACATCCATTTTACCCCATTAGGATCGGCAGCAGAAGCTCATGGGAGATCCTGACTCGGATAAGAGGGAAACATTCCCTACCCGCCAGCATGAGAAAGGAAAATACGTTATAATTCCTGAGCTCCGCAGTCCAGAATCCACCTTTAAACTCACCACAAAGAGGTAGGACAAAATGCCTACTATTTCCATCCTGACCGACAGCACCTGCGACATCCCCCAAGAATTGATTGAGGAATACCACATCGGTGTGATTCCCACGCTCGTCATCTGGGGGGAGGAAACATACCGAGATCAAATCGAGATTACACCCCGTGAATTTTACCAGCGTTTGAGCGAAGATCCCAACCATCCCACTACCACACAGCCCACGCCCGCCACATTTGAAAGGTATTACCGGGATGCAATCCAAGATGGCGCTGACAAGATCATCCTCTTTACAGTGAGCAGCGCGCTAAGCGGCACCTATAACGTAGCCACACAGGTTGCTTCTGAGATCGATCACCCCATCCGGGTCATCGACTCTAAAGGGCCAACTATGAGCCTGGGTTGGCAAGTTTTAGCGGCGGCCAGTGCTCTGAAAGAGGGCAGGGACGAGGAGGATATCCTCGCCGCAGCGGCTGACGTCAGGAAAAATCTGACCCAGATCGTTCTCCTTGATACCTTAGAGTACCTTCACAAAGGAGGCAGGATTGGAAGCGCGGCAAAATTCTTGGGCAGCCTTCTTAACCTTAAACCCTTGGTAAGAATAAACCACCAGGATGGAGTCGTCGAAGCTGCAGGGCGGGCCCGCACTCGCAAAAGGGGAATCAAGATGCTACTCGACCAGTTTTTCGAAGAATTAGACACAAGCCGCCCCATCCGGATTGCGGTTCTGCACGGGGATGCAGAAGAGCAAGCACGTGAGATCGCCCAACGGATCAAAGAGGAATATCAACCCCAAGAACTGCTTTTCAACATTACCGGCCCTGTCCTGGGTGTCAACACCGGACCGGGGGCAATCGCTTTATGCGGTTATTCGGAAACACTCAAAGCCTAGAGCATCTGCCCGATTCATTCCCCCAAAAACTCCTAAACTTACTGTCAAAACGGGCCCATGACCGCTTCTCCTTCCCGTTAGTAACACCTTGAGAAATTCAAAAAGGACATGCTATAATTTCCCAAGGTGAGTGGAGATATGAACGAACCGGTTTTGGTCCTGAATGGCAATTACGCACCCATCAACGTGTGCTCAACAAAACGAGCCATGGGCTTACTCCTGATTGGGAAAGCGAATCTAGTGTTGGACGGGCGCGGGGTGATTCGGACCGTGACCCAATCATTTCCCAAACCATCCATCATTCGCCTGAGAAAAGTTGTCAAACGCCCCCATCCCGAGGTGAAATTAAACAAAAAAGAAATTTTCAGGCGGGATCACTACAAATGCCAATACTGCGGTAGGAGAAGCGGCACCCTCACGGTGGATCATATTCAGCCTAGACACCTGGGGGGAGAATCAACGTGGAAAAACCTGGTCACGGCCTGTGTACGATGCAACCATAAAAAAGGGGGGAAAACGCTCAGCCAATCCGGGCTCAGCCTGCTCAAGAAACCCAAAAGACCCCCTAAATCAGCGACTTATTTATTCCGGAAATACCTTAATCGCTATCAAGAGTGGGAGCCTTTCATTGAAGGATGGTGATTCAATCAGGTACAGCTATCTCCATGAAATCTTCCGCTAACACCACGTCTCCCGAGAATGTTTTTCGGGCTTCCTCAAGCATTGTCTGGACATCCTGCTCATAGAGAGAATAATGAATCAGATAAAGCTTATTCACACCTGCCTTCTGAGCGATCTCCCCTGCCTCAGCCGGCGAACTGTGTCCATCAAGCGCACCCGCTGCTTCATGGATCAGGATATCTCCCTCTGAGGCTAAATCCACCGTCTGCGGACAGGGATCCGTATCACAGGAATACCCAATCACGAAGTCTTTAGTGGTAAATTCGATCCGCAAGCCCAAAGTGGGGATGAGGTGTTCTACGGGGGAAGTGAAAATTTGGATATCGTCACTTTTTAAGGCCTGGGTCATCTCATTCATTGGAAGTCGATGGAACACCACCGGGAACATATCCGGCCACTCTTCCCAATCAAACAAATTCATCATCTTCTCGATTCTGGACATGGAATGCGGTGAACCATACACACACAGAGGTCTCTCGCGTCCTAACAACCACATATTCATCAGGAGGAGGGGTAGGCCCGAGACATGATCGGGGTGAAAATGGGTGATCATTAAATCCGTCAGATTATTAAAATGAATCCCTATTTGCTGCAAACGCAAGACTGGATTTCCAACACAATCTATTAATATAATGTGTTCGTCCCCCTCAACCACTAAATGCGTATTCTGGTGACCCGCATAAGCCACCGCGCTTGCCGTTCCCAAGAACACGACTCTAGCCATACGACCCTCCTTATCTCAGGGAATATTCCCCATTATCCTCCAAAAAGTAATAACGCCACTTTTGGTGTCACGAAGACTTCTAAAAACGCAGCCGCCAACAGCAATGGAACGATGAAGACAAAAAAGATTTTTACCCATTCAGCCAAGGACCGAAGCCACGCTTCCCCAATCGTAGAGCCGTCAGCAGGCGTAACAAGCGTGATCCCCAATCTTAAGATAATGGCCCCGGTGAGGATGATGGCTGGAATCTCAACGACCCCATGGGGAAGTACAAAAGCCACCAAAAACTGCCAAATGGAAATCCCCATCTGAGACACGGTACCGGTAAAATAACCGATCAAACCCAGGGGTAAAACCAGGACAATCAAACCCAAAACCCCAAAGGAAAACACTCCCAAAATACTCGCCAGGGCGATCACCCGCAAGTTATGCAGGAAAATGATGCCGACGCTTTCCACCGAAAAGAATCGAATCGTGCCAAAGGTTTCAATGCCCTTTAACATCCCTTCCTCAAGCTGTTTCCAATCAAGGGCTTCCGAGGGCAAAGGATAGTTTTTCGCCTGCAGGCCGCCAAACGCCACTCCTGCGCTCATGATCAGCAGCGATAAGACAAGCGGCCACTTCAATGACGCCAACGACCCTTTGACTTTCCACCTCCACCATTCGGTAAATGAATCCGCCTTACCCACCAACTCATCATGAAAAATGTGCCAGGCCCAACCCAAGTTAAGGATATCTAGTTCCCTCCCTAACAAATCCTCCCGGTTAAAATGAGCGATCCCAGCCCGGATCAACAGCCCGGCTATCACCACCTGGCCGAAAATCGCCCACCATAAAATATGATATCGAGCCCAAAACATGATCATGCTCTCCCCCACTAACAATATGGCCATGGGGATGATAATGAAGGAAGCCAATAAATTGGCGGCTCGGACGGAAGTGGTTTGGGAAGACACGACCACAGCCCCACTGACCATCACCAAAGACTGCACTGTGGTCAACGATACCACCTGCAGCAACAGGATCAGATCGGGGAACCAACCCACCTGGCGGTATACACCAATCAGGTATACGCCGATTCCCAGAAAACTGGCAATCAAGGGAGGAAACATCACCGCCATCAATTTACCCAAATAGAGCTCGACGTTGGTCAAAGGGGTACTCAGGAGAGGCTCGATGCTTCTTCTCTCTTTTTCTCCCACAAAGCTTTCCAAGGCGATCACCAAAGAGACCGAAATGGGAAAGAAACCAACCACCATCAACAGGAAAGGGATCAACCGGTCCCCGATCACATCTGCCCCGTACTTCTCCACAAAACCCACTGCCCTACGGGCGGTAAAATTCATCAACCCCGGGAAGAAAAGAGTGAGGATGATGATCGGGGTCACGATTCGCCAGTCTCGAAATTGATCGCGGACCTCTCTCTTCGTGATCATCAATGCTCTACGCACGGTATGACACATATTCCCTATCCAGTTCCTCACGAATGTACCGCTTCTAAATACACAGATTCTAGACTCCGCTGCACTTCCCCTAAACGGATGATAGAGAAGTCATCATTCAACAATCGTTTAATGACCACAGGGTTCACCTCGTCCGGCGACGCCGTTTGGTAACGGAACCAATCTTTCCCTGTCGCCGTGATTTCCACCATCTCTAAGAATGCCAGATCTTTTCCATCCAATGTTTCACGCAACTGGACCTCAAATTCACTGGGTCCGAGCAAGTGCCGCTTCAGCTGGCGGGGTGTACCATTGGCGATGATCTCTCCCCGTCGGATGATGGCGATTTTGTCCGCCAATTCCTCCGCCTCCGAAAGATTATGCGTGCAAATCACAATCGCTCGCTCCTCTGAGCGGAGTTTTTTGATCGCATTTCGCACCAAGCGAGCGCTTTCCGGATCCATGGCTGAGGTGGGCTCATCAAGCAGCAAAACAGGAGGAGAATGTAATAAGGCGCGCGCTAAGGAGAGTTTCTGGCGCATCCCTTTTGAGAATTCACCGATCCTGCGGTCGCTCTCTTGTTCCAGCCCAAAGGTATTCAACAGATCTATAATCCGGTCTTCCCGCTCCTCTGAACCAAGTTCATATAATTGACCAAAGAAATCAAGGTATTCTTTGATGTACATCCTTTGATACAAGCCATGGTGCTCCGTCAAAACGCCAACGGATTTGCGTACCTGCGCATCCTCCTTAAGGATGTCATACCCAGCAACACATGCCCGACCCAGTGTTGGACGCAGCACGGTGGTCAACATCCTCACCGTGGTAGTTTTCCCTGCCCCATTGGGACCGAGTAAAGCCAAGACTTCCCCAGCTTTTACCTCGAGGTTGACTCCCTGAACAGCGACAAAATCCTTAAAATGTTTGGTCAAGTTCTTCGTGGTAATCATCTCTTATCTTTTTTAGTCACTGCGGGAAATAAGATAAACTCCATCCCTCATTTCCCGATGGCTTGAACCTTGAGAAAGTGTAAACAAAAACGGCCCGTACATCCCCGTGAGCCATCTTCCACAGAAAAGATCGTTCTTGGGGCTAATGTAGCGTCCGGTGAGACCTGCACATCTGGAGGAGAAACACCCAGAGGGCATCATTTAACCTCACCCCTTATTCTTGGGGTTTGAATTCCTCCTCAGGATCGATAAATACCTCCCGCTCTTTACCGCTGCCCTGCGATGGACCTACATAACCTAAATCCGCAAGATCATCCATCAAACGAGCAGCCCGCGGATAGCCCACACGAAGCTTACGCTGGATCATGGAGGTGGAAGCCCGCTGGGAATCCCGCACAATTTCAAAGGCATCTTTGACCAACTCGTCGTACTCTTCCACAGCCGCTTGCTCGATAAGCATTTCTTCCCAAGGCGGCTCATCTTCAAGATCACCTTTTTCACTTATTTTCTTCCACGCTTTTATCACTCGTTCCAATTCCTTATTGGTCACCATACAACCCTGGGCTCGGAGAGGGCTCCCTTCTTCCGGCGGCAAGAAAAGCATGTCTCCGTTACCCAACAATGACTCCGCTCCGCTGCTGTCCAAGATAACCCTGGAATCAACAGCGGAAGCCACGGCAAACGACAAGCGAGCAGGAAAGTTTGCCTTGATCACACCGGTGACCACATCAGTGCTGGGCCTTTGTGTGGCCACCACAAGATGGATCCCCGTGGCCCGCGCCATTTGTGCCAAGCGGACCAGACTGTGCTCTGTTTGTTCGGGCGCCATCATCATCAAATCAGCCAGCTCATCAATCAGAACCACAATGCGGGGCAGCGGGTCACCTTTTTTCCTCCTGCGAATTTTACGGTTATAAGTGTCGATATTCCTCGAACCCGTGTCTTCAAGAAGCTTGTACCGGCGGTCCATCTCCGCGACCACCCACTGCAAAACCCCTAAAATCCTTTCCAGATCCGTTTCCACGTCCCCGTACAGATGGGGTAAGCCATTGAAACGGACCAACTCCACCATCTTGGGATCAATCATCACCAGGCGCAAATCCTCCGGGGTGTTATTCATCACCAAACAGGTGGTCATCGCGGTGATACACACACTCTTCCCGGAACCCGTGGTCCCAGCGATCAAGAGATGGGGCATATTCACCAAGTCTGCCACAACCGGTTCTCCGGAAACATCCCTCCCCAAGGCAATGGCCAGGGGTGAATCCAGCTTGAAGAAGGGTTCCGATTCCAAAAGCGGACGTAAACGAACAAGAGACGCCTTGGCATTGGGTACCTCAATGCCGATATAAGGCCGCCCCGGAACAGGGGCTTCGATCCGTAACCGCTTCGCGGACAGTGCCAGGGCCAAGTCCTTTTTAAGTGACGTGATCCTGGAAACGCGAACTTTCTTTTTCTCTTCGTCCGCTTCCTCCTCAGTCTCCCCCATGTATCCTGGTTTGACAGCAAACTGAGTCACCGTGGGACCCACCTGGAAGCCCACGACCTGGACGGGAATCCCGAACTCCGCCAGTGTCTTTTCGATCAAACCTGCAGAGGTGTTGATATGACGCTGATCTGGTTTTGAAGTTCGGCCTGATATCAATAGATCCAAAGAAGGCAAATTTTTATCCCGGGGAGGAGCTGACACCTTTTTGTCCTCATGGGCTTCTACCCGGAATTGTTTTCTAAATTCAGGTGGAAGCCGGCGCCGGGGCTTGTGGCTCTCAGGAGCAGGTTCCTCCATTTGGACCGGTGATATCTCCTCTTCCAGGGTGGAGGAAGATACAGTTTCAACGGAACTTCTTCTCTTAGCATCCATCCATCGCTGGATCTGGTTTTCGATCAAATCCCAGGCATCCAGGCCCAGGATCCCTCCTACCAATATTCCAAGCACGGAAAACACACCCGTCGCGAACAAACCTATCACACTCGAGAAAGCTTCTACTAAACCCCATCCGACCAAACCGCCATCCAGGCCCTCTCGGGCCCGGGACAAAGAATGTCCACCCAGGACGGTGAAAAGGGCAATCAAGGCAAACATCGCTCCTTCCAAAGCAAAAACTCGTCCCCAACCCACCTGAACAGGGCTTCCCACCTGCTTTCTCAGCATCCACACTCCCACCAGGATCCCGGTAAGAACGACAAGACTCCCACCCCATCCCACACCGAGCCGGATCATGTTCGCCCAAACGAGCAGCAAGGAACCCTGAACCCAACCTGGAAAAACGAGGGCGATCAGGGTCATCAAAGAAAAGGCGATCAGAATCATCCCTCCAAGATCCCAGGCGTAGCTGCGATATCGCTGCCACAGCCCCCTTACAGGATCAGATTTTGAGGATAATTGTGCAAAAATTTCCTTTATCTTCCTCGATTCTTCGTCTTTAGCCACGGATTCTCCTGCCTTCCTTGCCCTCCAAAGGCGTTCGTCCTTTACGGGAAGAGATCAAAATGCCTATCAAAATAAGTATAGCACCAAATATTTTCATCAACCCTGGTCTCTCCCCTAAAAAAATGTAAGCTAGCACTGCCGAGCCCACGGGTTCGCCGAGCAGCGTGACGGAAACGTAGGCAGTGGATACATAACGCAAAGCCCAATTAAAGATGGAATGACCGAGAATTTGGGGGAGAACCGCCAGCATAATAAACCAAACATAAACTTTGGGTGGGAACCCAGCGGGCACCCCATCCACAATCAGCATGGCAGCGATCAATCCCCCGGCGGCTACCCCGTACACGACGAAAATATAGGGGAAGAGGGACATTTTCGCCCTCAAATGCCGCCCCACCATCAAATAACCGGCCCCGGTAAGGGCCCCCAGAAGCGCCATGACATCCCCTAATAAAGCTTCTCCCTGGATGAATGCAGCCCATGATGGACAAATTATCCCCTTCATCGTCCAATGACAGCTGTCGCTCAACCCCACCATAGCCCCTCCTACAAAAGCAAGGCTCATTCCCACCAGGATAACCCGAGAAATGGGCTCCTCGAGGAACAAGGGTGCCAGAAGGGCCACCCATAAGGGAGAGGTGCTCACCAAAACAACGGAACTGGCCACGGTTGTGTACTCCAGGGATGTGATCCAGGTTGCGAAATGCAGGGCGAGAAAAATCCCAGACAGGAAAGCAAACCCCCATTCTCTGGGCTGGAGGGAAGAAATCTCTTTCCGATGCCTGAAAAGGACAAAGGGAGCCAAAAATATGACTGCCAAACCCAATCGGAAGGCGGCAACTGTCAACGAGGAGGCGTACTCTTGGGCAAAGCGGATAAATATTGAAGCCGTAGATACGGCGGTGATCCCAATAGGTATGGCAAACAGAGGCGGGATCAGTGGAGTAGCTGAACGGTCATCCATGGTGAGTTGAAATTATGAATCCCTTATTATAGGTAGGAAGCTGACTGTATTTGTCGAGGAGGCGATAGTGAATGGTAAACAGCCTAGTTTTTTCTTACTGGGAATCCTCTCTTATCCTACACCGATCAATGCATGATCTGTCTGTACTTCCCTTAGACGTTTATACAGGCCGTCCCTGGTCATTAATTCTTCGTGAGTTCCCTTTTCCACAATCCCACTGCCCTCCAGAACGACGATCAGGTCCGCATTGCGGATGGTGGATAAGCGGTGAGCGATGACAATGACTGTCTTGCCTACCATTAAACGCTCCAAGGACTGCTGGATCAAGAGTTCGGTTTCGGTGTCCACAGAAGAGGTTGCTTCATCAAGAATCAGGATGGGTGCATCCTTAAGTACAGCTCGAGCGATCGCCAGACGCTGCTTTTGTCCTCCCGATAACTTGACTCCCCTTTCCCCAATCACAGTACTGTAGCCATCTGGCAATTGAGTGATAAATTCATGGGCATTAGCGACCTTCGCTGCATGGATCATTTCCTCTTCAGTGGCATCTTTTCGTCCAAAAAGTACGTTTTCACGCGCAGTGCCGTGGAAGAGGAACACGTCTTGTAAGACGATGCTGAACTGTTGGCGAAGGCTTTGGATGGTGAGATCACGAATGTCATGCCTATCCAAGGTGATCGAACCTTTACTTACATCGTAGAACCTGGGGATGAGATTCGCCAGTGTTGTCTTCCCCACCCCGGTTGGTCCCACCAGGGCAACCACGGTTCCGGGAGCAATTTCCAGATTAATATCCTCCAGGACGGGATGCCCTTGGGCGTAACGAAAACCGACATCCTTCAACTTAATCTCCCCTTCAGCCCGGCCCGTTAATGTGAGCGCATCAGGTTTTTCAACGATGTCCGGGGCCTCACTCAACAATTCCGCTACTCTTTCCGCACCGGCCATGGAGCGCTGTACCCTCTCCCAAACACCGCTTAATTCGCGTACGGGTTGGTACATCAATTCCAGGTAAAGGAAAAACGCAACCAAATCATCAATGGCCAAGATCTCTCCCAAGATTAATTGCCCCCCAAAATAGATTAAAATAATCGTCCCCAAGGAGGATGCGAAGGAGATAAATGGGCGAAACGTAGCCATCAAACGTAATGCACGAAGCATGGAATCCCGATACCGGATGACGTGATCCATGACCCGGGCTTTCTCACTTTCCTCTCGAGAAAACGCTTTGATCTCACGAACCCCGGAGAGATTATCATTCAGGGTGGCATTCAGTTCCCCTAATTCCGCTTGACGGGCCCGGAACGCGGGACGAACATATTTCGTAAAACCCTGCACTCCCAATATGATCAATGGAACGGGGATCAAGCTCAATAATGTCAACTGCCAGTTAATTCGGGACAAAACCGAGATCACCCCGATCAGCATCAGTGTATTCGCGATCACATCGGGAATGGCATGGGCAATCAGATGCTCGAGCAAATCGGTATCATTTACCACTCGTGACATCAATTGTCCGGTCTGTTTCTCTTCATAAAACTGAAGGGACAAGCGCTGCAAATGTTCATAAACTTTGGCCCGAACATCAGCCACGACACTCCATCCCGCGATATGGGCCATATAACTGCGGACAAACTGCAACCCCGCACGCACCACATATGCGCCCAATGCCAACAAAGCTAAACGGGTGATATATTTCATATCTCCCGGGCTCACCCCCGCATCTGTAACCGTAGCCACCATGCTTTTTATGATCCAGGGAGTCAGCAATTGAACACCTACCAGTAAAAGCATGCTCAATACCGTCAATATAAGCACACCCGAATAATCTCGGGCAAATTTAAATACAAACTTCAGCGATTTCAAAAAACCTCCACGTAAAACACCGAATTTTATTGAGAGATAATACTATATTAATTTACGCGCCTATCCTGCACAAGGCATCTTGCATAAGATATACTCTTTGGTCGATGGATCCCTGGAACCAAACTGCCCCATCACTGCCTATCGCATGACAGCGAAACCGCGGTCAGAAGGGTTTTTCTCTCACCTCTGGAATAGTTATCCCCGCTTAAAAATCTTCCCAAAATGATTGAGTTACCCAAAGGGGACCGTTCATTGAAAATGGTCTCTTTCTATTCAGTTCTACTTAACCACAGGGTCATCTGGCCCAGGCGCCAGCCCCCTTCCCCACCTACGCGAATGTCCCGCCTCATAAAACGCCACCAGGCGAGAAGGGCAAAGACCGCCGCGGCTGCCAGCAACCCGAAAAGCCATTCCCGGTTCAACCCCGCAAAGGCCTCCTGGGTTTGATAGTATTCCAGGGGCGAAAACTTGGCCGCAGTTTCCAGATTTTCATTGAGTTTAGCAAACCCGGGGAGGAAGAAACTGGCCACGAGCAGGAGACCGGCAGCCATGGAAGCCAGACGTCGGGAAGGAAGAAGCATGCTCAACAGCACCCCCAGGGCCCCGAAGAGCACCATCTCCGCATACAAGGATAAAAAGGGCCGGGCCATTTCCCCCCATCCCAGGGACATCGAGGACCAGTTCATGGGCCCGACGATGCCCAACCAGGCGATGAACAAAATGCCCGCCAACGCACACAGGAAAGCCAAGAACCGACCCACAAAGAGGCCGGCGCGGCTCACCGGATGGGCCATGACCAGATCCAACGTGCCCTCCTCTTCATCCCGGGCCAGGAGACCGCTGCCGGCCTGGATGGCGAAAATGCCCAGGATCAAAGGCATATAGGAAAAGAATTCGATGGACACAAACCCTTCGGGGGTAGCCATGCCACCCAAATCCCCAAAAAATGCCATAAATTCTTGGGGGAAGCTCTCAACCAACTGCTCATACATGTCCATCTGATCGGCAAAGGAATCATATACCGACACCAGGAGCACGCCCAACAGGGCCAGTCCAAAGCCCCAGCCTGCGATTTGGCCTGCATAATTGCGGAGCGAATGCTTGAATTCAACGAACATTATGCTTCCTCCTCTTCCCGCTCGTAATATTTCAGGAAAATATCCTCCAGCGAGTGAGATGCGGTCTGGAGGTCTTTGACCGGAAACCCTGCCAGGGACTTGATCAAAGCGTCCATCTCTCCTTCCACGCGCAGCTGGGCAGATAACCCGTCGCTCTCGGCCAGAACATGGACTCCAGGCAATGCACGGAGCGGCTCAAGATCGACCGGGTCCAGAAAGCTGACCTGGACTTGACGCATGGCCATCTCCGTCAGCTGATCGGGTGTGGCTTCTTCCACGATCACGCCCTGGCGGATGATAGCCACCCGATCTGCGAGCGTTTCCACCTCACTGAGAATATGTGAGGAGAAGAACACTGTCGCTCCCCGCGACTGGGCTTCCCGCAGCAAGCGGTAGACTTCCTGCTGCATCAGCGGGTCCAACCCCGCCGTGGGCTCATCCAGAATCAACAGCGTTGGCTGGTGCATCAAGGCCTGGACCACGCCGACCTTCTGTTTGTTGCCGCTGGAAAGATTCTTGATCTTGCGGGAGGTATCCAATTCAAGACGACGGGTCAATTCTTTCAGATAGGCTTTACCCGTCCGATTACCGCGCAATTGGATAAGATAACGGAGCAACTGGCTCACCCTGAATGTGCCCTCCAGGCTCAACTCTCCCGGTAAGTAGCCTATCTGGCGCTGTACCAAGACCGGGTTCTTCTGGGGATCGAGCCCTAAAACGCGGATGGTGCCCGCCTGAGGCCGAATCTGGTCCAGCAGGCAGCGGATGGTGGTAGTCTTTCCCGCCCCATTGGGACCGAGAAATCCAAGCAGCTCCCCCCGCTGAACCTTCAGGTCCACTCCCCGCAGCGCCTGCACCGGACCGTACCATTTCACCAAGCCTTGTATGTCAATGACATGCACCATGAATCCCTCTCCTATCCAAACTCCACATGTATCCCAACTCTGCTCCGGAAAAGGTTTTCGGGCAGGGCCCGGACCCTCACATTACAACAACCCTCCCACCAATCTCCAGATCTGGGCCACAAAAAGGGTGACCAAAAATCCCATTCCCAGAGGGAGCAGGGCAGCCACCGCGGTCCACTTGGCGCTCTTCGTTTCTTCGTAAATTGTATAAATGGTCGTGCTGCAGGGGTTGTGGATCAGGCTGAAGAGCATCAGGTTCACACCGGTCAACAACGTCCACCCCCCGGCCCGGAAGATCTCCATCGTCTTGGACGCGGATTCCAATTCAAACATTACCCCCGCTCCTTCTCCCACCCCGGACAATCCGGCGGTCATCACGGTGAGCATGAGCACAGTTGGGATGACAATCTCATTGGCGGGGATGGCCACGATATAGGCCACAAGGATCACGCCGTTGAGTCCGATCAGCACACCCAAAGGATTCAAGAATTGGATGAGGTGTTCGGCGATGCTGGTCCCGGCCACATTGACATTGGCGATGACCCAGATCACCATCCCTGCAGGTAAAGCGAAGACCACAGCCCTCCACAGGACGATCAATGTGCGATCGATCAATGAGGTATACAGGGTCTGCAGGACCCGGGGCGGACGGTAGGGAGGCAACTCCAGACTGAAGGTGGAGGGTTCACCCTTGAGGACCGAGTGGGACAGCGCCCAAGAGACCGCGAAAGTCAGCAGCACCCCTAACAGAGCAATACTCACCACCGCCAGGGCAGAGATCAAGCCCGCCAGATAAGCCGGCACCAGGCTGCCGACGAAAAGGGTGGCGATCAAGATCTGGGTCGGCCAGCGCCCGTTGCAGAGGGCGAAGTTATTGGTGATGATGGCGATCAAGCGTTCCCGGGGGCTGTCGATGATCCGCGTGGAAACCACCCCTGCTGCATTGCATCCAAATCCCATAGTCATGCTCAACGCCTGTTTGCCGTGCGCACCGGCCTTCCGAAAGAGATTGTCCAGGTTGAAGGCAACCCGGGGCAGGTACCCAAAGTCCTCCAGCAGCGTAAAGAGGGGAAAGAAAATGGCCATGGGCGGCAGCATGACGCTGATGACCCAGGCGGTCGCCAAGTAGCCTCCGTCGATCAGGACACCGTCCAACCATCCAGGCAAACCGACCATATCTGAGGCCTGTTTCAGGAGAGGTTGGACCGTATCCAGCAAAAGACTGGACAGCAAACGGGAGGGCACATTCGCCCCGCTGATAGTCAACCAGAAAACGAGGGTCAGCATCAGCAGCATGAGAGGAAAACCCAATACCTTACTGGTCACCACCTGATCTAAAAAGCGGTCGAAATCAAACCCTCCCTGCTCATCTTCGCGGGTCACCGCCCGATCCGCAATCCGGGCAGCGTCGGCATAGATGGACTCCATGATTTTCTCATGAAAATCTCCCCCCACCTCCCACCGCAGCGCCCTTGCCTCCTCTATAATGTCTTCCTTTGATACCTCTCTATCGGTCATATCTATCCTTTCCTCATCATCCTTTAAAATTTTTACCTTGCATTCTGAACCGGGCCGGGCTGATGCCTGATCTCCCTGCCTTCTCTAAACGAGGGATCAGGGAGCGGGTGCAGGCTCCTCCATCCTCATGCCCTCACCATACTTCAGGTCGCCTAACTCCCCTTCCTCGACCGCCTCGATAATCCGCTCATCTCCATCCAGCAAACGGAGGGCGACCCATTTGGCATTGGGGACATCGGGAAAGACAGCCCGGATCCGGCGCTCTAAGCGGGAAACAGCCCGGTCAACCTGAGGCTGGTCGTACCGGACGTGATATGGTTTACCGACCACCTGACCGGTGGCGACGTCATGGATGGCATCCAAAAGGTCGTCAAATCCCTTATCATAGCGGGCCACGGTGGGGACCACAGGGACCCCTAAATCACGCGCTAAACGGCGGTGATCCACCGTCAAGCCGTGTCGCTCCGCCTCATCCATCAAATTCAAACACACCACCACCCGGTTCGTGATCTCCAGGACCTGCAGGACGAGGTTCAGGTTGCGCTCCAGGCGGGTGGCGTCGACCATGACCACGGTGACATCAGGTCGCCCAAAAAGGATGAAATCCCGGGCGATCTCCTCGTCCAGGCTCGTCGCCAGCAGAGAATATGTTCCCGGAAGGTCCACTAACTTAAATCGATACCCGCCGTATTCCATTCCGCCTTCCGCCCGGGTCACTGTCTTCCCAGGCCAGTTCCCCGTGTGCTGGCGCAGGCCGGTCAGGGCGTTGAACACCGTGCTTTTGCCAGTGTTCGGGTTTCCAGCCAGCGCGACCACGAAATCCCAGTCCGCCATGTCCACCCCCAGCTTCTTGAGGTTGGCAGCATGATGAACCGGGCAGGTATCACACGGGGCAGGGACGGCAGAAACCTGACCTCGATCCCTTACTTCTCTGCTTTCTTTTTCCTGGTCCATAATCTTTTCCTTTGCTTCTGCTTCAAAAAACGGGCTGAGGACACGGGTACATATGAGTTATGCCTTCACTCCCTCCCCATTTTCCTGGGGGAGGACACGGATTTGCTTTGTCTGTGTACTTCTCAACGCAATCACCGAATCCCGAATGCGATACGCTGTTGGATCGCCGCTGGGACTGATCATCTCCACCCGGATCTCAGTCCCTGGTAAAAGACCCAAATCCAGCAGCCGGCGCCGATCCAGGCCCCGAATGTGAGAGGAGATGGAAAGGACCTTTCCTATTTGCCCCTCATCGAGACGATCCATGGGTACCCCGCGCTGCTCTTCCGCAAAAACATCTTCGGGAAGAGGGATGACGGAGAGGTTGGCAGCGAGCATGGGAGCAAGGATAAATTCCCGGTCTTCACTCCAGAGAACGATCCGAGTGGGAGATTTCTTGTCCAGCCTGACTACCAAATGGGGCCGGAGCCCTTCCGCCACAATCTGGGCATAGACCATTTCCGGCTCATCCTCAATATGAATGATCCGGGCCAGATCTCCTTCCTCCAGCGCTGTTACAGGTTTCCCCTCATGATCGACGAGATCGCCGCGCGACGTGGGAATGGGGTCTCCATGCGGGTCATAAATTGGCCGGCCCAGCTGAGCTGAGAGACGGTCCACATCTTCCGCAGAAAGGAGATGCTCCCATTCCTCTGCCTGCTGGTGCCATTCCTCCTCCCCGTACCCCGTGGAATCCGCCAGATACCTCTCCCACAAACGGTGTGCCCGCACGATCTGCAAGGCGATATTCCGTCCCGTTTCAGTCAACCTGAAACCCCCATCCTCAAGTTCAACCAACCCCCTTACCCGGGTCCGATCCATAATATCCGTGGCCTGATCCATAGAGATGGACAACATGCCCGCGATGCTCTCCAAAGACGAAGCCCGGTCCCGACGTTCACACTTGAATAAATATTTCAAGGCATCCTCAATCAGAACCCGTTCGCTTCTGCGGCGCCTCCGCTGCCATCCCCAATACACCTCTTTTTGAGGCCAGAAAAGGTAGGCCAACAAACCCAAAACCAGGGCGGCGATCGTAAAAACCAGCCAAGACTCAAACATAAGTGCACCTCATGATGTCCATCAGGTTAAGAATCCTCATTTCCTCTTGCAGGGAATCGACTTCTGAAACGGAGCGGCGTAGGATGGCGCTCCCCTCTCAGACAAAGTCCCTTTGATCCGCGCCCAGCACTCATTGAAGGCCAACGAATATTTGAGCTGTGACAGCGGCGCCCAGGACGATCTCCTGGGTATGCTCCTTTACCCTTATGCGCAAATTATTATCGTAAGGGGAATAATCCAACACCTCAAACCCTGCTCCCGGAACCAGCCCGTTGGTTTTCAAGTATTTTAAAAGTCCGGGGTCATCATCTTTCACAGACTGAATCACACCCCTCTGCCCCGGTCGCATATCATGTAAACAAATATCTTCTCGAACGGGAACGTGGAGTTCTTCTGAGGGGATGGGTTCCCCGTATAACCCTTTTTCAGGATCCCCCAACACCTCAGAAATCCTCTCCTCAAAAAACTCTGAAATCACATGCTCTAATCGGTCCGCTTCCTCATGGACCTGATCCCAAGAATATCCCAACAACTCATGTAAAAAAAGTTCCAAAAGGCGATGATGGCGTAAGGTTTCCAAGGCCACTTTTTCTCCTTCTTCTGTCAAACCCACACCTTGATGTCTCCGGTAATCCACCAAGGGGGGGTTCTCCGCAGCCAGGCGTTGAATCATATCCGTGACAGAGGCTGGTGAAATTTTCAGGACTCGCGCGATTTCCCCGGTGCTGGCCCGTTCAGCCTCCGTCGTTAAGTTGTAAATGACTTTCAAGTAATCTTCCACCCTCTCGGATACAGGGCTTTCCATACCTTCATCCTCCAAATTTTTATGAACCTAATCCATATTTTAGGTTTTCCTAAATTATTGTCAAGATCCAAATCTCCCGCAGCCTTCATCATTTTGCTCCCCACCCTTTGATCAAAGAGAGCATGCAGGAAGAACAAGTGATTTTTATCCAGCCGTTGACCAACGCTTTCATTTGTGGCATAATTTCCCTGACAACTGAGAAACCAAAAAGCTGTGATAGAAACGAGTAAGATTGATTTATCCTGCCAGCGAACCCGGATACGGTGGAAGCCGGGACAGGAAACCCAATCTGAACATCCTTCCGGAGCTGTAACCCGAACCAGCCCTGAGACCAGGCAGCAGTAGGGAAGCCGGATTTGCCCCCGTTATAGGCGCACAAACATCCATTGACTCCTCCGTCATGCGTGTTTGACTGAGTGCCCGCAAACTGTGGGAACCAGGGTGGTACCGCGTGAATTATACTCTCGCCCCTGTTGGGGTTGGGAGTTTTTTTTATCTTACCTACATTGAGGTACGTTATGTTTAAACCCATTTCATCCAAACTGGATATCACTGAATTAGAAGAAAGTGTCCTTCAATTCTGGAAAAAGAAAGGCATTTTCCAGAAAACCATGACCGAGAGAGAAGGCGGACCGGAATATGTCTTTTTTGAAGGCCCTCCAACGGCTAACGGCCGCCCAGGTGTGCATCATGTTTTAGCTCGCGTCTTTAAAGATATGTTCCCCCGTTATAAAACCATGCGCGGGTATCATGTCGACCGCCGCGGGGGATGGGACACGCACGGGCTGCCAGTGGAAATCGAAATCGAAAAGAAACTCGGGTTCACAGAGAAGAGCGAGATCGAGGAATACGGGATAGACCGCTTCAACGAACTGTGCCGGGAATCCGTCTTCACATACATCCAGGAGTGGGAGCGGATGACGGACCGGATCGGGTTCTGGGTTGACCTGGACCGGGCTTATATCACCTACAAAAACGAGTATATTGAATCCGTGTGGTGGTCATTAAAAAAATTATGGGATCAGGACCTGCTTTACCAAGGTTATAAAGTCGTCCCTTACTGCCCTCGCTGCGGGACTCCGCTCTCGGATCATGAGGTTGCCCAGGGATATGAAGAGACCGAGGATCCTTCCGTTTTCGTGCGTATGCCCCTGGCAGACGAACCAAATACATCCCTCCTGGTTTGGACAACCACGCCCTGGACGCTGCCCGGCAACGTGGCCGTGGCTGCACACCCGGATGAAGAATATGTACTCGTAGAACGGACATTGCCTGATACCGAGGGGGGTAAGGAACGCTTGATCCTCGCTCGTCCGCTGCTTGAAAACGTCTTCCAGGAGGAGAAAGTCGAGGTCATAAAAAGTTTTCCAGGTAAGAAATTAAAAGGGAAAAAATACCGTCCCTTGTTTACCTTCGTCGATCCTGACAAACCCGCCTACCGGGTCATTCTGGAAGATTTTGTGACCACCGAAGACGGATCCGGTATCGTACACCTCGCTCCCGCCTTTGGCGAAGAGGACATGGATGCTGCGTTGGAACACGATCTTCCCGTGCTGATGACAGTCAATCCAGATGGCCGGTTCACAGCTGATGTCCGGCCCTGGAGCGGAATGTTCGTCAAGGACGCTGACCCCTTGATCCTCGAAGACTTAGAAAACCGGGGTCTGCTGTTTGACGTCAGGACCTATATGCACACCTACCCATTTTGCTGGCGGTGTGACACCCCCCTTCTGTATTACGCCCGGGGCACATGGTACATCCGAACCACAGAATACAAGGACAAGCTTTTAGAATACAACCAGCGCATCAACTGGCGTCCTGAACACATCAAAAATGGGCGTTTTGGTAACTGGCTGGAAAACAACGTCGACTGGGCCCTGGGGCGGGAACGCTACTGGGGAACCCCGCTACCCATCTGGGAATGCGATGAGTGCCACCATCAAACCGCTTTGGGATCCGTCCAGGAATTGAGTCAGCAAAGCGGTCAGGACCTGTCTGACCTGGACTTACACCGTCCCTATGTGGACGAAGTCGTCCTGCCCTGCCCGGAATGTGAAGGGACCATGAATCGGGTCCCGGAGTTGATCGATGTCTGGTTTGACTCCGGCGCTATGCAGCATGCACAATGGCATTATCCCTTTGAAAACGAAGAGAAATTCCAGGAACAGCATCCTGCGGACTTCATTTGCGAAGCGGTTGACCAGACCCGGGGCTGGTTCTATTCCCTACATGCAATCAGCACCCTGTTGTTTGACGAAGAAAGTTTTAAGAATGTGATCTGTCTAGGCTTGATTTTGGACGAAGAGGGCCAGAAGATGTCTAAGTCCCGCGGAAACGTGGTCAGTCCCTGGGATGTCCTCAAAAAGCACGGTGCGGATGCCTTCCGTTGGTATCTCTACACGGCCAGCCCTCCCGGACAGGAGCGGCGTTTTTCTACAAACCTTGTTGGAGAGGTAGTTCGGAATTTCACCCTCACCGTGTGGAATGTGTATTCATTCTTTGTCACCTATGCCAATATCGACGAATGGGACCCCAGGAATGAAGAGCCCCGGGATTTCAACCCTCTTGACCAATGGCTCCGTTCAGAATTACATACCCTGATCAAAGACATCACCCGGGCATTTGAGGATTATGATGTGCTCCGGGCCACGCGCCCCATCCAGGAGTTTGTCGATGTACTCTCCAACTGGTATCTGCGCCGTTCCCGGCGCCGGTATTGGAAGAGTGAAGCGGACGCAGATAAAAACGCAGCCTATACAATATTGTATGAAGTGCTGGTCACCCTCAGCAAACTGCTTGCGCCCACCATGCCGTTCTTAGCTGATGCCATGTACCGCAATCTGGTGGGAAGCGTGGAAAAGGATGCTGAACTCTCCGTCCATCTTGAAGACTGGCCTGAGTTTAAGCGAGAGCTGATCGATGAAAAATTGAACGAAGACATGTCACTGATCATGAAACTTGCCTCTCTGGGTCATGCAGCGCGTAACAACTCCGGCATCAAAGTGCGCCAGCCTCTATCGGAGGTCTCCTTCTCTGTGGGTAGCGCCTCCGAAGCCCAAACTCTCAAATCATATACGGACATCCTCACGGACGAATTAAATGTGAAAGAAATTCAAATCCTCAGCTCTGCAGACGAAGCCGTGACTCACAACCTCAACCCATATCCCCGCCAGTTGGGTCAGAAATACCAGGCGCTCTTCCCCAAGGTCCGGGAAGCTATTCTCGACCTTGATCAGAAGGAAGCCGCGGAGAAGCTGCTTAATGAAGAGCCCATTTTTGTCACTGTGGAAGGCGAAGAGCTTAAAATCTTACCGGAAGAAGTGGAGGTAAGGGCCCAGGCGAAGGAGGGCCTGGAAGTTGCTTCAGATGGAACATACCTGGCAGCCCTCTCCACAGAGATCACCCCCGATCTAAAAAAAGAAGGGCTGGCAAGGGACGTTGTTCGCCGCATCCAGGATTTCCGCAAGCAAGCTGACTTTGACATCTCCGACCGGATCCGGATCTCTTACCAGGCCACATCCAATCTCAAAGAAGCCATCCAGGAACATAAACAGTACATTATGGAAGAAACCCTGGCAGTTGATCTTGAGGAGGGTGCTCCAAAAGAGGAATCCTTTGTGAGTTCAGCGGAATTCGAAGGAGAAAAACTCACAGTGGGCCTGGAAGTCGTGGAATAAAAATCCCTTAGAAAATAGTGGTTTATCGATCCAGCGGCGGGTGATCGTCTCTATTCTGCTTCCTGCATTTTACCTGGTCGGAGGCGTACATGGGGCGTTAGATTCTGATATAATGGGAAAGTACCAGACAGGGATTACAAAGCTGACAAGTTCACCCCCGAATCCCATGTCATCCAACGAGAGACAGTGGAAGGACCCATTCAAGGCTCTTACGCTCAAAATCAGAAAGCAAGTTTTTAATGGATAAGTCAAACAAGGCACATGTGAGCTATTATTTCAAACCTTAGAAGCGGCAAGGGTGAAATCAAACCTGCGCTCGCTTCTGACCACGCCCTCCATCTTGGGGGCGTTTTATTTTGCAATCATTAAGCAAAACCGGGAGAAAGACATGGAGAAGAAAAAGGACATGACCATTGATCAAAAAGTCACCTACTTGATGCAGGGAGCTGATTACGGTGATGAAACCCTCAGGGCTGCCATGGCGGACGAACTGCGCGAGCGCCTAATCGAAGCCGAAAAGGAAGATCGACCCCTGCGCGTGTACTGCGGCTATGACCCCACTGCGCCGGATCTGCATCTGGGGCACACCGTGACCATGCGCAAGCTGCGGCAGTTCCAGGAGCTGGGACACCAAGTGATCTTCGTGATTGGCAGTTTCACTTCCCTGATCGGTGACCCCTCTGACAAAGATCAAGCCCGTCCCCGCCTTTCTCCTGCTGAGGTAGAAGAAAACGCCCGCACCTACGCAGAACAGGCCTACAAAATCCTAGACCGAAAAGAAACCCTCATCCGCTACAATGCGGACTGGCTCTCGAAGCTGACCTTTGAGGACGTGATTGAATTCAGCGCCCTTTTCACCGTGCAGCAGTTTTTAAGCCGGGAAAAGTTCAAGGAACGTTTCAACCGCAACGATCCTATCCACCTTCACGAGTTTTTCTACGCCCTGATGCAGGGTTATGACGCCTACCACCTGGATGCAGATGTGCAGATCGGGGGCAGTGACCAGTTATTCAATATCCTGACTGCAGCCCGAAAACTGATGTTCTCCAAAGGGAAAAAACCGAACATCGCCATCACCATGTCCATCCTTCCCGGCACAGACGGGGAGGTGCGGATGAGCAAATCCATCGGTAACGACATCCCCATCGCCGGCGATCCCAAGGACATGTACGGAAAGGTAATGAGTTTGCCGGACCATGTCATGCCCACCTACTTCCGCTTGGTCACCCGGTGGGACCCGGATGAGATCCAGGAACTTGAACGCGCTCTTGAGGATGGGGATCTTCACCCCAAAAAGGCGAAGATGAAACTGGCCAGAGAAATCGTCACTATTTATCACGGGGAGAGCACAGCACAGGAAGCTGAAAAGGAATTCGTGCGCGTCTTCCAGCAGGAGGGCGAACCTGAGGAGATGGATGAATACATACTCCAGGAAGGACAAACCGTGCTGGATGTCTTGGACGAAAGCGGGCTTGTGGACAGCCGGAGTCAGGCCCGGCGAATGATCAAACAAAAAGCTGTCCGTTTGGATGATGAAAAAATACTCGATCCCTACCAGGATTTCCCGGGACCGGGTGTACTGAGGGTAGGAAAACGGCGCTTCCGGAGGATCGTAAAGGAAGGGTGATGAGGGTCTCCCCAATTCCCTTATCCTACAGTACAGTTAGATCCAACTGCAGCTCACACCTGTAAACACGCCTTCTTTCTATGGGTGATCCATTTTTCTCTCCTCCCTATCGGTTCCTCGCCCTCGGCAATTCTTATACCATTGGCACGGGAGTCCCGGCTGCTGAGAGTTGGCCGCGAAAATTAATTTCCCTGGTCAGAGATGCTGGAGTCCCTATGAAGGACCCCTGGATCATCGCCCAAAACGGGTGGACCAGCGCAGATCTGATCAAAACCCTTGAGTCAACGTCATTACCCAGGAGCTTCCATCTGGTCAGCCTGCAGATCGGGGTCAACGACCAATATGACGGCGTACCTGTCGATGAATATAGAAAACACTTCGGAATCCTCTTAGAGACATCCCTTTCTTTCACAGCCGGCAATCCGACAAGGGTGATCGTGCTTTCCATCCCGGACTGGAGTGTGACCCCATTCGTGAAAGCACGGGACCAGGTTCAAATAAGGGCTGAGATTGAACGTTTCAATAACATCAACCGCCATCTAACAAAGACAATGGGGGTCCGGTACGTGGACATCACCCCTCTATCCAGAAGGGCGAGAGAGGCAAATGCATTCTTGGCGGAAGATGGGCTACATTATTCTGGGAAGATGTACCAGATCTGGGGAGAAACGGTCCTGCCTGTAATTCTGGACCGCCTCACCAAGTAAAAAGGGATATCCGGCATAAATCAGGTTTTTCAATCGAGGAAGAAAAAGATGAAATTTAACTCCACAAAAACTTCCTTTGCCAAACAGCTCGACGCGCAAGATGACCTCTCCCCTTTCCGGGACCAATTCGTCATCCAGGATCCAACGCTGATCTATTTGGATGGTAATTCACTTGGCAGGCTTCCCCAAGCCACCCCGGATCACATGAAATATGCCATCGAGCATCAGTGGGGTGAACGCCTGATCCGGGGCTGGAACGACGGCTGGATCAAGAAACCGGCAGAGGTAGGAGCAAAAATAGCAGAGATCATTGGAGCGCGTCCGGACGAGGTCATCGTCTGTGATACGACATCCATCAACCTTTATAAATTGGCTCTGGCTGCCCTTCAGGCCCGACCTGAAAGGAAAACCATCCTCAGCGACGCGTTGAATTTCCCCAGTGACCTGTATATCCTGCAGGGGATCAGCGATCTCATGGGAGAGGAACACCGTCTGGACCTCATCCCCTCAGATCAAACCCTCTCCGTTCCTTTGGAGAACTGCCGGGAGAGAATCGGTGACGACACAGCCCTGGTTACGCTTTCCCATGTATCGTTTAAGAGCGCTTTCATGTATGACATGGAAAAAGTGACCCATCTCGCGCACCAGGCGGGTGCCCTGACCCTCTGGGACCTTTCGCATTCAGCAGGTGCGGTCCCCCTGGAACTCCATGATTGGGATGTCGATCTGGCCGTGGGCTGCACCTATAAATATCTCAACGGTGGGCCGGGCGCGCCCGCGTTTTTATACGTCCGCCGTGACCTACAAGACAAATTAATCCCTCCCATCTGGGGCTGGTTTGGAGCCCAAGCACCCTTCAATTTTGACCTAGATTTCACACCTGCCCGGGATTTAACCAGGTTTCAAATCAGCACTCCTCACATGCTTTCGCTGCTTGCTGTGGAACCGGCTCTGGAAATCATTCTCAAGGCGGGTATCAATAACCTTCGCCAAAAATCCACGCAACAATCAGAATACTTGATCTACCTAGCCCGAGAATTTCTTTTCCCCCTGGGCTACAAACTAGGCTCACCCACAGACGCGAGTAAGCGCGGCTCCCATGTCACGCTTCAACATCCTGAAGCTTACCGCATCTGCAGGGTATTAATTGAACCTCAAGATGGGGACATTCGTGTCATACCCGATTTCCGCGAGCCCGACAATGTGCGTTTAGGCATTGCCCCTCTTTATACAACCTTTCTGGATCTTCACCAGGCTGTCGGGCGTATGGAGCAAATCGTGAAAGAGAAGGAGTATTTACAATATTCAGAGGAATATCTGTCGGTGACCTGACCCTCGCAGCTCACGATGTCGGCCCATCCAGCCGGGCTGCTGCGCCTTTTTCATCCACAGAGTACAAGAGCGCTAACCCGACCACGAGAAAAAGAACCACAGGGATAATCGCTGCTCGCTGGCCAATTTGCTCTGCAAAATTAGTCCCCTCCCTTAAAAATTCAAACCACAGGAAGGAATCCGTCGTACCTCGAGCTTCAAACCATAAAGCGGTCTCTGCCGCTACCCAACCATACACCGTAGGGCCGATAAACGAAGAAGTCCGACCGGCAACCGCAAAAAAGCCGTAAAATTCCGCACTGCGCCCAGCAGGACTCAATTTTCCAACCATGGCCCGGCTCACTGCCTGCACGGAGGAGAGGGCCAACCCTGCCAACCCGCCCATGATGTAAAAATTCCGGACGGTTTCGGTGAAAAACAACCCCACCGCTGTACCCAACATCAAGATCAGGAAAATGACCAGCGTTTTCTTGGCAGAAATGAAGTCGGTTAACCACCCCGAGAAAAACGCGCCGATTACACTTGTGAATTGAATGAGGATCATGAAGAGAATGATCTGCTGCTGGGCCAGGCCAAACATGACCACACCAAAGATAGCTGCGAAGTTGATCATCATCAAGATCCCATCGTTATATATCAAAAAAGCGATGATGTATTTGATGAACTCCCCGTGATCCCGAACGGAGTTAAAAGTCTTTTTTAACCGATCTACCGCGACAGTCAAATAGTTTTCCCCTTTCTGCAAAGGTTTATGTTCTGCCTTCTCTCGCAACCACAGGAATAATGGGGTTGCAAAGATCGCAAAATACAGGGCTGTGATCACCAAGGAAAACCGGACCATCCATGTACCTTCAAAGCTCATCACCAATCCCAGAACGAGAAGCAAGCACACAATGCCCCCCAGTAAACCAATGGCCCAACCATAACCGGATACCCGACCAAATTCTTCTCGATCCGCGATTTCCGGCAGGAGCGAATTGTAAAAGACCTGACCCCCGCGGTATCCGATTTCAGCTAAAATGAAAAGCACCATCCCTAAAAGGATATCCCCTTTTTGAACAAAAAACAAACTGGCTGTGGAACCGCAGGAGAGGATCGTGAAAAAGAGTAAAAAACGCTTTTTGCTGCCCGCGAAATCAGCAATCACACCCAGAACGGGAGCAATAATGGCTACCACCAGCATAGCGATCCCCACGGAAATCCCCCATAATCGAGAGCCTTCCACCCCGCCAACAACATGTTCTTTGAAATATGCTGCATAAATAGCGAGAATGACCACAGCGGCGTAAGCTGAATTTCCGACATCATATAAATACCACAACCAGCGGTCTCTCTTTTTAAGGTTGGCCTTCTTGACTGAAGTTTTCATGATAAATCCTTTTTCCTTCATTTGCGAACTGTCTCATTTTTATTTAACCCCGATGCTCACCCGTCGATACGGGGAAAACTGGGGTCTGTATCATAGGAGATGGCCCCAAAATAAAACCGCAATGATGAGGAAAATCTCACCACTGCGGCCCCACCTCTCCCTTTACCTTTAGTTATAGATTACGGGTTTCTTTTCCTTATAAATCATTCCCCGCCGACGATAGGCCAAACACATATAAGAGATAGAAACAAAGTAACTGGCCGACAAACGATGAAGGCCTATTATTTTCGTCCCCAGGACTGTTATCTTCCCAAAATATCCCATAGGGCCTATCTCAAGTTCACTCACCTGGTCGGCAATCTGCTTTTCTAACGCCGCCAAAGCGGGGTCCTCATGCACATCATTGATATCCCGGAATAAGGCGTCTTTTGAATCCAGAAAAGAAAAACCCCGATTTCCGCCAATCCCAATTCCTAAGAAGCCGGGAGCACAACCTATTTCCCTAAGTATGATAAACGCTTTCCAAAGCCTCCTTCCAGAAACCGTCCAAATCCCGACCCGCCTTTAATGCAGTATCGGGCAGTTTGTACTGGGCGCCCACGTTTTTACACCATCCCCCCTTCAACAATAGGTCCACAGTAAGGGTCTCTCCGCCTACCTCCTGAAAAATGGAAGGAGGGATAATGATCCCCACCTGTATCATCCCCAATGTTCACCCCCGTGACCGCGTTGACGGAATTAGGCCGGAGGTACGTTTTTCGGGTCGCTTTGGCCACCCCCTTGGTGATCTGGGAATCAGGGGTACAAGTACTCCAACCCTGTGCATGATCTACGTAATTAATAGGCTTGCCGGTGTCCTGGCATATGGGGGTGGATTTCTTTCGAGCCATGTCAACGTTGTCCAAAATCGTATCCAAAGCGCCCTCAGCGGCGGAACCATCTTCTTCCCATATTCTGGCCTTTTGTAAACTCTCTTTCACATCTCGGGACAAATCCGTCGATGTCAAACGCAGCAATTCAAATAATTGCTGGGTCAGATCAGGTTGCACAATCATCTCCCATAAAGAGTGGGCAGTTGTATAGACTTATATATATAATATCTTAACTTTTCCTGATAAGGATTCTAAGGCCCAGAAATAACATCCCTGCTGTACCAGAAAGCATATTTGCATCCTTTTTAGGCGGTTCTTATTCCGGGAAACTATGCTATACTAATTTTTAGCTATGGGAAAGGAAAATTGGGACAAACTAAGCGGCAACCTCCACAAATGGGGGTTGCATCATGTCACAGCTGCATTGCTTGAAGCGCTGGGCCCACTCAGCCTGGTAGGAGCCCAGGTTATGTACTTGAGCGAGCCCATTTTAAGCACCTTCATCCCAGGCCAAACAGCTTCTGACCTCGCTAGTATTTTAGAGGATCCAGAAGAAACACGGGGCTTTGTTCAAGCCCTGCGCGCCTACCAATCAGAATAACCTTTGGAGGTTTATCACGGTGACGGTAACAGGCTTTACAGGAATCGTGATCGTTTTTCTCTTTTTAGGATCCATGTTTTTTTTCACCCTGACACGGGATCAAGAGAAAGATAATAACCTACGTCAGATCCCGGCTTTCCGCAGGATTAATGAGGTTATTGGTTTAACCGTGGAGGAAGGGTCCCAGCTCCACGTTTCTCTGGGCCGCGGCGGGTTCACAAGCCTTCAATCCGCTTCCGCGTTAGCGGGATTAAGTATTTTACAGGAGATCATAAAAGCCTCCTCCGTATGTGACTACCCTCCTGTAGCGACGACTGGGAACGCAACCATTTCCTTCCTTGCCCAGGACATCATCCAGGGCACCTCGAAGGCGATCAGCACGGAAGGGCATGAACGGTCTTCCGTTGGGGAATTAGTAGGGTTGACGCCTTTTTCATATGCTGTGGGGACACTGACGACCATTCGTGAAAATCGAGTTTCAGCAAATATCCTCGCCGGCTGGTATGGAAATGAAATCACATGGTTAACCACGGCGGGAGAACGACAGAACAGCCCCACTATAGCTGGGGCTGCCCAGCTCCCCGCCCAAGCCATCATGTATGCCTCCGCCAGTGAACCCTTAATTGGAGAGGAAATATTCACCGCCGGGGCATATCTGGGAAAGAAACCGATGCATGTTTCAAGCGTAAAGACCCAGGATATTTTCCGATGGATTCTGGTCGTATTGATGATTTTAGGCATCGTCCTGAAATATTTAGGTATGCATGATATCTTTCAATCCATTTTAATGGGGGTTTCGTGAATATAAAATTCAAAACTCCCTTTGCTACAGCGGTTGCTATTGGGGTTGGGGTCATCGTCTTGGCCGGTTACTTTATCCCCGGTTTAATCAGCCTGCGTTTTCTTTTCCTCCGTGCTGGATTGGTCTTAGCTGCTGTGGCTTTAATCGTGGGAATTTTGAACCTCTTTGCGGTGCACTTCCGCAAAATGGCTCAAAATGACGATAACAGCGGTTACAGCTTGATATTAGTCTTCGCGTTGATAGCCACCCTCCTGATCGGTTTTTTTGACATGTTCCAAAGCTATATGTTCGGACAACCCAATTTCCAGACCATTAGTTGGCTTTTCACGTACATTCAATTTCCTTTAGAGACCAGCTTAATGGCTGTCATGGCCATCAGTCTCACATACGCAGCCACGCGCTTCTTGCGCAGAAACATGCACACTTACGCTGTTATTTTCTTCTTCATCGTCCTCATGGTATTGATCGGTACACTGTCTATTTTCACTCCGGAAGTCCCCTTTCTGACCCAGATCCGTCAGTGGATCGTCCAAGTACCTGCCTTAGGCGGGGCTCGCGGACTGCTGCTGGGAATCGCTCTGGGGACCATCGCCACAGGTTTGCGTATTCTAATTGGAACGGATCGTCCCTATGGGGGTTAATAAACATGGCTAAAATACAATGTCCAAACTGCGGAAAAATAAATCCTGAAGGAAAAGAAGTTTGTGATTCCTGTGGTTTCCCCCTGCCTTCACAATCCCCTTCTATAAACCAGGAAACACCCTCTACATCCCCAGACACCACAGACTCCCCCTCGGACCTTCCCTCCAATACCCAAGACACCACACCTGGAGAGGCACAGGAAGATATCCCGGACGGAGAGGATGAGGAAGAAGCGGGATGGTTAGACATCCTGCATGCAGCAGAAGAAGGGGAAGAGCCCAGCGATTTACAAACACCCTCCGAAGAAGAGGAGGAAAAAGAGGACACCGACTGGTTAAAGCGCATTCGCGCGCTGGATGTGGAGGAGGAAAAAGGTCAGCAACCCCCGGAAGGAGAAACTTTTCCCACCTGGATGTCAGAAGTCGAAGGGGAAGGGAAAGTTGAAAAGACACCCTCTGAAGAGAAGCAGGAACTTCCGGATTGGCTTCAATCTGAAGAGGAAGAAGCGGGAGAAGCAGAACCGATTTTATCTGAAAAGGATGAGGAAGAAACCGCTCCACCCGAACCGGCCCAGGAAAAGGAAGGACATTTTCCCTCATGGCTGGAAGAGGATGAAGAACCTTCACCTGCAGGCGAAGGGCCCATCCAACCCTTTGAGCTCGATGAAGATGATGAAGTCATCGATGATTTGTTTGACGAGGAACTGCCCAGTTGGCTTACCTCTGTCGACATGGAAAAAGAGGAAGCTGAAACGGGAGATGATATTTCCCCCGGAGAATTACCTGGGTGGGTGGAAGCCATGCGTCCCGTGGTTGAATCTTCAGACACCTCAGGGCTAGCAGAAGACGAGGAGTACATCGAAAACTACGGGCCTTTGGCTGGGATTCCCAGCGTCCTCCCTGCCGAGGCGGATATCGACCAGACGAGTGTGGAAGAGGGTTCCAAACTTTCCTTCGAATTACAAGTATCCAAAACGCAAAAAGAATATGCTTCCCTCTTGGAGAACGTTATCTCTCGAGAGGGCAAAGCCAAACCGAAAGGTGAAGTAAAACCAGTAGCCACCCAAAGAGTCCTACGCTGGTTGATCGCCATCGTGCTCATTATATCTGTCGGTGCCAGTGTGATTACGGGAGGGGGAGCAGTGCCCCCCCCATCCACAGGCGGTCACCTGAAAGATGAACAGGGACCTGCTGCTTTGTATGAGATGATCGACGAGATGGAAGCTCGCGACACGGCGCTGATCGCTTTTGACTACCAACCCGCCCTAGCGGGGGAATTGAACGCCACAGCATCAGGGGTGGTCGATCACCTACTGCGCCAGGAATCATACCTGGCTTTTATTTCCACCCAAGCCACAGGACCTTCACTGGCTGAACATTTCATATCCAACACACAATCCGAGTTCGAATACCAGCACGGGAGAGACTATATAAACCTTGGCTACATTCCTGGACAAGCTGCCGGGGTCCTCAGTTTCTCTATCGCCCCCCGCGAGATCGTCCCTATCGCATTCAATGGTGCTAACGCCTGGGACTCTCCACCCTTAAAAGAGATTCAAACCTTGTCAGATTTCGACCTATTCCTGATTATCACTGACGACCCGACCACGGCACGCATGTGGATCGAACAAGTCAACCCCTACATCTCCAGGTACAAAGTGGCTATGATTGTCAGCGCGCAAGCAGAACCTTTGGTAAGACCCTATTTTCAAAACAGCCCACAACAGATCTCTGGTTTGGCGGCCGGACTGCCGGGGGGGAGGGCTTACGAAGAGTTAACCGGAAGCCCAAACCTGTCCTCGGTGTTCTTGTTCCCTCTCAATGTAGGGATCATCGTCACCATACTCACCGTCTTCATTGGAGGGCTTGCAAATGGGATCTTGAACCTCATCAAGCAGCGAAAAAACAAAGAAAAGAGGGGAGTTTCCTGACATGTCTCCAACAAACCTCAGCGATTTCATCGGACTCTCCCTGGGATTTCTGTTTACGCTGCTTGTTTTCAGTTATATTCTGGGTGATAATCCACTTTTCCGTCTTGCCTCGCACATCTTCATCGGCGTGACCGCTGGGTACGTAGTGATCATTACCATCAACAACGTGCTTGTTCCGCGTTTGTTTCTGCCCCTTTTCACAGGGACCAGAGGAGAACGTTTGTTGTCTTTGATGTTGTTCATCCCCAGCTTATTCCTTTTCATGAAGATAACCCCCCTCCGAAAAGCTGGAAATTGGTCGGTTGCCATCCTTGTCGGGATTGGAGCCGCCTCCGCGATCGGCGGCGCAATCACAGGTACCCTTTTCCCACAGTTACTGGGCACGATAAATAGCTTTGAAACCCCTACAAAAACAAGCACGTTATTCTCGATATTGAACGGACTTATGACCGTTTTGGGAACCATGACGACTTTAATTTATTTTCACTTTGGCACGGGACACATGCCGGGGCAAACGGATCGACGGCGACCGCTGATTCAAATCCTGGGAAAAATCGGCCACTTTTTCATCGCCGTCACCCTCGGCGTCTTATTTGCCGGCGTTTACATATCAGCGCTTTCTGCGCTTGTTGAACGTTTGTCCTTCCTTTGGGATTACCTAAACCAAATGCAGATTAAAATCCTTCCTTGAGACCATCATGGTAAACACAAACACGAACCTCTCTTCCATACTGGCAGTTGATATCGGTTCCTCAACGACACGGGCGCTGCTGTTTGATATTGTCAACACCAAATACAGATTTATCGCCGAGGGATCTGCGCCTTCCACAGCAGGGTCCCCTTTCTTTGATATCGCGGAATGTGTTTGGCACGCGATTGAGGACCTCCAGGACAAAACCGGAAGGATGATGATCAGCGATGCAGAAGGGTTGATCATTCCTAGCACCATGGACAATAACGGTGTTGACGCTATGGTAGCTACCATCTCGGCAGGTAAACCCATCCACGTTGTCACTGTGGGACTACTGCAAGATGTTTCTATTTCTGCAGCAAATCAATTAGCTTCCACGATTAACGCCCAGGTCGTGGAGGAGATATCTCTCAATGACCGCAGACAAGATGAAGATAGGATCAACCTTTTGTTGAAAACCCGTCCCGATCTGATAATCATCAGCGGCGGGACAAACGGCGGGGCCTCGAAATCTATCCTCAACCTCATTGAAGTAGTCGGATTAGCAGGATACCTGACAAAAGATGATCTAAAAACGCATATCCTTTACGTGGGAAATGAGGAGCTGCAGGAAGACGTAAAGGATGATCTCGGAAAAATCAGCAACCTTCACATCGCTCCCAACATTCAGCCTTCTCTGAACCAAAAACAAATGTATCCAGCTCAAAAAGAGCTGGCAGAAATATTTAAAATGATCAGGCGGAAACAGATTGGTGGGATGAGTGAGGTCCTTACCTGGACCGATGGAAAAATGACAGCTACAGCGACCGCTTTCAGCCGCATGATCCGTTTCTTGAGCAGAAAGTATGAACCAGATAAAGGTGTCCTGGGCATCGATATTGGTTCCCGGAACACAACCATCGCAGCCTCATTCGAAGGCAAAGAAACTCTGCGAGTCTTACCCAACCTCGGGATAGGAGCAGGCTGTCAAAGGATCCTCGAGCACGTTCAGGTTTCGGACATCACACGCTGGCTCCCTTTGAAAATACCCAGTTCATTTGTTCGCGATTACGTGAACAACAAATCTATTTACCCGGACAGCTTACCGGCGACCCAGGAGGAACTCGCCATTGAGCATGCTGTGGCCCGAGAAATCCTCCGCACAACAGTGAAAGATATCCTCCCCGAGATTCCCAAAGAATACCAAAAGGGCTCTCTCTTACCTTCAGTTGAACCCATCATCGGCTCCGGGAGCGTGATCACGCAAGCCCCGAATCGGGCTCAAAGCTTACTGATTTTATTAGATGGACTTCAACCAGCGGGGGTAACAACGATCGCGCTGGATCAGAATGGCTTACTGCCATCCCTGGGAATTATCAGTGATATAAATCCCTTACTCACAGTGCAAGTCATTGAAACCAGCACTTTTCTTAACTTAGGCACAGTTATTGCACCTTATGGAAATGCACGGCTCGGAACCCCCATTTTACGAATGCAGATCACCCGTCAGAATGGGGAAAGGACTACAAAGGACATCAAATATGGGACGCTAAGCGTGCTTCCCACGAACATTGGGGAGCAGGTCACCCTCCACCTTCGTCCTCTCCATGGTTTTGATATCGGCATGGGTGGGCCAGGAAAGGCTGGAAAAGTCAGCGCTGTGGGCGGGTCATTGGGAATCATCATCGATGCTCGCGGCCGCCCCCTTCGCTTCCCCCCTGATCCCGAAAAAAATCGAAAACGAGCAAAGAAATGGATCACGAGCTTGGAAAAATACGCATAAGAAATGTTCTCATCAGGTTAGAAAACACGGACAAGGTATCGAAATGTTAGCTCCCACTAAGCACATCCTGCCGCGAACAAACATCCGCCGCGAACGAATTCTTCCCCAGTTAGGAAGAGTGGTTGCTCGCCGGATGCAGAAAGTCGTTCCGACGGATGTGGTCGCAGAAGCGAACCTGGAACCGGAACACATCATGATCGATCTCACCCAAGGGTTGAACGTATCTGCGTCCAAAGCAAATGACCTCCTCCAGCGACAAGCGGGAGATGTGCTTTCAAAAGGGGATGTGATCGCCGGTCCGGTGGGCTTATTTCAGCGTGTCGTCAGAGCTCCGGCGGATTGTGAAGTCAAAATCGCTGGCGAGGGAAAAGTCCTCTTAGAAAAGGACACCCCCTCCTACCAGCTCTTAGCGGGCATGAAAGGCACGGTGACCAATATCATCCCGGAGAGAGGCGTAATCATTGAAGCCGTAGGCGCCTTAATCCAAGGGGTTTGGGGAAATGGCAAAATCGCCTATGGCGTCATGCAGCGTTTGAGCAAAGACCTCGAGGGGGAAGTTCAGGCAAAGCAAGTTGACATAAGTTTCAGGGGAGCGATTGCCATTGGCGGGTACTGTAAAGACCCAGAGTTCTTCTCTACCGCAGCCTCCATTCCCATTAAGGGTCTCATCCTGGGCAGTATGTCCTCCGCGTTAATTCCTACCGCCAGCAGCATGGAGTACCCCATTATCATCATCGATGGCTTCGGTCAAAAGCCCATGAACACCTTAGCATCAAGGCTCTTGATAACCAACGAGGAGAAAGAAATTTCCCTCAATTCCCAGGAATATAGTCGAACCACGGGGAAGTACCCGGAAGCAATCATCTCTTTACCTTCCCCGGACAACTTTGACGTACCAAAGGATACAGACCAATTTTCAGTGGGCAAACGAGTGTACGTTGATTCGGGCCCCTATGCCACCGGCATCGGTACCATAGAGGTCATCCCACTAAAGGCATTCACTTTTGCAAGCGGTATCCAAACCCAAGCAGCTGAGATCGCGCTCGACGGAAATGAGCGGGCCTGGATACCTTTGAAAAACCTCGAAATCATAGAAACTTGATCAAGGAAAACGATCCTAGTTGATACCTACTTGACAGGGTAATCAGAGGAGAGAAACGATGGGCATGACAAACGATTTTGACGATTTAGATTTTGAAGAGATGAATATGGAGGAAGATACTTCCTCCGAGGAAGAAGGAAATCGCACCTTCCTGATTGTGGTTGGAATTCTAGGCGGTATTCTTCTCTTGGCTCTCATCGCTATCGCAGCTTACGCTGTGATCATCCTTCCAGGAAGGGAAGGTGCTCAGCAAACACAGGTAGCGGCGATCAACGCCACCAACACAGCCATCGTGGTCTACAGTGAACAAACCGCAGAGGCAAAGCAGGCTGAACCGACCAGCACTAACACCCCCCTGCCCACTGCAACCTCAACTCTCGAACCCACAGCAACCTCAACACCCCTGCCCACGGACACCCCGGTCCTAGAGACGGATACACCGTCTCCCGAAACAGCGACGGTCGCCGCTTTACTGACCGCACAAGCGGAGGAAGGGGAAGAGGGGACACCAGAACCGACCGCCACAAGTTTGCCTGATACAGGGTTTACAGACGATCTCGGTGTACCCGGGCTTCTGGCCCTCGCAGGTGTACTTCTGGTCGTGATCTTCCTCAGCCGGCGTCTGCGATCCTCCTCAGCGTAGATTCCTTCAGCACCCCTGTCAAGGATCCAAAAAACGAAACCACAGCAGCCTGATTCACTCAACTGCTGTGGTTTTTTCTTCCAGACCAGGAAAAACTCAGGTCAATTGGTCTGCCACCTTTTCGCCGTATTTCAACAGAGATTCCACCATTTCTTGATTTCTACCTTCGGCATAGACTCGCAGCACAGGTTCGGTACCAGAAGGGCGAATCAGAAGCCAGGAGTCATCTTTGAGAACGTACTTAACCCCATCAATGGAAACCACATCTTCCACAATCTGCCCTCCAATCGAATCCGGAACCCGTCCCATAAGCTCCCGAACCATGTTTTCCTTCTTGATTGGATACTTGATGCGCTGATCCGTGCGTTGGTAATATGCCGGGCCAACGCTCTCCAAGAGATCCCCCACCAACTCAGAGAGAGTGCTCCCCGATTGGGCGATGATTTCTACGAGTAAAAGGCCAATCAGGACGCCATCCCCTTCCGGGATATGACCCTGAAAAGAAATCCCTCCGGATTCTTCTCCCCCGATCAAGATATCTTCCTTCAACATATGGTCAGCAATGTAATTAAATCCCACCGGCGTTTCATAGACCGGGAGTCCATACTCTTTTGCCAGACGATCAACCATCCGCGTGGTGGACACCGTCCTGACCACCGGGCCTTGCATCCCACGTTCTTCCACAAGGTAACGGAGTGCAAGGGCCATGATCTTGTGAGGATCAACAAAATTTCCCCGCTCATCCATCGCCCCAATCCGGTCCCCGTCCCCATCCAGGGCTAACCCTAGGGATCCCAACCCTGTGCTTATCGCCCCCGCCAAAGGACTGAGATGCTTGGCGATCGGTTCGGGATGAGCGCCCCCGAATCCCGGGTTCATCTCCCCCCTGATTTCATGCACTTCACAGCCTGTCCCCTTTAGGATCCCTTTGATCAATCCTCGACCCGAGCCGTGCATGGAGTCCACAACGATCTGGGGCGGGTTATCCGCAATGGCGTCAAAATCAATCAGAGTGCGCAAATGCTGGTAATACTCAGGAATGGGATTAAACCGCTGGATCAGACCTTGTTCCAGGGCCTGTTCCTGATCCATGAGATTCGGGCCCCGGCCCCGCTCCTGATTGTCATTCAAGTATATTTCCACCCTTCTGGACTGCTCGGAAGAGACCGACCCGCCGTAAGCGGCTTTCAACTTCACCCCATTGTAGCGGGGGGCGTTGTGAGAAGCTGTGATCACAATCCCTCCAATGGCGCCCAGATTTCTCACGGCATAGGAGATCGTAGGTGTGGGAGCATCCGCCTGGGTAAGATACACCGTGTAGCCGTTGGCTGTCAACACCCGGGCCACGTCCCAGGCGTACCGATCCGACAAAAACCGCGTATCAAAACCGACCACGATTCGGTTTGGATCGGGGGTCTTTTTGAGGGATGCTTCCCCATACCAATGACCAGAATGGATGGCATCCGCAATAGCCTGTGTTACCAGGCGTAAATTGTGGAACGTGAATGTGTCCGAGATCACAGCTCGCCAGCCATCGGTTCCAAAACTTATAGGCATATTTCTTGCTCCTTTAATGAAGACGTAATTGCGCTCCTATTTTAACATCGATTTCTCCGACGGGGAGGGTGGAACGAGGAAAGGCTGAGTGGGCCCTGACACCCACATATCCTTTTCTCACACCTCTGCTCATCTCACCCGGGGATGGATTGTGTTAAAATCGAAATGGAGAAAAGGGAATACTTTCAATGATGGACATAGATTCATCCTCAATCTACACATTCCTCAAAGATCACTATTTGTTCCAGTCTTTGAAAGACGAGGAATTGGAACAAATCACCCGCTTATTTCAGCCTATCACCCTGCTAGAGGGTGAGATGTTGTACCGCAGAGGTCAAACAGGAAGGAATTTCTTTATCGTGGTTTCCGGGGACGTGGCCCTTGATTTTGAGGGGGATAAAACGGTCCATGTCGGGTGGAGAGAACACTTCGGGGAAGAGGCCTTACTCTCGGGGAAACCCCGTATGGCAAGCGCCCAAGCGCAAGGTCAAATCACCCTGCTCAGCCTGCAAGAAAAAGCTTTCCATTTGCTGTTGGAAACCTTTCCAGCAATAAAACACACACTGACCGCCATCAATCAAAGTGACGCCCTGGCCCGCACTCGTATCTTCCCGTGGCTTGGGGAAGAGGAAGATATTCGCTTTGTCGATCGCAAGCATGTCTTCACGTTTTACGCCCGATTGGTGGTGCCCTCGCTTCTCTCCATGCTCACAAGCGCCGGGATCATCCTCCTCAACCTTAACCCCCTGCTTTTCGCCCCACTCTCTTTTCTCTTCTTCGGAGGCTGGGCGCTCTGGCTGTGGATTGATTGGGGGAACGATTATTACCTAGTCACCACGGAACGCGTCGTCTGGGTAGAAAAAGTGATCTGGTTTCGTGATCAACGTCGTGAAATCCCCCTGGGGTCCGTGCTCACCGTGAACATCTCCACACACCAATTACAGCGCTTGATTGGGTATGGAAATGTGATTGTCAGAACCTATACGGGCAACATGCCCATGAAAAATGCCGGCCACCCGTCCGTTTTATCCGCCCTCATCCAAGAAGCTCATTACGTGGCCCAAGAACGCCACAAACAAACCGAAGCGTCGAAAATTAACGAAACGCTCCGGGAAAGGTTAAACAGGGAGGAAGGCCAACAACCTGCTCCCAACCTTACTGAAGATCAATTGCTGGACGGAGAAGAACCCATACCTCGTTCTTCTGAGTCCATGAGCCTCATTCAACAATTCCTTAACCTCTTCCGGGCCCGTTATGAATGGAATGATGTCATCACCTACCGGAAACATAAATTTGTCCTCTGCCAACGTACCTGGTGGCTGCTGATCACATTAATTGGCCTGCTGGTTTCATTCTTCGCCCGGATCGTCAATTTGATCACATCCCCCTCGCTTCCCCTTATCACCACACTTCTTGTCATAAACACTCTGATCGTGGCTTACATATTTGCGGATTGGGCAAACGACCGCTTTCAACTCACCCCAAGACAAATCATTGACGTGGACCGGAAACCACTGGGGAAAGAAACCAAACGTTCCGCCCTTCTCGAAAACATCCTCAGTTTGGATTATGAACGAAAAAACCTTCTCCAGCGACTGTTTAATTTCGGCACTGTGGCCATCAACGTGGGCGACATCCAACTTGACTTTGAAAACGTGTCAAAACCGAAATTAGTGCAAAATGAAATCTTCGAACATTACAATGCCGCCTTAAAGAGGAAAGAGCAAGAACAAGCGCAGCGTCATCGGGACGATATGGTAGAATTTCTTGCAGCTTATCATAGGCAAAGGCAAGAAACGGGCCATTCAGAAGAGGAATCCAGCGGAACGTAATCATCCCCATGAGGAGAAGGGAGTTTTTTGTGTATGGCAATCCGAGAGGTTATCAGTGTCCCCCACCCCACTTTAAGGACAAAAGCGGAAAAGATTACGACATTTGATGAAGTGTTGCAGGGTCTCATCGACGACATGGTAGAAACCATGCACGAGGAGTCAGGGGCAGGTCTCGCCGCCCCTCAAGTGGGCGTTTCCAAACGGGTGATTCTGGTTGAATTTGGGGATGAAGAGGATGAAACCACCCCGCCCACCCTTTACATCGTCGTCAACCCCCGGATCACAAAGTTTTCTCCGGAAACGGTTTCCGGGGCGGAAGGGTGCCTCTCCATTCCCGGCCTGATGGGGGAAGTAGAGCGGCCCTATTCGATCACCATCGAGGGCAAAAACCGTCAGGGGAATCCATTCAAAATGAAAGCGCAGGGATGGCTCGCGCGCATTTTTCAACATGAGGTTGACCATCTGAACGGCGTGCTGTACACCGACCGGGCTACGGAGGTATGGAAACCCGAAGAGACCTACGATCCAGTCTAAATACCTCATGTACCTAACTCACCTCTCCCTAACTGATTTCCGGATTTTTTCCAGATTAGATCAAGACATCCCCAAAAATTCGCTCATCCTCGTCGGCGACAACGCCCAAGGGAAAACGAGTTTGTTGGAGGCGGTCTATTTTGTCTCCAGCATGGACTCCATTCAGGCCTCAAATTCAAGCGAGCTGATTAACTTCTCCGCCCAACGAAAAAAAATCGCAGTGGCGCGGATTGTCGCTGATTACCGGAAAGCAAACAGGGACCACCAGATAGAGATTCGCCTCATCCAGGACATAAACACCAACGGAAACCAATACGTCAGGAAGGAAGTCCTTCTTGACGGCCGAAAACGGAAGATCAACTGCGTCATCGGCCACTTTAACGCGGTGTTGTTTCTGCCCCATATGCTGCAGATGATCACAGAATCTCCTCACCAACGACGACGCTACCTGAACCTGACTATTTCCCAGGTCTATACTGGATATAATGACTTTCTCACCCAATACAAAAAAGCCATCGGTCAACGCAACGCCTTGTTAAAACAGCTCAACGAACACGGGGGCGATCCTGACCAACTAGCCTACTGGGATGAACTAGTCACCCAAAACGGTTCCAGGATCATGCACGCCCGGATTCAATTCCTGCAGGAATTAGAACAACAAGCAGCCTCCATTCACCAGGAATTGACCCGGGGTGAAGAGGTCCTCCGTCTGGCGTACCAACCGGCTTACGAACCGCTGCCCAACCCCCCCGGCCAGATAGGGCTGCCTCTTCAGGACCCGGTTGACCGATCTTACCTATCTTTGGAAGAAATTGAGGGCGGACTACGGGAAGCGCTGCTGGAACTACGGGAAAAGGAAATCTATCGCGGCGTAACCACCATCGGACCCCACCGGGATGATGTGCTCTTTTTATGCAACGGAATTGATCTGGGAACCTACGGGTCCCGGGGGCAGATCAGGACCACCCTCCTCGCCTTGAAAATGGCCGAGGTGGGCTGGATCAAAGAAAAAAACGGCCACTGGCCCGTTTTGCTGCTGGATGAAGTCTTAGCCGAACTCGATGCAACACGACGCGGAGATCTGCTGGACCGCCTAGCAAAAACGGAACAATCGTTTTTAACCACCGCCGACGCCTCCCTGTTTACGCCAACATTCAGGGAGCACTCCCGGGTCTGGCACATTCAAAAAGGCCGGCTTATAATGAAATGATTAGAGGGGGCGTTTTTGAGGTATTCCCACCCGGCGGGGGAAGCGATCCGGAGTGGACGCTTTTTTCTCAACGACCACAAGATATCGATTTTCAGCCACGCCAGGAAGGGTGAGATGCCGCAACCTGGATAACTCCCCTCCAAGAAGTTTGATGGCCTCGCTGGCTTCATGTGCCTCTGCCGGTCCGCTGTCCCCTTTCATAGCCAGCATCCGCCCCCCCAACCTGACAAAAGGGATCAAATACTCGGAAAGCTCACTCAGATGTGCTACCGCCCGCGCCACAGCCCAGTCGTATTTCTCCCGGTACCGCGGAACGTTCGCCAGCCGCTCTGCCCTTTCTCGCTTGACATCGATCCCTTCCAAGTTCAAAACGTCGATGATATGCTGGCAAAAATCGGTTTTCTTTCTTACTGAATCTACCAAAGTCACCTTGAGCTCAGGCAGCAATATTTTCAAAGGTATACCGGGAAATCCCGGTCCGCTTCCCACATCAATCAGTTTTTCGATCGCTGTGTTCTCCATAGCCAAATAACAACTAAAAGAATCCAGAAAATGCTTCACGCGCACTTTTTCTGGATCATGAATCGCTGTCAAACTGTAGCGCTCGTTCCATATCTCCAACTCCTGCCTATACCGTTTGAGCTGGCTGATTTGGTACGATGTCAATGACAGCCCGATTAAATTTTGGGTCTCTTCAATCAAGGTTTTCATATCCCACATTATAAACCACAGCCTGTTTTTTCAACTCCCTTAACAATCGGGATAGGGGGGAGCCTCTCGACTACCCCCCTCCCACACCACCGGACATGCGGGTCCGCATCCGGCGGTTCGTCAGACATTTCACAGCAACATGAGCTGCGTGAAGGACTTTCCTTCGTCTCGTGCCGGAGACCGCTCGGCCCTCAGAGAAGGTCCCGTCGGCTTCACCGTCTTCGCCTTCTCTC
>JAWODY010000083.1:0-104607 GCA_046483045.1 Anaerolineales bacterium | reverse complement strand
CCAATATCCGGGAGCTATTGCGTGCAGTCCTTCCCTTGAAACGATTATCACCAGATCAGGTGATCAGGTTGGTGATCCAACAGTTGATTGACCGTGCCCGATCTACACAATGCCGATTGAGAGCACAACGCAGGAGCGGGCAGAGGGGTTTTGTTACCTGATTTCTAGAACATATGTTTTAATCTAACAATGTCAAGTTAATTGCTATCGTTAAATTATGTATCAGGAGAAGAAGGCAATTAAGATTGGCTAATATGCCAGATAACTTTCCCGGACAAATATTCTTTTGGGATAGGTCCAAAAATCCTGCTGTCTACGCTTCGTGGGTGTGTCCCCCTGACTTCATAAAATTCACCAGATGGATGGATCCAGGTCACTTCTTTGATCATTAAGCCATAATCGGGATGGGTGAATACGATATTACTTCCCACGTTTATACCAAAAAAGAAGGAGCATGTTCCGATTAGAACATAATCTCCTTCCTGGTAAGAGGGTGACAGGCTATCGCCTGTCACCTTAATAAATTTAAACATTAGAGGACAGGATAAACCATTTCCAAAGATGGGGCGTAGGGAGCTTTCGCTGTTTTCGTTTCCACACCTTTCACATCCCAGAAAATTTCCGCGAATTCGTTAACTGCATCGACCAATTGTAAAGCTACCTCACGATCCGCTGATTGGCGGGCGCTGGATCCAAGAAGCATAATCTGGTGGACAAGGTTGTGAAGGTTGGGGTTTTCATCCAATTTTTTACCTTTCATGAAGTCACCCCAAATAATACGGATTTCGTGTTTCGCAAGTTCAGCGTGTTCTTCTTTCACAGCGATGTAACGGGACATGCTGTTATCATATGCAGGGGAACCCTCTTCCACTCTTTTAGCTAAGCCCTCCATCAGGTCAATCATTCGAACCACAGTGAGAGCAGCAACTTGGGCTTGATGGGGGTCATATATGCCACAGGGGATATCGCAGTGAGCTTTCGCTTTCTGGAAATGAAAAATATTGTCTAAAATCCGGACAAATGAGTGAAACATGTTTGCCTCCTTTGAAGCGGTTTAAATAATTCAACCTTAGTTTTATTGTACCTTATTTGTCATTCTATCTGGACGTTGTTAAATGTTTATATAAAAAAGATGAAAAAGATGAGGAAAAGCTTAATCTTGGGATCATTCAATGAATACGACCGGGAAAAAAAGGAAATAAGCAGGGTTATTTAAGTCGCTCAGTGCACTTCTCCTTCTACTTCACCTTCAACTTTTTGATTCCAGGGATATTGTTCCGTGCCTTTCGCTGCTTCACGGGTAGCTGGATCCTTGGCAAGAAATCCTCGATATCTGTCAGGAAGCAGCTTGCCAATTTCCTTCATGATGGTCAAGCTGATATCGTCCAATTGCTCTCTCCGCTCCCGACCTCGCCCTGAGACTTTAAATGGGCCAAACGGCTTACCGACATTGACATGGGCTTCCGGTCGCTTCCCAAACTTTACAGGGAAGATGTCATTTAGTCCGTAAATCCCTAAAGGCAAAATTTTGGCACCAGACCGGGAAGCCAGGAAAGCCGCACCCGGTCTTGCAGGGCGGAGAACCTCGGCCCAGCTGCCACCCTCGGGAAGAATGCCTAAAATGCCGTCCTGGTCAAGTATAGCTTCAGCAGCCCGCAAAGCATACCGCGAGCCAGTTCCTCGGTAGACAGGATAATATCCGTAAATTTGAGGCAGCGCTTTGACGATTTCTGGCGCGTGTGGGAATTCAGCTCCCCCTACGTATTCTATCGGCCAAGGTAAAGCTCGAACGATCGCTACCGGGTCGATGAAACTGAAGTGGTTGGATACCACCAAAAGTGGTCCACCGGAGGGAAGGTTTTCTTTTCCGGAAACACGGAAATCGGACAATAACCAAAATGCAGGGAAAGTCAGCCAACGGACGATTTTCCTGAGAAGTGTTCTTCGGGGATATCGAAATTTAGAGTTCATGAGGAAATGAAAGCCTTTCTAGGGTCGCCTACTTTTAATAATATCAATAAACCACCGAGGAGGAAGAGGGTGATAGATCCAATGGCAATGCGCTGGCCTAATTGTTCAGCTAACTGGATAGCGTAACCCTGGCGCTCAAACCACCAGGCGGCTTGAGCAGCCAGTAAACCATACACGGTTGGCCCGATGAATGAAGAGGTCCTGCCGGTGACTGCAAAGAAACCATAGAATTCCGCACTTTTCCCTTTTGGCGCAAACATGCCCACCAGCGTTCTGCTGATGGACTGCACGCCAGTGAGTGAAAAGCCAGCCAACGCGCCAATTATGTAGAAACCAACCACCGTTTGAGCGAAAATCATCCAGACAACTGAAGCCATCATAAGAAGTAAGGAAAGAATTAATGTCCGTTTATAACCCAGATGATCCCCGAGTACGCCGCCAATGAAAGCGCCAAAGACACTTGTAAACTGAACCAGGATCATAAAAATAATCAATTGTTGTTGTTCCATGCCAAATAGAACTGCCCCAATAATGGATGCAAAATTCAATGCCATGAGAATGCCGTCATTGTAAATTAGAAAGGCGATCAAAAAGCGAATGTAATCTTTGTAATCACTCAATGATCGAGCGGTTTTAACAATTCTCTCAAAACCGATAGAGATATAATTTTTACCTTCAGGTAAAGCTTTAGCAGCAGATTTCTCTTTGATCCAGAAAAATACAGGAAGGGAGGAGACTGCAAAATATAGGGAAGTAAAGATGAAAGATAAGCGGATGATGAAAGTGCCATCAAAGATGATGATCATCGGCAGGATAATCAATAAAGCTAAAATCCCACCTACGGAACCAATGGCCCATGCGTTTCCAGAAACACGTCCCATTTCTTCAGGATTGGCAATTTCAGGTAAGAGAGAATTATAAAACACTTGACTGCTGCGGTATCCGATTTCTGCGAGGATAAAGATGATCATACCTAAAACAACGTCCCCTTGCTGGACGAAAAATAAAAAACCAGTAAATAACCAGGCCATACTGGAATAAAAAAGCAAAAAGCGTTTTTTCGCAGCGGTATAATCTGCGATCGCACCTAAAATAGGCGCGGTTACAGAGACTACCAGCATGGCGATCCCAACAGAATACCCCCACAGCTGAGACCCTTCAGCACCTCCAACAACTTCTCCTTTGAAATAAGCGGAATAAACAGCCAAGAGGATGACGGCGGCATAGGCGGAATTTCCAAAATCATATAGATACCATGCCAGGTGTTCTTTATTTGTGGATTTGATTTTTTGAACAAGTGACATGAGCGCTCCCTTAGTTTGAGTTTTAACTTGGACTATTATAGCAAGGATTTATGGGAAATAGGCGCAGAACAAATGGAATTCCATGAAAATGGTTTCTCATAAAAAGATATCTGGTTATACCCGCTCTTTCCGTTTTAGCAGGAGTTTTCTGATTCTGTGATGTTTTTCTCTGGTGAGGGGATAGAACCAGGCCACAATCATGGCGCTGAAAAGGAGTAAAGAACCCAGCGGTCCTGTTAGAAAACGAATAGCCTGTAATGTGGCCGGACTTTGTTGGAATGTCGTCACACCTGGCGGTGGCGTTTGGTATCCAAACCAACCAAGAATTTGTAAAGCGGTGAAGATAGCAATGGCCCCGGTGAGTTTCCGTAAAAAGTTTTTAGTGCCATAATAAACACCTTCATGACGTTTTCTCGTTCGGAGCTCTTCCCATTCAATGACGTCTGGAAAGATAGCTTCGGGTAAGACGTGTGCAGTTGAAATGCTGATCCCTGCCAGGATCGTGAGTGTGAGGATAAGGTTGATTTGGTGGGGTTGGATAAAAATGATCAATAGTTGAACCACAGCCCAGAAGCCCATTCCCAAAAGGTACGCCATCCTTTTGCTCGTGCGCTGAGACAACCAGTTCCAGAGTGGGATAGCGATCACAGCTGTGATAAACATCAAGCCCAAAACTACTGATTCCAGGGCCATGGGTTCTCCAAAGACGGGGATTTTGGCTATTAAATTGCCGCTGGCAATCCAGTATGTCAGGAAAAAAGGCAGCATGAGGGCGACGAGATCAACTGTCATCCAATTAAGCATGTATAGACCCGTAGCGAAACGGAAAGGGATATTATCCCAAACGGTTTGGCTAATTTCTTTTATAGACGGTGTTTTTTTGGAAGGTTGAGGATGCCTTTCTTTGACGAAAAAGAATATTATCAGGAATGGTATTGTGGCTAATCCACCAAATAATCCAGCGATGAGTAGATAACTTTGGGCAGGCGTGAAACCGTTCTGGATTGCCAGATTTTTTATCATCGGAGCGGAAACAGCTAATAAGAGAGAGGCTAAAAGATTAAAAAACATCCGGTAACTCGTTAATTCTGTTCGTTCGTCATAATCAGAAGTCATCTCAGGAGTCAGCGTGTAAAATGGAACGGCGACCAGGGTTTGTAACGTGTCGCTGATGATGTAGGCTGCACTGATATGAATCATAAGAGCTAATTGAGTATCCCAGGGAGGGGCCCACCACATCAATAAGAATGCGAACCCAAAGGGGATAGAGAATATAAGGAGAAAGGGGCGACGTCGCCCAAAGCGAGATTCAACACGATCACTGAGCATGCCCACAAGAGGATCATTAATCGCATCCCAAATCACGCCGATCAAAGCTGCAAAAGAAGCCATCCGGGCTTCTAGGCCGACGACATCCGTGAGAAAAATAGCATAAAAAATCTGCCTCAACGTACCCCAACTTGCCAAACCCCAATCGCCGCTGCCGTATATGATCTTGGTTGCTTTGGATAGACCGGGAGTCTCTTCATTCAGGTGAATTGAATTCATAAATTTTCCTTGACACCATGAAAGATCATTCAATCATTGTTAACAAAAAAGAAAAAGAAAAGTTACAAATGTTTCTGGTAAACTCTGTGGGTTTTGTACCATTCAACATTGAGCATGTTGTTTTCTCCCATGCTTTCTGTGTTGTCTTCACGAACTTGAACTGTTTCCACATGTTTAAAGCCAAATTCCCGGATGGTTTTTTCAAGTTCAACGTACAAAACAGCAGCTGCTCCCAAGCCCTGGTGTTGGGGCAATATACCCATACCGTTGACATCTACATATTCGGTTGTCCTCATATCACGCCAGATATGAAACCAACCAAAAGGCCACAGCTTTCCTCGAGATTTCCTTAAGCCTTGCCAGATATTTGGATAAGCAAATAGAAAACCGACGATCACGTCATCTTTATAAACTAATTTAATCAAACGCGGGTCAGCGATCGTAAGTATTTGCTGGGCGATTACTTCCATTTCATCAGCGGTGATTGGGCGGAACCCTTCTCCCCCGGAAAATGACATATTATAGACATCGCGAATCTGGGGAGCCACATCTAGTAATTCACGCTTATTCTTAAATTTCTTGACCCAATATCCTTTCCTATCTTTAACTAGTTTGGCGATGCGGTTCACTTTATCGGGTAAATGTATAGAGGAGCTTAAATAGCCGGAGTAATAATCCGAAGATTTTTCAAAATTTTGTTGGATGAGAAGATCGTGGTAATACGGGTAATTATATAAAATCCCCATGGCTGGTGGGAAGTCGAACCCTTCAACAAGCAGCCCGATCCCATCTCCTTGAAGCAAACCTTTCGGACCGTATATTTTTTTCGCACCTTTTTCTTTTGCCCACTCAGATGCTTTCTGGAATAAAGACTGGGCGACTTCGGGGTCGTTAACGGAATCAAAATAGTAAAAAAAGGCTGTATTAATGTCTGAAAATTCATTATATTTTTGATTGTATATACCTGTTATCCGGCCGAGGGTTTTGCCATCTTGCTCAGCGACAAAAAAATCAGCTTGGGAGTGATCATAAAAAGGGTGGGACTCTTTGTCTAAAACACTTTCTATCTCCGAATACAATGTAGGAACCCAATAGGGGCTATGCTTATAAAGCTGGAATGGAAAGTTGATAAAAGTATTTACATCTTGAAGATTAGTCGTGTCAATCTTACGTGTGAAGACCATGTGTATACCTCGAGATTTTTTGATGGATAGGTTTTTGATTATTCGCTTAAATACAGAAGGTCAGCTACCCGTGGGTTTCGAAAAACCCTACAGCGAGAGCTCCAGGCCCCGCATGTGTAATAATCGCAGGGGGAAGATTGCTGATCCTGGGAGGCTGAATCCCCAGATGCTCTTGGAAATATAAGGAAAGGGTTTTGGCCTTTTCGGGAACGTCCGAGTGCATAATGGTCATGTACCCCTTTCCTTCAATGGGGTATCGGGATACCACGAGTTCTTTGACTCTGTTTAGCGCCCTTTTCATGGTTCGTTCTTTTCCAAATGGTTCCACTTTGCCGTCGGTCAGAGTAAGGATAGGTTTTAATTTCAGTGCATTTCCAATGAAGGCGGAAGCGCTGCCGATTCTGCCGCCTCGAGCCAGGAAATCCAGCGTGGCGACAAGAAAATAGATTTTACCTTGGCGGGACAAATCCATAACATCATTTTTGATGGTTTCGATATCTTTTCCAGATACTGCCCATTCAGCTGCTTTTTGCACCACAACGCCAAGAGGGCTGGCCACTAAGCGGGTGTCAACGACCTGGATGTTTGCTTCTGGAAAATCTTGAGCTGCAACAGTAGCAGAGCGCACAGTGCCGGAAAGATCCGTAGAGGGGTGAATACAAAGGATGGGTTCGGAGGTCGTGACAATTTGTTTGAATTGTTTTGTAAAAAATTCGGGAGGTGGAGCAGCAGTTTTCGGTAATATATCAGAAGTTTTTAATTTTTCAAGGAAAGTCTGGTTGTCAATATCTTCTCCCTCAATATATGTTTGGTCCCTGAAGTGAATAAGTTGGGGGATGATGGGGATGTGGTATTTATCAGCGATGTGGGGTGGGAGGACAGCTGTAGTATCTGCAATGATTCTCACCATAAACGCTCCTGCAAGTCATTTGGCTTGGGTTTATGTCCCATATCTTAACATAGAATGTCAATTTCTAATGGTCTGATTCAATTGAGGAAATCCATCTATACTAATTTTGTGAGCCCAGGGTGTTGATTTTGATGAAGAGAGCATTTTTGTATGGTAAACTTTGAGAAATGTATTTAATATTAAAGAGTAATAAAGATTCAAGTCTTGAGATGCATTGGTGTTTGTAATAACCGTCGGTAAAACTTGGTAAATTGGATAGAGAGCACAGAGAAGCGAGGAATGAAAATGTCAAAGTACCATGTTTTCGTCATAGATGATAATGAGACAACATTAAACGCTCTTCAACTGGCACTTGAACGCGCTGGCTTCAAGGTGACCACAGCTGCTTCGTGGGAAGAAGTCGAAGAAGAGGTCAGGGTGAGTTACAAAGGTGATGAGCCTTTCGATGTGGTCGTATTGGACCTCATGATTCCGAAACGGTCAGGTTTTGATATATTACGATCACTGCAAGTCGTATTGTCTCCTATGCCACCGGTTGTTGTATTGAGCGCAATTACAGATGTCAATAAAAAGCTGGAAGCAAAAGATATGGGGGTGGCGAAATACTTAACTAAACCGACGACCCCCGAAAGGTTAATTAAAACAATCAGGGATGTATTAATGTAAAAGCTGGTAAGAAAGATCCTTAGGAAACAAACGGTTGAACCGTGAATCAGTAAGTCATCCATCGTTAAACTGCATCTGAAATCATTCTTCCAAAGATAACTGAACACATATAAATAAGTTGGTCAGGTTGATGTTTTCATTATCAAAGATGATCCCCAGGATTGGTTGTTGAAAGGAGGACAGAGCGGGGATAATGGAAATCTCTTTTACGGAATCGCTGCCAGCATGGGAAGGTGCAAAACCTATTGCTTGGGGGTCATTTTCAATTTTGTTTATCATTGATTCAGGATGGGGGAGGATCAATGCATTGGGGGTGAGGGCATGGTTTTTAAAGACTTCAGAATCTAATAAAGTCCGTAAAGGATGATCTCGGGGGTAGGAAAGAGGACTTATAGGATTGTCATATTCTTGAGGTGAAATGTCATTCCAATGTCTGATTTGGCCTGCAAAGATCCGATTCAGCTCATGGGGTGATAGGTTATTTACTGGATTTGAGGGGTGTACAAAAAACTTGATCCCTAATTCACCAAGAGAGACTGTCGTTGTGTCAGCGTTCTGGAGAATGCCATTAGCACCAAGAGGTCCCCACCAAATAAACCCATCTAAGTCTTCAATATCTGGAAAAGAAGTTTGGGGCTCATAGAGGATTATGGAAACAGAAGCCTGATCCGAGGCGCATTCCAAGAGTTGGGTTCTGTATTGTTGGGGCAGGATGGGGGAAAGCGCAATCGTGAGTATTTCAGGAGGTTTGGGCGGGCTGGCTGCTGGACGGGGTTGGCAGCCAGCGAGGGCCAGGATAAGTAATGTGACGATCAAAAAGTTGCGTATAGACATTTTTTCACACTATCTATTATGTCAAAAACATGAAAGATAGTCCACTCAAGACAAGGCAATACAGAGCAAAAGGTATGAGAGATTTCTGAGACAAGTACGCTAATAACCAGCGTATGACAAAATAACCGACCAGCCCAGATGTCAGGAAACCAATCATATAAATGGGAAGGAGGGAGAACCAATTGGGCATTTGGATCAATTCAGCAACTGCCAGAATGCCTGATGCAAATAAGATGGGTACAGACATGAGGAAGGAAAAATCAGCGGCTGATTTCCGATTAAAACCTCGAAACATACCGCCGCTTATGGTGGACCCAGAACGGGAAATGCCAGGAAATAGGGCAAATATCTGGAAAAAACCTATCCACAGGGAATCCTTCCATGAAATATCGGAGAGGGGTCTTGATTTGCGCTTGAAAAGTTCTGCTGTAACCAAGAAGAAAGCTGTCCCAATCAAAAAGATTGAGGCAGCTTTTGGTTCGCTGAACGATTGAACAAATACGTTTTTAAAAAGCAGAGCAATCACACCGGCGGGTAAAGTAGAGAGTAAAAGGAGCCAACCCAATTTGGCTTGATCGTTATGAAAGGGTTTCCCGGAAAGGACCCCAAATATGCTCGCCCGGGCAATTTGAAAAAGTGTATCGCGGAAATACACTATAACGGCAAACAAAGTGGCGACCTGAGATAAGACATCAAAAACGAAGGCTTCTTTGGTAGAAAACTGCCAGCCAAAAAGTTCTGGGGCCAGAACTAGGTGACCTGATGAAGAAACCGGGATGAATTCAGTAGCGCCTTGGATAATGCCTAAGATGATCGCTTGAAGTATAGTCATAACGGAAAAGGTAATGATAGGGGAGTATCTTGAAGGTAGCCCTCAAGAAAAGAGCTCAGTGAATTTTCAATGATAGCTGACCGTAGTCCCTGCAATAAGGAAAGCAAAACGTGAATGTTATGAATGGACAGTAGGGTTGATGCCAGGAGTTCCTTTTGTTGGACGAGGTGACGAAGGTAGGCCCTTGTAAAATTTTTGCAAGTATAACATGTGCAGTCTTGGATCAATGGCGAGGGGTCTGATGCGTACATCTTTTTACTTATATTCATTCTCCCTGTTTTCGTGAAAGCTGCCTTATGGCGTGCTAATCTTGTCGGCTGGACACAGTCAAATATGTCAACACCGCGAAGCACCCCATGGATGAGATCTAATGGTGTACCAACTCCCATGAGGTATCTGGGTTTATGAGACGGCAAATGTTTGTTGACAGATGAGATGATCTGGTACATTTCTTCTTTGCTTTCACCAACAGAGAGCCCTCCAATAGCGTTTCCAGGAAAGTCAAGGGAATCAATAAAGCGGGCTGATTCGATCCGCAAATCCGGAAAAACCCCGCCTTGGACAATCCCAAATAGGGCTTGGTCAGGTCGACGCTTTACTTTTTTGCATCGTTTTGCCCAAGCATGAGTCCTTTCCAGGGCCTGTTCATTATATTCCCGGTCGTAGGGGTCCGGGCATTCATCAAACGCCATTACGATATCTGCACCCAGATTTTCTTGGATTTTTATGGCACGTTCTGGGGTAAATACATGACGAGATCCATCCAAATGACTTTGAAAGGTAACCCCATCTTCATTGATGGAATTGATATCACCCAAAGAAAATACCTGGAAACCGCCCGAGTCTGTGAGGATAGGCCTTTCCCAGCTCATGAAGGTATGGAGCCCACCCAGCTCAGCGATCAAATCATCTCCGGGTCGCAAGTAAAGATGGTATGTATTTGCCAAGATAAGCTGGGTATTCAGATCTATAAGCTGGGAAGGGGTCAGGCCTTTTACGGAAGCCTGGGTACCCACGGGGGCAAATGTGGGGGTTTCAATATCTCCATGAGGGGTAGAAAACATACCAGCACGTGCGCTGCCATGCGTGGCCAATAATTGAAATCTGAAGGAATCCGACATAGTAAGCCAATTATAAACGATAACCTGGGTTAGATATAGAGAGCGGAGGAGAAAAGGAAAGGAGCACGCCATGATATAATGGCAAAGGTTATCAGTCGGTTAGAGAAGTGGCTAAAAACACGAATAATTATCTAATTTTTTATGAGGAGAGAAGAAATGAAATCGAAGCGGTTGCCTGGTCCCAATGCAAAAAAAATCATCCAACGTGACAGCCGTTTTGTGTCGGGATCTTATCCGCGCGCCTACCCTTTTGTCATGGATCACGGAAAGGGAGCGGAAGTCTGGGATGTGGACGGCAATCGTTATCTGGACTTTGCCGCGGGGATCGCGGTTGCCAGCACAGGTCACTGCCATCCAAGGGTCGTAAACGCGATAAAAAATCAAGTGGAAAAATTTATCCATATCTCCTCGGATTTTTACCATGAAATTTGGGTAGATTTAGCGGAGAAACTTGATCATATCTCTCCTTTCACACAGGAAAGGGCGACTTCGTTTATGACAAATTCTGGTACGGAAAGTGTGGAAGCAGCCTTAAAATTGGCCCGATATTACACGGGCAGGTCACAATTTATTGGTTTTTTGGGTGGTTTTCACGGAAGAACATTCGGCTCATTGGCTTTTACAGCAAGCAAACCTGTCTATCGTGAAAAGTTTTTCCCACTTTTGAATGGTGTTGTGCATGCGCCATTTCCCGATCCTTATCGGCCAATCTTAAAGGCGAAAGATAATGAGGGTTACGGCCAAACCGTGGTCAGATATATCAAGGAACAGTTGTTAGAAAAAATTGTTCCCGCTCAGGATGTAGCCGGCATCCTCATTGAACCCATTCAGGGAGAAGGCGGTTACGTGGTTCCGGAAGAAGGTTTCTTTCCTGCTCTAAGAAAATTATGTGATCGGCATGATATTTTGCTAATTGTTGATGAAGTTCAGTCTGGAATGGGACGTACGGGCAAGATGTGGGCTGTTGAAAATTTTAATGTTGAGCCAGACATCGTATGCGCTGCAAAAGGGATCGCGTCTGGTATGCCACTAGGGGCGATGATTGCCCGGGAGAGCATCATGAAATGGCCCAGCGGATCCCATGGAAACACATATGGGGGCAACCCTGTTGCTTCAGCAGCAGCATTAGCAACGATTGAATTAATTGAAGAAGGCTTATTGGAAAATGCAGATGAAGTGGGACGTTACATGAAGAGCGCCCTGGAGGAAATCCAATCGGCACATAATCATATCGGTGAAGTGAGGGGAATTGGTTTGATGCTGGGAGTGGATTTTGTAAAAGATAAATCCACGAAAGAACCTGATAAAAAACTGAGGGACAAAGTGGAACGATATGCATTTGAACGGGGATTGATCACGCTCGGATGTGGGGCGAGTACAATCCGTTTTGCACCTCCATTAACCTTAGAAAAATCAGAGGTAGATGAAGGATTGTCGGTATTTGAAGAGGCAGTAAGACTAGCAGAAAGCTAGAATAAAAAGAAATAATTTCTTGGAAAGTTCTAGAAGTCATCTGGGAAAGTAAGAATGCTACCTGATCATCGGATAAGACAAAGAGATTACCTGCTGGAAATCGCACGAGCACTGACCCAGGAGCTTAATCTAGACAAGCTTCTAGAGAAAATATTAAAACTTGCCACTGAGATGCTTGCAGGAGAGGCTGGGATAATCGCCCTCCGAGGGGACCAAGAGGGATGGACTGTAGGGGCATCTCATGGGATTCCACCTACGTTTCTGGAACACATTGAACCCTTATTGAAGGAAGTTTCAGAAGATGAAGATCAATCAGGAAAAGAATTACCAGAGGTAAATCGACTCTTGCAAGTCCTCACAAAAAGAGCGAGTTTAAACTTACTAACGGGGGTAGGTTTACCGCTGATTTCAAGAAAAAAAGTAATCGGGCTCATATTCGTTTTCCGGGGCTACCAGGGAAGGTTTTCAAGTAATGATAGGGCCCTGTTACAAAGTTTTGCGGACCAAGCAGCGATCGCAGTCCGAAATGCGCAGCTGTATACCCAGGTATCTCGGGAGAAACAACGTCTGGATGCTCTTCTGGATTCTGCGGCTGATGGAATATTGATTATGGGTTCAGAACACACAATCAGGCGCTGCAACCAGGCATTTATACGGTTATTCGGAAGTGAAACAAGCGAAGTCGTTGGTAAAAAGCATGATGAGGTCATCAATTGGAAAAGCAGAAGGAAAGGGAAAACGCTGGAAGAAGCTGTGCTTTCAGGCTGGCCGTTGACGCCCAATGCTAGCTTGTATGTAGAGGGAGATTTAGAACGACCAGAAGGAAACGTCATTCCAGTAGGGATCACATATGCACCCCTTTTGTCGGGAGAAGGGAAATTGTTAAATATTTTTGCCTCTGTGAGAGACATCACACACTTCAGAGAGGCAGAAGAGTTGAAAAGTGTATTTGTGTCCGTCGTCAGTCATGAATTGAAGACGCCTGTGGCTTTGATTAAAGGATATGTGGGTACATTACGCAGAAAAGATGTTTCCTGGGATAGCGAAGTTGTTCAAGACAGTTTGGAAGTCATTGAGGAAGAAGCGGACAGGTTGACAGATTTAATTGAAAACTTGTTAGACGCTTCCCGATTGCAGGCAGGGGGATTTAGTTTAAATCTTACTGATTTAAATCTCCCTGATTTAGCGAAAACAGTATCGAACCGGTTGCAAACTCAAACGGATAAGCATGATATTGTCGTCAACTTTCATGATAACTTTCCTGCTATCGTAGGGGATGAAGATCGATTGAGCCAGGTTTTATCAAACCTGCTGTCCAATGCTATTAAGTATTCTCCTGAAGGGGGAACCATTCGTGTCAGCGGGCAATTGCGCCCAGAACAGGTAATCGTATGCGTACAAGACGAAGGCCCAGGAATCGCTCCGGAGGATATCCCTCATGTGTTTGACAGGTTTTACAGGGCTGAGGAAGCTGCTAAGAAAACCCAGGGTGCAGGACTTGGCTTGTATCTAACCAGAGCGATCATAGAAGCTCATGACGGTAGGATCTGGGTGGAACCACGCTCCGGTGAAGGTGCGCGGATTTGTTTTTCCTTGCCCAGAGAAAAAAAGGTTTAGTGTAGTGAAGAACATAGTTTAAGTAGAGGTGGAGATCATATGCCAAAAGTTCAAGCGCATTGTCCGAATTGCCAACAACCAATTGCAGTTGAGGTTACTCAAGTGGTCGATGTGGGTAAAGACCCGCAAATGAAGCAAAGACTTCTGTCAGGCTCAATGAATACCATCCAATGTCCGCATTGTGGGTTTCAGGGACAATTACCCACACCTCTGGTATATCATGATCCGGACAAGGAATTGTTGTTGACATATAACCCCCCTGAGGCTGGACTTTCCATGGAGGAACGCGAGAGAAAGATGGCTCCCTTACTGAAAAAAGTCACCCAGGAATTGCCGCCAGAAGAACGAAAAGGATATCTTTTTCAACCTCAAACGATGATGTCCATGGATAGTCTTGTTAAGCGTGTCCTTAAAGAAGATGGGATAACAGAGGAGGACATCGAAGATCAAGAGAAGAAAGTGAGACTACTGCAAAAATTATTATCCAGAGATGGAAAAGAGCTGAATGAGCTCATCCAGGAAAATGAAGACATGATCGACAGAGAATTCTTCATGATTTTCTCGCAGATAGCGCAGCGTTTGATTGCCACACAAAACGAAGACAATGTCAAAAAAATTCAAGAATTGCAGGAAAGCTTGTTGGACAGGACAGAAATTGGAAGACAAATCCGGAAAGAGTCTGAAGAACTGGAGAAGGCCAGGAATGATTTAGAGCGCATTGGGCAAAACCTAACGCGTAATACACTGCTTGAAATGATAGAGAAAGCGCCAAATGAGGAACGGGTAAAAGCGCTGGCCAGCCTGGCACGGCCTGCCATGGACTACCAATTTTTTCAGATGTTCAGTGAAAAAATTGAACAAATGGAAGGAGAAGAAAGAAAATCTCTTATTGAGAAGAGGAATGTTCTTCTGAAGATAACAAAAGAAATCGATCAGCAGGTCGAAGAGCGGATGTCACAAGCAAAGGAAATTCTTGCCACTATTATCAAAGCAGATTCCGTTACGAAAGCTGTGATGGAAAACATTTCATATATTGATGATTTCTTTATCCAGGCGATATCCTCGGAAATCGAGTTAGCCAAAAAGAAGAATGATGAAGATAGACTGGAACGATTGCAAGAAGTCTTATCTGCTATTGACGAGATCAGCACCCCCGCAGAATTTAAACTCATTGATGAACTATTAGAGGCTGCGGACGATGATGAAAAGCTAAAACAGAAAATCAGCCAGCACAGTGAAGAGATGACGGAAGAATTATTGAACAACCTAACAAATATCCTCAACCAAGTTGAGGAGCGAAAGGAGCATTTAACTGGGAAGGATAAAGAAAAACAAGAGGATGTGTTGGAAAGGCTAGAGAAAGTACACCAGAAAGTACTTAAAGCCTCAATGGAGAAAAAATTTCAGGCAGATTAGACTGCATGAGAAATAATGGAGTTGTCCAGAAGTTTTCGCCTTTTCAAATTTAAATATTTCAAACCGGAACCACAAACTGGAACATTGGGGTTAATCACTGTTTGGGTTATCAAATCGAAAACCTTGACTGCGAATAGTTATGATAAACTCTTGATCAGGTTCAAGCTCAGATAATCTTTCCCGTAACCTTCGTATCAAGGCATCCAATGCTTGATCTGTTACTCCCGCAGCCTCCTGTGCCCCCCACACATTGTGGATAATTTCCTGTCTTGTGACGACATTCCCTTCGTTTTTGTAAAAATAGGCCAAGAGCTTGAATTGTAATGCTGAAAGTGGTGGGGACAATTCCTGTTTATTTATCCAAACCCGATGTGATTCAAGGTCGATATGCAATTTCCCACGAGGAGAAAAAGTGGGGTGGCTGGAATTGTCGAAGTCCAATGGGATGGTGGCATCCTTGCTCAAAAATATGAATTCTTGTGCCAGCGCAATTTGAATGACGTCCCCATCTTTTAGGGAAATTTTTTCATCGATCTTATCCCCATTGTGAAACGTACCATTCTTGCTGTTAAGGTCTTCAAGGTAAACATTTTGGGAAGATCTGATCAGCCGTGAATGACGGCGAGAAACTTGCCTGTTGGGTATGATGACATCGCAGGAATCGGTCCGTCCAATCACAAGCTGTTCATCGAGGGTCCAACGATAGCCACTTAAAGAACCACCGTGCGCAATTAAAACTGGTTGGGGTTTTGTAAAATCTTCGCTCATGTGAGGTTTCGTCAGTTGGCTGAATCTCAGTGCTGGATCATCCATAATAGAGTTGGATTATAATAAATATAATCAGAAAAGTGGAGAAAATCAACCGCTATTATGAAAACACTACACAGAACGGAAGAAATTATTAAAGAAAGATATCAAATTAAGCGCGTTATCGGCCAGGGAGGGATGGGTCAAGTTTATCTTGCTGATGATTTACGCTTGGCAGGAAGATTGTGTGCCTTGAAAGCAGTATCGTATGATGAGAACCTTCCTGCGGATGTCGTAAGACAAACACGCAAACAATTTGAACGGGAAGCAACAGTTTTAGCTCGCTTAGATCATCCAAATTTACCCAAAGTGTCAGACTTTTTTTCAGAAGGGGAGAAAGATTATTTAGTCATGGACTTTGTCCCAGGAAAAGATTTACGGACATTGTTGAATGAAAAAGGCAAGCAGGGAAAATTCCTCCCGGAAAGAGATGTCCTGAGCTGGGCAGATCAAATCGCGGATGCTCTTTCGTATCTTCACGCTCAAGAACCAAGCATCCTGCATCGTGATATCAAACCAAGTAACATCAAACTTACACCGAATGAGATTATTAAATTAGTTGATTTTGGACTCGTTAAAATTCTGATATCGGGAGAAAGGACAATTACTGTCGTTCAGGGGCATGGATCAGCGTACTATACACCTTTAGAACAATATGGGGGAGATACAGGCCATACAGACCCCAGAAGTGATATATATTCTTTTGGAGCTACAATTTATCATTTGCTGACAAACCATCCTCCCAAAGAGGCTAGGCAGCGATTTCTGCAGCCAAAGAATATCAAATCGATGCAGGAATACAACCCAGCGGTAAGTCCACGTACCGATCGTGCTGTGAGAACTGCCATGAAGATCCACCCTGATGAACGGTTTCAAACTGTGGAAGAATTTCGGGAGGCCTTATTGGGCGATTGGGATCCCAAAAGACATCCCAAAGCGCCGATGCCAGCCCCTGATATCAAAGATTTTCTAAATGCATCAAATGAAGAAATATTGGCATGGGTGGCCGTTTTGTCTTTGATTATCAGTATTGTGGCCACCATGTTAAGATAAAGGTTTGAGTGATTTGAGTTTATGGATCAAGAATGACAGAGCCCAACCAATTACAGCCCCTCCGAGAATGAAAAGGCCGAATTTCATAGGTGCTTGATCTGAGGTAAAAAACCAACTGCTCCCGGGAAGTTTTAGGATCAGGTAGTTGTACGTAAACAAGCCGCCTATGAAGGCAGAAAACCCCCATCTGATCCCCCAGCGGACGAATCCCAGCATAGCTCCGGTCTGATAAGCGATCAGTGATATTGCGATCGTTTCCAGGATGCTTAAGAACCACAGACTCCATAACGAAGATGATAAATCAGTGGGGGATTCTGGAGCGGTTGGGAGTTCTGGTGTGCTGTTGGGGGCCTGTGTGGATGGGGAAGAGTTAACCAGGGGAGTAGGGGCAATTTGGTTGCCGGCGATCCCAGAATCTGGGGACTCTCCTTTTACAAGAATGGAAATTTGACTGGATTCAGCAGGGGAGGATATGGCTTGAATGGTTAAATCATTCGCCTGGTCAATGAGGTGGGTGGTAGAGGCCGTTCCATTTTGGGTCTCAACAGGTGGGAGATAATTGGTTTCACCTTCGGAAATGATAACGAACTGAACAGGTGTGCCATCGGGTACGGGGTTACCATTATGATCGATGATCATGCCCGTGTGGATGTCTATAATTTCTCCTGCTTCATATATAGGAGGAGTTGGAGTGAGTTCGGTCTGGCTCAATGTCGGTGTAAGGGAAAGTTCTGGTTTATCGCCGATAGATATTTGAAAAACCTGGTCTGGACAGGGAGAGGTGGCTGAAATGAGATCGTATCCGATCCCAGGTACAGATACGGGCAAAGAGCCTTTTGGGGCAGGGATTTCTTTGAATAATAAGCGTGCAGCGAATTCAATGAAGGGTGGTAATTTACTATACATGCCAAAGTAAGCGGTGACCTTAGAAATATTTGTCGCGTCCAAATAATATGGAGCATCAAAAGCGAAGACGACCAGTTTTTTATCCCGGATGAGATCTTGACGTTCAGCAAGCAGGCGATGGAGGGCCTGGGAGGTAGGGCGTTCCGCGGAAGTCTCCAAAGCTGCTGCAACAATCCAATTGGCTTGATTGAGGGATTTTTCAACTAATTCAGTGTCCGGAGCGCCATTTAAGAAGCTGATTAAATCACTGTATGTCAACGAGGTGATGTTGTATGGCGTGACCTGTTGACTGGAAGTCGGTCCATAGAGGCGAAGGATAGCTTCTTTTAGCGCATTTCTTTCCAGGGAAGGTTCTTCTGGACAGGTTCCACATAGTTTTTGTGGTGAAGTATCCGTGATGATGACCATCCTCTCATCCTTCTGAGGTGGGTTAGGTAGTAGATTGTTTAATTCAGGAAGTTCAGGGCTGATTAATGTTGCGGATTGGCGGGCGATTTCATTTGCGGTCTCCGTGTTTTCGCCAATTTCTGACAACAATCCGTGTGAGCGTAAAACATGTGTGATGTTGAATTCATCATAAATAGTGAATTTCATCGTCAATATCCTGAGAACGGATTCATCCACCCTGTCTGCAAAAGCTTGATCCTCCTGATATTTTTTTGAGAAGAAAAGCAGTGTATCTTGAATAGCTGTGAAACGATTTTGGCTTTGATCCTCTGGAAAATCACCCAGATAGAGGATATCATTACCAGCCATAAAAGCATCCAAAGCTACCCTGCGAATATTTAACGTTTCGCCAGCAGGGTCATATAATTTATGGAGCGCCTGGCTCCCTAAATTGTCGCTGATCAAAACTCCAGAATCCTGGCGCCATTTTTGAAGAGGATCAAGACCCATAAGCAATTGAAACGCCTGGAGGTCTAAACTGATAGGCCTGGTTGTGGAACGAATATTTCCTTGAAGACCCTGATAGCGGATATGGGAAGTAAGAAGCCCATCCACAGTATGTTCTGTGGATGGGGCATTTCCTGTGACATCAAAAAAGGGCGCAAGATCAATTTGTTTTAATTGTTCCAATGATTTTCGGACTGTAGCTATTTCTTTTTTGGGTAAACGGTCTGAGCTTCCCAGACCGGGGAAGTATTTTCCGACCACTTTGACATTGTTTTGGCTTCCTTCATGGACGCCTTTAATATATGCCTGACCCATTTGACCAACCCAATATGGATCTCCTCCAAAAGAGCGAACTCCCAGGTCGCTGGGCTGTCCTGGTTTGGGTTCGGAGAGCACATCTAACGAAGGACCAAGAAGGAGATTGATGCCCAGTAATGAGAGCTCCCTGCCAATCTGTTTGCCGACATCTTCAGCCAAAGATGGATCCCAAGTCGCACCGATGGCAAGTTGACTTGGGATCGGGCTGAGCCCATCCAAAATCTGAGAATAATTAGATTTATTCCCCTCTTGGGAAAGACCAATTAATAAAGGAATATATGCAGGGGAGGGAGAATTTACTCCACCAGTGGACTCTTGAGCATTTTGAGAGCCTTCATATTCGTTTAATTGGATATTATTGTTCAGGACCCAAACATCCTCAAGGCCGTTTTCATCATTCAAAATGTTTGAGTTAGAACTTTTAAGGATAACTCCCCCTATATGATAATTGACTGTTAATTTGTATATAGGTGTATTGGGGCCTGTTTCTACCCCATTAAATGTCACTAAGAAAAGCTGTCCAACCCTCTCATGGGGGCTGAGTTCCTCCAATAGCGAGACAGCTTTTTGTTGAGCTGATCGTTTCCCTGGTGAGGCTGCGGGATGAAAGGCAGGTACACACAACCCTGTAATGGTTACTATGGCGAGGAGTAACCGAAACGAATATTTGACGGCTTTCATTCTTCTCCTGAATATTATATGGCCCCAAAGCCTTAATTTAGAAATTTGGATAAAAACAATTTTGCATGAGAGGAATTTGGCGTTATTCCTCTGCCATTAAGGCATTCCGAGCTGTTATTGGGACATCTGTAAATATACCATCTACGCCCCAAAGAACAAGTTTGCGGATCAATTTTGGGTCATTGACAGTGTAAACGAGTATCTTTTGATCCATGTCATGAATATTGTTAATTATACCTTTTGTGACTTTTTCAACAGGTATATGAAGGGAGTCGAGGGTGACGAAATTTGATAACCCTTTATGAACAAAGGATAATGTTTGAGGATATTGCAATAACAACCCCTTATCCAGTGAGGGGAGGAGATGATTTACCTGAATGAGAGCAATAGGATTAAATGATGAGATGGTAACCAGGGATTGGAGATTGTATTTTTTGATCAGTGAGATGACTTTCTCAGTAAGTTTGTTAAACGGTTGAAAGAAATTTTTTATTTCAATGTGATAGAAAGTCCGATTGCCGAACTTTTCAAATATCTCCTCTAACGTGGGAATGCGCTGACCCTGAAAGGAGGGATCGAAAAAAGTTCCCGCATAGAGAGATTTGAGTTCAGCCAACGTTTTATTGCGAACTTTGCCTTTTCCATTTGTGGTTCTTTGCAGCGTGAGGTCATGAAAGGCAATGACATGTTTATCTTTCGTAAGCCGAACATCAAATTCAATCGCATCTGCATGCAGCTTCAAGGCTAAATCAAAGGCTGCCAACGTATTTTCTGGAGCCTGAGAACTCGCACCTCGATGCGCGATGATTGCTGGCGAAGAGAGTTGATCAAATGCATAACCCATGAGTCCCCTATGGGTCCTTATAATTCGACGAAGAATGCATTCGCAGCCCGATCAAGCAAATCCCTCGTCATCTCGGGTTTACAATTCAGGAATTTGGAAATGTCAATAATATGGTCGCAGATTTCTTTGGGGTGGGACCCTCGAAGGTTTCTTTCTTTTTTGAGGTACCATTTTTTAATTAAATATGCTAAGTTTTCATCATTAAATGGTATATTTCGTTTTTTAGCGGCACTTTTAAAAATAGACCTGTAATCTTCAAAAGAAGGATCTTCAATTTTAATTTTATGTCTCAACCTGCGAAGGAAAGCCTCGTCAACAAGGTCTTTCGGCGGCAGGTTCGTGGAAAAAACGATTAATTCGTTAAACGGAACTTCTACCTTACGGCCTGTATGGAGAGTGAGATAATCGATTTGGTTTTCGAGAGGAACAATCCAGCGATTGAGCAAATCTGTTGGGCGAACCATTTGCCTACCAAAGTCATCTACCAGAAGTAACCCGCCGGCAGCCTTTAGTTGGAATGGAGCCTCATAAAATTTTGTTGTGTCATTGAAGACAAGGTCAAGATCAGTCAGCGTCAATTCTCCGCCCACAACAATAAAAGGGCGTTTAATATGAACCCATCTCGAATCGCGACGAACCCCCGTCTTGAGATTCCCGGTGCCGGATTCATTCACCTCTTCAGTCTCAATCCGCTGGTGATTTACGGAATCATATAATTTCACTACATGACCTTCAATATATAAAGAATAAGGGATGAATATGCTTTCCCTCATGATCATGTCACCCACTGCCCGAGCAATGCTGGTTTTTCCATTTCCCGGAGGGCCGTAAATGAAAATCGAGGTCCCGGAGTTAATGGCGGGACCAACGCGATTATATATCTCATCTGATAAAACAAGATGGGAAAGATACTTGCCCAATAAGCTTTTTGAGACGTTTAACTTCCCTAAACTCTGACGGCGAATAGCTTTGTTGTACTCTTCCAGAGGGACAGGGGCTGGGCCTGCATACTGACTCCGTTCTAAAGCCTCTCGTGCTCGTTTGATGCCTGCTTCAGTGATTCCATATTGATAGGAACCTTCTCCCAATCCCATACTAGACCCTTTTACTTCAAGAAACTTTTCTTTCTTGAGGGAATCCAAAATGTTATCTACAATGGAAGTGTAAGGTAAGGAGATGCTATCAGACAGCTCATAACCAGTCAGATATCCCTGGAAATATAGAATTTTTAAAGCCAAATCCTGAAGCCACAACTTCGAAAGTCCAGTATCACTAATCTGTGTAATAGGGGAGGGGGAAAATTTTTCTGAAGGAGGTTTCGTGCGGACCTGGTTACGATTAGCCTCCTCGTATCGAGATGCAATCATTTTTGTTCTCCAAGAAAGGATAATTTTTCGCGATATAATGTTGTATCAATAACACTAGGATTATAGCACGGTATTATTAAATCAGTCTTCATCTTTATTAACAAAGGAGTAAGGTATAGATATGGAAGTGTCTGTGATTATCCCCATTTACAATGAGGAAGAAACCATCCAAAAAATCATAGAAAGAGTGTGGGATACTAAGATCCCCCATGAAATCATTTTAGTGGATGATGGCTCTGTGGACGGGACTCGTGAGATCCTAAAACAATATGAAGAAAGAGAAGATATGAAAGTCATCTACCACCAAAAAAACCAGGGGAAAGGTGCGGCAGTACGGACGGGTTTGGATAATGCTTCTGGGGATGTCGTGATTATCCAAGATGCAGATCTGGAGTACGACCCTCGTGATTATTCGGAAATGTTAAAACCAATCCAGGAAGGTGTGGCGGATGTCGTTTACGGATCCAGATTCCTGGGGGCGTCGCGAAGAGTTGCCATGTTCTGGCACATGGTCGCTAACAAAATGCTCACTTTGATGACGAACATCCTCTACGACACGATCCTGACGGATATGGAAACGGGATATAAGGTTTTCAAAAAGGAGATCGTAGAAGACATCCCTTTGCACGCAAAGCGATTTGAATTCGAACCTGAATTCACAGCGAAAATATTGAAAAGGGATGTAAGAATTTTTGAGGTTCCAATTACATTCAATCCGCGTGATTACGATGAGGGCAAAAAGATTGGTTTAGCTGATGCGTTTGAAGCTGTTTGGGCGCTGGTCAAATATCGGTTTGTGGACTGAGGCTGATCGCGGGGCGTATATCTTTGATATTTAATTGCAGACGAGAACGACCTCGATAGACATTTTCCTCAAATTTATATAATATATCTACCCTGGAAGGCAAAGAATCAAATAGGTTCCCTTTCCGAAAAGCGATTGCGTCAAAGGTGGCTGATCCATCTGAAAGTTCTAATTTCAAATGGCTATTTTGTTTTCCTACCTGTCGGCATTTGTGTATGTGGATATCATATGAGATAAATTGAGGTTGGGGGTTTCCCATCCCTGTCGGGGCCAACATATTAATTTGTTTGAGTAGTTCACGATCTAAATCATTAAAACTTAATTCCATATCTGCTGTGAGGGTTGGGGTAAGGTTAATTTTTTCCAGTGTTGTTGAAGAAAACTGGGTGAGTCTGTCTTTTAATACGGATATGTTTTCATTTTTAATCTTAAATCCAGCAGCAGCTGGATGACCACCATAACTTAAAAATAATTTTTTATTCTTGTCCAAGGCATTAATTATATTAAACTCATCGATGCTCCGACAAGAAGCGATCGTGACCTCATCTTCTTGTTTACCGACGATTGCAGGACGATGGTACTTTTCTGTTAGATATCCAGCTGCTAAACCTACGATTCCTTGATCAAAATCTGGATGAAAAGCAAATAAAATCGACGGGATCTCATCATCTACAAGGGCCATGTTCTCTGCCTTAATTTTGACATCATGCATGAGATCTTTTCTTTTATTGTTTAATATTTCTATTTTCTGGGCCAATAAGCCTGCACGGTTCACATCTTTTTCTATTAGGAGATCCAGTGCTAGATTGGCTGAGGAAAGTCTGCCCGCCGCATTTATTCTGGGGCCTAATTGAAAGCTGATATCTGACGCCTGGATGGTTTCTGGACTCAAACCAGATACCCCCATTAAAGCAAGAATTCCCTGGCGGTGTGGTTTTTTTAAATACCTCAACCCCTTTCGAACATAATGGCGATTTTCCCCAATCAGGGGCACGAGGTCTGCGATGGTTCCCAGGGAAACAAGATCGAGATATTTTTCAGGATTTAGGCGTGGCTTAAGTTCAGCGAGTTTATGAAGAAGTTTGTAGGCCACTCCCACACCCGCTAAATCTTTATCGGGGTAGGGATCCAAAGGTTGATTAGGGTTGATTATCAGGTCAGCTTTAGGAAGGGTTTTGCCTGGTTGGTGGTGATCCGTAATGATGACGTCTAAGCCTATTTTTTTTGCGTACTCGATCTCGGTTATTGCCCTAATACCGCAATCTACGGTGATTAACAGATCTACCCCTTTATTGTGCAAGGCCTGGATTGCTTTTGGGTTCAGGCCATATCCTTCATCCACCCTGTGGGGGATGTACGTAGATACATGACCGTCCAATTCTTCAAGAGAAGACTTTAACAATGCAGTTGAAGTGATTCCATCAACATCAAAATCTCCATAAATCGCGATGTGTTCCCCGTTGGATATCGCTTTTAACAGCCTATCTGAAGCCTGATCAACTCCCATTGGCTGAGTACCTTTGACTTCTTCAGGGAGGCGGGCAACCAAAAAACGTTCAGCTTTAGAACACAATTCGAAACCCCTGTTATAAAGGAGCTGCTGCAAAACCGGTGGAAATTTTTGAAATTCGGTCCTGATTTCAGGAGGTAAAGGTGGATAAGTCACCCATTTGGATTGGTTTTCTTTCATAGATTATTGATACTGTATTTGAGCCCGACGAATTTTGAGCTCGTGCGAAATAAAATATTCAAATTGTTTGCCAGGCATAAAGTATAGCATATATGGGGGAGGATCATGAATGTGGAAGCAGGAAAGATTTTGCGAATTAACGCGATCAAATATATTGGAATTAATTTGACGGAAGAGAAGGGGCTTGCTATGATTGATTTGTATGTGGAATGGTAAATGGAACAGGCTATGAGAAAAAGAATATCACAACAAATCAAGAATTTTACCCGTTGGCTCCAACCGGGATTGGGGGTAAAAAGATGGCTGATGGTCATATTGCTGGGAAACATTTTTTTAGCTGTAGGAGTCGCATTATTTACATTAGATGTATATCGTAAGGCACCCCAAACATGGTGGCTGCCCATCCTTTCTTTTCTATCTTTACGCCCCTTCCCTCGCTTGTTGCGCGTGATTATTTTCGGTTCTATAGGGATAGGAACCATCATTTGGGGTATTGTTGGTTTGAATAAGTCATTATTAGGTCCTTTCATTCGACCTGGTAATCCCGTAGTAGAAAGTATCGAAAAATTCAGAAATAAAAAATATGGACCTAACATCGTGGCTATTGGAGGAGGACATGGGCTGGCAGCACTTCTCAGAGGATTGAAAAACATTTCCCATAATTTAGATTCCATTGTCACCGTGGCTGATGATGGGGGCTCATCAGGCCGCTTGCGCGATTCATTAGGGATTTTGCCGCCGGGTGATATTAGGAATTGTCTGGCTGCACTATCTAATGATGAAGAATTGTTAACGCACCTTTTCCAATATCGATTCGCAAAAGAAGATGGCAGCCTAAAAGGCCATTCTTTTGGCAATATATTCATTTCGTCTCTGGCGGAGTTAACGGGTAGTTTTGAGAAAGCGATCGCGGAATCAGGCAGGGTTTTAGCAGTAAACGGCAGGGTGCTGCCCTCCACCCTTGAGAATGTTAATTTAGTAGCCGATGTGATGGAGCCAGAAAATGGGAAAGAGATCAGAATCAACGGGGAAAGCAAAATCACAGAAGCGGATGGAAAAATTAACAGGGTGATGTTGAAACCCAATAACCCTCCAGCATATCCAGATGCGATCCGCGCTATATTATCTGCTGAATTGATTGTGATTGGCCCCGGGAGCTTATATACAAGTATCCTTCCGAACCTGCTCGTTCGGGATATAACCTCAGCTATACGTGCTAGCCAGGCTTTGAAAATTTTTATTTGTAATGTTGCGACTCAAGAAGGTGAAACAGATGGGTTCACATGCGGGGATCATATAAAAGTTTTAGAAGATCATATAGAAGGCAGCTTGTTTGATATCGTCTTGGTGAATAATGAATCCCCTCAAAAGTATAATAAAAATGTTCATGATGTGAAAATAGAAGCGGAGCTCTCCTTGAATTATAATGTCTATCAAGCTGATTTGATTGACCGAGAACATCCGTGGCGCCACGATTCTTATAAACTAACCGAAAAACTTATTGACTTGCTGGAAGAAAGAACGGGGCCATTGATCATGCCTTAACAGAAAGGTGGTCGTCGGAACCAGATAATTGTAAATAGTGACTCACAAGGAAGGAACAAATCTATGAACGAATTCAATAAAAAGACGATAAAAGATATTGACCTGAAAGAAAAAAGGGTGCTTGTGCGTGTAGATTTCAATGTACCCATTCAAGATGGAAAAGTGGGTGATGATACACGCATAAAAGCAGCGCTGCCGACCGTAGAATATTTATTGGACAAGAATGCTGCTTTAATACTCACGTCTCACTTGGGACGCCCTAAAGGGAAATTTGATCCGGCCTTGTCATTACTTCCTGTCGCAGAATATTTAGATCAATTGTTAGACACAAAGGTGACTTTCGTCGAGGACTGCCTGGGGAAAAAACCAGAAAAAGCAGTAAAGGATTTGGAATTTGGGGAAGTTCTGTTGTTAGAAAACACAAGATTTCATGAAGGGGAGAAACAGAATGATCCTGGAATGGCAAAAGAATTGGCTGGGTTAGCAGAGCTATTCGTAAATGATGCGTTTGGGACAGCCCACCGATCACACGCCTCAAATGTGGGCGTAGCCCAATACTTACCTGCAGTGGCTGGCTTCCTGCTGGAAAAAGAAATCAAGTACCTTGGAAAAACAATCAGGAACCCTGAACATCCTTTCGTTTCAATCCTGGGAGGAGCCAAAGTTCAAGGGAAGATCAAAGTTATCCGGAATCTGATTGATAAAGTAGATAAGATATTGATAGGCGGGGGGATAGCTAATACGTTCTTTCTGGCCAAAGGATATCAATTAGGAGACTCATTGGTGGAAGAAGATGTGGTAGGCCTTGCTGAAGAATTAATCAAAGAAGCGGGGAAAAAATTAATATTGCCCAAAGATGTGGTAATTGCAGACGGATTTAAAAATGAGGCGGAAAAGAAAACGATCTCAGTATCAGATGTGCCAGACGGCTGGCAAATATTAGACATTGGAAATGAAACCATTAACATGTACGGTGACATCATTCGAAAAGCGAAAACGGTTGTCTGGAATGGCCCCATGGGGGTTTTTGAATTTCAGAATTTCGCCATAGGGACGTTTAGATTAGCGGAGTTGCTTTCTGAAAGCAAAGCAACTTCCATAGTAGGCGGCGGGGATTCTGCCTCTGCGATCCGGAAAGCTGGTTTAGTAAATCAGGTAACCCATATTTCGACGGGTGGCGGGGCATCACTTCAAATGCTGCAGGGTGAGATACTACCAGGATTAGATGCTTTAGATAATGTGTGATGAGCATCATTGGTTAATTCATTCAAAGCATTCTGGTAAAACAGAATGCTTTTTTTTGTTTTCTCGACGAATGTTACAATGGATCCGGTAAATTATTTTTCGGAGAGGAGGAAAGATGAAAGAAATCGATGCGGTCCCAGGAAAGTATTATCAGGATTTTTCGAAGGGCGAAACAATAAGAAGTGCAGGGCGAACGGTCACAGAAAGTGATATCATGAATTTCGCAGGTTTATCGGGGGATTACAATCAGCTACATACAGATAAATTGTTTGCTCAAGAGGGGGTATACGGTGAACGCATAGCGCATGGGTTGCTAATCCTGGCGATGGTAAGTGGATTGGCAGCAAGAATGGGTTTTCCGGAAGGGACGGCCTTGGCTTTGACAAAAGTCGATTGGAAATTTCGCGCGCCAGTTAAAATTGGGGATACGATACAAGCTGAATTCATAGTCAAACGCAAGAAAAAAGTCGCTAAAATGGGGGGAGGTTTTGTAGAATTTACGATACAGGTTTACAACCAAAATCAAAAAGTCGTCCAAAAAGGAACCTGGACGATTTTGGTAAAAAATTTCCCCAGGGGATAGAAAGGGTATTTTGTTAATGATCAGAAATTAAATCCCGGAGAGCCTCCCCCAATTCAGGATATTGGAACGAGAAATTTAACTGTCTTAAGCGTTTTGGAATTACACGTTGTCCGTCGAGTACGACTGAGGACACTTCTCCCAAAACCATTTTCATTAGGAAGCCAGGTACAGGCAAAAAGGCTGGGCGGGACATTATTTCCCCTATAGTCTTTGCGAATAACTTGTTTTTAACAGGATTTGGCGCAGTCAAATTATAGACACCTTGGGCATGTGTATGTTCTGATAGATACTTAATTGCATTGCAAACATCATCAATATGTATCCAAGAATACCATTGTTCACCATTTCCTAGGGACCCGCCAAGGAATAACTTGAAAGGCAGAAGTAAGCGCGGTAAAGCCCCTCCTTTTTCACTCAACACAACACCCAACCGAACGACAATATGGGAAACGCCTAGATCGAAGACAGGTTTTGTGGATGCTTCCCAGGCCGTGCATGTTCTGGATAAAAAGTCTGAGCCAGGGGGGGAGCTTTCCGTGAGGATATCATCACCATGGGATCCATAATAGCCAATCGCTGAAGCTTGAATGAACTTCTGGGGCTTTTGATCGACCTGTTTGATTCCTTCTAGGAGGGTGTTTCCTACTTGAACTCTACTTTTGAGGATCCTATCCTTTTTGGGGTCGGTCCACGGTGAAGGAATAATACCTTTTCCTGCAATGCTTTCACCTGCCAAGTTGATAACAACATTAGTACCATCAAGCTGATCAACCCAACTGGAAACATTTTTGCCATCCCAATAAACAAGTTTAACATGACGGGGTAGATTGGAAGCCGAATCAGGTGATCGACTTAAAATGATGACTTCATAATCTTGAGCAGCTAAAAGGCGAACCAATGTTGATCCAATCAAGCCGGTGCCCCCTGTAATCGTAAATTTCATGACAAACCTTTTGTAAAGAGTATGAGTTATGAGTTTTGCTGATATATATGTACTTAAATTGAGGGAAAAAGCAGGTTTTTATAAAATGAGAACAATGATTAAATTCCTAACTGACCTTTCCCTTCAATCGATTTAATCTATGTTCCAAGTCGGATTTAAGGGCTTGTGACTTGTGAGATTTTGCGGCTGTGGAATCAATTTTTGAAATCGCAGAAAGCGTCCAGTGAATAGCTTCTTCAAAGTTTTTTTGACGGTGCTCAAAGTATTTGGCTAATTCAAGAAACGCATAACACTCTTCGTTTTCTGCCGCTTCTTTCCAATAAGATACTGCCTTTTCAAAATTTTCAGATTTTTTATAAAGAAAAGATAGTGTTTTCAGGCTTTCCAAATACGAATCAGAGACAGAATCAAATCTGGTAAGGGATTCCTCAAGGAGCTTTATGGCTGTTTTCGGTTCTTGTAAATCAGCGTAGAATTTTCCCACAGATAAAAGTTCTTCCGGGTGATCAGTCTGGCAGGTACAGCGGGGATCTAGGAGTGTGCTGATCTGATTCAGGATCCCAACCATTGAGAGGACATCCATCTCGTTATGGTAAAAGACCTGCTTTAAAGGCTTTGGGTTTTGGGTATGGATGTATTCATGAAAGAGATCAGAAACTTGCCAGCCTGGAACGTCTTCTTTTGATCTTTCAAAGTTCAAAATATAGTATTCTATAGCACCAAGCGTACAAGAGGATAGGCGGTTTTTCCACAATCGTCGAGCTAAATGAAGTAAATCAATATGAGAAATTTGTTGTAAGGGGGGATGCCAACGGTGAGTACGGTAACGAGTATTTAAACGCGGGAGATCAAAAGATTTTCCATTGTAAGAAACAACGACGTCTGCTGGAGCAAGATACTCTTCTAACGCTGATAACTGCGCAGTTTCTTGGGCGGGATCTGATAAGAAAAATTGAGAAATCTGGAAGTGATCATCAATAAAACGACCCACACCTATTAAAAAAACATATACGCCAGCACCTCCGGACAAACCAGTTGTCTCCGTATCGATAAAGACAAAATGGTCGAGTGGGGTGTGTTCAAGAGCTGGTTTTTTGAGCCACTTGGTAAGGGGTGGAGTGTAAATGGAGGGCTGGAGCAAAACGGTACCAAGGGAGAAATCAAGCGGGTATTGCTTTTCAACAACGAAGGTGTCACCGTGAGGTGTGGACTTCCAGAAACCAGAGAGCATATCAATTAATTGGTCGGGCGGAGCGTTATTTGAGGGAGGAGAAATCCCTTTTGCTCCAGTTTGTAACCCGAGAGATTTCAACTTGTCAGAAAGGGAAGACATGAAACCATTGTACTATATGACCCCAAAGTGAATTTGAGCGGATTTACAAAGAATGCGCAATCCTGTCCAATCCTTCCCGTAATGTATTGCGGGGGCAGGCGAAATTAAAGCGCACAAATCCTTCCCCGGGCTTACCAAACCAACCACCAGGGTTGAGAGCGACCTTTGCGTTTTTAAGGAAATATTCTTGGGGATCATTATAACCAGTCTCGCGGCAATCAAGCCAAGCCAAGTATGTACCTTCAGGAGAAACCATTGACATACCATCAAGTTTAGTGGATACAAACTCAAAAAGGAAATTGCGGTTATTTTCGAGGTAGATCAGAAGTTCATCTAACCATACTTTTCCCTTTGTATACGCTGCCCTCAGCGCTGTTTGACCGAACAGGTTTACCCCACCAACCAAACCTTGCTTGGCAGCGAAAAAGCGTTCCCTGAGGTCGCTGTTTGTGATCACCGCATATGACGCCTTCAGCCCTGCTACATTGAACGTTTTGCTGGGTGATAACAAAGTGATCGTCTGCTTCTCTACTTCGGGAGAGAGTGTAGCAATCGGGATGTGCTTGTTTGGGGAAAAAACGATGTCACTGTGGATCTCGTCAGAACAAATGAATATATTATTTTTAAGGCAGATTTCTGCCATCATCTCCAGCTCAGATTTAGAAAAGACCCTGCCAGTCGGGTTTTGCGGGTTACAGAGCATAAAAATTTGCGTGTTTTTCTGGATGGCATGATTAAAAGATGACTTGTGTATAAAGTATTTCCCCCCTTTGGTTCGATCTAATGGCATTTCATGTTGTTCAATTTTCGCGTGACCTGAAACATTTAAAAAAGGTCGATAAGTCGGGGTCAATACTAGAACACCTTGGCCTGGTTCCGTTAAAGCATGAGCGGCTAAATTAAATCCAACGACGACACCGGGTAAGAATACCAGATCTTCACTCGTCACTGACCAATTATGTTCTTTCCAAAGCCAATCAACGACAGCGTCTTTTGTGCTTTGCTGAGTTTCAGGATAGCCAAATACACCATGTTGAACGCGTTCACTTAAGGCTTTAATCACAGGAGAAGGTGACAAGAAATCCATGTCTGCAACCCAGAGAGGGAGGACATCTTCCGGATATCGATTCCACTTAACACTGTCAGAATCTTTTCTGTTGATACATTGATCAAATGGCGAGGTCATATTCTTCCCTTGTATTCTGCGGTAAAGTTTGTGAGTTCAAATTCATTTATTCCAACCTTGAAATCTCCTGTTTGAGCTTGCTGATCTGAAATTGAGAACGATTGTGGGCCTTCCTGAGAATTTGGTCGTTCTTATCCAACTCCATAATTAAACGCGCCTTTTTTTGTTCTGTGAGTTCAGTGTCTGAATAAATTTTTATTTTTTCAATGTAGGTCGTCAGGGAAAGCAGGTCCTCAAAACTTTCCTGATGGTAATAAAGGGAGCCTTGGTATTCATTGAGATTTATAAATCCTCTAATTTCTTCAAATTTCAACAAAAGGTCTATGGTTTCAGACGGGGAAGGGGGGAGAAGGTGGGAACGATCAGCGAATTTTAGGGCGGCGGAAACGGCACGGGTGAGATCGCTTGGTGGAGCGGTGTGAATTTTTGGACTAATCACTTGAAGGAGGGGAGCGATTCGCAATTTCAATTGTCGATAAGGAAGGATATCTAAAACAGGAGAGAGGAAAATCCATAGAATAACCGCTGTTTCAACCAAAGTTGTCACAGGGATGTTCGAAGCCCTAGAAGACTCCAAATGTTTGTAGGCAGAAAGGTAAGAAAGAGCTTTTTCGGTTAATGGGGACGGGATAGCTCCCTGTTGAGATGAGGGAAGAGGAATGTGTTGGATGAGTTCTTCATAAAATACGGTGATGACAGTATTTTCATCACCCCCAGTTACGTTTATGTCAGCAGTTAGCTTTTGACCAGCGAAAGATAACATGCTGTCCAGTAGTTCGCTGGATGTTCTAAAACGGGCTTTTTGAAGTGCCCCAGCAAAATCGTGGGTACCAGATCCAGCCAGTTGTTTTTGGACCAACGTATACGCATTATCTTCTGTGACCGTGACCTGCCTGAAGTCCAGGTACACACGGTAATCATAAGCGCCTAATTCCACATCCAAGCCATACCTGAAAAATTCTTCGGTAGACCGGATAAAACTCAACCCTGAAATATGGTCTTTGAATAGAATAAAGGATTGGGGACCTTTTTCTAAACCGAGCGCAGAACCGAGGTTTTGTTTGTCATCACCGAGATCAATGGAGGGCTTTATGGCACCTTTGCATTCCCCCCACTTATTATGAAAAATAATTAACGCGTTCTCCTCACCATAACGATTCGTATATGCGTATACATCATCATTGATACAATTATCTTCTTCGACGAAATCAAAAAAATAAAAGTGTTTTACCCCAGAGAAGAGACGCCGTTTTTGTAATAGGGGAAAGATCTCCCGTTCATGCCTTGATATTAAATCTTGATTGGGGGATTCATCGTAATACGCTCTATCATATTCCATACCGTATTTTTCGTGGAGACCTTCAATTTGTCCATGACCGAACATCGGGAGCCCGGGTAATGTGGCCATCATCACGCAGGCTCCAAAATACTTGCCTCCTTTGTCAAACTGTGAGATCGCTGTATCTTCATCTGGATTGTTCATGAAATTCACATATCGTTTGAGAATTCGTGGATCATAATCTAGCGTTTTTTTAATGACGTTTCGGAATTTTGCGTTCTTTTCATCTCGAAGCATATGCATGAAAGCGCTGTTGTAAACCCTGTGCATTCCAAGATTCCGAACGAAATAACCCTCCATCATCCAAAAAGCTTCTGCGATAAGCAAGGTTTCTGGTTTCTCGTCTGCGATTCGTTGAACAACCTGCCGCCAAAATTCTCGTGGAAAGAAGACGTCGAATTCCTCATTTGTCATACCAAATTCTGATCGCGTGGGAATTGCGCCTCCTGTCCCTGGTTCAGGGAACCACAAACGTTGGAAATGCTTTTTTGTTAAGGTCATGGCGGCGTCAAACCGGATAATAGAAAATTTGTCTGCTACTTTTAAGATAGTGTTTATGACAGCTTCTCGGACATCCTTAATCAAATAATTGAGTTGAGCAGTGTCGTTCCATGGCATAGATGTCCCATCATTTCCATGGTAAATATACCTCACATGATTTGTGCGGTGATTGATGCGCTTGAAAACCACAGCGGCGTCTGATTTGTCAAAATAATGGTCTTCGAGAAAAATGCTTATGTATTTTGATTCTGATAAATCAGGGCCAGTATAAGAATAATGCGGATAAGGTTTGGATTCCAAGGAAAGAAACCAATCAGGATGGTCGACAACCCATTTTGAGTAAATACCTACATGGTTGGGCACCATATCAGCAGCTAAATGAATCCCATTTTTAGATGCAATTTGTTTTAGACTATAAAATGCTTTCTCACCACCTAAATCTCTAGCTATTTTGTAGTCAAAAATTGAATAAGCAGAGGGGATGGCCTCGGGATTTCCACACAAGCGCTTGATACGCCTGGAAGCCGAGCTGCGTTCCCAGACGCCGATTAGCCACAAGCCTGATATTCCTCTATTAGCAAAGTTTGAAAGTTCCTGCTCGGGAATTTGATCAAGTCTCTTGACATCACGGGAATATTTATTAGATAGTTGATCCAACCAAACATAAATGTTCTTAGCGATGAGGACAACATTAGACATCCAATCACTGTCCTGGCTGAAGTGGGGCTTGTCATCGATGTCAAAAATATCCCCTGGGTTATGTAGTGTAAAAGGTTCAGGGGAAGTGTTTTTCGTGAGCCCTCGAGCCTCGTGATCTTCGCGGATGTAATCGAGGCTGCGGGTTATGGAACTCCTCATATCTTCGTCAAGGAAGTCCTGCCAGTGAGTTTTGATATAAAAGAGCTGATCGATAAGGGAAGAAGGGTGGAGCTTATAGGGTTTTTCTAAAAAGGATAACAGGGTTTCTGAATTATCTATAGATGCCGGATCGTGTTTGGAGAGGAATTCTTTCATTTTCTCTATGTATACTTGATACAAAGGGTTAGAAAAGAGTTTCTCATCAACAAGGATCTGGTGATAAGGGGAGAAAGCTGGATTAGCTTCAACGATAAACAGCAATATGCTTATTTTATATAGATGAGATCTTCCGGACCTCTCTACACCCTCAGCGTTGGAGGGTAGGGGATAAGCAGTAACGATCTCGTTCAAAATCTTTTGCAGGGGCTTTGAGCCTAAAAGAGGAATCAGAAAATCATCCAAAGCCAGGAAAAAGGATGTACCTGTCTCTTTGTCAAGCTGTGCGAGGAAATGGGAATAAATTTTTCCCATGATTCCAATGGCAGCTATTTCACCTGCACTGACATGTCCTGAACGAGGGGCAGAGTCGAAGGCTCGTATGATGTGGGACAGCTGCCGCGCATTATGGATTTCCGCGTAATCAAAGCCAGCTTCGATATTAAATGTATGCAAAGAAACTGCAGTTAGAGGGAAGGTAGGAAAAGGCGGATCGGGAAATTTCATTGTATATCCAGGGAAAACCTACTTATTGAATAAGATGCCACGAGAAATCCTCAAGACAGAAAAACTGAACTGCCAAATAAAATTTCGTGTAGTCAATACCCCTCTCTAATAATTATCCATTATCTCCTAAAAATATAAATCAATTTCCTCATCTGATAATTTATATTCCTTTTCAACAAACTTATCCTTAGGATAGAACATGATATCTTCAAACAAGCCGCTTTGAACCACCTTAATCAACCCTCTTTTTACCAACTCCAACACAGCAAGAAAGGATACGACTACATCTATTTTTGAATACTCTTCTCCCAAAAACTGAAAAAACGAGACCTTGCCTTTATTTACCAAAAATGAAGCCAATAAATTGATCTTTTCTCTAATAGTCACTTTAGGTTGGGAGACCACTTTATTAACTGAACCCTTTTCATGGGCATTTAAAATAGCTTCCTGAGCAATATTCATCAAGTCAGATAGGGTATTTTTGCCAAAATCTACCTGTCTTCGGTCCATTCGCTTAGATGGCATCCGGATGAAGGTGTGCAGTCCGTGCTTTTTACGTTTAGATAAGAGGTATGAGATCTGCTTATATCGTTTATAAGCTAAAAGTTGTTTCGCTAATTTATCCCCCGGATCTTCTTCTTCATCATCTTCGGTAGTAGGCCGCGGAAGCAGCGCTTTTGATTTTATCTCCAATAATTTTGCGGCGATCAACATAAAAGCCGATACTTCATCCGGTTTTTTTACCTTGATGTTTTGCATATGGGCAAGGTATTGATTAGTCACCTTTGCCAGAGACAATTTGGTGATGTCCAACTCAGCGCTCTCTATTAAATCGAGAAGCAGATCTAACGGTCCTTGATAAACCGCTGTATGGACTTCATAAGAATGAACCTGATTGGTTGCAAATTTTAAATTCATGGTTCCTATTATACTAAACAGAGCTCCATATCTCGAAAATAAATATCTACGCATCAACTTTATGGTTTAATAAGGATAAGTTGCTAAAGACATATAAAAGAACGCCACCTTATTACTTTCCAAAAACACCCTGAGGAGAAAATGATGGCCAACGAACCCATACATGTCACAGATGAAGCATTCGAGAAAACAGTCATGGACGCAAATGTCCCAGTGTTGGTCGATTTTTGGGCTCCTTGGTGTGGGCCTTGCAAAATGGTCGAACCCATTCTGGAAAACATAGCAGAAAAGTATGCTGATAAGATAAAGGTTGTAAAGGTTAACACGGACAAGCATAATACATGGTCAAGCAAATTTGGCGTCCAGGGCATACCCACGTTATTATTTATCGCAGAGGGTAAAGAGGTTCACCGCCAGGTAGGTGCGCTTCCAGAGAGTTTATTGAGAAAAGTAATTATTCAATTTTTAGAAGTTGTAGGAAATAAGGAATGATAAAGCGTTTCGTATAGCGGGTAATAAAGAAGGGAAAAGGCATAAGAATTTTACCCATTCGGGATCTTGGCTTTATCAGGTAAGATGATCTTAAACGTGTTCCCATCTTCTCTTACCTCCAAAGATATATCACCCCCTAACATTCTTGCAGTTCTTCTAGCAACAGCTAACCCGAGGCCCATGCCTTCATAGCGTCTGGTTAAGTAATTTTCCAGCTGTCTGAAATCTTCAAATATTGTTTCTCTCTTGTCTTCAGGAATCGGTTTCGAGCAATCGTGAATAAGGATAATAAGTTGATCGTCTGTTCGTTCTCCTTCCACATGAACTGGACTACCTTCAGGTGAAAACTTTGCAGCGTTTGACAGAATATTTCGAAAGCAAATCATCAGGCTGTCGGCATCGAATTGAGCCTCTCGGATATACTCAGGTATATTGATGTGGAGGCCAATCTTCTTTTTTTCTAATTCTGGTTTCAGCAGCTGGTAGGTGTTTTGAAAAGCCTCCCTGATTGGCATAGGATCTCGTTGATTTGTTGCTTTACCACGTTGGAGGCGAGAAAAATCTGTCAATTCTTCCACAACTCTGTGCAATTTCAACATGCTTTCATTGGCTTTTTCAAAATAGCCTTGGGCCTTTAACGCATCCTGATCGATTTCTTCTAACCCCAATTCCAAGTATCCCGAAATCAGGTTCACTGGTGTCCGTAGTTCGTGACTCACTAACGCGATAAATGTGTTCTTCAGTTCATCCAGTTCTTGATACCGTTTACGTATTTCATTCGGGTCATATACTACATTATTTTCTTCCATCTTCACTCTTTATACAAATTTCTTAATAAATCTAACACTTCCTTTAAAACCTGTTCAGGTTGGAGGTGATCCGTATTAATGATGACATCAGCATGCTTCTTGGCATGCTGCAGCCTTTCCCGTTGTTTTTTAAAAATAGAAATTTTTAATTTCGTGCCCGTCCTTTGATTGGAAACCTGATAGGAAACATCAAGATAAATTAATATGTCTGGATCTACCATTTTCTCCCACATATCAGGGACGAAAGAATGCTCTTGGGCCACATGTCTTGCCTTATACCCGTGGGAAGACAACCCAGAAATTAAAGTAGATTTTCCAGCAGCACAAGGTCCAACCACAACTATCACTGGATGTGAATGCTTCATTTTCCCAATGAATTTAGAGGTAATTTTACAGTCATGCGCCGAATCAGATCATCGCTGCCCGAAACCACACGAAGAACAATAATGCTGATATCATCCCGGGGTCGTCCTCTCTCGAGTTTCAAAGCGTGAGAGATCAAGGAATCAGCGATCTTCTGCGGAGAAGGTGTTTCATCCTCTAATTCCACCTTCAGGCAAGTTCCGATATCCATTGATTCACCATAATACGAACCAGCATGCACCAAGCCATCGGTGTAGGCGATCACGGTTAATCCCACCTCAAGCGGGACTTCTGTGATCATAGGCCGGGTATCTCTCCGCAAACCAACGGGGGCTGTCTCTGTGGATAAAAATTTAACCTTTTGATCATAGGAAAGCAGGACGGGGGCCGGGTTGTTGCGTGAAATGACAACGGTTCCCGTTTGCAGATCCGCAGAGACGATATTCAGGGTCGCTGAAACTCTTCCATCCCTTTCCGTGAACAAAGCATCTGATGCGGCACGGGCTGCCGCACCATCCCGTACACCATCTGCGATAAATTGAATGACTTTTCTTACCACAAGAGATGAAACCCATTTTGCGCCTTTTCCAGAACTCTGACCATCTGCCAGAACCACAGAGACCCCACCGTTCGGTCGTTCGATGACTTCCGCTGTGTCGCCGCTGGAGGAGGTTGCGTATTTTCTGATTTTTGAGATTGCTATTTGTACTTCCATAGGACTATTTTACTTCAAGTTACAGGATATGAAAACGGATAGCCTTTTTCGATCTGCCCTTGTTTTCATTCAAATATACTTCTGGATGAAAGGCAGGAAGATTCGAGCTAAACTCAGAAAAATCAAAAAACCTAAACTGTCCGTCAATGCAGTCACCAAAACAGAGGAAGCCATAGCTGGATCTTGATCTAAAATCTCCAACAACAGGGGGCCCAGGGTTCCCACCAAACTGGCGACAATCATGTTTCCCAATAACGCTAAACCCAGTACTAATCCCAGATATGGGTTATCCTGCCATAATCCAACCCCTGTGCCCACGATCAACCCAACTGCCACTCCTAAAAACATACCCACTGCTAGTTGGCGGATGAGGATAGGCCAGACTTTCTTGATATCCAACTTTCCGAGCGCCAAAGAACGCACAATCATAGCCACACTTTGACTGGCTGCATTACCTCCTTGGGATGCCACCACAGACTGGAAAAAGGCCAGAACTGCGACCTGGAGGAATAAATCTTCATAATTGCTGATGATCCATGATCCAAATAGAGCGGTGATCGTATTCAACAGCAGCCAAGGTAAGCGCCCTTTAAACTGCTTGTAAACATTGCTTTCAGGTTCTAAGCCGACGTCCGTCACGCTTGCCAGGCGATAAATGTCTTCCGTGGTTTCATCATCCATCACATCAAGAATGTCATCATGGGATATGACACCAATTAATCGTCCTTTTTTGGTTACAACGGGCAGTGCTGAGAGATCATAATGGATCATCAGCCTGGCTGCTTCTTCCTGATCTCGCATCGCTTCAATGCTGATCACATGGGTGTTCATGATGTCCCGGATCAAATGTTCTGGAGACGCATAGACAAGTTCCCTTAAACCCGTCACGCCCACCAGTGTGCCGTCATTTTCCACCACAAACAAATAATACGGTACATCTGAATCCAGCTCCATGTCACGTAAATACTCAATAGCATGACGGGCTTCCTCGTCGGGTTTAAGGACAAGGAAGTCTGTCGTCATTCTTCCCCCTGCTGTCTCATCAGGATATCTTAGGAGGGGAAGAACATCTTCCGGCTCGTCCATCAAGGAAATGGTCCGTCTCACATCCTGTCCTGAAAGATCACCCAGTAAGTCTGCTGCTTCATCCGGATCCATATCATCAACGACATCGGCTAAAAAGGGCAGAGGTAAAACTTGGGCCGCAGAAAACGTTTCCCGATCGTCCAATTCATCAAAAAGGTCTGCGATCTCTTCAACTTTCAAATTAAGCAGAAATCCCTTTTGCTGACTCGATTTCAAGTCGCGAAAGATTTCCCCCCGATCTGCAGGATGGAGCTTTCGGAACAATTCAGCGGCAGCATGATACTTTTTATCTTCAATCTGTTCCTGAAACTTTTTTTGGATATTGTTGGATAGTTTTATAAACGTAGTCATTGTTTTGTACCCCGTTAAAAATGAAAAACCTGCAGAGGGCATTCCTCTTTTTTCCAGGTTTTAGCACAAAGTGTAACAGGACGAAGCTAGAAAACTATTGAGATAGTAAGATGACTTCTACTCCTTGTTTTCTCAACCAATCAGAAGCGTCTTCAATTTCTGCTGCTTTCCCTGAAATTTGGATGTCCATCCAACCCTTATCTTCTGTCACATTTGCTCTTAATATGTTCACGATGAATGAATAGCGCTTCAAAAGACGATTGACGACAGGCTCATCTTGCAATCTTGGTGGAAACTCTAAACGAACGGTTTGACTGGGCATGCTGCCTCCTCCACCACCTTTTTTGTATTTTAGCATGAAAATGCGGGAAATGCTCAAGCGCAGGAAGACTTGAGAATTTAATAATTTCTAAATGAGGAGTTACGATGGAATCAATGGAGAGTATGGAGCCCGCAAACAAATAGCTATTTCATTTGGTCTATTTGGCTGGCCAGCTGCCCACATCCTGCCTGAACGTCGATACCTCTCGGTTTCCGGATTGTACAGGTTATGCCCTGTTCAAGAAGAATGCGCTGGAAAACTTTAACCCGCTTCTCTGTAGTAGCAGTACCGGAATATCCATCCGTTGGGTTGAGAGGTATGATGTTGACATGCGCGAGCATACCTTTAAGCAATGAAGCCAGTTCTTTCGCTTGTTCAGGGGAGTCGTTTACTCCCTGGATCAAAGCCCATTCAAAAGTTACCCGGCGATTTGTAATAGAAATATATTCTTTGCAGGCAGAGATAAGGTCCGAAACAGGATATCGGTGATTGATAGGCATCATAGATGATCTTATCTCATCATCAACCGCATGAAGCGAGATGGCCAGATTGATCTGCGTGTTTTCACGCGCGAATCGGTGGATCTTGGGGACGATTCCTACTGTAGAAATCGTGAAACGTCGGGCCCCAAGATTCATCCCTTGGTTATGCTGGAGCCGGTGGACAGCGTCCATCACTGCCTGATAATTTAAAAAAGGTTCCCCCATACCCATGAAAACGACGTTGGTCAATGGTTCTTGATAGGTGTTTAAAATGCGGGCAAAAAATACGACTTGTTCTACTACCTCCCCGCTTGATAAGTCACGTTGAAATCCCATTTGCCCTGTCGCGCAGAAATCACACCCCAAGGCGCATCCTGATTGACTGGAGATACAGACAGTATTCCGATCCTGGTTCCGCATAAGCACAGTTTCAATAGGCGATCGATCCGGAAGGCTGAATAAAATTTTTTTAGTCTTGTGGTCCTGAGATTGGACCTGATCCACAGGTTCCAAGTGACGGAAGGTGAATGTGTCCTTCAATTTTTCCCGTAATTCTAACGGGAAGGTTGTGAACTTTTGCGGATCATCCCAATATTGCTGATAAAGACTTTCCCAAATCTGGATGGCCCGATATTCTGGTTCTCCCCATGAGAGAACCAGATTTTCTAAATCAGAAAGTGAAAAATCGTAAATATAATTATTCATCATGGAGGAGAGATGTAAATAATGTCAGCACGTCATCACCAACCAGATCGGGAGCTGGGGTCCAGTTTCGCAAATCTTCCTTCGAGGCTACTCCTGAGAGCACAAGAGCGGAACGGCATCCTGCATTCTGCGCACCTAGGATGTCAGTTTCCAGACGATCTCCCACAACCAGTGTTTTTTCTGGAGAACAAGAAAGCCGATCGAGTGCAACTTGATACATCCGTTGCTGCGGTTTCCCCATTACCAAAGGTTGTACTCCAGATGCCGCTTCAATGGCTGCCAACACCACCCCAGCACCCGGGGCCAATCCTTCCGGAGTAGGATATGTCTTATCCGGGTTCGTGCCCAGGAATGGGATCCCTTCTCGAATAAATCGAGCTGCTTTCTCGATCTTCTTATAGGTCAGGTTACGGTCCATACCTGCAACGACCGCCAACGGTTTTCTTTTTCCCTTGTCATCGACGAGATAAAAGCCTTGATCTTTGAGCGCATTGCGAAGTCCTCGCTCTCCAATCATATACACAGCCCCTCCCTGGGAATACTTTTTCTTCAGATAATAAGCCGTGGTCTCAGAGCTGTTTATGACCTGCCAGTTTTCAAGTTCCACACCGAAGGATTCCAGTTTCGATAGATAGTAGGTGGGTGTCCGCGTGGAATTGTTGGTCATACCCAAAACATTCCAGCCTCGCTCTTCAATTAAGGAGAATACAGCAGGCAGATCCACCAAGGGCTGGGGACCTTTCCAGAGGACACCGTCCATATCTAAAACGATACCTTTAAGTTCACTTATCCATGTTTTATCCATACTTCTTACACCCATGGTATATATAAAAAAATGCCCGACTTCACAGGAAGCCGGGCTAGACTATTCTTGTCTTTAAGACTCGTCTTCTTCTTCAGCGTCCGATGCTATTGTGGCGACGTTTTTCTCCTTTGAAGGATCAAGAACTTTATCGACTAAACCATAATCCGTGGCTTCTTGTGCATTCAACCAATAATCACGTTCTGTGTCCTCACGAACCTGTTCGATATCTTTGCCAGTATGATGAGCCAGAATGGCATTGATCTGTTTGCGAAGCCTTAGAATCTCATTCGCCTGAATTTCAATATCAGTTGCCTGACCTTGAGCGCCACCCAATGGTTGATGCATGTGGACCGTAGCGTGGGGCAGGGCATACCTTTTCCCAGGTGTCCCACCGGAAAGCAGCACTGTCCCAAATGAAGCTGTGACTCCCACCGCTACTGTATTGATGGGGTTGGAGATCATCTGCATGGTGTCATAAATCGCCAGCCCTGCATAGACCTGTCCGCCTGGAGAGTTGATGTACATTTGAATCGGCGCGTCCGAGTCCTCATTACTCAAATACAACATCTGAGCGACGATTAGATTTGCTGTCTGATCTGTAATCGGCGTACCAAGGAAGACAATCCTGTTCTTTAAGAGCAGGGAGTATATATCGTAGGCTCGTTCGTGTCTGCCTGTTTTTTCAATCACCATGGGAACAAGTGATTTTGGTATTTGTCCGGTCATCCTTCCTCCATTCATATCTGCTATCGGTTTCATATATATTTCCTAATTTCCTTCCTTCATTCATTCATTTCTTCTTGATCTCGACTCTCTTCTGCTTCCTGCTCCTCTTCTTCAGAAGTATCTTCCCTTTCCTCAACTGCTGGCGTTCCAGAGTTCTCATCTCCACTTTCATCTTCTTCATCTTCCTCAGATTTAATAAACTGAGAAGTGTCTTCTCCTTTTGCCAGCGCTTTCAAGAAATCCAATGTCCGCTGGGAAATCATCTGCGAGCTGAGCTGGTTTAATAAACTCATTGATTCCCTACTGTTCATAAATGCTTCTTTTGCTTCACTGTCCTCCGGGCCAAAATTTTCTTCCACAATTTCTTGGTACGTGCTGGTCACCTCTTCTGGATCAATATTCAAATCCTCTTGATCCGCAATTTTTCCCAACAGCAAACTCCGGGTGATTCGCTTTTCAGCCTGGGGACGTATCTGTTCTCTCAAATCCTCTCGATCCATATCCTGCATGCCCAGATACATCTCTAAGTCCATCCCCTGAGACTCCAGACGATTGGAAATTTCCTCGACCTCTCCATCGATCTCGTTTTCGACCATTTGGGGAGGGTACTTTACAGTGGCGTCTTTCAATATCTCTTCAAAGATTGCATCGAAATAAGCGTTTTCATCCTCTCGCTCTGACTGTTGAGTGAGTTGGTCCCGGATTTGTTCCTTAAACCCATCCACCGATTCTGCATCGCTGACCGATGTGACAAACGCTTCATCCAAATCGGGCAGGACGCGCTGGCGTATCCCTTCGATTTTCACTTTATATAAGATTTCCTTCCCTCGAAGGTCCTCGTCGACGCTTTCTTTATCCTCATAGCTGTGGGTGAGTTCTAACACATCACCAGGGCAAACACCCAGCAACTGTCTAGAAAATCCGGGAAAGGGCCATTCTTTACGATCATCCTCATCTTCACTTTTGATCATCACGGGGAGAGGTTGGTTCGACATGATCTGCGCCTCTTCATCCTCCGGATCTGTATCTACGGGCCAACCTGTGATCTCTGTGTCCACCAAACTGCCTTCTTCTGCTGGGTGGTCTACTTCTTCAACGGATGCCTGTTGGTTTAACATCTGTTCAATGACGTCATCTACCTCATCTTCCTGGATCTCGCTCTCTTCAAACGGCACACGTAGGTCATGAAAATCGCCTAGTTCAACTTCGGGTTGAAGAGGGACAATAAATTCAAAGGTAGGCGGTTCCAAGGATTGAATTTCATTTAATTGACCCGGGCCATAGGGATCATCCTCAAGTTCATCCAGGACTTTAGGATAAATTTCATCTAAAAAAGAACCCAGAGCTTGATCAATGATCGCACCCTCACCAAGGTGATTGACTATTAATGAATATGGCGCTTTCCCAGGTCGATATCCAGGAATCTTTTTGTCTTTTGATAATTCCTTAGCTGCCAGATATTTTTCTTTTTCAAAAGCTTCCTGATCAGCTTCGACGATGATTTGTAATTGATGATCCTTTAGATATGTTTTATCTATGTTCAAGTGAACCTCGCTTAATGTTCTAATATTAGAATAGGGGCGTCAGAGTGACGCCCCTTCTCTGGCTTTCAGATTACTCCGGAAATGGGGAAGGTGGGGGTCGAACCCACACGCCTCGAGGGCACATGATCCTAAGTCATGCCTGTCTGCCAATTCCAGCACTTCCCCTTCTGATTGAAGGCGCTAAAAAATTATAAGTCAGAGCGGGACCAGCGTCAATAAATCCACTATAATACTTTTATTAACCAAAATCCAGGGGGTATCCTTACAGCCGCTGAACATCGGCAGGAGTTAGAAAAAGATGATCGATCATTTTGGTATCTTGGCTCCTTTTTACGAAAGGTTCATCAAACCCAAACCGCCCCGAAAATTGTCTGAGCATATTCAAATGCCTCCCATGGGAAGCATGTTGGACATTGGTGGGGGAACAGGACGGATCGCTCAATATTTCACTGGAGACGAGTCCCAAATCGTCGTTTCCGACCTTTCATTCAAGATGGTACTCCAAACGAAGTCAAAAAAAGGCCTGCAAGCCGTTTGTTCTCATTCAGAATGTATGCCATTCCCTGAAGGTCACTTTGACCGGATCATAATGGTCGACGCACTTCACCATGTATGTGATCAAGAGAAGACAGCGAATGAACTCTGGCGGGTAATCAAACCGGGAGGGCGGATCGTCATCGAAGAACCAAATTTCCACCGCTGGATGGTTAAGCTGGTTGCCTGGGGGGAGAAGATGGCCTTGATGAGAAGTCATTTCCTGACTCCCCAGGAGATTAAAAGCTTATTTGATAAAAAAGGTGCTTCACGCTCAATTGTCAAAGAAGGTCATATCGCGTGGGTGATCATCCAGAAAAAAGGAAGTGGTACCGTTTAGAATAAATCTGTTCTTACCCCAAACACAGAGGTAATTTCCTCTACCTCAGGATCTGTCAGTTTCTGGGCAATTTTCCCCGCTAATATATTTAGGTACTCACTGAACGCAGCGGACTCCACATATTCAAGCAGATCCAAGGCTGCAAGCAGCGATTCTTGAGAGGTTGTGATCAATCCATGTCGTTCCCATACAATGGTTTTGTGCTCACCTATCACATCCTTCGTTACCTGCATAAGCCGATCTGATCCAGTCAATTGATACGGGACAAAAGCGATCCCCTCCGGCATAAAAACGATCATTTCCGGATGCCATCGCATTAATTCCTGATTTAAGTAATCCTCATCCTGATATTCCGGAATATGGGAGAGGAGCTTGACAAATCTTGGATGTGCATGAAGGACAGCATTGAATTTCAGATTACCTTTTTCCACAGCACGCTGGTGCAGCATCAAATGGCTTTTCAATTCGCTGGTAGGTTTCGAGAAGCTGTGATCCTTATGGAGATGCATGATCGCCTCGGCACCATCAGATGTGATTTCGATGAGAGCAAGACTATGGAGTGGATTGCGAGAAATGCGTCTCAGCCGGCAATTTGACCCGGTGGCAAACACGAACTTTCCCACAAGCTTGGTAAAGGGTTTCGTTAACCTAATAGGAATCTGCTCTGTGAAAAGTGGGGATGGATCCACTTCTTGATCAATCATAATGGATATATTTCCAGACGCGCCCTCACTTGCATGCATACCGTGAACCACTTTCCCCACTTCAGCCATCTCAAATAAAAAAGGAACCAGAGGATGATCCTTGTTAGAAGATTCCCATGCCATACTCATCTCCCTAAATATAGTATAAGCTAGAAAATACGCAGTTAAAGATCGTTGGAGGCACGTGAAAACATTCCAGAAAAAAATGTTTTTCGTATAGTATTTTATCTGAGGTCTTCTGTAAACATGGTCATAAAAAATAGAAGTACAACAGGCATGAAAGCGACCGCCATACCGTAATATTCCCGGGGGTGATTTAACCAGGCGCCAGTGACTATCGTACCTACTGCAAAAACCAGGGCAGAGGATATAGCTGTACACAAAGAAACTTGGCCCCACAAGTTGTCGACCCTTTTATGGGTTAATAAGATACTTGCTGCCCAAAACACACCCAAACCCGCTGCGAGCGCATCTACAGCTCCCAAACCAAATAAAAATGGAATCACCTGGGGTGACCAACCTTGAGGAGGGGAAGAGGCCGGAAAGGGCAGAACCTTCGACTGGGCGTAGATCACGCTTGCGCGACCTAAAATCATCAGATGGATAATCTGCAGTATACCGTAATAACCGGTTAAATATCTTTTGAGCATCTGATTTCTCGACTCCTTTTTATTACCCTCTCTCTGAATTAGAAGCGGAAAACCCCGGTGCCATTCCTTCTTTTATGCCGGCACCGGGGTCACCTCATTTTCACTCAACGTCTCAAGCCATTATCTGTTCAGTAAAGAGAGACCTGCGCCAAGGCCCATTGTTCCTACGCCAATGACGCTGCTGATGACAAGGGTAATGATAAAGATAACAACCCAACCTATGACAACCGTTACTAAAGTCTTTGTGGTATCCAGATCCAAAGCTTCCCGGGTCCCGATAAAACCTGAGACCAAGGCCCAAACAGATCCCGCCAGACCCAACAATCCTCCCAAGCATGGGATGAAGCTAAAGAATCCCAAGACCCTCGGTCCGCTCGCATACCCCAAAACCCGAAGCATCTCACCTGGATTCGAAGTGGCATCAAACAGGGAACTGCCAATGAAATGGGTAATATACGCCCAGATGTAATAATTCACGACACCAAGAACTACAGCGACAATGAGGGCGAGAAGGGCACTGCCAAAGGTGCCTCCCATCAATCCTGAAATGAATGACCCCACAGCACTTATCGCAGAAACCAAGACGACTACAAGAAGCGCTTCTTGGTTAAGGCTGGTGTCTGCTTCTACCTCGTTAAAGAAATCAACGTCAAGTTTTGCGGCTCGCATCACACGTTTCAACATAGTGTCCATATCTTAATATCCTCCTCATCTTTTCATGAAAGTTACTAGGGATGATCTAATCACGACATGTATAGTGTACACTGACTAACCGATCAGCGCAAGGAACAATAAAAGAAAGAAAAATAAACCAAAAATCTTCCTTTCACAATTCCGGTATTCGTATAGTCTAACAGTTGGCAGATAGTGTACAGGAAAAGTAGGACTGGATTCAATCCTGAAAAGGGCAGTCACAAAAAATCTCAGTGCTGAATCATGTACCCGCCCATTAAATATTTGCGAAAATAGAAGTTTAAATTAGGAGTTTCCATAAGATAGAACTATACCGCCTGTTTAGATATGCCCAAATTTATATCCTTATCCGGTTTTCGTTACATTGAAGATATACGTTCTCTCCGATATCTTTAAATTAGTAAATAAGAAAAATTCATATCTAAACAATGAAAATAAAATTAAGGAGATTTCAGCCATGGCACCTTGGGAACTTAGCCCTGAAAAACTAAAAAAAGATGTCGATATCAGCCTGTTCGATTTTGAAAGCACAGAAGAACTGCCTGACCTCGAAGATGTCATCGGTCAGGAGCGAGCAGTCCAGGCGGTCGAATTTGGGATCGGGATCAAAAGCCATGGTTACCATATGTATGCGATGGGTCCCTCGGGAACTGGGAAAACATCCCTGATACAAAATTTCCTGAAGAAGAAATCAGAAGAGCAATCAGTCCCAGATGACTGGTGTTACGTCAATAATTTTGACGAATCGGATAAACCAAAAGCGCTGAGGCTCCCCGCTGGAATGGGATGCAAATTTGAAGAGGATATGGATACACTTGTTGAGGAACTAAAGAACGAAATCCCTCGCGCTTTTGAAAGCGAAGATTATGAGAAAGAAAAGAAACAAATCCAACAAAAATATCAAGAAAAACGAGAACAACACTTTAAAGAATTAGAAAAAAAGGCTAAGGAAAAAGGATTTACAATCGTTCAAACTCCAAGAGGCCTGATGATTACACCTGTTAAAGATGGGGAAGTTCTCTCTCCTGAAGAGGTGAACCAGCTTGATGTTCAGTCCCGTGAACAACTGGAAGAAAAACAAAAAGAACTCCAGGAAGAGATGCGGGAGACGATAAATGAAGTTCAAAACCTGCAGCATGAGGCCAAAGAGGAAATCAAAAAACTAGACCGGCAGGTCGTTGGATATGCTGTGGAACATTTAATTGATTCCTTGAAAGATCAATACAGTGATCAGGAAGGGATCGTACATTTCTTGGAAGATATCAGAAAAGATATCCTGGAAAATGTAGATGAACTCAAACAAGCGGAACAGAAAAGCAAAGTGCAAGAACAGCTTCCTTTCCTAGCCCAGGGACAATCAGGACGGAGTTCTTTTGATCGCTTTAGTAAATATCGGATAAATTTAATCGTAGATAACTGTGATCTAGAAGGCGCTCCTGTTTATCTGGAAAGCAATCCCACCCATGCAAATCTTGTGGGGCGCATCGAACACCAAGCCCAACTGGGAGCTTTGGTCACAAACTTTCAGATGATCAAATCCGGTGCTTTACACCAGGCAAACGGAGGATACCTGATCATCGAAGCACAGGATTTGCTCCGAAAGCCCCTTTCGTACGAAGCCTTGAAAAGAGCGCTAAAAAACCGAGAGGTGGAGATCGAATCTATCCAGCAAGCGATTGGTGCCATATCCACCCGCTCTCTAGAACCTGAACCCATCCCTTTGGAAGTAAAAGTGGTCATCATTGGCAGCCCACTTCTCTATTACATACTCTACCAATACGACGATGATTTTCAAGAACTTTTCAAAGTCAAGGCCGATTTCGCTGTCCAAATGGATTGGGAAGATGAAACGGCCGCTCAATTCGCAAAATTCATCAGCACCATATGTAAAGAGCAATCGCTGACCCACTTTTCACCCGATGGGGTGGCCAAGGTCGTCGAAGAAGGCTTCCGGATGGTCTCCGATCAAAAACGCGTTTCCACTCAATTTGGAGATGTGGTTGATTTGATCCAGCAAGCCAGCTATTGGGCGAACAAAAACGGAAATGAACTCGTGCAGGACAAAGACGTCAAGAGAGCGATTGATAAGAGCATTTACCGCTCAAATCGGATTGAGGAAAGGCTGCAGGAAATGATTGAAGAGGGAAAAATCCTCATTGACACGGAGGGAGAAGTGGAAGGCCAAGTTAACGGCATATCCGTCTTGCCCTTGGGTGATTATGCCTTTGGCAAACCATCACGGATTACGTCTAGGACTCACGTCGGGAATGAAGGCGTGGTTAACATAGATCGGAAAGCCGAGCTTGGGGGGAAGGTTCACAACAAAGGCGTGATGATCCTCACCGGGTATCTGGGAGGAAAATTCGCGGACGATGTCCCCTTAGCGCTTTCCGCCAGCATCACCTTCGAGCAGTTATATGAAGAAGTGGAAGGAGACAGCGCATCTTCTGCGGAATTATACGCGCTGTTATCCAGCTTATCAGGGTTCCCGATTCAGCAGAAATACGCTGTCACTGGATCGGTAAACCAACGCGGCGAAGTGCAGGCGATCGGGGGAGTGAACGAAAAGATCGAGGGCTTTTACAAGACCTGCAAACAGAAAGGACTTACAGGTGAACAGGGTGTGCTCATCCCGGAAAGCAATGTCGACAATCTTATGCTCCGAGAAGAAGTGATTGAGGCGGTGGAAAAGGGAAAATTTCACATATATCCTGTGAAAACAATCGATGAGGGCATAGAAATCTTGACCGGAAAAAAGGCCGGGGAAAGGCAGCCTGATGGGACATATCCTGAGGACACTGTCAATTGGGCCGTTCAAAATCAATTGTTAGATCTGGCGGAGAAAGTAAGGGCCTATTCTAAAGGTGAAAAACAAGAAGATTAGGAGTAATAGTTTCCTAATAGTATCAAATGTTTGATTGACTGTTCATATCTAAATTCGCTTCAGCAGCTGATCGAGAAAGGAGGTATATATGAACCGCAAGGATGAGACCATAAAGAAAGAAGTTGTTGACCAACTGTATTGGGATAACAGGGTTGACGCTGATGATGTCACGGTCCATGTTGACAACGGCGTTGTGACCCTGAAGGGGACCGTATCCACTCACGGGGCCCGTTCTTCCGCAGTCACCGACACTTGGATGATCGACGGTGTAACCAGTGTGGAAGATAAAATAGACGTCGAGCTCGCTCCCACTGTGGAAATCCCCACGGACGCAGAAATCAGAAACAATATCCAGAACATCTTGTCTTGGAACACGGATATCGATGTCATGGATATTGATGTCAGTGTGGAAGGTGGGATCGTGACCTTGGAAGGGACCGTTGACGAGTACTGGAAGAAATGGAAAGCCGTAGAATTGGTTTCCGATGTCAGCGGAGTCATTGATGTATTAGATGAAATGACTGTGGTTCCCACGGGAAGCTTCATCGACAAGGATATCGCTGAAACCATCAATGATGCCCTGAATCGCAACCTGTATATTGACTCGGAGGACATCACCGTGGAAGTGGAACATGGGAAAGTGACCTTGACAGGAGTCGTTCCTACCAATTTCGTCCGTTCCAAAGCAGGGGACATCGCTTCCTACACCGCAGGTGTAATCGACGTGCATAACAACCTCGTAGTGGGATAAATCAAATCCGTCACTGACATTGGGCAGAATAAGAGTCCGGCACTCGCTGCCGGGCTCTTATGTATAAACACGATACACCTTTCTTTATCCTTGTCTTTCGCATAACCGAGTAAAAGTTTTTTCTCCTTTTTAGTTTAAGAAGAATCGATATGGAAAAAGGAGAAGAAAGTCCACCATCCTTTTCAGCGTGCCAATTCCTGGTGGATCTTATCCATCCAGTCGCTGATGGCAATCCCCTGAGGGCACTTCTCCTCACATTCACCGCACGCTTCACATTGATCAGCCCTTTTTTCCTCAGGAATCCAATTGTTATATCCATTAATTCCGTATTCCGGCTTATCGTACATAATGGAATCATTATAAATCTGCAAAATCCGGGGAATGTTCACACCGTTTGGGCAGGGGAGACAATATTCACACTTCGTGCAGGGGATCAGGGACAAAGCTTGATAAGCTTCCCTGACTTCCCGCACCAATTCTTGCTCTTCTTGTCTCAGTAATCCTACCTGCGAACGTTCTGCAGCAGCTACATTCTCTCTCACATGGCTCATGGCGCTCATCCCACTCAAAACCAACGAAACCTCAGGCTGGTTCCACAGCCAATGAAGCGCCCAAGCTGCTGGCGAACGTTGAATAGGAGCTTTTTTCCACAAGCTTTGTATGGACTCCGGAGGATCAACCAGCCTTCCGCCCCGGATGGGTTCCATGATCACCACAGCCAAACCGCGATCCGCCGCATACTGCAAGCCTTTCTTACCGGCTTGGTACTTTACATCCATGTAGTTATATTGAATCTGGCAAAATTCCCATCCTAGGTAAGCGTCAATGATCTCCTTGAATACTGAGACCTCATCGTGAAAGGAAAAGCCTATATGGGCAATCCGCCCGCTGCTGCGCGCTTTTTCAAGCCAGGGAAGCACACCTAAGGAACGCATTTTCGTCCAGCTCTTCTCATTGAGGGCGTGCAGTAAATAAAAATCGATCTGTTCGGTGTCCAGTCTTTTCAACTGTTCGTCTATTAAACGATCAAAGTCGCCTTTCTCCTCCACTTCCCAGCAGGGAAGCTTGGTGGCCAGTTTGACTTTTTCTCTATATTTCCCCTGCAGCACGCGGCCTAAAAACGGTTCACTTTGTCCGTCATGATAAGGATAGGCCGTGTCCAGATAGTTCACTCCGTGATCGATGGCGTAATGAAGCATATCTGCTGCCTCTTTTTCGCGGATAGCGCCGGGTTCACCATCCTGGGTAGGAAGCCGCATACAGCCAAAGCCTAATGCGGATGCCTGCCAGTCAATGTTTCCAAAGGGTCGATACTTCATCGTTGATGTACTCCTATTTCTCTTCAAATATTTCCCAGTAACCGCGATCCAACTCATCATCACTGAGATGAGCGTATCGCTGGGTGACCTGGATGTTTTTGTGCCGGGCTAATTTTTGAGCCAGTTTAATATTACCGCCGGACCCCTGAAGCACCTCCGTGACAAAATAATGCCGGAAGGAATGCGGTGTGATCGTCCCCTCAGCTCTTTCTCCAAGAGATTCTTTGACCCGATCCCTGACGATATTCCTGCCTGTTGTTGTGCTGATCGGCTCCACGCGGTCCCCAGCGCCCCGGTCATGACGCGCGAACAAGGGCAGGGATGTCAAGGACCTTCCAAAAGCCCCATCTAATTCCGCCCGGGCATTCAGGTAATCCCTCAGGGCATTTAACGCTCTTCCTGAAAAGCGTACCACAGCTTGACGATTTCCCTTGCCTACGATCACTGCTTTTGCTTCATGCCAATCGATATCGCCTCTGCGCAGGTTGCAGGCTTCATGGACACGCAGACCAGTGTCCGCCAGCGTGAGGATAAAGGCCCTGTCACGGAGATTTTGGAGTCTTTTTCGCTCTTCATCCGTGGGGAACTTATGCAAATCCTTCGCATAGTCTATCACTTCTTCAATATCCCCCTTTGGAAACTGGGGTAGACGCTGTCCTGGACGCCTGGATCTGCGTTTGATTAGCATTCTCAAACGGGGAAGGTTGATTTCTGAAAAATTCTCAGCTGCTATATACTCATAAAAACCGGTCACAGCGCTGAGATACAACTGCTCAGTATTGGGGGCGTATCCTTTTAAATCGGCCGCGAAATCCGTGATGAAGTCTTCGCTGAGCTGAGTTACCTTCAATTCTTCCGCGGAAGGACCATGCTCTTCCAGAGAGAAAGCAAATGAGCGCATGGCGTTGCCGTAGGTGCGTGCTGTGTTCTCTGAACGAGAGAGTTGGACACTGTCTAAATAACTTTCAATGGCTTCCGCGATGGATTTAGGGCGTTTTGAGGACATAATGAGCCTTTTTGATCCCCTCGTTAATGGTTTCGATAATGATACTTATCACAAGCATAATAATTTTAGCCTTTACGTTCTTGTCTGTCAAGTCCCCTCCTCTCCTTCTTCCATCACCTTTCCAAGGCTTTATGCATTTCACAAGTGAACAGTCACTGGTGGTCTTCCCCTCTTGGCAGTAAAACCCGTTTTATTCCTGGCAACCCTTTTTCACCCCCATTCCCATGTCTTATGTATTATTCATGATCCTTTGATGTTCACTATTTTTCTGCCTGCCGCTGGAATACATCACAGATTCCTAACGCTCCTAGATTAGCTTCTGATCTTTTATACGTAATACTCTTTTGGTGAAATTTCGCTTTTATAAATATTACGATGTCCAGTTTGTTGACTATCCCATATGAAGATGCTTGGTTAATCCCCTACCCTCGATCCAGATCCCATATTTCCTCTCAAACTCCAATAATCTTTACTTCGTCTTCAGGGAACGACGTGCTTTCACACATGGAACAAATCCTCGTGCCGCATCTCGAACATTTGTGCTACAATGAGCGTATGGACGATTTTTCCCGTTTAAAGGTTCTCACCAGCCAGATGCATCTGGAAGCGGCGGAAGATGTCTGTTGTCCCCCACTCGCATCCCAGAAACGTGACTCCGTGACTGTGAGCAGGGCCGTGCTGCCAAATGGTGGCCGGATCAAACTTCTCAAGACCCTGTTGAGTTCCGTCTGCGAGCGAAATTGTTTTTACTGCCCATTCCGCTCAGAACGCGATTATCGCAGGGTAAGTTTTCGCCCGGAAGGTTTCGCAGATCTATTCATGACCATGCATAGATCCGGAATGGTAGATGGGATTTTTCTCAGTTCCGGGATAAGCAGGGGTGGTGTGCCGACCCAGGATCGCCTCCTGCAGACAGCGGAGATCCTGCGTCATAAGCACGCATATCAGGGTTACCTGCATCTCAAGATCATGCCCGGGGCGGAGAAGGACCAGGTCATGCAGGCCATGCTCCTTGCTGACAGGGTCTCCATCAACCTGGAATCTCCCAGCCAGGACCGTCTCCGTGCTCTCGCCCCCTTGAAAAATTTTTCCAAAGAGCTCTTAGCACCCCTGCGCTGGATGGAGGAAATCCGGCAAGAAAATTACCCCCAACGAGCCTGGAAAAAGGCCTGGCCCTCCTCAACGACACAGTTCGTGGTTGGCGGTGCAGGAGAGAGCGATCTTGAAATTCTGGATATTACCGCTAAATTGCACGATCAAGCCGGCTTGTCTAGGGCTTATTTCTCGTCCTTCAATCCCATCCCGGACACGCCGCTTGAAGACCAATCCCCCACGCCACCTCTGCGAGAACGCCGTCTTTATCAGGCCTCATATTTGATACGTGATTATGGGTTTTCCCTTGAAGAACTGCCCTTTGTGGGTCGGGGGGATTTGCCTCTTGATGAGGACCCCAAATTGGCCTGGGCGAAGAATAACATCAAGCACGAACCAGTGGAGATCAACACCGCCCCTCGCGAGATACTTCTCCGGGTGCCGGGTCTGGGCCCCAAAAGCGTACACACCATATTAAAAACTCGCCGCCATTCAACGATCAATTACCTCAGCCAGCTTAAAGCCTTAGGTATCTCCACAAAACGTTTGAAACCTTTCATCCTGCTTAATGGTAAAGCCCCGTCCAGACAGCTAACCCTCTTTTAATTTCCCTTCATTAATTCATCCCAATCGGGGTCCAGGAAGCGCTGGATTTCCAGGGTATACCCATCCGTATCCTGCAGGAAAAAATGGTATATCCCATACTCTTCATTCACTTTCGGTTCCCCCTGCAGCGCAACCTCCGCCTGGGTTTCCAGGTATCGATACCAACTGTCCACATCCTCCACAACCAGCGTGAAGATCACCCCCACTTCGCGACCAACCCCTTGTTTTTCTCTTTTCTGGCAAATGCCCAGATAGGCACCTTTCCGCGTCCTAAAAATCCGGCACATACCCTGGTCAAGAACCAGTTCTAAACCCAGGACCTCACCGTAAAAATCACCCGCCTGATTTAAATCATCTGTGTAAAGGAATGTGATTTGATCTTCGATTCCAGGCCGTTTATGCATCTCTCACCTTCTTTGTATCTGGTTCCAGCTCTGCTGGATTCATTTTGCTTCAGGGAGCATTAAATATTTCCTCACTGCATCATCTACAGCATCTATTTTTGCTCGCGAAGGTATTTTTCTTTGTTCGCCAACCGAGAAGCTTTCCCGCTGGAAGTTTTGATAATCCATTTTGGTCCTACAACCTTCACATACCGCAAAGCGATGGGTGAATTTTTCGTGACATGTCTTCTGATCTGATCCGCAAGCTCCCTTTTTTTGTCCTTTTCTTGGGCCTTGCTTTCAGCCACTAATACCACATCTTCCGTGCCGGCTTTCTCATTAAATACTCCAAACGCGACCGCACGTCCTGGATGGACTCCCTGAACTTCATAGGCAAGCTCTTCCAGATCCTGGGGGTATATGTTTTTCCCGCCAACGATGAGGATGTCTTTCTTCCGGCCGGTGACATAAAGTTCCCCGTCCGCAAAATATCCATAATCTCCCGTCAGGTACCACCCATCCCTGAACGCATCCTCTGTGATTCCCGGTCGATTGTAATATTCCGTCAGCATACAATCACTGCGCAAGATGATTTCCCCCACGACCCTTTCCTTGACCTGATTTCCTTCTTCGTCTACAACTCTGACTTCCGTGTTCCGGATGGGCTGTCCTGAGGACATCATCCGCATGGATTCCGACTCACCATCTGCGGGCTGGGATACTTGCTCTTCAAAAAACATGGATTCCTTGATATCGTCCAGGGCAGGCTCGTTTCCCATCCTGCTCTGGGTGACGCCAAATGTGTTTTCAGCCATGGCATAGGATGTTTGCAAGGCTTTATACCTCAATCCGTATCCCTGAAACGCTTCAAAGAATTTTTGATGGCTTTCCCATTGGACAGTCTCAGAACAATTGATCAACCCCCTCCAAGAAGACAAATCCACGCCCTCCAGATGCCGCTCGCGGATCTTTTGGGCACAAAAATTGTAGGCAAAATTAGGCAGCCAAGACAAAGTGCCGTCATATTCTGACACCGCCTGCATCAAGCGGTATGGCGCTCTGACCCAGTCAAAGGGAGACATCAACACCAGGGGGACGCCTTTCAGGATCGGCAGCAGAAAACAAGCCACCAGCCCCATGTCATGATACAGTGGAAGCCAGGAGACAATCAGATCCTCCCCGGGATCGAGGAGGATGGATTCCGCATAAGCGTCCAATTGATTGAGCACTGCCTGGTGAGATAAAGCGACCCCCTTTTTTAGACCCGTCGTGCCCGAGGAATGCTGCAGCAGGACGATATCTTCAGATTGTCGTTTGAAACCGGGCAGCGATCCAAAAGAGGGCGAGGTTTTCGGTTCAACCTCATCCTTGCTGATCACTTTTCGGACGGAGTCCCCTTCTCTCAATGCTTCTCGGACAATGGGCTCAAAATTTGGATATGTGACAATTGCTGTGGGTCGGGTCACGGATATCAAAGCAGCGAGGTCAGCTTGATATCTTTCCGGGGATAATTTCTCGGTTAAAAAAGGCATAATGGATGGGATCGCCCCGTACAGAACCGCACCCCAGAAAGCGTATATCAAGTCCAGGCCATGCTGTAAGATCAGAACCACAACGTCATCTGGCTTGATCCCTTCCCTCTTATACGTGTTTGCGTACGCGGCTGCACCGCACAACAAGTCATGATATGTGAGTGACTGATCTTCCTGACCTGCCTGCTGTAGATATATGCAATCCCGGCCAGGATCCTGATCAAAATATGACTTGAGAATATCAACGAAAGTTCTCATGCCTGATTTCGGGATTTGATAAGAGAAGCTAATTCTTTCAGGGAATCAAATGTCTCCGCGTTTAACTCAGTGTCATCGATCTGAACGCCGTAGGTATCTTCCACAAACAAGGCCAGATCGATCAGACTGAGTGAATTAATCAAACCGCTGGATATCAATGCCTCATCAGCTTTTAACTCCCGATCAGGCTGTTTTAAAAATTCAGTCTTAATAAAATCTTCCAGGGTTGAGATCAGGTTGTCGGTCATTGAATTCTCCATGATATTAATTTTGAACTTCCTGCCATACAGCGTTGATAGACTGGAGAGCTGTCAGGTTGCGCCACGGCCAGGCATACTGCAGGCAAGTTGGATCGTCGAAGTGATTGCAATCCCCCCCTGGTCCCTCAAAATGAATGTGTTCGCCGCCCCCATAAGTCAAATGAAACCACCCCCACTCCTCTTCGTATCTCAAGCCATGGTTCGACAGCGGGTGTGCTGCCCGCCAAAAATTCCATAGAGGTACATCATACTCCCGGGATACCTCTGCGATCGTCTTGTTGATGCTGTGATCCCCTTCGACATTATCTGCTTTGGTCGCTAATATGGGTACAGTGCCTCGGGATATGGCATATTCGACTATCGTCCGCATATGGCCTTCATATACCTCCGCGGGTTTTTCGCTCCACCATTCCTCAAAACTTATGATCGCAATGGACGGTTTATGGACCCTCAATTCGCAGGCCAAAGGGGTTTCATTTGGAAAGCACATGGCCTGATTGGCATGCAGGGGCGAGAGCACCGTAGCCACGTTTTTCCCACCCCCTACAGCCAGGCTGTCCCGCCTGAAAGAGCCCTGGAAATTATCTATCGTTGGCTGTAAATGATTGTACGTTTCCCCTAAGCTGTACCATTCCGGATAATCGAACACAGCCAAGAGGTATTCACTCTGGCAATCTCCGACTTTTGAAAAATGCCTTGGGGCGTTTCCGTTTTCCAATCCGCGTTGATAAATTTCCTTCGCCTTTTCACTGACCTCAGGAATGACAGGCATATTCATCCACGGTTGAGGATAGTCGGTTTTTTTAAACTCCGGGGTGTTTGTCTTCGTCTCGGATGGAAGAGGGCTTGCCGTCTCTTCCGTTTTCTCTACTCCATCTTCGAGGGTCTCTGCTTCAGGAGGGTCCATCTCGTTGGACGCTATTTCCTCCGTCTGAGAAAGAAATGTAGATTCTTCTTCGCTCATTTTCGTGATTTTTCCGGAAGCTCCTTCTGTATTTTTTTCAAGAAGGTTGCTTGTGTCCTGGGTGGATGCACAAGCTGAAACCAGAAATACGAGTAAAGCTAAAACAATAAATCCCTTTCGCACGGTATTGATCTCCTTTATTGCCCAGATAATTCCCTAAATATCTTCAAAAAAATAAACTTTCGAGAATCACCCTACTTCTTTGCACTAAGAAAAATCCATTTCTTTAAGCTACTCGATATTTTGGACACTTACACCTTGCCAAACCGTGTAAATGGCCTGGAGGGCTGTCAAGTTGCGAACGGGCCAGGCATATTTCAGACAAACGGGGTTCTCAAATTGATTGCAGCCCCCTCCATAAGTCAAGTGAAACCCATCCTCTTTCACGCCGTGACCCGGCAAAGCATGCGCTGCGCGCCAGAAATTCCATAGGGGAACATCATACTCCAGCGCCACTTCAACGATCACTCTGTTGATCCCATGATCCCCTTCCAGGTTATCCGCTTTGGTGGCTATGATAGGAACTGTTCCCTGGGATATGGCATAATCGACGATCGTCCGCAAATGAACGGCATATTCTTCAGCTGGTTTATTGTGCCACCATTCTTCAAAACTAATAATCGCGATTGAAGGATTATGGCGGCGTATCTCACAGGCAAGCGGTGACTCTGTGGATGCACACTTAGAGGGATCCGCACGGAGGGGGGCCTGCACAGCAGATATATTTAATCCGCCCGCCACAGCCAGACTCTTTCTTCCAAAAGAACCTTTAAAATGATCCACAGCGGATTGCAAATGGTCATACTCCTCCCCAAAACTGTATTTTTCGGGATCTTCAAAAATTGACAGGAAACCCGTCCTCCAATAGTCTGTTATGTTCTGACAATCCCCAATTTTGGAGAAAGACTGGGGGTCGTTGCCCATTTCCAATCCGCGCTTGTAAATATCTTGGGCACGCTCACTGACCTCAGGCACAACGGGCATATTCATCCAGCTTTGGGGATACACGGTTCCCGAGACTTGAAGGGTTTCCTCCTCTGACCCGCCTGGAGATTGGTCCGCGTCCGTGGGGACAGGCGTCGCCGTGAGGTTCGTGTGCGTAGAATTTTTTTCCAACAGAGGCGTAGGCTCTGGTTTGGCTTCCGATGTCTTGGGATTCTCTTCAAGGACATCGGTCGGTTTGGTGACCTGTGTCACTGTGGGATCCGCTGTTTCCTTTGTTTCCTTTCCCTCCCCAACTCTCGTTTGCTCCGCTTCCTTATCCTGCGTTCCAAGTTGGATGACATTCCCCTTCGTGCTGGAAAGGCAGGACGTGCCAAAGAAAACCAGTATTATTAAGAAAGAAGCAACTTTTCGCAAAACTTACTCCTCCACAGGCATTGAACTATTTATCAAATTTAAAATCGCATCCGAAACCTTCACCGCCAGGATGGATTCTCCCTGGGGCGTGAGGTGGATCGCGCTGTTCGTGAATTCCTCTTCGGGCACCAAGTCCCACAAATCTATATAGTTCCAATCCAGTCGATTGCTCAGCTTCTGCATATCGCTCCGGTATTGATCATAAGCCCAAATTGGATAATAAAAATTATACCGAATCTCGCTGTTCGCGCCCTGGCTGATCAGGATAGGCTCATTGACTATTAATATAGGTACACCACCCGCTACCTGGTCTGCTTTTTTTACGATGCTATACGCCAAATCAGTTGTTTCCATCTCCCCTTTATCCCATTGATAGAAGGATGTGTCCGGATCAAGATCCCGCTGGGCAGGTTCATAGCTCTCCGGATAGTGCTGATCAATCCGGGTAATCCCCCACATAATCCCATACACTTGGAGCCGGAAAATGTCCGCAAGATTCCGGCGCTGCCCGATCAGCGTGCTGTCCCAATAGCTAGGCTTGATAAATTCCTCATGATCTGGATCTAGGTCCAAATCGTATTTCAGGATTAATTCCCGAACTACCCGATAATTATGGGAGACGATGGGCGATGTGTATTGCTTATGATGGGGGAAAGATTCCAAAGTCACCAACCAAACAATCAGATCGGGATCATACTCCAGCCCCTTTTCCAGCAGCATAAGATCCTTCGTCAACGACAGGGTTGGATACCCAAGGTTGAAAAAGCGAATAGGGTTGCCCGTTTCAGTCTCCAGGTTAAGGGCGTTGAGCTGGCCCACGAGGGTTTCCTCAGGGCGCAAAAGGGTCCCCCACAGGGAAGAATCGCCAAAAACAAACACGCGATATGCGTCCGACGTCCCGCCGGGATCGCTGACCACATGCGATTTAAAGGCAGATTCAAGGCTGAATAAACTCAGGTTATAAGACCGGTTTGGATCTTCGCCATATGGGAGCCTCAAGCGCCCGGGGAAAACCCAGTTATATAAGGAACCTTTTTCAACTTCATCCATCAACAAGGGCGTGAGGATGAAATTGAATACCGCAAACAGGATCATCGTTTTCAACAACAAACGCCACCATTTAATATCACTCATCATGAAACCACCCCCAATAGCCATTTCATGACCTCCCAACCCTGGGAAGGGTTCGGAGCCACAAACCAAACCCAGCCAAGAGCGACATAATGGAAGGTTAGAAAAATCCCCACACGCGCCAGAAAGGATTCCAGCTTAGAAGGAAGCTCAAGCTTAGAGAAGCGGCTTCTGAAAAATGTGGACCAACGATTTTGAACCAACAAACCAACCCCGTGCCACAGCCCCCAGATCACGAATCCCAAACTGACTCCGTGCCATATGCCGATCAACATCATGGTTGAGATCTGCGTGATCAGCAGGACCCCAAACACAGAAAAGTTGCCTTTTGAACGCAAGGCACGCGTGAGTGGATAGAAAAAATATGATCGGATCCACTTCGTCAACGTCATATGCCAGTTATTCCAGAACTGTGTCAGGTTTTGTCTTCTGTACGGTTTATTAAAATTTTCCGGTAAGCTAATATTCATAAACCTTGCCAGGCCGATCGCCATGTCAGTATATCCGCTGAAATCAAAGAATATTTGCAATGTAAAAGCGTAGAGAAGGATCCAAGCACCTCCCGTGGATTGGATTTGGGTCAAGTTCTCTGGACCCAGGGCGATCATGGACAGGGTGTCAGCTACCACAAACTTTTTAAAAAGCCCGATGACCAATCTTCTCCCTCCTCGAATGAAATCTTTCTCAAAGGGGCTCTGATCCTTCGGCAATTCCCGAAGGAAATGATCGATACGGTCAATCGGGCCGGCAGAAACGGCAGGAAAAAAGAGGATGTATATCAGATATTCTTTGAGGGATGATTCCGACAGGCGACCCTTGATACGATCCCGGATGGTGTGCAAAATGCGAAAGGCCAGATAGGAGAATCCAAGCCATTTTATATCTTCCCCACTGGCCAAACCGGGCGCTTGATCCACTACGAACCGCCACATTCCACTGGCTTTCTGAGCGAAGTAAGGGGTTTTTAAGATCATAAATAGGAGAAGAAAGAACGAAAAAAGCCCCCAGAGAGCAGCGTTTGAAAATGTCTCTTTTCGTAACAGGATGCCTATCACCCCCAGAGTGACCACCAAAAAAATCACGACCCTGAGCAAACGTGGAGGATAAAGCGCGGCAAACAGATCTCCCAGACCCAAATACCTGGTCAGGCCTACCAGGAGGATGATCAGAGTCACAAAGCCCGCGGTTTGGATCGTTTCCCGCGTCCATCGCTGTTCATGTGAGGAGGTGCAAACCCATGATAAAATCACCAACAAAAAAGTTGCGGTTGGCAGCCAAAAACTCAGATACCGTAAAGGCAAGGAGGGCTGCAGCCAGTAAAAGACCAGGGAACTGGCCAACAGCAGCAGATTTTGGCGCTGCCCTTTTCTTGTCACCCATCCCAAGAACAAGGAGAGCCCGATTAATACAAGAACATCCTGGACTGTCATTAAAACCCCTGGTAAATCCAAACCGGCGTGTCATCAGCTGTGGCAATCAGCAGAGCGATCAACATCAAACACAAAACCACTGCTAACAAATTTTCACGATTAAAAATACATTCATATATTTTCTGTAACACAATAAATTCCTTTTTTCCAGCTGACCCCTAACGATCTCATCCTCCAACCGCGGGCTTGGAAATGCAGCCACACCGATCTATCACAATCTTAGATAACGAACCTATTTTAGCCTTCCCTCGATGATTATGCCAGGCACTTCATTAAACCACCCTATGTAACACATTGAATCCTATCCAAAAGCACTTAAACCTACCACCTTTGCTGTGTGCACTCTCCTAAACCCCTAGAAATTATAAACAATCCCCTTTTTTCATGCAATTTGGACTGAAATAGAAATTACAAACCTTAAAATTTTTATTAAAGGGTTGACTTGCGCTAGCGTTAGGTATATAATTTTATCAACATACTAACGCTAGCGCAAGAGGTTTGTTATGGATGATAGCGAATGGATTGTGACTCGAGAGGCCGCCTCTCGTCTGGGTGTGACCCCTGCCCGGGTCCGACAGTTGGTTTCGGAAGGGAAGCTTACAGCCCAGAAACTTGGCGGCAAGTACCGGGGGCAATGGCTCGTGAAATCTTCGGATGTCATGGATAGGTTGAACACAAAAGGAGAAAGTGGAACCATGAAAGTAAAAAATCGAATGACTGCGAACCCCATCACCGCTTCACCACAGACATCATATAATGAGGCTTTACGGTTGATGGAAAGAAATAACGTGCAGCATTTGCCGATCGTGGAGAAATCAGGGAAGATGGTTGGGATTGTGACCCGGAGTGATATGCTGCAGGCAGAACCCTCCCGGGTGAGCTCATTGAGTGTTTATGAGATCGCCTCCCTGTTGGAAAAAGTCACGATGTCACAGATTATGTCCTCCCCCGTTTACGCTGTGGAGGAAACGTGCAGCATTTCCAACGCCGCGAATTTCATGCTTGAAAAAGAAATCGGCTGCCTCCCGGTAGTTCGGGAGGATGAAGTTGTGGGCATCATCACGGATACGGATATCTTTAAAACCTTTGTCGAGGTCACTGGTGGTGGGGAAGCCGGATCAAGGCTGGAGGTGAAGATGCCTGACCAGAAAGGTGAACTCGCCCGGCTTACTCAGGCCCTTGACAAAGCGGGCAGTTATATCGTTTCCTTAGCCATCATGTATGACGCTTCTGGAGACGACTGGTATGCTGACCTTAAAGAGCGCGGAGGGGATGAAGAGAAAATTCGTCAGGAAATCGAGAATCTGGGTAATGCGGAAATCATGGAATTCCGTATCTCCGATGATGATAAACTGCTTGAATATTCAAAGTAATCTCTCCCTGGAGGGATGATATAAATGACAAGGGGCTGTCTCAAAAGTCATTGGCACAGCCCCTGATTTTTTTAATAGAATGAGGGAATGAAAAAACAAATCTTCAAGCCCTAAACGCCAAAACAAGCCCTGCTGCTGCCCCCGAATCCGGAAGACATGATTCCAGAAGGACACCTGGTCCGGGTGGTAGACGAGATGATCGAGCGGTTGAATATCCAACCGCTGAAGCGGCAGTTTAAAGGAGGGGGAACCAGTGCCTATCATCCCCGGATGCTGCTGAAGGTGCTGTTTTATGCCTACACCCAGCAAACCTTCTCCTCCCGTAAGATCGCCAAAGCGCTGAGAGAGAACATCCATTTCATGTGGTTGAGCGGGATGAGCCAGCCGGACCACAGGACAATCAACCGTTTCCGCGGGGTGGTGATGAGAAAGGGGGTGGAGGAAGTATTCTACGGGGTGGTGGAACAACTTTTGGAGATGGGATTGGTGGATCTGGAGAAATATTTCGTGGACGGGACCAAGATCGAAGCCAACGCTAACCGCTACAGTTTTGTGTGGCGAAAGAGCACGGAGTATTACCAGGCATACCTGCAGAAGAAAGTCAGGAAGCTGCTGGATCAGATTGACGAAATCGAAGAAGAAGAGAACCGAAAGTATGGGGACAAAGATTACCCGGAGATGGGGGAAGGGGTGGAAATCGATGCCGAAAAGCCGAAAGAAGCGGTGGAGAAAACGAACCAGAGGTTGAAAGAGGATCCCAAGAACAAGGATCTCAAAAAGGCCAAAAAGAAGCTGGAAAAGGATTTCATCCCCAGAGAAGAGAAATATGAAAGGTATAGGGAGACCTTTCAGGGCAGGAACAGCTTCTCAAAACCGATGAAGAGGTCACGTTCATGAGGATGAAGGAAGACCACATGAGGAACGGTCAGCTGAAACCAGGATACAACATCCAGATGGGGACAGAGGGACAATTCATCACCGGCTTCAGCATTCACCAGCGCCCAGGAGATACCAGCTGCTTGAAAGATCACCTGGAGCAGCGGAAACGCTGGTTGGGAGGGCATCCGCAGGTCTTGATCGCCGATGCAGGGTACGGGAGTGAAGAAAATTATGCCTATCTCCAGGAAAAAAAGATCACTCCTTATGTGAAATACAATACCTTCCATGAAGAGCAGAAACGGGGATACCGCAGGAAGAACCCCTATCGGCAGGAACACTTTCTCTATCTCCCCGAGGAAGATCAATATCTGTGTCCGGAAGGAAAAAAGCTGACCTATCAGTTCACCAAAAAGGTGACCAGCTACAACGGATATCCAAGCCAGCGCAGGGTTTATGAATGTGAAGATTGTGAAAACTGTCCGGTGAAAGAAGAGTGCACCCGGTCCAAGTACAACCGCAGAATATATATCGGGGTGGAGCTTACGGCGATGAGAAAGAGGGCTAGGGAGCGGCTGACATCCCCGGAAGGGATAAAACTGCGTTCTCAGCGGCCGATTGAAGTGGAAGCGGTTTATGGCCGCTTGAAACACAACTGGGGCTTTCGAAGGTTTTTATTGAGAGGCGTTGAGAAAGTGAAAGTGGAATGGGGCTTGCTGAGTATGGCTCACAATATTGCCAAAGTGGCGGTTCAATAGCCGCCACTTCTTTGTTTTTTCTCACCTAAGAATGCCCAGAAAAAGCAAAAAGGGCTGCTTTTTAGACAGCCCCTATTTTGAGTGAATAATCAGCTCAGTTGCCCGATGCAGATATGTCAATGAAACCTGATTTACCTTTGTAGATCCAAATAAGGCGGATCCTCGAAGTTCTCGTCCTCGTTGAAATTGATATCGATCGTCGCTCCCCCGCTGACTTCGATGTTTTTGCCAACTAATTGCGTGTTGAAGGTGGGATGGGTCCCGCTAGACCCTGAAGCATAGATATCCCCATCGGGTGCGAAAATGGTTCCCAGGTAAAAGGAGGTACTGTTACCAGTCAATTTAACAGCCTCTTCGTTGCCATACGCCAGGAAGATCAGAATGCCGGGTATGGCCGGTGAGGGATCAGGGGATTCTTCCGGGGCCCGGATATCGACAGGAGAGACATTGCCGTTGACTGTCATCCCGCCATTTTCCAGGAAAATGGTCACCCCGTCCCCCGAAATGCTCCCACCTTGGATTTCTATCCCTTTCTTTCCCGTGACACAATATAACCCCGGATTAAGGGAAAGAGAACCATTGGTCCATTTAATTTTGTCATACACACCCGGCTGCAACGTTGCAGTGCCGCTGTTAGGTGCTGTCCGGGAAGGCAGCCCCGAACAATCAGGCTCTTCCACATCCGTCGCCCGGTCCGGGATTGTGCTGGGAATATGTTGAGGAGACGGGTTGATATTGGAAATCGTCCCATTAGCTTCTCCCGCGTACCCCACATCGCCGTCTTCGACATCCACTGTGAAGCTGGATCCATTTCCATACAAACAACCATTGGACCACACACCCCCACCCGTGACAGTTGTGGTGCTGCTCCCCGAAAAGATGACCCCGTTTTGATTTCCGGAACAGGCATCTTCGTTCAAGGCGATGATCGCATGCCCGAAGGCTAGCGGCCCCGGCGGGTACACCCGAACCACAGCCTCCACTTCACTCCGCAAAGGTCCCGCGTAGACCAGATGGGCAAAATTCGTTTTCGTCTCTCGGGTGATTTTTGTGATCACATCGATATATTTTGAATAACGGTTCCCCATGTCCTTGACCTCACAGCGTGTGGTCACGCCGTGTTGGTCGCTGGCATCGGTATCTAAGGTGTAATCGTTGCTCTGCGCTCTGGCGATGGCAGCGTTCTGAGCTGCGATTCCAGTGTTAATGGTCCCGCTGGTGTCGCAAACAAAAGAATTGTAATTCACGGCGTAATCCCGCATGTACAGCGCAGCCGCGCTCGCCCCCGCTAACGAGGAGGTATCCGCTGCGTTCTGGGCATGCCGGCGGTCGGAATACAGCATCCCCCCATCAATGGCCAGAGCCGCAAACCCCAGCATGGCCACGAAGGCGACCGCCAAGTAAGCAAGGACCTGTCCCTGTTCTGTTGGATCTGTTTTCTTCATCACGCACTCCAGTCTAACCAACTTCTCACCCTACGGACAAAGGGGAGAGAGAATGGTATCTTCAATACTTGTGGACATCGGTATTTCCTGCGAACCCAGTATAGTGCCCAGGAACGGTGTGGTGATCGGGATCGCATAATCTACTGTGACCCGGATTCCATTCCCTGGCCCTGCACAAGGATCCCCGATGATGGTGGTCGTCACCTGCAGGCTGTCGGTATCAATAGGGATATTCGTCGGATCCGAAGGATCGCTAAAAGCGGTCTTCACACGATCTTCAACGCTTGCTTTTAGGACGTTGATGTCATTTTTGTCAGCGATCGCACCGTAGACTGCCCCCTCCTGGGCGGCATCACGAATGATGATGTAAGCAAAAAACGCCCTTCCAAAGTCAGCAACCCCGGCCAACAGTGTAAATAGAAAGACCAGGCTGAGTGCGAACTCAGTCAAGCTTTGCCCTTTTTCAGATTCAGTTCCGTTGTAAATACGCATGTTTATCCTCTATGGTTTGTCATACGAGATAGTCGCAGAACAGGTGTCTCCCGTCAAGGCATTTTCAAAATTCACAACCAACGTGTGTATGCCGCTCCCCAATGGGTCACCGAACAACACGGTTAGGTCCTCAAAAGTTTCAGATGCAAAAGATTCGTTGGCTGGGTAACTTGTTGTCCCCGGTTTATCGTTCACACTGTAGACCTCAACCCCTCCGAAATAAATGGTTTGCAACCGGGGACTATTGTTGGAAGACTCGGGCCAGGTCACCGATCCTCCGGTAAACGTGACCTCTTCTCCATCATTGGAAAGTTTCCAGGTCATGGATGATGTACCCACATCTAAATGGGATGAATTTACATCACAGGGGGGGAGCTCGTCATCATTAATCGTGATTTGATGCTCCGTTTTGTCCCCCAGGGTCGCGTTTGTCGGTGTCCCCAGGGTAATCAAGATGGTTTCATCCGTTTCATATATATAATCATCGATGAGATCTACTGTGAATGTGGCATTTGTTACACCCGCGGAGATAACTACATCTGTCACAGGATCTTGGTAATCATCTCCCGACGTTGCAGTACCCGAATACGTCAACGGGACAGAAACATCATGGGAGGAAGGAGCGCTGAGGTCGATTTGCACGGAGACACTCCCCGCTGTTTCCGACTTCGTTTGACTTGCATCTGTAAACGAAACTTCGGGTTCGGTATCCTGATCTTGGATGGTAAACGTGTGGGTGTCTGTGCTGCCCAGGGTGCCCACACTCACGCTGTCCAGCGTGATCACCACCGTTTCATCATCTTCATTTAACAAGTCATCCAGGATGGAAATATCGATCTCCTCTCTCACTTTTCCTTTGGGGATGACGAGGGGTTGTGGGGAAAGCGTATAATCTCCACTACTCCCTTGATCAGCGGTCCCGGACACCGTGAAATAGACAGTGACATCTTCCGTCCATCCATTGCTCATCTCCACATACACTTCCTGCGTACCCCCGTTCTCCTGCGCCGACGAAGTGCTTTGCCAAAAGTCAATCACCGGTTCTGACGTTGTTTCCGTGATGGTCACCGTTTGTGTGGTTATGGCTCCCAGGGTCGCGTTTGTGGGCGTACCCAGGTCGATGATCAGGGTTTCATCTTCCTCCCACCCATCCCCCTCGTTGAGGGAAAAATAGATCCCCCCCGTGGCATCCCCGGCGGGGATGGTAATGGGCGAAGGCGACATGATCACGTAATCATCAGACGTTGTGGTCCCTGAAAGCGTGTACGGAACCGTGATATCCTTACCTGAAATATTGGATAACTCCACATATGTGATCAGCGTTCCCACCTCTTCTGACATAGAAAGGGTGTCCGTAAAAAAGCTGACATCGGGCGGGTCATCATTGTCTAAAATCGTGAAGGTGTGGCTCTGGGGTGTAGATAGGATGGCGTTCGTGGGCGTCCCCAAAGTCAATACTGCATCTTCATCATATTCATCAATCTGATCGTCATTGACATATAAGAAAATCGTCTTTGAAATCGTGCCTGAGGGGAAGGTAACCGAGGAGCTGGGGTTGGTTGTGTAATCCCCCGTTGAACCCCAAACCGCGTCCCCGCTCGTTGTATAGGGCACGGTGACGTCTTGGGAAGACCCTTTGGAGAGTTCGATCTGAATGGCCACTTCATTGACATCTTCATCCCTTGATTGAGACGCCAACGAAAAGGAGACTTTGGGTGGATCTGTAATGGTCACCGCATGGATATTCTGCGGCCCTTTGGTAGCGTTCGTCGGTGTTCCCATACCAATGAATAGGGATTCATCCCCTTCATCGACCCCATCGTCAATCAGGGTAATGTATATGGTCGTTGATTTTGAGCCTGCCGGGATGATAACCGGGCTGCTTGTAATATTGTAATCCGTCCCCTCCACAGCCGTTCCGGTAACGGCAAAAGGCACTGTGACATCGTCTGTGACAATCTCATTAAGCACCACGTCTACGGAAATCGTGCCTCTGGTTTCCTCCGCCGTTTGGGTTGTGGACTTAAAGTTGACATCAGTCAATGTGCCTGAAACAGCACCAACCCCTGTTCCGCTTTCCCCCATCTCAACCTCTTTCAATATCGTATGGGACGAGCTGGAGTTGACGGGAAAGGATGGGACTTCCACAAAAGGCACAATGGGAGAAATATCCATCTCTATGGTGACGGTTATCCGGTCGGATAAACTCACATCCTGGGAAGGAGGGCAAGCGCTGGCATACACGCCGACACCATCACTGTACTGGATCGTGATGTCGTCCTCCCCCACCCCTACTAATCCACCGATCCGCAACGCGGCCCCCCGGATCCCGTCACAATCCTCATACTGCGGGATCCCCCCGCCTATATCCTGGATGGCTGCACCGTACCGGGAACCCTCTCTGCTGGCGGATACCACAGCAGAATAAGAGAACAACATCCAGCCAAACTGGATGATTCCCAACGTAAGCAGCAGCAGAAAAGGGAAAACCAGAGCAAATTCCACCATGCCCTGACCATTCTGTCCTTTTTCAATGTCTGAATTTTTCCCTCTCAATGTGTTTACCATCAGATCCGGTCCTAGTTTGTCCTATGCTTTTTATTTTCTTTACAGGGTTATTTATATTATTACGCAATTTCAATAATAAAGGAATAGGGCATAACAAAGATGTAATGTGAGGTTGAGGGATCCAAGGAGGAAAAAGGTTTTCTAACAAAAATGAAAGGCGTTTTCCCACTCCACCTCCCTTTCTTTAGAAAAATGAGAGCACTGTTTCAACCCGTTTTCAAGGGCGTGGGGTATTTCCCTCCGGAAATGTATGGCCCTGTAATGTTTCTAGTACTCTAAGAAAAATTGTTTCCCCCATCACCCTGCTATGTATAACAAGTAAATCACACTGAGCAGCAAAAAAGGTCCATAGGGCAAGGCATCAAAAGGTGTGTATCGCTTTCCAAGTAACTTACCAAGTATATATAATCCACTGGCTGCTCCCCCGAGCAAGATTGCGAGCACCAACCCAGCCAAAACTCCAGGCCAGCCGAGTAGCAAACCCATCACCCCCGCCAAGTTTACATCGCCAAACCCCAGCCCCACTTCATCGCTCTCTTCTCCTCTGTGACGAGATAATATCCTCACGAACCAGACGCCGAAAAAATAAAAGGCTAACATGATCAGGAAACCCAATACGCCCCCTTTGAGCGTCCTTTCCAAACCATGTAATATCATTCCCTGGATCAGCGCCATTACCCCCCCGACCAAGCTGACGGGGTGAAGGATTAACCGGTGTTCAATATCAATCACAGCCACCAGCCCAAAATATGTCATCCACAGCAAACCGATAAAATAACCCAACCTATCTGGTGGATACTGCCATAAGATGTGAGAGACGACCAATCCTGTGAAATAGACAATCCAGGTCCGTGTCGTTCCACCTTTGCCGCATTGATCACACCGGTCTGGCCATAAAAACGTAATCCATGATTTCTGATCGCCGCAATTATCGCAAGCTGGTTGGGAAAACGTCCTTGTCCTGGGAAGCACATCCGCCAGGTAGTTGACCACAGCGCCGCTTATCCAACCTAAACCCGTCACCCATAGTAAAGAGAGCATGCCCGTATTATAATTCATCTACAGCATTTTACACCTCATGGAGGAAGAATGCCCCACCCCCCCATTGTGATCCTGACCGACTTTGGTGCAGCAGACCCGTTTGTGGCTATTATGAAAGGGGTCATCGCTCAGATCTCTCCCCGTGCGCAGCAGATTGATCTCACACACCGGGTTGATCCAGGTGACATCCAACGGGGGGCGCTTTTGCTCTGGCAGACATATTCACACTTTCCGGAGGATAGTGTTTTTTTGACCGTCATCGATCCGGGCGTTGGGACCGACCGAAAAGCAATCTGCCTTGAAACTCATGACCGCATTTTCATTGGTCCAGATAATGGAGTCTTCAGCTACCTTGTCAACACCGAGTCAAAAGCTTGGCAGTTGAAGAATCCCAGATATCAGTATCATGCTCAAAGCGCAACATTTCACGGTCGGGATATCTTTGCACCTGCTGCTGCTCATGCTGCAGCGGGGGTCAAAGGGTCTGAATTTGGTCCCCAGGTATCCAATTTGGTCCACCTTCCCAGACCCACACTGAAACAGCAAGGAGAAATCCTGGTCGGTGAAGTGCTCACGCACGATCGCTTTGGAAACGTGCTCACGAGTTTAGGGAGATTCAACAAGACCCCATCAGGAATATTGAAATTTAACGCTTGGCTTGGTTCCCTTCCCGATTTCGAAGTCGCAGCTTCGGATCTTCAAGTCATCCTCCCCAGCGGTGAAAAGCTGCCTCTTATAAACACATTTGCTGATGTAAAGAAAGAGAGTTGCGCAGCCGTGGTGGGAAGCACGGGGCTGATTGAAATCGTTTCAAACCAGGCCTCCGCAGCCGAGATCTTAGGTCTCAAACGAGGAGAACGCCTGCGCATGCGCCCAGCAAACAAAGGCTCATCTTTTCAAAGTCCCTAAAAAACGCTACAATCTTTTGGGCAACTTCTGTTACACCCTTAAAAGGCGGTCAGTCATGGATAAATTCATCATTCAAGGTGGAATCCCTTTACAGGGAGAAGTCACGCCCTCTGGAAATAAAAACGCGGCTCTCCCTCTGCTTTCTGCCTGTTTATTGACGGACCAACCCGTAGTCCTGCATAATGTGCCAGAGATCAATGATGTGAAGACCATGCGGGGCCTTTTGTCTTGTTTAGGTGTAGAAATCACCCACCTCAAAGACCATTCCTGGAAACTACATGCCAAGAATGTAAAATCACAATCCTTGGATCCTGTTCTATGCAGTCGAATACGCGCTTCGGTGCTCCTGGCCGGCCCCATGTCTGCCAGAGAAGGGAGACTCATCCTCCCCCCGCCGGGAGGAGACGTGATCGGGCGCCGGAGGATTGACACCCACATCCTGGCCCTGGAATCCCTGGGAGTAAAAGCTGATTTTCGAAAAAATGATAAGGTCTTCACCTTTTTTACAGAAGGATTACAGGGAAATGAGATCCTCTTGGATGAAGCAAGCGTAACCGGCACGGAGAACGCAATCATGGCAGCTGTCACAGCTTCGGGAAAAACCATCCTTCGCAACGCTGCCTCAGAACCGCATGTTCAGGAGTTATGCCATTTCCTGAATTCTTTAGGAGCTCACATTGAACATGTAGGCTCCAATGTCCTGCATATCACAGGGGTGCCGTCGCTAGACGGTGGAGAATATACGGTTGGCCCTGACTACATGGAAGTGGTCAGCTTGATAGGGGCGGCGGTCGTGACCGGGGGTGAAATCACCATCAAAGAAGCGGGACCCCAATATCTCGATATGATTGAACTTGTCTTCGATTGTCTGGGGGTACACTGGGACGTGGAAGGAAAGGACATCCATGTTCCCTCCCAACAACGCATGACCATGAAAACTGACTTCCGGGGCGGGATCCCAGAAATCAGTGTCATGCCCTGGCCGGCCTTCCCATCAGATCTGATGAGCATCGCCATCGTGATCGCCACCCAGTCAGAAGGAAATGTGCTTTTTCATGATTGGATGTATGAAGGACGGATGTATTTCACAGATAAATTAACTGGTATGGGCGCCCAAATCGTACTTTGTGACCCGCACCGCTGCATCGTCAATGGTCCTTCAGAGCTGATCAGCGGCAACGTGGACAGCCCGGATATCAGGGCTGGTTTAGCGCTCGTTCTGGCAGCCCTCGCGGCCAAGGGCACGTCCGTGATCCGCAATGTGGGTCAGATTGACAGAGGGTATGAGCGGATTGATGAGAAATTAAGCAGTTTGGGTGCAAAAATATCCAGAGTGAGCACGGAGTAGATATGTCCCTATACGAAGAAATTCACGAACAGCCGAAGATTCTCGATGAGATGTACCAGGCTAACCGGGATAAGATCCCGGACATGCTCCAGGAGATCGGTCCTGTAAAGGACATTTTTATAGCAGCCAGAGGAACATCTGACAACGCAGCCCGCTATGCAAAATATGTCTGGGGTGCGTTCAACAGGATCCCAGTCACATTGGCAACCCCTTCTCTGTTCAGCCTTTACAAACAGCCCCCCGATCTCAAAGATAAATTGGTGTTGGGTATTTCACAATCCGGTCAATCACCGGATATTTTAGCGGTCGTGGAAGAGGGCAAAAAACAAGGCTGCCGCACCTTAGCGATTACAAATAAAGTGGACTCTCCTCTGGCCCATGTTTCTGACTATGTGCTCGACATCCATGCCGGGACAGAAAAAGCGGTGGCTGCCAGCAAAACGTATACTGCTCAACTACAGACCATCGCCATGCTCTCAGCTGCCTGGCAGAACGACCAAAATCGGTGGGATGAAATCGAAGCTCTCCCTGCCTGGTCTTCAAAGATCCTGGCAAATAATTCCCTGATGATAAACGCGGTCCCGCGCTACCGCTACATGGACCAGTGTGTGGTACTCGGTCGCGGGTTTAATTACGCCACCGCGTATGAATGGTCACTGAAGTTGAAAGAACTCACTTACGTCATGGCAGAACCGTACTCCTCCGCTGATTTTCAACATGGGCCTGTAGCAATGGTGACTGCGGGGTTTCCAGTTTTCGCCATTGCTCCTCAAGGCGCTGTGTACAAAGACATGTTCACGCTGCTCGGTGAACTCAAAGAGGAACATGAAATCGACCTGTTTTTAATTTCCAACAAACAAGAAGCGCTTGATTTGGCGAACACACCTCTCCCCCTCCCTGCGGGCATCCCAGAATGGCTCACGCCCATTGTGGGTATCCAACCTGCTCAACTGTTCTGCCATCAACTGGCAAAAGAGAAAGGTTTTGACCCAGATCAACCAAGAGGCCTGACTAAAGTTACCCACACCACCTGAGGTACCCCATCTTCTAGTTTCAGGCTCCGTAATCATATTCACTAAACCGGTCCTAACCAGTCATCACGCAACCGTAAAGGAACACTTTTTCTAGATGAATATCAGTAACAAAGCTCGCCAAATCAGCCGCTCACCGACCCTAGCGCTAAACGAGAAGGCGCAGAAACTAGAGAGATCTGGGAAATCAATCATCCATCTCGGTATTGGAGAACCCCTGAATGATGCCCCACTGAGCGCGGTCCAATATTCCCAAAATAAGCTCAATTCGCGGCAGATAAAATACGGCCCCACAGCCGGTCTTCCCTCTCTGAAGGAAAACATAAAAGACTATACGAAAAAATATTACGGCCGCACACCGGCCCTGGACAATATCATCGTTACAGCGGGTGCGAAACAATCCCTTTACAATCTCCTTTATTCCATTCTCAACCCCGGCGATGAGGTCATCCTGCTCGCTCCCTATTGGGTCAGTTACCCGGAAATGGTCAAACTGGCAGACGGCATTCCCATACCCATTCCCCCTGACGAACAGCTATTACCGAATCTGGCGAACGTTTCCCGGGCTGTCAACCCCAGGACGAAAGCTATTATTCTTAACAGCCCTAACAACCCTAGCGGTGTCGTATACCCCCCGGAAGTGATCGCAGCCTTCGTCGACTATTGTGAAAGTCAGGAATTGTACCTGATCATGGACGACATCTACCACCAGCTTGTCTTCAATGATCAGAAATGGGTCCCGGGATACATTTTCACCTCCCGCCCGATTGAGGATTCGCATATCATCGTTATCAACGGGATCTCAAAATCTTACGGGATGACCGGTTTCCGGGTTGGCTGGACCATCGGTCCCGAACCTCTTATCCAAGCGATGACAAAAATTCAAGGACATACGACCTCGGGCGCTTCCGTATTGCTTCAGGAAGGGGCCCGGGGGGCCCTGGAAAAGGGTCATGAAACGGTGCAGGAACTCAATACCTTCATCCGTGACAACCGTTCCCTGATGCTTTCGGGCTTGAAAGAGATCCCGGGGCTGAAACTTATCCAACCCGGGGGAACCTTCTACTGTTTTCCTGACTTCAGCGCCTATTATCAGAGTTCTGAGGAACTTGCAGAACTCCTTCTAGAAAAAGCTTTCCTGGTCACCGTTCCAGGCACCGCTTTCGGACTGGAAGGGCATCTGCGGCTCAGTTACACCTGCTCTAAAGACCAAATCCACGAAAGCCTGGACCGTATTCGCTGGGCAATCGATGACAGCGCCCCTTCTTCCATCACCATGGGAAGTGAGAAACACACATGCAGCTGGAAAAGAACATCCGTTAGATAAGGAAAAGAAAAGCATGAAAGCACAGTCATCTCCCTTTCATAAATATGCTCGGAAGCGAAAAAGTGATTTTGATCTAGACCGTCATGGTTTGGACGGGTACAGGACAGCATACTGGAACCTACCTCCTGAAGCTTATTACGAGGAGAGCATCTTCCGGGGGGAAGGAAAACTTACCAAAGCAGGTCCCCTTGTCGTGCGTTCTGGACAACACACGGCCAGGGCAGCCAGTGACAAATTTATCGTGGAAGAGGAAACCACTCAAGATGAGATTTCCTGGGGCGAGTACAATGTTCCTTTTCCCGAAGAAGCCTTTGATAACGTCTTTCAAAAGATGAAATCCTACCTAAAAGGAAAAGACCTTTTCATTCAAGATGGGTATGCGGGGGCAAGTCAGAATTATAAACTCCCCATTCGTGTCATCAGCACTCAGGCCTGGCAGGGATTATTTACTCACAACATGTTTATCACCCCTGAGTCTAAGGAAGAATTCCAATCTCACGTCCCTGAATTCACCGTCCTCTCCGCTCCCTTCTATAAAGGGAATCCCAAGAAACATCCCTTTAACAGCGAGACATTCATCCTTCTTAATTTCAAAAAGCGGCTTGTCTTGATTGGAAACACAGGATATGGGGGTGAAATCAAAAAATCGATCTTCACCGCCCTTAACTTCCTTTTCCCCAAACAAGGTGTCCTGACCATGCATTGCTCCGCAAATGTGGGGCCAAAAGGGGATACAGCTTTGTTTTTCGGCCTTTCCGGGACCGGTAAAACCACCCTTTCTGCGGACCCAAACCGGAGATTAATTGGGGACGATGAACACGGCTGGGATGATAAGGGAATCTTTAATTTTGAAGATGGGTCTTATGCAAAAGTCATCGACCTTTCCCCCAAAGATGAACCTGATATTCATGCCTGCACCCATAAATTTGGCACCATCCTGGAGAATGTAATATACGACCCGGTGACAAGGGAGATTGACCTCTTTGACAACACGATCACGAAGAACACAAGAGCCTCCTACCCGCTTCATTGTATCGATTATTCAATACCGGAAAAACGGGGAGAGCATCCCCGGAACATCGTTTTCCTGACCTACGACGCCTACGGGGTGATGCCCCCTTTAGCAAAACTTTCCACGTCCCAAGCCCTGTACCACTTCATATCGGGTTTCACATCCAAAGTTGGGGGGACAGAAGCGGGTGTGGGCGAATCCCCAGAGCTGACATTCAGCGCGTGCTTTGGAGCCCCCTTTATGGTCCATCACCCTGCCTACTATGCCTCATTGCTGCGTGAAAAAATTGATAAACACGACGTCAAAACATGGCTGATAAACACTGGCTTAGTGGGAGGGCCTTATGGCGTTGGGGAACGGATCAGCATCAGATACACACGGGCTTTACTGGATGCTGTATTAAACGGAGACCTCTTGAAAGTCAGTTATCGGGAGGATCCCTACTTTGGGTTCAGCATCCCGGAATCCTGTCCAGGGGTGCCCGGGGATATATTACAACCTATCTCCATGTGGGATGATCGTGATGCCTACCACAGAAAATACCGCCAATTAATTGTCAAGTTTCAGGAAAATATCAAGCGGTATGAAGATAAAATCCCAGCCAATGTTCTGAAAGCAGGTCCCCGTATCCCCTAATTCCCCCATCCGCTCTTAATCCTTTTCAATCAGATAGGGTTTATACTTAGCGGCGTGCCGGAGCGGTATTCGTCCTTGAATGAATACCCCCTGATATTTGTTTTCCAGCTGCTCAATGTGTCCCTCTTCATGAAAGAGAGAGATCAACTCCCCCTTGTTGTAGGGTAATTCAACCAGAACTGGCTCATATGATTCATAGAGCCTGTTTTTTACCGTCTGGAGCAAATCTCCAATCCCATCCCCGTGCAATGCTGAAATAGCCACCGCGTTAGGAAAATACTCCAGGTTTCGCCTCGCCTCATCAGGATGCGTTAACCGGTCTATTTTGTTTAGAACCGGTATCACAGGGATATGATCCGCGTGTATCTCTACCAAGGTTTGATGAACTGCCTCCGCGTGTTTTTGGACTTGCGGGTGGGTTATATCCAAGACATGCAGCAGAAGATCCGCCTCCGCTATCTCCTCCAGTGTGGCCCGAAAAGCAGCCACCAGCGTCGTGGGGAGTTTTTGTATGAACCCTACTGTATCGGTAAACAAAGTTGGTGATCCATCGGGCAACTCCACCCGCCTGGTGGTGGGATCCAGGGTAGCGAAAAGTTTATTCGCAACGTAAACATTTGCGTCTGATAATTGGTTCAGCAGGGTAGATTTTCCAGCATTTGTATAGCCAACCAAAGAGACGACAGGAATTTTGGATTCTTTTCTTCGCGATCGGTACCGTTTCCGGTGCGCTCGAACTTTTTCTAACTCCTGCCGGAGATGGCTAATCCGGCGCCGGATCTCCCGCCGATCTGCCTCCAGCTGTGTCTCCCCCGGTCCCCGCAACCCAACTCCCGCTGTTCCTCCCGTTCTTCCCCCACCTCCACCTGCCTGACGGACAAGATGGGTCCAAGCCCGGGTTAATCGCGGCAGGCGGTATTCGTATTGAGCTAATTCCACCTGCAGGGCCCCTTCCCTTGTCTGGGCATGCTGGGCAAATATATCTAAAATCAACGCTGTTCGATCTATGACCCGGATTTCCTCGCCGAGGTTTTCTTCTAATTCTCTTTGATGTCGTGGGGACAACTCGTCGTCAAAAAGGACCACATCCACTTCCAATTCGTGGACAATCCGTTTCACTTCTTTTACTTTTCCGGAGCCAATAAACGTCTTGGGATTTGGATGATCTAATTTTTGTGTGACCTGGCCTGCAATTTGAAAACCAGCGGTATCCGCTAATCGCCGTAACTCTGCCAATGAATTTTCAAGCGATAATAAATTGTCATCGTAAAATAAATCAACACCTACCAGCAAGGCACGATCACTCTTTAAGCGCTCTGTTCTCACGGTTTCATTCATGAATTATCTATTTTTTCTCCTCAAGATATCGGGTCCAGTGATCAAACCGTCCCTGTCAGGCGACGGATCGTATATATAGTGTACGACAGGTCAGCACATTTGCCAACTCACTCCTCAACATCTTCTGTTTGTCTCATCAACCACTGGAGCACCGTCTCGCCCACAACCTCTAAACTATCAGGAGACACTTTGTCCGGGGTGTCGGACGTGGTATGCCAGTATGGATAATCAAAATCGATTATATTCACAGCAGGAATACCCTGATTGAGAAAGGGGGTGTGATCATCGATTACGGCATATTTTGGAGACGGGTTGAAATATTCCTCGTAGCCTAACTCCCTCCCGATGGTCCAGATCTCTTCTTGGATTTCCCGCTGGGAAGTTATTTCATAATAAAGGTTTAAGTCTGCATCTCCGATCATGTCCAAGATGAGTACAATCCGAGGATGGGTTTCCATCTTTTCCACGTACATTCTGGAACCCAGGATCCAATCCCAACCAGGGATATCACCATTATCTTCTGCATCGAAAAAAACCAAGCGGACCGGGATGTCCATCTCCTTCGGCAGCACCCGGGCCAGCTCCAAGAGCACAGCCACACCAGAAGCGCCGTCGTTCGCGCCTGGTACAGGTTCTTTGTGCAGCTCAGGATCCGGGTCCTGATCCGCGTACAGCCGGGTGTCATAATGTGCTCCCAGAAGAATGTACTCAAATCCCTGTTGGCGATACGCAATTACATTTTGGACAGGGTGGCCCATCATCTCACCCACTTGTAATTCCACTTCCCACCCCGACTCTTTCAACGTTGTGATGATCCATCGAACTTCCTGCTCATGGCCCGGAGTTTCCACAGCTCGCGATCCAAATGAGAGCTGTCTTTTTATATCCTGGTACGCCCTGTTTTCATTGAAATCAGGTTTGGTCTTTTCTGGGGACTTTTCAACGCTTTGGCAGCCATAAAAGCAGAAATAGATAAGAAAAATTACTATGATTTTGGTTAATGGGTGTTTTGAAAACATAATCGCGAGGTGTAATTGGCTATACGCAGTTTTTTTGGTTCAAATCTTCGTTGAATTCTAAACTCTTCCGTATTTATTGACCTTTTTCATTTTACCACCCGCACATCTTTGCCTCCTCCTCCCCCTCCCACCCGCTTTCTGAACGTTGATCTTCTCCATTTATGGCTCTTTTATGCAAACTGGCATAAGCCTTGCAACCAGTTTGGCACAATCCTTGCAACTTAAAGCAAAGCAGGCTATACTTCAGAAGGAGGATCTTATGTTTCAAATTCAAAATCAAGAACTCCGGCCCCAGGTCACAGCTCATTTAGCGCAGACGATGTCTCTGCTAGAAATGACCTCCCAGGAGATCCAGCAAAAAATCGAGACGGAGCTAGCCAATAACCCCGCCCTGGAAATCGTTGAAGAACGCCGCTGCCCTAACTGTGGCAGGGTCCTCACGACCCCCGGCCCCTGCCCTGTCTGCAGCCAGCCTTATGAACTCACCACAGAGGACCCCATCGTCTTCGTCTCCTCTCAAGAGGATTTCCCCTCCATCTCCGGGAAAGAAAGGAATCGAGTTGCAAGCGGAAACGGGTTTTCCCGGGATAATTACATCCCCCAAGTGGACGATCTACCCACCTATGTACTCCGCCAAATTGCCCCTGAACTAAAAGAAGACCAACGTTTGATCGCTGCACACATCCTTAACAACCTGGATGAGGACGGGCTGCTCACCACCCCTCTCAGCGAAATCAGCCAATTTTATCACGTCCCGACCTCGAAAGTCTCTGGCGTGAGCAAGATCATCCAGCATGCTGACCCGTTGGGCGTAGGCGCTTCCTCCCCCAAAGAAGCGCTTTTAATCCAACTCGAAATGCTTGAAAAAACATCAGATGTGCCGGTATTGACCCGAGAAGCGATTGAAAAAGGCATGAAAGATCTCAGCAAACACAGTTACCGCAAGTTGGCCAAATTGTTGGATACCTCTCACGAACATGCTGAGCAAATTGCGAATTTCATACGCGACAATCTGAACCCATATCCCGCTCGGGCTTATTGGGGAGACTACCGGCAGCAGAGTGAAGCACCGCCACAAGCCTATCACCGTCCAGACATCATCATCAAAATCCAGGAGAATTCACCCCGGAAGCGCTTGATCGTGGAAATTATCAGTCCCTACCGGGGAACGCTCCGCGTCAATCCTCTTTTCAGAAAGGCGCAAAAAGAAGCCCCTCAAGACAAAAAACAGGCCTGGGGAAAAGACCTGGAAGGTGCATCTTTGTTGATTAAATGCCTCCAGCAAAGAAATCACACCATGGAGCAGCTGATGTCTGTCCTTGTCAAAGGACAGCGTGCTTTCATCCTCAGCGGGGATCCAGCGAAACTCCACCCCCAAACCCAAGCGGAAATGGCAGAACTCCTTGATGTACACGAATCCACGATCTCCCGGGCTGTATCCGATAAATCCGTCCAATTACCAAATAATAAGATTATTCCTCTGCAGCGGTTTTTTGACCGCAGCCTTCCCATCCGAACTATCCTCTGCCGTCTGGTAGAAGAAGAAACCACCCCGCTGACCGACGCGGAACTGGCAGAAGAATTGAAGGGTAATGGGTATGAAATCGCCCGGAGAACGGTCGCAAAATATCGATCCATGGAAGGCATCCTTTCTTCACGACTGCGCTAGAAAACGAAACTCATGGTCTCTATCCTATCGAACCAGGGCAATCCGCTTGATGATTTAGAATTGAAACCCAGTGAGCTTAATCACCTGCTGGACATGACCACGGACCCCACTGTCCTGGTCTCCCTCCCCGACTTGAAAATCCTTGCCGCAAACCGGCACATCGCGGAATTATCCGGGTATACACGTGATGAACTCCTCAAACTTCACCTGGAAACCCTGCTCCCCCAAATCGTAAACGTCCAGGACAACGAATCCTCCGCACTTGAGCTTCACAGCATCCAGGGCCATGAAGTCGATTTGATCAACAGGCGAAAACAGAAAATCAACACCAGTGTCCAGGCATTCAAAATCGGGAAAACCAAACGCCTATCCATGTACAAGATCAAGCCCGCCTCCCTGGAGAGACGGAAGAGACTTGACAAAAAAAGCGCCCAAAAAAGGCTCAAAAACATCCTTGAATTATCCCGCGTCCTACAGGACCAAAAGCTGGAAGAGGCCCTGCAGGAAATTGTCCAGCTGGGTAAGGAACTTCTCACAGCTGAGTCATTTGCGATTTACACGGTCTCTTCAAATCACCCTCAATTAAAAGCGATCGCCATCTGTGATGCAGAAAACTATCTCCCAGAAACCATTTCAACCGCGGACTATTTTTCTCATTATCAGGATTTTCAGTTTTCTCCCCCCTTCAAATCCCCTTTATCCCCGCTGCAGGAAAGTTCAAAAACAAATCAATCTTCATTTCTGGTCCTGGCGCCCCTTAAGGGCGCTCAATCCGTAACCGGACTGTTAGTTGCGATGGGCCCCCGGGGCACTTCACCGCCCAGGGAAGAAGAATCAATCACGCTCATAAAATTGCTTGCAACCGTTACCCAAGGGGTGCTGGACACCTTCTTGCTCACCAATAACCTGCACGAAAGGTTATCCGATCATGAAGCACAGAAGTCGATTGGTGAGACGATCCGGACGAACATCCCCGAGGGAGCGATCTACCTCAACACGGACCTGACCATTCAACAGGCAAACCCCGCTGCAGAACAGATCCTGGGTTATGCGGAAGAGGAAATTTTGGGTCGGCACATCGATGATGTGATCATCGGCGCTGACCGTCTGCCCTCTGCTCTGCAGGACGCCCTGGACGGGATTCCCACCCATGATCTTGGCCATCTGGAGATTCACCACAGGGACGGGAGCGTTTTCCCTTCCCAAATTAAGACATTCCCTGTCCTCACGCCTCACTCCAAGGACGTGCAAGGGGTACTCATCTTCCTCCAGGATATCAGCAAAGAAGAAAAAGTTCGCATTCGCACCCAACAGCTAGAACGCAGAGCGCTGGTAGGTCAAATGAATGCCATCTTCGCCCACGAAATCAGAAATCCCATAAATAACATCACATCCGGAATTCAGTTATTGGACAAAACACTTCCCGGAAATGACCCTAACCGCCAAGTAATAGAGGGATTGAACGATGATTGCGACCGCTTGACTCACATTGTTGACACGGTCCTCACCTTTTCAAAATCCCAAAGTTACCAGAGGACACCCATTGACCTTCCTAACTTGATCAATCAAATCCTGAACCGCTGGTACCCTCGCATGAAGAGAACCCGGGTAAAACATGTCACAAAGATTGAAGGGGACCTCCCCAAAGTCCTGGGTGATTACCGCGCTCTAGGACAGGTGTTTAACAACTTAATCAGCAACTCTGTTCGTGCCATGGAAGAAACGGACGGCGGCGTTTTATCCATCCGTATGAAACCCCACCGCAAACTGGATGGGAACCCGGCCGTTCAAATCGATGTGCTTGACACAGGCCCAGGTATTCCCCAGGAAATCCAGAAACATATCTTTGAACCCTTCTTTACCACCAAACCTGACGGGACAGGCTTAGGTCTATCGATCACAAAACAGATCATCACCATGCATGAGGGGACAATAGACCTGAATCCTATGCCGGAAGGCACCTCTTTTCGCATCATCCTGCCAGGGACAAAATCTGAGGAGCAAACAGAATGACAGCCACGATCTTACTTGTTGATGATGAAGAGAACGCCCGCAACAACATCGGAAGCTACCTCGAATCGGAGGGGTATGAAGTTTTGCTTGCCGCCAATCTTGAAACGGCAAGGGAACATATCAGCGCCCAAGAGGCGGACATCATCCTCCTGGATGTGCGCCTGCCTGATGGATATGGACCGGACCTGCTCTCAGAAACCCGTCAGCTTCCCAATAGACCCCCCATCATCATGATTACAGCCTACGGGGACATCGATATGGCGGTTGAGGCCATGAAGAACGGTGCCCATGACTTCATTCAAAAACCAATCAAATTCGAACGCTTAGAGCAGTCGATCGAACGGGCCCAGGACATCGTCGATATGCGGGAGGAATTAAATCACTTCCGCAAAGCTCAGCGGGAAGAGCTGAATACAATCGTCATCAACTCCGATGCCATGAAAGAAGTTTTCAGGAAAGCACAGCGGGCAGCGAAGAGATCGACGTCGATCTTGATTACCGGCGAAACAGGCACAGGAAAAGAAGTCCTGGCGAAAGCCATCCACCGCATGGGTTCCCGTTCTGATAAACCGTTCATCGACATCAACTGCGCAGCGGTTCAGAACACGATGCTTGAATCCGAGTTATTCGGCCATGAAGCTGGCGCGTTTACGGGCGCTCAAAAACGAAAACGAGGTCTGATGGAGGTGGCCGATGAAGGGATCCTGTTCCTGGATGAAATATCCTCCATGTCAGAGGACATGCAGGCCAAGATCCTCCGGGCCCTTGAGGAAAGGTCTTTCCGCAGGGTGGGAAGCACGACCTCGATTCATGTAGATGTCCAAATATTGGCAGCCTCTAACAAAGATCTTCCCAAATTGATAGAAAAAGGTACCTTCAGGGAGGACCTTTATTATCGGCTGAAGGTGCTTAACCTTGAGATCCCTCCGCTCCGGAAACACCCTACGGATATTCCCGCTTTGGCGGGGCATTTTATCAAACAAAACAATCCTCAGATGGGATTGAATGTGGAAGGGATCACACCGGAGGCGTTAAAACTGATAAAGTCTTATAACTGGCCGGGAAACATCCGCGAACTGAGAAATGTGATCGAACGGGCGATGATTTTTTGCGATGATGCTGTCATCGATATCCAGCATTTACCCGCAGAGCTGCAGCGTTAACAATTCGTGAGTGTGCTCTTCACAATTCCTCAAAACCTACTACAATTCCCTTACTTATGAAGTCAACCCCGTTATGGCGTTCCCTTCTGCTTGTCTTTTTCCTTCTCTCTTTCTTGGCCCCGGCCGGTGTCTCTGCTGTGGAAGAGGAGAGAGAACCTGCCCCCCTATGCGCTCCCGGCGTGTACATGAATGGGTCCGCTGATTGCCTTCCTCTTGGCCCCGCTCAATACCTGACGGAGATGGCAAAGATCGGGGTCACCTTTCCCCAAACCCCTCTGCCTGTAAGGCCCCCAGATCCGAGATTAAATGAAGTGGAATTCGATTATGCAGTCGTGGAGGAAGAACGCGCTCCCATTTATCAAACACTGGGCAGTGCGGTTGAATCAAACACGAAAAGTATTGTCCGGAAGACAATCCCAGGTTTTAACTATGTTTCCTATACCGACAGCGTATACCAGCAGGGAAGACAATACTTCAAAACGAAATATGGATGGATGTCCTCCACATACATCACCCCCACCAGGACCCCCACCTTCCAGGGTGTAGAATTCACCCGTACCCCGGAAGGCGAATTTGGGTGGGTGTTAAATTATTTTTCCAAACATGGGGAAGTGGAAACGAAAAGGACACCAGGGTACGATCAATACGATTACACAGGACATGTCCTGGAACACCTGGAAATCGTACGCATCTTTGACACGCAGACCGTGGGAAGGTGGGACTGGTACATGGTAGGGCCCGACGAGTGGATCATCCAGACAGCGATCGCCAAAGTCACACCAGATCCCACCCCCCCATCGGGAACCGACTGGGTTCGCTGGATAGAAGCCAATCTATATGAACAAACGATCTCCGTGTACGAGGAAGGAGAATTGATCTTCGCCACCTTGATGGCCAGTGGAGTGGCTGATTTTTGGACGTATCCAGGGAAATTTAAAATCTACGAAAAATTACCTATCACCAACATGCAGGGGATGTTTGCAGAGGATAAATCCGATTGGTATTACCTGGAGAATGTACCCTGGACGATGTATTATGACGAGAGAAGAGCCCTTCATGGAGCGTACTGGCGAGCTCGTCTGGGATATCCCCAATCTCACGGATGCATTAATCTATCCGTCGGAGATGCACACTGGCTGTATGATTGGGCAGAAATTGGCGATTGGGTTTATGTCCATGACCCTTCCCAGAAAACCCCCTCCAATCCTGATAAATAACCCCCTATATAACAACCCTTTTCAATTTGTAAACGCCTCGGTCGAGTCCGGTCAGTCGTGCTTTAGAAATCGCTTTTAGTTTAACTCCATGGATTCATGACTGCCGGTTTAAATATTTTCGATGACATTGCTGTACATCTCAGTCAATTCTGGCGAGAAAAAAGTTAGCAAAATGATGACAATGGTTACCACAATGACAAAAATCAGCGCGTATTCCACCAAACTCTGACCCTTTGCCAGCTGCATAGCCACCTCTCCTTCATCCCTCCACACGGATGACGAAACCTTTTAGGTAAGAACCCTCAGGAAAATTTAGCCCCACAGGGTGGTCCATATCCTGCCATAGCTGCCTTTGTATTGTAGCATGAACCCCGGCGTCCAAAGCCGCATCCGCGAGGATCTTTTGAAAGAAAGGCCGATCAATTCCTCCGGAACATGAAAAAGTGCACAGGATACCCCCGGGATTTAAGAGTTTGAAGGCCAGGAGATTGATATCCTTGTACCCCCTGGCTGCCCGATCCGCATGGGAGGCAGTTGGTGCGAACTTCGGAGGATCCAGGATAAGGCAATCAAAGCTCACAGCCCTGTCACGTAGTTTTCTCAATTCCTCAAACACATCTCCCTCGATAAAGCTACCTTTACTCAGAGGGAGATCGTTCAGCAGGAAATGTTCCTTCGCCTGGGATAAGGCCTCGGTTGAGGACTCTATCAAAGTGACGGAGTTCGCTCCGCCCTTTAGAGCATGGACAGCAAAACCCCCCGTATAAGCAAAACAATCCAGGACCTCCTTTTCTTCGACCAAAGATTCAACCAGTGCTCGATTTGCCCTCTGGTCCAGATAAAAGCCGGTCTTGTGCCCGCCCCGGATATCGACTTCAAAAGTCAGATCATATTCCATAATCTGGACTTTTTCCGGAGGTTCTTGCCCGTAGAGCAGTCCGGTCCTCTCTTCTAAGCCTTCCAAAGTCCGTACAGCGACATCCGATCGCTCATAGATAGTTTCCGGATCCACTAAATCGACCAGGATGGCCAGAATATCATCCCGCCAGCGCTCGATTCCAGCGCTTAAAATCTGCATCACTAAGACGTCCCTGTAGTGGTCCACAACCAGGCCAGGCAAGCCGTCAGATTCCGCATGAACAAGGCGGTAGGCTTGACTATAAAAATCCAGCCTGGACCTTTTTACGAGGCTTTTTTCCAATTTGTCTTTAAACAAGGAAGGGCCGATCCGATCTGCTTCGGCCCAACTCCAAATCCTTGCTCGTATCTGTGAACGTGGACTATATGACCCCCAGGCGAGAAATTGATCCCGGTAATCTACAATCCGGACCGTTTCCCCACTAGAGGGCGCGCCCCTGACTTCCTCCACAGAACCAGAAAATATCCAGGGATGCCGCCGCTGGACGGGTTTTTCTCTCCCTTTCCGAAGCTGTAAAGTGGAAATCTGAGTCACAGCCGCCTCCTGCGGAGGTGAAACGTGCCTTAATTAACCCTTGTCTTTCCGGATTTCTTTGCCCGTAACAAACTGTCCTGGTCAAGGGGCAGGTGCATGACCCTAACCCCATATGCATTGGCTACAGCATTCGTGATCGCTGGAGAGGTGGGAATGCTGGAGATCTCACCAACCCCTTTCGCGCCATATGGGCCTTCCTCCGTTTCCTCTTCGATGATGTGGGTTACAAACTCCGGCATGTGTTTGATGCCGGGCATCTTGTATTGCCCGAGCCGATCCGTAATGACATATCCATTTTCAGTGACGAATTCTTCCGTCAAGCAGTTTCCTAAACCCATCGCTGCGCCTCCCTCAATCTGGCCTAACAAAGCCATGGGGTTAATAGCCCGACCCACGTCGAACGCACCTACAATCCGAATCACTTTCACTTCACCTGTCCCGGTATCGACCTCAACGAGAGCAGCCTGAGAAGCGTAACTGTAGGCAAAATGCATGTCTCCCGGTTCGCCAAGGGGTTGGGTTTTCGGTGCTTCATACATGACGCGCGCTTTGGCTTCCAGGCCGTCCTCCTTCGTCCATTTCACCGCCTCACCCAGGGGCACGCTTTCCCCATTGTGGGAAATCACCCCTTCATGGAAGCGTAAAGATTTAGGGGAGACATCAAGCCGCTCGCTTGTCACCCCGAGCAGAATCTCACGCACCCTGGCTGCAGCCAATCGGGCCGCATTTCCGCTGGTATATGTCTGCCTGCTGGCCGTAGTCGGTCCGCCATCAGGGGTCAGGTCGGTGTCACTCATCAAGGCCTTGACTTTCTTGAAAGGCAGACCTAATTCTTCCGCAGTGACCTGGACCACGACCCCGACCAATCCCTGTCCAATTTCTGCGCCTCCTGCTCTGATTTCTGCTGTGCCGTCTTCAAAAACTTCCACTTCCGCGCCGCTCGTATCAGGGGCACCGCCCCCCAAGCCAGTGTTTTTATATGCGGAGGCCATTCCCCAGGCATAGACCTTTTCACCCACTTTTATTGGTCTCCAGGGATTCTCAAAGCGATACTCCTTCCCATCCACTTCAAACGGTTTTTTTAATTCTTCCTCAATGCGATCGATGGATTTTTCCATGCCCACGCTTTCCTGGAGCACCTGCCCCGTGGTGGTTTTTGTCCCAATCCGGAGGGCATTTTTCCTGCGAAATTCAAGGGGATCCATGCCAAGCTCCTGGGCAGCTTCATCCATGTTGCTCTCCACCGCAAAAGCGCTCTGGGTTACTCCAAAGCCTCGGAAAGCGCCGGCCGGAGGATTGTTTGTATACATAGCATAACAGTCGATCTTCACATGATCGACATCATATGGTCCTGCGGCATGCGTGGTGGCCCGGGTCATGACTTTGTCACCTAAGCTGGCGTACGCTCCCGTATCCCCGTAAAGTTCAGCCTGGACCGCTGTCAAGGTACCGTCTCTCTTGGCTCCGGTCTTGATGGTTATCACCGTGGCGTGCCGTTTGGGATGAGCGATCAACGATTCCCGGCGTGAGTAAAGGATTTTAACGGGTTTCCCTGTCTTCTGGGTCAATAAAGTGGCATGGATCTGGCCTGCAATGTCCTCTTTGCCGCCAAAACCTCCTCCAATCAGGGTGCCTCTGACCCGCACTTCCTCCTCACTGATGTCCAGGGATTTCGCGATCTGACGCCGATCTTCAAAGGGGATCTGCGATCCGACAAATACTTCCAGCTTTCCATCTTCTCCATATCGAGCGATGCTGCATTCTGGCTCTAAGAAAACGTGATCCGTTGTCGGCGTATGATATGTGTTCTCAATGACCACATCCGCTTCGGCAAACCCTTCCTGAATGTCACCGCGGCTGACATGGATATGTTTCAAAAGGTTTCCTTTCTCATGTACGTTGGCTGCATCTTGCTTCGCGGCAGAGACAGGGTCCGGGACGACATCTACCATCTCATACTCCACATCGATGAGTTCCAGCGCTTTCTCCGCGATGTCAGGCCTATCTGCAGCAACCACAGCCACCGCATCTCCAACATACCTGACTTTATCCGCGCACAAAACAGGCCAGTCATTGTAGATTAAACCGTGGTTTTTGTCCCCGGGTATGTCCTCCGCTGTGAGTACAGCATGAACCCCTTTTAAGTTTCGGGCCTTAGAGGTATCAATGTTCAGGATTCTGGCATGGGGGACATGAGACCGCTTGACAGCCCCATACAGCATCCCGGGAAAATGATAATCGTCCGTAAACTTCGCGCTGCCATCGACTTTTTCTATTGCATCCGGACGCGGGAGAGGTTTTCCTATCGCTTCCAATGGCCTCTTCGTTTTCGGGAGAGGAGTGTGATCCAACTGACCACTGGCTTGCTTCACCGCATCCACGATCGCCCGATACCCTGTACAGCGGCAGTAGGTATCCTTCAAAGCGGTCTTTATCTGAGCTTCATCAGGTTGAGGTATTTTGTCAAGCAGCGCTTTCGCAGTCATGATCATCCCGGGGGTACAGAAACCGCATTGAGTCGCACCTTGATCAATGAACGCTTTCTGCAGGGGGTGAACATGAATCCTTTCTTCTTCTCCCAGCAACTCTTCAGAAACCGAAGAACAGCCACAAGAACCATCCCCTTCACATTGGGAGGCGGGGTGAGACAACCCCTCAATCGTCGTCACCTCCATACCCTGGGCTTTCAGAGCCGGGAACACGCAGGAGGTGACCGGTTCCCCATCAATGATCACAGTACAAATACCGCACTCCGCTTCATTACAACCGATCTTTGTACCGGTTAACCCGAGGTCGTACCGTAAAACCTCCGCCAGGGTTTTTGAAGGATCGATCTCCAGCGAGGTCTTTTTTCCGTTGAGCACAAAGGATAAAGTTTTCTTCTGTCTATCTGCAGTCATAGTCGCGTATTATCTCCAAGTTCTACCCAGTTAATTCCATCCGCATGAAGTCAGCCATCCACTTTTGGACGCACTCCCCTCTCGCCAATAAAAGGTTGATCAATGTGGACCTCTCCAGTCTGCGCCCGGTCTGCTGCAGCCCATAAAGCCTTATTTAAAAGTCTTTTGATCATCATAACCCGATATTCAGATGTGGCCCTACGCTTGCTGGTGCGGGGTTTGCACTCCTTACCTGCAACCTCTTCTGCGTGCTGAAAGACTTCACGACTCATCTTTTTTCCAATCAGTGCGTGTTCCGTCATTTTTGCTCGTGTGGGAACCGGACCTATGGGACCGGGAACAATTCGGGCTTCCTTGATTATCTCCCCCGATTCATCCAGGTCAATCTTGCAAGCCAGACCCATAATGGGCAGCGCGATCCCCTGAGGCCGCATAACCCGCCGGAATGCGCTACCTGACCTTTCTTCTGGAATCTCAAATCGGAAAGATGTAATCAATTCTCGATAAGGGACCAAGGTGTTCGTACCGGGCCCCGCAAACAATGTCTCTAAAGGCACCCAACGGCGTGAAATACCCTCCCCATCATCCAATAAGGTCGCGATCTCGACTTCAGTGCCTAAAGCCATCAACCCCAACATGCTGTCTGCCGCCGGTAAAGCATGGGCGACATTTCCACCAATGGTAGCCACATTCCGGACCTGTGGACCTCCGATCACCTGACATCCCTCGACAAGGACTGTCGCATTCTGCCTTAAATCTTCCTGCGAGATGATCTCAGCATGCGTGGTAGCAGCACCTAAATGGACATGCGTCTCTCCGATTTCAATTCCCTGCAGTTCCGGGATCGCTGTGACATCAATCAACAGGCGGGGTCTTTCCTCGATATCCTCCTCTTTGAGATCTATAAATAGATCTGTCCCTCCCGCTACCAGCGCCCCGGATTCCCCAGCTTTCGAGTAAGCTTTCAAAGCCTCTTTTACAGACCCTGGTATCATATATTCTTCCCACAAATTCATGACCCAACCTCCCAGTAAAAATAGTATTAAGGGACCGGTCGCGCTTCAAACATTACCGTAATTTAGAATTCAAGACAGCTGTCCGCACACGCATCCTGTTCCCAGTCCCTATATCCCATATTTTAGGATTAAAATCAAATAAATCCAATATATTCATATTAAGTGTTGATTAAGCCTTTCCGTCCTTTCCAATCTATCTCAGCTGCTTAAAATAAGGGCTGGCCTTTTTCTAACCCGGCTTTTCATCTTCCACGAGATAAGTCAAATTGCCTGGTACGGACCCCGCCTTTTCACCGCCAGGGTATTTTCTGATATCCCGTATTACCCTTCCACCTCCGATGACCAAAATACTGAAACACCCTCAAGTTAATACTTGGTCTCCTACACCTTCCTCACAATTCCCTTTTCCACAGCTGGAATTATACACCAGCCTAGGATTCCCCCCCCTGAAATATTTAACTCCGGTACTGAAACTGGAACCCTTTATGAGCTGAAGTCACAGCATTCATTGGTATAATGAGGGTTGTTAAAAAGAGATCAAACCCAAACGACCACAAATGGTAATTCCAACGCCAAACCCCAGGCAAGGAAAACACATGTTAAGAAATGATCAGGGAAAGGAGAGTTCATGAGCGCCGGTAAAATCATCGGTTATATTTTCGCTTCCATTCTCATTGTCATCGGTTTATTGTTTATCATCGCAACATTCTCCGAGGACGGAAAAATAAGCTACCTCCTTACGGGATCCATACTCGTTTTGATCGGCTTTGGGATCATCTGGTTCACAGGCAGGAAAAAGGACACAGAAAAAGAAGAGGTCACCATGAAAATCGATCTCTCCGGAGACGTCGATCTAGACACGCTGAGCTGTAAATCATGTGGGGGTCATTTGGACTCAGAGAATATATCCATGGTTGCCGGAGCACCTGTGGTGGAGTGTCCTTACTGCGGAACGAGTTACCAGCTGACCGAAGAACCAAAATGGTGATCAGTGGAGGATTGTCATGAAGAAAAAGATTTATTTATGGATCCTATTGCTTGTCTTCTTATTCCCCACAGCAGCCTTAGCCCAAGATTATTACTTCAGTCTCGATAAAGAAGTCGTCCACGCTTTCTGGAACGAAGACGGTACATTAACGCTGGATTACACGTTTGTCTTCACCAATCAACCTTCCGGACATCCCATTGAATATGTGGATCTGGGTGTCCCCAACGGGAATTTCCAGGTAGAGAATATTACCGCAGAAATCAATGGGCAATCCCTGGATTTCATTTCCCGCGAAGAGTACCAGGGGAGCGGAATCGGGTTCGCTGTTGGATTAGGAGCCAACGCGATCCCTCCAGGAGACCGGGGCAGCCTGCATGTGCGCATTCCCAACATTTCTGGCGTCCTCCGACCGGATACCCAGGAAGATGAATATGCCAGCGCTGTGTTTTCCCCCACCTGGTTCGGCAAGGAGTATGTCACGGGCACAACCGACCTGACCATGGTTTACCATCTCCCACCCAGTGTGGAACCGGATGAGCCCCGCTGGCACAGCGCACCCGATAGCTTTCCCTCGTCTCCAATCACCAGCATCGATACGCAGGGCCGCGTGACATATACCTGGCGGAACAGGGAAGCAAATGCCTATACGCAGTACAAGTTCGGAGCCTCCTTCCCCAGTCAATACGTCCCCGCTTCCACCATCAGCAAACCAACCATCTGGGAACAAATTGGCATCCCCCGGGAAGCTGTAGTCACCCTGCTGTGTATGGGTGGGTTTGGCGTCCTTTTCTGTCTTATCATTGTCTTCTCGGTGGTCAGATCGAGAAAACGGAAATTGGAATATTTGCCGCCGAAAATAGAAATTGAGGGACATGGCATTAAGCGTGGCCTGACCGCGATAGAAGCCGCGGTCCTCCTGGAAAAACCCGTCGATAAAATCTTCACTATGATCCTCTTCTCCATCCTTCAGAAAAACGCCGGCGAGGTCGCATCCCGTGATCCGCTTGAACTCACATTCACGGATCCTCTGCCAAATACGTTGCGAAATTACGAAAAACAATTCATTGAAGCCTTTAAAGAAGGCTCGGAAAGAGCAAGGAAGACCAAGCTGCAAAACATAATGATCGAGCTCATTGAAAGCGTCGGGGAAAAAATGAAAGGGTTCAGCCACCGTGAGACGGTGAATTATTACCGCCAAATCACCAAAAAAGCCTGGAAACAAGTCGAAAGTGCGGATACACCGGAAGTCAAGAGCGAGAAATTTAGCGATCACATCGGATGGACCATGCTTGATGAGGATTTCGAGGATAGAACCCAGGAAGTGTTCCAGCGCGGTCCTGTCTTTGTACCCGTCTGGTGGCATCGCTATGACCCCACCTACCGCCGCGGCGGCAGGTCTGTTCCTCAAACCAGCAGCAGACCAGCGGTTGATACGGGCACAGGTAAGGGTGTATCACTCCCCAATTTACCCGGCGGCGAATTTGCTGCTTCCATGGTCCACGGCATTGAAAACTTTTCCAGTGACGTTGTGGGAAACATCACCAGCTTCACCAACCGGATCACTCAAAAGACGAACCCGGTCCCCAAATCTTCATCCTCATCTTTCAGCGGAGGAGGCGGCTCATGCGCCTGCGCTTGTGCCTGCGCGGGATGTGCCTGTGCTTGTGCTGGGGGGGGAAGATAAAGTAGATGGTTACCCGCGGGAAAAATTTTTTTTCGAATTTCCTCCAAAACCTGTTTCATCCTTCTCCCAATTACACTCCTCCGGAAGGTTTGCACCCTTATTCACACCAGCGTAATGGTGAGACATTCCGCCTTCATTTACGGGTTGACAAAAGCGGGCATGGAACTCTCCTGGTCAACGCAAACCGCTTCTTGCATCTGAACCCTACCGCTACATTGATGGCATATTATTATCTTCACGATTACACATTTGAAGAGGTCCTTCCCATACTGAAAGGCGCATTCCATGTCCCCCACCAACAAGCGGAGAAGGATTATGTGCGGCTGAGGAAGGACATTGAACAATTTCTCTCTGGGCGTGGAAAACCGTTCTCCGCCCAGACGAAAATGGATATCAAACAGCCTTTCAGCCTCACCCCCAGCGCTCCTTACCGCATGGATCTGGCAATAACCTACCGCTGCAACAATGATTGTCCCCACTGCTACAACGCACGGGAGCGGTTCTTAAAGGAATTATCCACCTCGCAATGGAAGCGGGTCTTGGATCATCTCTGGGAACTCAACATCCCGCATGTGGTCTTCACAGGCGGTGAACCCACTCTCAGAGAGGATCTACCCGAACTCATCCGCCATGCAGAAGGGATAGGCCAGATCACCGGACTCAATACCAACGCGCGCCGCCTGTCCGCCTCTTCTTATCTGGCAGAACTCGTTCAGGCCGGCCTGGATCACTTGCAAATCACGCTGGAATCCCATGATCCCCAAATACATGATGAAATGGTCAACCACAGAGGGGCTTGGGAGCAAACCACAGCTGGGCTGAAGAACGCGCTGGACAGCCCTCTGTATGTGATGACCAACACCACCATGCTCAAAAACAACCGGGAGTCGATTGCTGAAACCCTGGATTTCCTATCTGAGCTCGGCGTCCCGACCCTTGGGCTGAATGCCCTCATTTATGCGGGGAGAGGAAAAGATATCGATTCGGGTTTGAAGGATAGCGATTTGCAAAGGCTTCTCGCTCTAGCCAAAGAGAAAACAGAAGCCTCAGGCCAACGATTGATCTGGTACACCCCCACCCAGTACTGTCATTTCAACCCGCTTGATATGGGATTAGGAGTCAAAGGCTGCACTGCTGCACTCTATAATATGTGCCTTGAACCCAACGGGGATGTGCTGCCCTGCCAATCTTACTATCAACCGCTAGGCAACATCCTGGAAAAGGACTGGGACGAGATTTGGAATCACGACCTGGCAGTTCATATCCGGGAAAGGAATTATGTCCCGGAGGCCTGCCAACAGTGCTCCCTTCTGCCTGAATGCGGTGGGGGTTGCCCATTAGCTTGGAAAGCCCAAAAAGGAACCGTTGACCCGGATCCACTCATCCCTGTTCCCTCCTGAATGAAACGCTTTTATCGACCCGTTTGCTCCTCTAAAAGCCGTCCCTGCTAACCACAATAGGAGAAAACTTCATTTTTCAAAGGTCGATTTCCACCACGGCGGTCCATTATGAAAAAGAACACCTTGGCGATCATACCCGCATACAATGAAACCCGGTATTTATCAGCCACCATAAAACAAACCCTGCCTTATATGCCCGTATTAGTAGTTAATGACGGGTCCACGGATAACACGCCTCAAATTGCCCAGCAAGCAGGGGCAAATCTCCTTCACAACCCCACCAATCTCGGCAAAGGCGCTGCACTAAAGAAGGGCTTTCAATATGCTATCAAACATGATTACAAGACAGTGATCACCCTTGACGGTGACGGTCAGCATGATCCCCGCGAAATACCCCTTTTTCTGGAAAAGTATGCTTCCACAGGAGCTAAACTCATCATCGGAAAACGCGATTTTTCCCAGATGCCGTTAGTCAGGCGTTTAGCCAATCAATCTGGGAGTTTTTTTCTAAATGCGGTGCACCCCCAGCATATACCTGACAATCAATCTGGGTACCGGCTGCTCACCAAGCCCGTGATGGAATTGGTCCTGGAAAGCCAGGAAAGCGGGTTCGAGTTTGAAGTTGAAATGATATTATTGTCTTTGGAACATAACATTCTCATCGACTGGGTACCGATCAAGACGATCTACCTCTCGGGAGATAGCAAAATTAAACCCATTCAGCACACCAAAAACTATATTAGAATTTTATGGAAGGTTTATCGATCCAACTTATAATGTTGGATCGCAGTAAAAAACTGTACCGTAAAAGATCACGGGGTTGGACAATTCTAGCACTTCGATCTCCGACCCTTTTGGATTGAGATTTCCGTTTCATAATTCATGATACTCCATGGAGGTAAATATGGACTTTTCAGAACTGATTTACCAGCGATTTAGTTCCCGAAATTATGACGAGAAACCGGTGGAGGATGAGATACTTAAGCAGGTTCTGGAAGCAGCACGCATGGCTCCCACAGCGGCAAATAAACAACCCTTTCAATTGATCGTCGTTCCCACAGAAACCCGAAAGCAGGAACTGCTGCGCATCTATGACCGTCCCTGGTTTGTAGAAGCCCCTTACGTGATCTGCGCCTGCGGTTTGCCTGAAAAAGGGTGGGTTCGACATGCTTATGATGGAAAAAATTACACCCTCGTGGATGTGGCCATCGCCGTTGATCATCTCACCCTGCAAGCGGCAGAACTGGGCCTGGGCACATGCTGGATCGCAGCTTTCGACCCGCAAGCAGCCCGGGAGGTTTTAGGCCTTCCAGATCAAGCAGAGCCGGTGGCCTTTACACCCCTCGGTTACCCGAAAGACGCCGCGGGCGAGAAACAACGCAAACCCCTCTCGGAACTCGTTAGATATGACCATTGGTGAATTTTTAGGGAATGTAACCAACCATTGGCACAGTAGGCTTCTTAAAAACTGGAGCGTCCCATGAATACCTTTTATGCCCGTCTTAAGAATCTATTTTCTCCCCCTTCCCTTATTGCTCCCGGTGTTTACCATTACCAGGCTCCCCCCTCCGCGGATGAACCTTATCGCATGCACTTGAGGGTTGAAGAGGGCGGACGCGGCCTCCTGATCATCAACGCAGCTACTGTGCTTCACCTCAACCAGACCGCGACTGAATACGCATTCTATCTCATCCAGGATATATCTGATAAGGATGTGGTCAGAGAGGTATCAAACAGATACAGCACCGGCCCCGATCAGGTTCGGAAAGATTACCTAGAGTTCAAGAATAAAATCCAGACGATGATTGAAAGGCCGGATCTGGATCCTGTCCATTATCTGGACCTGGACCGGAAATCCCCTTACGCTGGGGCGATCTCTGCACCTTATCGCATGGATTGTGCTCTTACCTATCGGCTGCCGGAGGAAAGCAATCCCGATTTAGCGCCCACGCGCAAAGTGGACCGGGAATTGACCACCAGCGAATGGAAGACCATCCTGGATAAAGCATGGAAGGCAGGCATCCCGCATGTCTCATTCACCGGCGGTGAACCAACACTGCGGGAAGACCTGGTAGAATTGATCAATCATGCCGAAGAAAATGGGCAAGTCACCGGCCTGCTCAGCGATGGTTTTCGCTTTGCAAATCAGGCGTTCTTTCAAGAAGTGCTCCTCACCGGCCTCGATCACCTTATGTTTGTGCTCACGCCTCTCCGGGAAGATTCCTGGGCAGTGCTCCAAAAAGTTTTGGATGAAGACATCCATACCACCGTTCACATCACCATTCACGAAGAATTCGCTAAACATCTAGATGATATGCTCAGCAAACTCAAAGATATGGGAGCAAATGCATTATCCCTCAGCGTGCGTTCTCCTCAAGAGCCTACCCTGAAAACAGCATTAAACAACGCGAGAAGCTCTGCATCTGAAATCGGTCTTCCCCTAAAATGGGATTTGCCGGTACCTTACTCCGTTCACAATCCAGTCTCTCTGGAAATTAAGGGAGAGGACACTCCCCGGGGAGCAGGAAAAGCCTGGATTTATGTCGAGCCAGATGGGGATGTGCTGCCCACACAGGGGGGGGAGCACATTTACGGCAATTTATTGGAGGACACCTGGAAAGCTGTGTGGTCTAAAGCATCCTGAATGATCCTCAACCCGATGGGATTATTTAAGTCCCTTTCTGACAGGATTCCATTTCAGAGACGTCCGGGGACCTATCTTATTCTCCCACTTTATGGAGGGGGTACACATCCACCATGTCCTTGACACGTGAAGATTGGCATAACCGTTTCCTGCAGCAAGCCCAATGGACAAGGGGTTTTCGTGAATTCATATTTCCCCGGATCGGGATAAAAGAAGCGAACCGGATCCTCGATATTGGCTGCGGAACAGGCGCTCTAATGGAAGAGATCACGGCTCCAAATCAGGGGGTGGCGGTGGGTGGGGACTTGAATATCGGCCACCTCCAGTGGGCGATACGCAACAGTCCCGGGGGGATATACTTCTGCGGGGACGGACATAGCCTTCCTTTCCCGTCCCAAACTTTCCAGATCAGCCTCAACCATTTCCTGCTCTTATGGGTGAAGGAACCGATCCGTGTTATGCAGGAAATGAAACGGGTCACAAAACAAGCTGGATACATCCTCGCCCTCGCTGAGCCCGATTACGGAGGTCGAATCGACTACCCTCCCTGCCTGGGTAAGATCAAGGACAGGCAAATTTCCTCTTTAAAGCAACAGGGGGCGGACCCTAAAATGGGCCGCAAACTCAAGAATATCTTTCAAGAAGCAGGAATCCAGGAAACCACCGTCGGGGTTTTTGCGGCCCAGTGGAAAACCCCTCCTCCCCGGAAAGATTTGGAAATGGAATGGAAGATCCTGGCCCATGATCTCCAGGGCGAAATGCCGCCAAGAGATATTCAAAGTTTGAAATCGGCAGATTGGGAATCCTGGCGAACAGGGCAGCGCACCCTTTACATTCCCACATTTTACGCCTGGGGCAGAGTATAATCCAACCGGGGGATGACCCCTGCCAAAAACCCGGCCTCAACGTCACCAAGGTCAATCATGGATCAACCTTCCCCAGATTATTTTTCAATAAAGTTTCCAGCAGCTCTCCAATACGCATTTCACCTTCATGCGGATCAGGTAAGGAAAAACAAGGGCACACCCTACTTCGCTCATCTGATGAGTGTGGCTGCTCTGGTTCTCGAAGCTGGTGGAGATGAAGAAGAGGCGATCGCTGCTCTCCTGCACGACGCTGTCGAAGATCAGGGAGGACTTTCCAGGCTAAAGGAAATCAGGGAAACCTTTGGAGACCAGGTCGCTGAGATCGTTGATGGATGCACTGACGCTTACACCACCCCCAAACCTCCCTGGCAGCAAAGGAAAGAGGACTACCTTGATCATTTAGAAACTTCCCCTTCATCGGTGATCCTGGTCTCCTTGGCAGATAAAGTTCACAACGCACGGTCCATTTACCGAGATCTCAAAAAAATCGGGGATGCCACCTGGGACAAGTTCAAAGGCGGGAAACGCGGGACGCTGGGGTATTACGACCGTTTAGTTGACATCTTTCAATCCCATGAAAACCAGTACCCCCACCTTGTCTCTGAATTTATCCAACTCGTAAATGATATTCATAAATTAACACAGGAAATGGAGTGACATAGGATGTCGGATTCGTTAACACTGAAGGAATACCAGCACCTGGCCAATCGCACATCCGGCGCGGGTGGAGATGGAAAACAACGCATGATGGTCGCGGCCCTCGGTCTAGCTGGAGAAGCAGGTGAGTTCGCAAACCTCGTCAAAAAGATGACTGCCCACGGTCACCCCCTGGATTCTAAGGCATTAGCGGACGAATTAGGGGATGTCCTCTGGTACCTGGCAGAAGCAGCTACATCATGTGGATTGGACCTGGAAAAAATCGGGGTTGAGAACATTGAGAAACTCCGGGAACGGTATCCGGATGGCTTCAGCGAGGAAAACAGCCTCCATCGAGAGAGGTGACATGCATTCCCCGGATGAGGGTAGGGAAGCAAACCTGTGACACAAAAAGCTAAACCTTCCCGAAAGAAAATCCCCGGGAAGGTTTCTTGGTATTGTAATGAAACCAGGAAATCAATCTGCAATCTGGACTTTTATTATGCCCACTGCCTGCTCCACATGGATCGTGATCGTTTCCTGCTCCTCCTCAAATCCCGGTGAGGTGTAGGTGTTCCCCTGCAGCTGGTACCCGTCAGGAACATCCAGGCGTGAAAGAGCTTTTTCAAAGTGCATCCTTATGCCCGTGTCCTCCGGGACTAAAAACTGTATCCGGCCAACCGCCTGGTCAACTGAAACGTCCCCCTCCATTTCCTCAGGCAAACGAATGACAATATCTCCCACTCCCTGTTCTACTTGGAGGGTTTCCAAGGCTAACCCTTCTAAAGCCAGAAACAACTCTCCTGCCCCATTGTCCACCGTGAGCGAAACAGGGATCTCGGACGTGATCCCCAGCTCCCACTGTGCCATATTGGGATAAAATGTCGGGAAATCCATCTCCAGAGAATAGGATGCAGTGCTTTCCGTTTCCGAGTATTCTTGATCCGGTTTCTCGGGAAAAGCGGTTCCCGCTGCCAACACATCAGACGCTGAAACGTTCCCTACAATCAATTGTCCCGCTCCTAGAGAATACTGGATTTCCGCATTATTAATTTCAGGGGATAAGGCCCGCTCCAAAGGATAAGCGGCTCCAGATGGAACAGCCCCTTGAAAACCTATCCACCATACAGCCCCACCAACAAGAATCACGACAAGGAGGATGCTGGTCACTGTGCCCCACCATGTCCGAGACTGGAATAATAAATCAATCCCAAAAGCGATCATGATCAGGGGCCATAAGGGAAGAATTTTTGTCCAGGTCACAATAGTTCGAGGTCCAAAATTATTCAACAGCAACAATGCGCCCGCGCCGATTAACAACACAGGCCAGGCGAAACTTCTCCGCCGGAAAAGGTCATCCAGACCCGCTATGATCAACAAGGTCGGCCATAGATTGATCAAAATCTCCCAGCCCCCACCTGTTATGATCTCGAGATTACGAGCCAGAAACACGAACCCAATCACAATCAACAGGATGGGTCCGAAGAAACTTCCTCGCCCCCCTTGATCCGTTTGCCTTTTACCTTCCGTCATCTTCTCCCTCCTGTACACGTAATTGGCGGACCAACAAACCCACACCGCCCACAATCAAGATCAGCGGCCAGAGCACATCAAAATCCAACCATGATAAAAATGGAATGTCAAGCCTATTCAGAAACAGGATACCGCCGATGATTATCATTCCTGCCCCAAAAAGGATCCCTGCCTGAGGGTGGGGTTCAGCCACTGCTTGCTGGATGTCGTCTCCCATAGATCGGACTCGGCTGCCCATCCCCCCTTCCTGACCGCTGACCTGCTGCCCTTCTTCTGGGACAAGAATCCACAACACAAGATAGAGTAAAAACCCAAAATCACTTCCAAACAAAAGCAAAAGAAACAACAGCCGGACAATGGTGGGGTCCATGTTCAAATATGTTCCCAACCCGCCGCACACCCCTCCGAGCATGCGGTTGGAACGGCTGCGATACAACCTGGTATTCTTCTTCATAAACTCATCTCCTACCTGCGCTTATTTCCGCCATGCCTGGATCAAGATGTACCCGCCGATGAGGATCAAGACAACAGGCCAATAACTCAAGATATGTTCTCCCAGCTTGGACATCTGAGTCAACCCTAAGATCAGCAATACAGCAGCTGGGATGAATGACCAACGGGTATCCGCACCCCGGGAGGGTAAGAGGGCCAGTAAGATGAATGTGGATCCCAAACCCAGGAAGAAAACCCCACCTCCATAATCGAGCCCAAATTCATCTAGACCGGAAACAACAGCCAGGGTGAGCAGCACACCCCCGGGAATGATCGCCCACCAAAAATCTTGACGGCGCGCATAAATTAGCCAAAAAGAGAGACCCAGGCTGCCCAAAAACACAGACCCCCCGGCCTCAAAAGCGGGAAATATCCGTGCTGTTTCTTCCGCACTCGCAAAGGCTAAACCCAGAAGAGCCAACCCAGGTATGGCCGCCCACCACCCATTTTCGCTCCGGGCAAATGTCCACAGAAAAGCAATTCCTGCCCCGGCCAAGATGACAATCCACAGATACTGGAAAGCGTTTCCAACCAATTGGAGTTCCTGTAATAAAAATAATGCCCCCAAAACAATGAGGATGATCCCCCATACCGTTCTTGCTTGTAATTTCTTCATGTATAAATCCTCCTTATGTGATCTCCTGAACCAAATCCTTCATACAGCTCAAAATTCTATCATTAAAAAAATGTTTTCTCGATCCCCTCTTCAGATACATACGTAAATGGTTAGAAAAAGTTTCAGGGAGTCTAATTGTAACTAATTTTCAGATCTGGTCCTTCCCCAAAGACCATCTCTCTTTCACTCTTTGTACCACGGACTTCCATCCCTCCCTTTCTGGGTGCGGGGATTTGCCCAAGGGGTCTTCCCACGGTTCTTTCAAAATCTCTTTTACCATACCCTGGGAACACAGCCTACCGGCCTGTAAATCATATCCTCCTTCCAGGAAAATAGCGAATTTCCCATTGCAGTGCTCCCGGGCATACCGATCCAAACGGCTGATGATCTCCGCGTAGACAGCGGCAGACAAACGAAATCCCCCCAGCGGATCCCGCCAGTGAGTATCAAACCCGTAACTGAGTAAGATCATTTCCGGAGAAAACTGATCTAACAGACGGGGAATCACCTCTTTACTGATGGCCTGGAACGCCTGATCTCCGCTTCCAGCAGGAAGGGGGATGTTCACCGTTTTTTCCTCCCCCTCCCCTTCCCCTGTCTCTTGAATCTGCCCGGTACCCGGGTAGAAAGGTGACTGATGGGTGGATAGATAAAATACATCCCCGCGATCATAAAAGATGTCCTGCGTACCGTTCCCATGATGGAGGTCAAAGTCAATCACAGCGATTCTCCGGGCCCCTTTCACCTGGATCAGATATTCCGCTGCCAGGGCGACGTTGTTCAACAGACAAAACCCCATGGCCCTGTTCGCTGTGGCATGGTGGCCCGGGGGTCGGGTCAGAGCAAACCCAACCCTGGAGAATCCCTCCCACACAGCATCCGCTACTGCGATTCCCCCTCCCGCTGCTTGCAAAGCCAAGGACCAGCTTTCCGGGGTGGTATAAGTATCCAGATCCATCGCCTGTCCCTGGGAAGACGCTTTTTGAAGGCGATCTAAATACGATGGACTGTGAACGCTCTCCAACAGCTCATCCTCCAGGCACAAGGCTTCCAGTTTGGGGAACGGATCCCACACCTTCCCCTCCTGTAAACCGCGCCGGACTTCATCCACCCGTTCCGGCCGCTCCGGATGCCCGGGCTGAAAATGAGCTTCATGCCTTTGAGGATAAAAATATGAAATGGCTCCCATTTGCCCTCCCTCTCATAAGAGTTGGATACCCCGCTTTGGTTAATATATTGATAGTATAAAAAAGTCTTGACATTTGAATGAAAACAGGCATAAGATACACCAACTCGACCAAAAGGAGGTGATCCTATGCCTGAGGCGAAGATTCGCCTAGAAGTTACTATACCGTTAGAAGAAATAAGTGTCAATGCGCTCATCGTACTTTTCAAAGAAATCCTGGTTCAACTCGTACCTCAGATGGTGACAGTATGGTTGGAAGCCTATCAGGAGGTCAGGCTGAACCATCGCCTGGGCCCTCGCTGGTCAAATGAGCCGAAGGGAGAAGCTGGCTGGTCCTGCCCAAGATGCGGGTCACAGGAAGGTTTCAATCGCCGGGGAAGCCGCACTCGTGTCCTACGGTGTACAGCTTTGCTAGTGAGAAAAACCAGTTTGGGGCGGATCGAATTCCAGCTTTACCAGGTGACGTGCTGCCAATGTGAAAAAACGTTCGCACCTTTTGCAAAGGAAATCATGCTTTTGCCATATCAAGTAAGTACCCCCGAATTCAAAGCCCGGTCTGTTGAAACCGCCTGCCAGCTCTCCTATCAGCGAAGCGCAAACATGGTCAGTCGAGGGACGCTGACTTCATCGGTCTCTGCAACGGCGATCCACAGTTGGGTTCAGGAAGCGGGGAAAGATGTCTCCTTCAAACCCCGACAAGCCGAAGAGCACACGACGCTTTTGGACAGCACCCGGGTCAAAGCGAGTGAGAGGGAGCGTGGGGCGGCGGCTCTCCACCTGGGTTTTGCCCTCACAGGGCGCTCTACAGAGGGCTCTCGGCCCCGTTTAGACAAACAGCCTGTGGCATTCGGCGTGGCAGAAAGCTGGGAAAAGGTCTTGGCTCCCCTGGAAGGGATCCAGCCTGAGCGCGTTGTGTTCGATGGCGATAAAGGGGTAGAGAAGCAGGTAGAGACACAGTGGCCTAAAGCCCGAAAGCAGCGCTGTTTATGGCACCTGATCCACCAGTTGTATTATCATCTGTGGAAGGATGGGTTGAAAAAGGAAGAGAGCGATCCCATCCGATCGCGATTGAAACATCTGCTCTATGAGAAGCAGGAAATCGACCAGGCACAGGAAGCCTATCAAAAGCTGGTGGATGTGCTTTGTCGAGCCGATCCCTCTGTGACTATAATGATTGAACAACTTCTCTCAATAATTTAGTGAGCAGGGCAAAAGGAGATGGCCAATGTTTCAGAGATCAAAAAACAATCCAGAACTCCAGGATCCTGACCCAGAAGTAGTCCCACGAGCAAAGAGAAAACAGTTTTCAAAAGCGTACAAAAAACGGATTTTGAAAGAGTATGCTGCTTGTACTGAACCGGGAGAGAAAGGTGCCCTCTTACGTCGGGAAGGGATCTATTCGTGCTACATCGTGAGCTGGAAGCGGGCGTTAGAACAAGGCAGGCTGGATGATTCCACCTCCAAGAAACGGGGCCCTAAAGAAGATCCCCAACAAGAGGAACTGGAGGAGGCAAAACGAGAGATAGACCAGCTTCGTGAGCGATTACGAAAGGCAGAACTGATCATCGAAGCGCAATTATCGGAGATACGCAGAGCGAAAAAATCTCACAGATACTTGGGCTGGAGGAGGACGAGAACGACGAGAACGAATGATCCAGGAAGCGAAAGAGCTGGCAGAAGAGGTAGGTGTCTCTGTGGCCTGCAAAACGCTGGGCATTCCCAGAAGCACATACTATTATGCGCCGAAACCCAGGGAACCATCTCCGCGAAAAGCTCATCCAAGAAAACTGTCTGAAAAGGAAGAAACAGAAGTCAGAAAAGAGCTCAACAGTGAACGCTTCCAGGACAAAACACCCCGGGATGTCTATGCCGCTTTATTGGATGAGGGGACCTATCTCTGCAGCTGGCGAACGATGTATCGAATCCTGAAAAAAACACGATGAAGTACGGGAAAGAAGAGACCAATTGAAGCATCCAGTGTACAAAAAGCCGGAATTACTGGCCACCAGACCCAACCAAGTGTGGTCTTGGGACATCACCAAGCTCTTGGGTCCCAAGAAATGGACGTACTATTATCTCTATGTGATTATCGACATCTACAGCCGCTACGTGCCCAGATGGATGATCGCAGAACGACAGACTGCATCACTGGCCAGGGTGTTGATCAAAGAAACGTGCGAAAAGCAGGCCATTCGGCAAGAACAGCTCACCCTTCATGCCGACCGGGGTGGTCCCATGATCGCAAAGTCGATGGCCTTGTTGTTGGCAGAATTAGGTGTGAGTAAAAGTCACTCTAGGCCGTATAAT
>JAWODY010000049.1:0-52437 GCA_046483045.1 Anaerolineales bacterium | reverse complement strand
GAGAGAAGGCGAAGACGGTGAAGCCGACGGGACCTTCTCTGAGGGCCGAGCGGTCTCCGGCACGAGACGAAGGAAAGTCCTTCACGCAGCTCATGTTGCTGTGAAATGTCTGACGAACCGCCGGATGCGGACCCGCATGTCCGGTGGTGTGGGAGGGGGGTAGTCGAGAGGCTCCCCCCTATCCCGATTGTATCAGGAAGGATAGAAGAGCCATAGCGGACAGAGGGGAAAATGGACGCTGCAGAAGAGACATGACGTGGCGGTGCATCTGTTTAGTGACCTTGGTTGATTTCCCCTGCTAGGACACGCAGCTAACAAGCGTAATCAAACGGGTGGTGGGGAAGGGACGCGGGTTCCACCCAGACTTCATCCCCTTGATGCCATTTCCATGCGGCCAAGGCGGCAGCACAGGCATCGACATGATGGCTGTCCAGGGTTTTATGTATGTCTTTGATGACGAAGCCCTGCCCCTTTAGCCAGCCTAGTAACCTTTGCTGGGCCGCGGGGTCCATTTTGTAAGCGCGGAGGTCCGCGATGGGCGCGCCGCGCAGGGCCATGGCCGCCCCGGGATGGACTTCCACGATCTCGGGTTTGGGTTCTGGAAAGGAACTCAGGATCCGGGCGATGGCGGTCCCGCGCAGGGTGGTCAGGTAGGCTATTTGCGTCATAGTGGGGGTCATCACAGATCCCGGGTGAAGTCCGGTACGGATGACCTTTTCACGCAGGGTTTTATTTCCTGGACGATCGCCCCCATTGGGGTTGTAGGATAAGGGAGCGTCTAATCCCACCACAACTTCCCCCAGTGAGAGGAGCTCCTCCGCAGCCGCATGGATGTCATGGTCTTTCGCCCCCTGGATAGCCTGGCTGAGACGGATTCCTGTTCCCAGCACTTCAAAAGCAAGGAAGACCGTGTCTCTGACGTTGGTCGGCCCGGAAAGGTCCACGCCTACCACATGATAGGAGCCGCTCACGCTTTCCTCCTATAACCAGCATTTCGTTTGGAACGGGAAAGGCTGACTTTATTGTGAAAGCTTTTTCTGTGAAATAGCTGATGATTGTATTCTATCCTCCCTGAGGCGAGATTTCAAAGGGATGGAGGCGGTCAATGGCACCATTGAATGCGATGGGAGCCACAATCTCTTTGATTCCTCTACCTTTGTCGATCGGGAGGTTTATAAATGGTATGCTTATGCCAATTTCTACTCCATGGGGGTCCGGGGAGGAATGGAATCTGGATCTCGTCTGTGTCAATCGCTCGATTGTGGATATTGATATGAGCAGATGGAGTGTGCTCTGGCCAAACCGGTGAACGAAGTGCATAAGGAATGAAATGATTCACCCTGAATTAATCGGGGGAGGTCAAAATCCTCCCCCGAAAACTTTTAATGTGTTTTTCAAAGGGGGGTCATAGTGTTGACAACATTTCATTTAAACTATTTCCTCTTTGAAAAACTCCCGATGAAGGAATGCGAAGGAATTGACACCTGGGCTTGATTCATATACACTAGAGATACATTTTAATGGGTGGCGGCATTTGCTTACTTGTGTTCCCTTGCCGGTTTCTGAAACTATCTTTTCGAAAGGTTTTTCCAAGACAATTAAATAGGGAGTGTATTTCTCAACCCCTCAGGTTTCCTGAGCTTGGAGGTGAGGTATGAAGAGGCAGAAGGCATTTTTTATGTTCTTACTGGTCCTTTCCTTGATCAGCGTTGCAGGCTGTAAAAAGCTGGTCCCGAGTAAGTTTGAGATCGAAACGAGCTCCGAATTGGGGCCGAACACGCTGGATAGGATTGACGACCTCAACGACACCATAGCCACAGGGGTGGAAATCGGGCCAGAAACCCGGGCTACGATAGAAGAGTTGAATAAGACTGTCGAAGAGGGCCTGGAATTTGGCTTCAAGGAAGAAACCCTGCAGCGGGTGGATGTTTTGTTGGGCATGGTCGAACAAGGGGTGGGGATCAAAGCGGGTTTGGACGCCGAAACGAATCGGACTGTGAACAACCTCATTGAGACCCTGGATGACCAACCCGGGCAGTGGGAAAATACCATGACCGAAATCATCCACACCCTGGAGGGGTCGACATCTCGGGTGGCTGAGCAGATGGCGGATGAAGTGGAAGGCTTGATGGTGGACGCCCGTGTCAACACCCAGCAGCTCTCAGCCTCTATGGGTGCGGAGTTCCGCTGTAACGTGGATTTTATGAGCACCCGGGCCGGGGATACTGTGGATCAATTTATCGGGCGCTCGCTGGTCGGCAGGCTGCAGGATATCGTCTCCGGGGAGGAACCGGGAGAGGATGAAGAGGAGATCCCTGTCCCCATGGTCTGCCAGATGGTCCCAGACCAGATCTCGTTGGAAAAAATAGGGGACGAGTTTGTCTTTGATAATGCGGTAGTCCGGATCAGCGGCTACAATTTCGTGGAAGAAAATAAACCCAACGCTTATGTGGTGGATGAGAAGGGGGATCCGGTTGAATCTGTGGAGCTCTACCCCTTCCTCAACAGCCCCTACCAGATCCAGGTCAACCTGCAGGATATCGACTTCAGCGATGTCCCCACGAGGTCCCGGGTGGTCTTCGACTGGCCTCAATCGGGTTCTTTCTTTGCCATGGCCATGGTCTTGCCCTCCGAAGAACCGACGCCGACCGTGGAGGTCAAACCGGAGCTGACCGTCGATGCTGCTGGAGTAGAAGTCAGGGAAGGCCCAGGAAATAAATATTTCTCGCGGGGGAAAGCAGCTCTTGGGGCGGTTTATGAGGTCACCGGTCATAACGGAAATCGATCTTGGTGGCAGATCGATTTTGACGGCGATCTTGGTTGGCTCCCGGACAGCGTTGTGACCAGAAATGAGGTCCCGGTGGGACCAGCGTCTTCCCTTCCTTTGGATCCGCCTAGTGCGGCATTTTCCGTGGCTCCCGAAAGCGGAGAAGCGCCTGTGGAAGTGCATTTCGTGGATGAGTCCACGGGAAGCCCCACGTTCAATACCTGGTATATTATCCCCGAGGGCGAAAACGCTAAGTCGCAGGGAGGGGGCCAGGAACTCACCTACGAGTTCACTAAAGCGGGAAACTATACCGTCAAGCTCTATGTTGAAAACGAGTGGGGAAAAGACGAGATCGAAAAGACCGTCACGATTGAAGAACCGGATGAGCTTATCATTGTTGAGCCTATATTTAAGGTAACGCTCGAACCTTTCCTATTCCCCACCTCTACTCCATCTTATACCAGAATCATCGAATTTAGAAACTATACAAACATCCCAGCAGGAGAGCCATTTACGACCGATATCCGCACGGATCAATACAACTGCGGTGTGGTCAGTTTGGCGGGTTTGGATGGTGATATCCAGGAACACAATGTAGGTCATGTGTTTAAACTCTGGCTTTCACGAACCGGTACGTATTGGAAGATAGACGCCAATTTCCGCACCCATAAAGATCAGGAAGATTGGAGTATCGGATTGATGTGTGTGGAGAAAGGCTTATCCACGTTCTATTCGAATATCTATATTCGACCCCCGGAAAATATCACCGTCACCCTTGATCCCACCGCATATCCTATTCCCGAGAATTACACCTGCAGCATCGCTGGATTTGACATCAAAAATGTCAATGTGGAGGATGATTCCGCCGGCGACATCATCCAGGTATTTACCCGCAAGAATGAAGATGGGGAATGGGAGGTCACAGCGGACTTCATGGAAGAAGGTGGGGAGGAGAACTGGTTGGTCCAGATGATGTGTTTCTATGACAACCAGGAGAAAATCCTTGATTACGACGATTCCCTGACCCATCTGGATCCTTTTGATGTCTCAGCTGGCGCATATCGCACGAATATCAGCAGCAGTGAATACGCCTGCGGTGTGGCGGGGATGCACGCCATCAGCGGCGAGGTCAAAGAGGATCATTCCGGGGATATCATCAGGGTTTATACATATATGTATGACGGGCGGTGGTGGGTCTATGCAGATTTCCGCTCTGAGGACCAACATGAAAAATGGGATATTGATTTGATCTGTGTTCACCGCTCTGTTGTGGGCATGTACCCCGACCATTGGCAAGGCGAATGGATCAAGCGATAATGGCGCGTGTCTTTACGCTAATCTCTTTCTGATAGGAGAGGGGTGAAGCAAAGGTTAAACGACTCAGAGGAGGTCTATTCGACCTCTTCTGAGCTTTTTTTTAAATCATACCCAGGTGTTTCCGGTTTTCTTCCGTGTCCACGTACTCGCGTTATTCAGCGCTCAGTCCCCCTGCACCTTTGCTGTCCACATCCCCCTGATTGATGTACTGGTTGAACTTCTTGACCGTTTGAATCGGATCTCTTTCTCTCATTTCACCTCTTCTGCATTATCCTGCGGTTGGTAACCGAGGTCCTCTGTGGCGTTGGTCAGATCCCAGAATCGGCCCGTGTTGTCGGACACCCCGTAATAGATCCCAAACCCGATCTCAGCAGACAGACTTTTTTCAACCAGTTGAATAAGATCGCGGTGGCTGAGCCAAGTTTTCTTGTGGCGCGGATGTCGGGTGGGGTCGTCCTCTTCCAATACGCTCCCGATGCGCAGACAGATGGATGCCAGGCTCCAGCGCTCGTAATAATACCGGGCCAGCGTTTCCCCAAATGCCTTACTCACCCCGTAATCACTGTCAGGGCGGATGGGATCTGAGACCGAAATCTGAACGGGGTCATCGGTTGTATGAACGCGGGGAGGGAACCCCTCGTACGCCCCGGTGACGTGGTTGGAGCTGGCGAAAACCACCCGCCGGGTGCCGGACTCGCGGGCGGCAAGATAGATATTTCGGGTGCCGATTATGTTCGCCTGCAGGACTTTCTCCCAGGGCGCATCCACATCCGGGGTAGCCGCCAGATGGATTAGGAAGGGAAAGGGTCCATGCTCCTCAAATAAACCCTGGACTTCTTCTTCCTGGGAGATATCCAATTTAAAGACACGTTTAGAAAATGGGCCAGAAATATCACAGCCGTACACTTGATAATGATCTTGAAGGGGATTGCGGATCAGACTTCCGATCCGCCCGTTGATACCTGTGATGAGCAGTTTATCTTCAGTCATATTCGCGTTCTTGATTTCCATTTCACGTTTTACCTTTTCCGTGACTTTAGCGGCTGCCCCATAAGGCCCAGATCACGATCATGGTCAGCCCGATGCCAAATCGAGCCAGGAAAGCCAGCCCCCAGCCGGTGAGTAGGTTTCTTGTCACGTACCAGGAGATTCGGTGGTCGCGGTTCCGGAGATATTCTGACAGGAAGAGGGCCAAAGGGGCAGCAATGATCCCGCCGAACGGCGGGAAAAGAAATGTGGCCACCAGACCTGCGGCCAGCGCCAACCCGATGGATATCCAGGACGCGCCGGCTCGGCGGGCTTTGCTGCCCATGAGCAGGTTGTCGACCAAAGAGCCCAGGATCGCCAGCAGGGTGAGGAGCATGAGGACCCAAATTTCTAGGGTGTTGAATCCGGTCGCCAGACCGTGAGCCAGCGCCGCGGACCAGATGATGATCACTCCGGGGTAAATGGGGATGACCATGCCCACCAGCCCGACGAGCATGATCAGGTAAATCAAGATTTGGAGGGGGAGGTTCAACCAGCTTGGCATGATAGTGAATTATTTACCACGTTTATGAGAGGAGGTTTGATATGTCTTTAGGACGGACTCTCTGAGAGAAACGAAAGGTCCTGGCCGTGCTGACCCAGAAGCGGACATGGCCTATAAACCCTTAATTCCATGTCGGCCTTGGAGGCTCCCCAATCTTCCAGAGTCAGCTTTTCCGCTCCGGTTCAATCACCTCCATCCCGCCCATGTAAGGCCGCAGCAGGTCCGGGATCTCCACCGATCCGTCTTCCCGCTGGTAATTTTCTAGGACCGCGATCAAAACCCGAGGCACGCCCAGCGCGGATCCGTTCAGGGTGTGCACGTATTCCGTCCCAGCTCCTTCTTCTGGCCGGTAGCGGATGGCCGCCCGCCGGGCCTGGAAGTCGCGCGTGTTGGACACCGAGGACACCTCCAGCCATTCTCCGCATCCTGCGGCCCAGACCTCGATGTCGTAGGTAATGGATGCCGCAAATCCCATATCGCCAGTGCAGAGCTGGTTGACGCGGTATGGAAGCTTCAGTTTCTGGCAGACGCGTTCCGCATCCGCCATCATCTGCTCGAATTTTGCCTCCGATTCCTCCGGCTTGCAGTAGATATACATCTCCACTTTGTCAAACTGGTGGCCGCGCTTGATGCCCCGCACATCCCGGCCCGCGCTCATCTTCTCGCGGCGGAAACAGGGCGTGTAGGCCATATATTCAAGGGGTAGGTCTTCGACGTTCAAGATCTCGTCTTTGTGCAACCCGGTGAGGGGGACCTCGGCAGTGGGCACCCACCAGAAGTCCTCTTCGTGATCGTGGTATAAGTTATCCTTAAATTTGGGCAGCTGTCCGGAGGCGAAGACCACCTCCTCCTGGACCATGAAAGGCGTGTAGCGTTCAGCGTAGCCTTGTTCTTGAAGCGTGTCGAGCATGAAGGCGATCAAAGCTCGCTGCAGGCGCGCCCCGGCCCCATTGAGCACATAAAAGCGGGATCCGGAAAGTTTCACACCGCGCTCAAAGTCCAGGATGCCCAAAGCCGGGCCCAGATCCCAGTGAGGCTGAGGTTTGAAGTCGTACTCGGGGATGTCGCCGTGGGTTCGGAGCACCACGTTGTCTGACTCGTCCGTACCGGTTGGTGTGCTTTCATCGGGGATGTTGGGAATGATGGCCATCTCCCCCTGCAGGCTTTCCTCCACCTCAGAGAGTTCCTCATCCAGGGTGTCAATCTGATCTCCGACGGCGCGCAGTTCTTTGATCTTCTCCTGGCGTTTTTCCGGATCTTTGATCTTTGGGATCTCTTTTGAACCCTGATTGCGCTTTGCGCGCCGGCTTTCCACTTCCTGGAGGATGTCCCTCCGCCTCGTGTCCAGGGCGATAATCTTACTAATAGAAGAGGGATCTAACCCCCGCTTTTCCATCCCCTCCCGGATCAGTTCTGGGTTTTCTCGAAATACGTTGATATTCAGCATGACAGCACCTCCTGTTCAGTAAACATAGTCACCCCTCGCCAGCAGGACGAGGGGGCGTTCGTGGTGCCACCTGCTTTCACCGCGGGTTCGCGGTCTCTTTCAACGGGGGTAACGGCCCTGCCCGGCTTCCTTACGATATCTGGTTTCCCAGTCATCTCTGCGGAAGCGGTGTCCCCGTCCTGGAGGATGGGGAGGCGGAGGGGAAGCTCCGCGCGCACCGTTGGGTTTCGCTGTTTGATGGGAAAATTATACAGTACGGGACAGAAAAGGAAAAGGGCGTGCGTGTTGATCCTCTCCCCCTGGCTGGGTTATCGGTCTCATCATCCGCATGCATGGCAAAGCATTTAAATGGATTGGAGCGCCCATCCGTATAGGGAGGGGCTCCTGAAGAAGTATGAAGAAGAAAGAAACTTTACCCTAAGGAGAAAGAAGGAATTTAAGTTGTTCTGTCTTCATCTGCCCTCATTCTATCCGCTCTGATGGAGAAGTCAATCTCCAAACGACGGCCTTTACAAGATGTTAACCATGCTTAACATCTTGGCAACATGGATGAAATATGAAGAAGCATATCCTAACAAGCCTGTATATCCAAAGGGGGGTAAAGGTGGCTATAATAGCAGTGTTAAGTTGGGGAGGATGGCATGTACTTGCGTGGAGGAATAGGTCAAAAACCGGGGATCAAGGCATGGCTCACGCTGCTCCTTATCGGTGGGCTTTCTCTGTCCTGCCGTCCTCCATCTTTCCCGGGCATCCTTGATTCCAACCCCACAGGTACTCTGCCCTCTCTGCCGCCCACAGCTACTGTTCTCCCGCCTACAATAACGAAGGCCAGCACGCCGGAGCCGGCCTTGTCACCCACGCCGGTCTACCTGGAAGGGTGTGTGGAAGTTAGTGCTCTCAACGTCCGGGGTGGTCCTGGCACAGATTATGAGATCATCGGTGGGCTGCAGGACGGCGATTGTGTCTTGGTTGTAGGTCGGAACGCGAATGCCGCGTGGGCTGTCATCGCCATTGAGGAGCAAACCGGTTGGGTTTCTCTGGAGTACCTGGCGCTGCAGGGCGATATCCAGGATGTCGCAGTGGTCAAAAGGGGTGAAAGCCAGGGAACTGTTTTGGATTTGGCAGCCACGCAGACATACCTCCCAGAAGCCACACCTCTCACGCCGACTGTTTTCGCGGGTCCCTTTCACATCCGTGTTTCAGCGGCCCATGTGGGATCCACCTATAAATCCTTCCCATTTGAATACGCCTGCAGCCAGTATGTATTGGATCTCCCCTTTTTTGAGAAAGTTGTGGATTCCTATGCTGCTGAGGATAGATCATATTCGTATGCGGGAACACTTCCAGATAACTGGCAGGAAGGGTATTACAAGAATTTCCTGCGGGAGGTGGAGGGGGACGAGATGATTGCCAGGATGGTCGGTGAGTTAAGAAACGCGCTGGAAGTTGAAGATGGTGACAGCCTGGTTATGGCCTTGACGAGCTTCGTGCAGAACATCGAATATGACTGTGATAAATTGTTCAGCTACGAGAATCTGGAAGACCACGATTATCAAACCAATTTTCCTTATGAGACGCTTTATGAACAGAAAGGCGTCTGTGGGGACACTTCGATCTTGTTGGGGAAGATGCTCCAAGAAGCGGGATACGGGGCCGCATTCTTGCTTTATGAAGAGACCAACCATATGGCGCTGGGGATTAGGTGCCCGGTCGAGACAGCTACCTACCTCCACGGTGGGAAAGGATACTGCTACATAGAGACCACGGGGCCGTTCAGAATTGGGGTAAAACCCAGTATTCTCGGGGGGGAAGACTTCACGGAAAACCCCCATATCGTCCCCATAGCGGAAGGTAACTCATTCTGGAAGATGATCGACCTTACTGAAACCATGGAAACTGAGGTTGAGGTGTATGGCGAATATATCCTCCAGCTTGCAGGCTGCCGGGAAATATCAACGTACAAGGACATTCAAAATCATGAGTATAAACTGAATGAGTATGAAGAGGAACTCGACGGATTGTCAGCCCGCCTGGGAGAAGCCTCAAATCAACTGGAGTCAGCGATCGCTGAGTATGAATCCATGGATTGTGAGGGAACCCTGCCTGAAGACAAATATAATCAGTGCGTCAATACATACGATGAGGTGGAAGCCCTGCAGGCCGCGTATAACGACCTGGTCGGGGAGTACAATGCTCTGTATGAGAAATACAAACGCCTCTACCAGAGGTATGTCAAAGACTTTCAAACCTTTGAGGACTTGATGGGGGAACACCAGGGCAGCTGCTCCACCGTTTCCAGGGAAACCACCCCTTGAATGGTTAATTACAGGATTATTAGAAGATAGTTTTGCCCAAACGCAAGATCCAGCATACTTCTATTTTAAGCTGAGCCTAAGACAGGAACCCATGAAGCGTTTCATCAGGAATTTGCAGATCACTGCTGACAAAAACACATCCCACTGGGCTGGCCCCCTTCACAGTGATTTCACTCCTCGGTTTGCTGCTCATTGCGGTCCTCCCCCCGGCCGTTCTGGCCTGGGTTTTCATCCCCACGGTGATCAATGCCGCCGCGTCGGGAGGGGATTTCTTGCTCATCCACTGGATGCGGAAACAACCTGCGGAAGCGCGCTATGAAGATACGGGCGATGCCCTGACGGCTTACAAGCCCTTGTGAGAAGGAGAGAATTCCAGGATTCATAGGGTAGCTTGTATAATCTGCGGGTGGTGTTCACCATACTGGATTTCTCGGGTCAGCGGCGGATGCCAGATGAGAGGCGGTCAGGTCCATCCAGAAAGGTTGCTGGTGCGGTTCATCTCGGGCCGGTCATGCGTATCTGTGTTGGCGTGTTGGATACAGATGATCCGCCGTGCCTGATTCTCGAGCCAAATCCAGCGCTGGCGCTTTGCGTCCACACACCCGGTTGACCCGGACTGAGGAAATAGAAGGGGGAATTTAAAGTTATAATCCTTGAGAACCACAGGACAAATCATCTTTTTGGGGGGCTCCGTGGTGAGCCCCGGGGAGTGACTCATGAAACCTCGCTACCGCTGGTATGTGGCCGCGGTCATGTTCGCTTTTCTGCTTCTCCACCAGGCAGATAAGCTCCTTATTGGCCCCCTGACCACAAACATCATGGACGATTTTCAAATCAATGAAGCCCAGATGGGGGCGGTTTCCAGCCTGGCCATCATCGTCGCCTCGGTCCTCTACCCGCTCTGGGGCTACCTCTACGACCGCTTCGCCCGCTCCAAACTCCTGGCCCTGGCCTCCTTGATCTGGGGGGGCACAACCTGGCTCAACGCCCTGGCCCCCACTTACGGGGCCTTCATGGTCACCCGCTCCAGCACGGGGATCGACGACTCCAGCTACCCCGGCCTGTACAGCCTGCTTTCCGATTACTTTGGCCCCCGCTTGCGCGGCAAGGTCTACGGCTTGATGCAGATGTCCGGCCCGCTGGGCTTTATGCTGGGCACGGTTTTGGCCACCGCCCTGGGAGGGGAGCTGGGCTGGCGCCGGGTCTTCTATCTGACGGGCGGGTTGGGAGTTGTTCTGTCCGTGGTCATCTTCACCACTGTGCGGGAGGTGCCCCGCGGCAGCGCTGAGCCCGAATTCCAGGGATTGGAAGGATTGGAGCAGTACCGCATTAACTGGGATACGGCCCGGGGACTGCTCAAGAATAGAACCCTGCTCCTGCTCATGGCCCAGGGTTTCTTCGGGGTCTTCCCCTGGAATGTGCTCATTTTCTGGTTCTTCCGGTATTTGGAAACGGAGCGAAATTACACCTCCGGCCAGGCACTGAGCGCGATGATGGTGGCTATCGTCACCCTCTCGGCAGGGTATTTTGTGGGCGGGTATGCGGGCGACCGCATGTTCAAGCGCACCCCGCGGGGCCGGCCCCTGGTGGGAGCGGTAGGGGTCATTCTGGGGGCGATCTTTCTCTATGCCACCATCAATGTCCCGGTCGAGAACCGCCTGATGTTTGCAGTGCTGCTGGGCCTAACCGGGATCACGATGTCCGTGGCTTCGCCCAATGTGATCGCCACCGTGCACGACACCACTGTGCCGGAGGCCCGCAGCACGGCCCGATCCTTCCAGAAATTGGTGGAGGATGGAGGAGCGGCCACGGCGCCTTTCCTGGCGGGGTTAATCGCTGTCCGCTACTCCCTGGAGATGGCCATCCTGGTCGTCTGCATCAGCACCTGGATCGTATGTGCCGTCCTCTTCCTGGTCACCGCGGCCATCGTGCCCAAGGACATCGAACGCTTCCATGAGACCATGAACCAGCGTCTGAAGGAGATCCGCGACCATGCCTGAACAGACTACCTTTGGGGTGGGCATCATCGGCCTGGGCGTGCGGGGTCTGTACAGCCTAGCCCGCCTGATGGCTGACACCTACCCGGAGACTGGACTGGAAATCACCGCCCTCTGTGACCGCAACCCCCGGCGCATGGAGGAGGCCCGGGATGTGATCCGTTCCCGCTACGCGCAGCGCGACATGGAGGTCCAACCCCGGTTGTATGAGGAGGGGCAGGCGCTGATCCAGGACCCGGGTGTAGACCTGGTGGCGGTGACATCCATTACTGAAACCCACCGCGCCTTCGCGGTCCCGGCCCTGCATGCCGGAAAGAAGGTCTACTGCGATAAACCCCTGGCGCAAAACGCGGAGGATGCGGTTGCCATCGTCGAGGCGGAGGCGGAGAGCGAGAACCCGCTGATCATGGGCTTCACCCGCCGCTACGAGGATACCTGGTTGAAGGCTTATGATCTGCTCCAGGCGGGCGCGATCGGCGACTTGGTCATGCTCCAGGTCCGGGATATCATCCCCTACCACCGCTATCTGACCGCCTGGTGGCGGCGCCGGGCCTGGTCGGGCGGGGCCCTGAATGACAAGGGCTCCCACCTCTTTGACGTCTTCAACTGGTTCACCGGGGAGCGGGCGCTGAAGGTGCACGGCTTCGGGGGGCGCTCGGTCATCGAGCCCGATCCCGATGCGCCCCGGCGTTGTTCGGAATGCACCCGGGACTGCCCCTACCGGCGGCGGTCCTACGAAACCAAGCTTCCGGCAGCGATGGACATGGTGCCCCACATTGGCTCTTCCTGGCTGGAGGAGGACGAGGAAAAATTTATGGACGATGTCTGTGTCTACACCCCTGGATCCGACCTTTACCACAACGGCAGCATCCATGTTCAATATCCTAGCGAGGTCATCGCCTCTTATTTTTACTCCATCTTCGGCCCGGAGGCCGAGGACCAGGAGACCCTGGAATTGGTGGGGAAAGAAGGACGGATCCGCCTCACCCGCCAGACCGGGGAGGTGGACCTGGTTGCGGAGCACGGGAAGCGGCACGAGGTCTTTGACTGCCGGGGCGACCACTTTCAGGATTCCCACTTTGGGGCGGACCGGGCCCTGGTCTCCGAGCTGCGGCGCTTCTGCGAGGGCGCCCCGCCCCCCGTGTCGGCCGCGGCCGGGCTGGAAGCGACCCGGATGGTGATGGCTGCCTTACGGTCCATGGACGCGGGAGGAAAGACAGTGGCAATGAGCGAGGTCCCCGATGCGCAGCTATGACGGGCTGCGGGCTTATTACGGCGACCTGCACAGCCACTGCGCGGTGGGCTACGGGCACGGCAGCCTGGAGGAAGCCTTCGCCAACGCCCGCCAGCAGCTGGATTTCGCCGCCGTCACCGTCCACGGGCACTGGCCCGACATGCCGGCGGCACAAGAGCGCCTGGCAGACCTGGTGAACTACCACCAGAAGGGGTTCCGGGTCACCAGGGAGGCCTGGCCCCGGGTCCAGGAGGTTGTGGCGGAGAACCACCACCCTGGACAATTTATCCCCTTCCTGGCCTTTGAATGGCATTCCAGCCGCTATGGGGACCACAACGTGTATTTCAAAGGCGGCCGCGGCCAGGTCCTTCCTGCGCCTGATCTGGAAGCGCTGTGGGAAAAACTGCGGGCGCTGAGGGAGGAGGGGGTGGAGGCGATGCTCGTCCCCCATCACATCGGCTATAAGCAGGGCTTCCGGGGAATCAACTGGGCCGCCTTCAGCCCTGAATTCAGCCCGGTGGTGGAGATCATCTCCATGCACGGCTGCGCGGAGAGCCCGGACGCGCCCTACCCTTACCTGCACACCATGGGACCCCGGGACGGGCGGAGCACCTACCAGTACGGGTTGGTCCAGGGCCACCGGGTGGGGGCAGTGGGCTCGACCGACCACCACAGCGCCCACTTGGGAAGCCATGGCCACGGGCGGATGGGCGTGTGGAGTAAGTCATTAACCCGGGACGCGATCTGGGAGGCGATCCAGGCTCGGCGCACCTACGCCCTGACCGGGGACAACATCGCCGTCCAGTTTGCGCTCAATGGGAAGAGGATGGGCGCGGTCTGCCCTCCAGCGGAGGAGCGCAGGATCGCGGTGTCCGTGGAGGGTGGTGGCGCCCTGGATTACGTCGAGATCCTGCACAATAACCGGCTCCTGAAGAGGGTCAGCCCCTTCGATCAGCACGCAGACAGGGGGGAGGACCCCTTCCATGAACCGATAAAAATTGAGCTGGAAATGGGCTGGGGTGAGAAAGGCGTGGAGGTGGGCTGGGAAGGGGATCTGGAGGTAGCGGGGGGAGAGCTGCTGGACGTGGAGCCCCGCTTCAAAGGCCGGGATGTGGTCGCTCCCCGGGTGGACGAGGATGGGGACTACGCCTTCAGCCGCTGGGGGCGGGAGGGGAACGCCATCTGGTTTCAGACGCGGACCTGGGGCAACCCGACCACCGTCACCCGGGGCACCCAGGCTCTGGGCATGACCGTTCAGGGCGCGCCATCCACCCAGCTCCAGGGAACGTTGAACGGGACCCCCGTCCGGGTCAGCCTGGGGGAACTCCGGGAAGGTCCCCGGGCCAACTACCTGGGGGGATTTTTGACCCCGGCCTACGCCTTCCACCGCGCCGTGCCCCGGCGGGAGTATGCCCTGGATTTCGATCTTGAGCACAGCTCAGAAGCGGAGCGTAGGGACTGGTACTACCTTCGCGTCCGGCAGCGGAACGGGCAGTGGGCCTGGTCCAGCCCTATCTGGGTGGAAAGGGAGTGAACCTTAGAAACGGAGTATGAACCTTACAAGGAGCAGAGATGACCTATGATGTGGAAGAACGCCTCCCTACCATTCAGGAATTTGAGCGGCTGTGCTGCTCCGTGGGCTGGGGGGAGATCATGAACTTCGAAGCTGCGGGAAAGGGGCTGCCTAACTCAGTGTACGGCGTGGTTGCTCTGGATTCCGAAGGGGAGGCCGTGGGCATGGGCCGCATCGTGGGGGATGGGGCTTTGTATTACTACATCCAGGATATCGCCGTCCACCCGGACCACCAGAGGAAAGGTCTGGGGACACGGATTCTGACCGCCCTCTTTGCCTATCTCAAGGAACATGCCTCTCCGCGGTCCTTCATCGCCCTCTTCTCCGTGCCGGAGGCGGTGGATTTTTACCGGCGTTTCACCCTTGAAGAACGGGATATGATCGGGCTCTTCACCGTCAAGGAGATCATCGTCAATAAAGGAGTTTAGGGCTGGCGGAAGGAAAGCATAGGGAGGGAGTGATATCCATGAACACCTATTACGAGTGGAAGCAGAAGACCGAATTTGATCCGGCGGATATCTTACGGGAGTGTGTAGAAGGAGGAGTCGATTCCCTTTTGCTCTCGGCAGCCTCTTTGCCTGAGGATTTTTTTGGTTTGAGCAGCGGCTTGTTGGGAGAGCTGCTTCATAAACTGTCCATCTACAAGATAAAGATGGCTTTGGTTGTCCCGGACACGGGGCTTTATTCTCCCCACTTCCGGGCGTTTGCAAGGGAAACAAATCAGGGAAACGAAATTCATGTCTTTTCAACCCGGGAAGAGGCGATCAATTGGCTTGATCCACACTGAGGAGCGGTTTCCAGTACAATGGATGTGATCAGTTTCCTTTGGTGGATTTCAAGGAAAGCAAAACTATTTATAACAACCGAATAAGAGGTACCTATGCTGCTGAAACATACCTACATAGAAAAGATCGCTCACAGTTCCTACATCCTGGCCGGAACGACGTCCTGCGCGGTGATCGATCCCAGCCGTGATGTGGATCTGTATTTGGAAGAAGCCCACAAACTGGGGGTGGAGATTACCCATATCCTGGAGACCCACCTGCACGCGGATTTCGTCTCCGGGCATTTAGAGCTGGCCCACCGCACGGGTGCGGATATCTACATGCCTCAGGCAGGAAACTGCGCCTTCGACCATGTCCCGGTTTCTGATGGGGACATCCTGGAGGTGGATGCAATCAGGCTGGAGGTTCTGGAAACGCATGGGCATTCGCCGGAAAACGCCTGCTATGTGGTGCGGGATACCACACGGAGCGAGGGTCCTTTGGGCGTCTTCACCGGCGACACATTGTTTGTGGGGGATGTGGGCCGCCCGGACCTTTTTCCGAATCGAGCCGAAGAACTGGCGGATAAACTCTATCACAGCCTCCATGAGAAGCTGCTGACGTTGCCCGATCACTGCGAGGTCTATCCGGCTCACGGCGCGGGTTCCCTGTGCGGGCGGACCCTGAGCGCCAAACGGCGTTCCACGATTGGCTACGAGCGCAGGTATAACTAGCCGCTGCAGATCGAGGACAAAGGCGAATTCATCCGGTCCCTGACCTCCGACATGCCTCCTGCTCCCGATCACTTCAGCCGCTGCAACGAGATCAACCGGGCTGGCCCAGCCCTGCTTTCGGAGCTGCCAAACCTGGAAGGCCTCGATCCTTCCCAGTTCAAAGAACGAATGCGGGATCCCGGGGTGATCGTTGTCGACGTCCGCAACTATGACGCCTTTGGCAGCCAGCACATTCGGGGTGCATGGCATGTGGCTATAAACGGGAATTTCCCAACTTTCGCCGGGTGGGTTGTTCCCCCCGATAGGGAAATCCTGTTGGTCGCGGAAGGTTACGAGGGAGCTAAACAAGCCAACCTCTGGGCCCGTCGGGTGGGCCTGGACCGGATCACAGGCTATCTGGAGGGCGGGATGCTGGCCTGGGCGGTCGCCGGGCAGCCCACTGCTTCGGTGCGCCAGCTGTCCGCGGAGGACCTGCATGAGATGGTCCAGGGAGAGTCGTTTTCCAGCTTTGTGCTGGTGGATGCCCGCTCCGCTCTTGAATATGAAAAAATGCACATTGAAGGCGCCGTGAATATCCCTGCTCCGGATCTCAGGACCCGTTTCCAGGAGCTGGATCCCGACACGCCCACGGTTTTGATCTGCAGTTCAGGGCACCGGGCCAGTTTGGGAGCCAGTATACTCAAACAGCACGGGTTTCAGGAAGTGTACAACGTGGCCGGCGGCATGACCGGCTACAGCGCTGCGGGGTACAGCCCAACATGCAGCGTGTGTGCAAACCCCCATGTTTCACATGCTTTTGCGGATGTTTTGGAAACCCGGGGATAATGATCAGTTCATGTTGGATCCGCCGGCGAGCAGGAGAAGTCCATGAAAAAAGTATTTGTATCCTATTCAGGTGAAGACAGGGAAAAAGCGGCTGATTTGGTCGATGCCCTGCGGAAAGAGGAGGATATTCAGGTCTGGTTTGACCGGGATGAAATCCTTCCCGGGGATGACTTCCTGGACGAAATGAAAGAAGGGATCGAGGAGTGCGACAAATTCATTATCTGCTTATCTCCAGCGTTCGATGAAAAACCTCCCCAATCCTGGGTGCGGCAGGAACTGCGCATGGCGATCCTGAGTGAGAATGTGAGTGGGAGAAGGATCATCATTCCTGTCAGACTCAAACGGGGCGGCGGCATCCCCCGCGAGCTGGGTGCGCGTGCTTATGCGGATATTTCCAGTCCCCAAAGGTGGGAGAAGAACTTCCCCAGGTTGATCAAAGCCATCCAGAAGTGACCTCCTTTGTATAAGGGGGAAATCCATGGCTATATGAAAAATTACCGGGAACAAAGTCAGTAACTGTAATCATTAGTTTGCATGGTTTGTTTAATTTTGATGAACCCCTCAGAAGTTAATTCCACCCCACCTTGCTCCAATCCCAGCCATTGCGTTTTGTGTCAAAGCTTGTGACCAAAAAAGATTGTTCCGCGCGAAACAGATCCTTTCCCGCTGCGGTTTCCTCGCAAATTACTACCTGGGCCTGGAAAATTTGGATACCGGTCACTTTGCTGTGGCGGCGGGTGTTTATACCATCCTGGTTTACGGCTTTTTCCAGCGCATCGCTGATCTCGGGATCTTCTTGTAGGCGAAAATTCTCTTTCCAGTTACTTCCAGGCCGGGAAGGATAAAAGAACGAAGGACTGTTGAGATCATAATCTCTTCAGGATGAAAATGCTGTTTAAAATGTCTTTGGATCTTCCCGGAGAAGTGAAGTTCAACTGTCCAGCTGGCAAGAAGTGCGAGCCAATTCCAAGACCCGGATAGCGGTCAGATTGTCAGTCACCAAAGAATTGATGTATCCCCCACATAATGCTCCCAGCACAGCTTCAGCTTTTTCCGCGCTGCCGGCGACCCCTACGCGTGTCGTGATTTGCAGGATATCTTCCAGGGCCATGCCGATCCGATGTCGATGAAAGGGGATCTGCAACAGTTCACCCTCTTTGTCATAATACAGGCCAGTGACATCCCCTACGGCCCCCGCAGCGCGGATTGCCTTCAATTCCTGGGAACTGATATGCCCTCCCTGGAAAAGGCTGCAGTAGGCTGGCTTGATGGTCCCAACGCCCATCAAGGCCAGATCACAGTTATCGCCCCCGGAAACTACCTGCTGAACCACGGGATCCTCGAGCAGCGTCTCGGCGGTTTCTTCATTTTCGACCAGGAACGGCGCGTAAAGGTAACGGCCTTCCCCATTGATTTTTTCCGCCAAGCGCTCGACGAGGATCTGGGCGCTGTAGGAGTGGCGGGTAGAACCCAGCACGCCCACTAACTGGACGACCTTGGTGTCTTTGACCGGATGGGGTTCATAGGCTTCAATGGTTGCCTGCACGGTGGTCCCCCACGAGAGTCCAACATGATATTCTGGCTTGATCAAAGACGCCAACAAGCGGGAAGCTGCCTTTCCCAACCGATTGCGGAGGTCATCGTAACTGGGTTGGTTCTGAAAGACAACGACAGCGACATGCTCTAGGTTGAACGTAGTCCGGAGTTTTTCCTCCAAATTTTGATCATATTGAAAAGGATGGTGGATAACGATCTCCACGATGCCTTTTTCCCGGGCTTCGGTTAACATTCGGGAAACCGCAGACCTGGTCAACTTGACCATCTTGGCGATCTCGGTTTGTTTTTTGTCTTCTTCATAGTACTGCTCGGCGACAAAGGCCAATAATTCGTCACGCTCGGTTATTTTTTTCATGGGTTGTTTTCCGCCCGTTTCATTTAACAAGAAAAAGGTCTCAAAACAGCGCTTCTCTTTACCTTTGGTATTGTATTACAAATAAGAAAAAACAGCCCACAAAGCAGTCATTGCCAGGGGAAGAGCGTATATCGAGTGGACCGCTCATCCTTTTTGGGGAACCCCTTGGGTTCGCTGATCTACCTGTGTGAAAAAACCTGTGGAGGCGAAGTTATCATTGACAAACCGTCAGGCCCCAGCTATAATAATCACATATGTGAAAATTGTATCACATATGTGATTATTAGTCCACAGCAGCCCCGGGGAGTGACGTCTGGAAACCTTCACTTTGGGACTATATGAAAAAGCCCTTCCGGAAAGTATGTCTTGGGAAGAGCGCTTGAACGCGGCGCGAGAGATTGGGTACGATTTTGTGGAATTGTCCATCGATGAAAGCGACATGCGCCTATCTCGCCTTCACTGGCCCGACCGCCGGAGGAAGGCTGTCAGGGCAGCGGTGGACCGCACGGGCGTGCGGATCCAATCCTTGAGCCTCAGCGCTCACCGCCGTTTTCCCCTGGGGAGCCCGTCGCTTCAAACCCGCCAGCGGGCGCTTGCCCTTTTTGAGGAGGTCATTGATCTGGCTGTAGATGTAGGGATTCGGCTGATCCTGGTCAGTGGAGCGGATAACTATTATGGAGAAAGCACCGGGGAGACCCGGGCCTGGTATCTGGAAAACCTGGGGAGAGGATTGCGGAAAGCCAGCAGTGCGGGCGTATTGCTGGGGCTTGAGAATTGGGACATTCAAATAGATTCCATTACCAAGGCTATGTCGATTATTGACCATTTCAACTCTCCCTGGCTCCAGCTTTATGTTGATCTGGGCAACCTGGTGTATGCCGGACGCGATGTCCTTTCCGAACTGGAGCATGCCCAGGGTCACATCGCCGCCCTGCATATTAAAGACACCGTTCCGGGAACATTGCGTTCGGTCCCTCTGGGGGAAGGAAAGGTGCCGTTCAGGCAGGCCTTTGAAGCACTAGTCAGCCAGGGGTTTCACTCCCCGGCTGTAGTCGAACTTTGGACAGGGGAGGATCCCCAGGCTCTTCCCATCGCCACGCGGGCCAACCGCTTTGTGCGAAGGCAGATGGCCGAAGCGTGGAACACAGTCTATAATAAAATTGATTCCCAGGAGGAACGAGGAACATGACTCACCAACCAAAAATCCAACTGGCCCTGGACTACTTTCGCTTGGCTCCTGCGCTGGCCATGGTTCAAAAGGTCAAGGATCATGTGGACGTGATTGAGATCGGCACCCCATTGACCAAGGCGAGCGGGATGCTGGCTGTGAAAACCGTCCGGGAACTTAGTCCGGACCATTTGGTCCTGGCCGACATCAAGAGCCCCGATGTGGGTGGAGGAGAAGCCCGGATGGCATTTAATGCCGGGGCGGATTGGTCCACCGTGATGGGGACAGCCGCAGAAGACACGATCCGGCTGGCCCAGCAAGAAGCAAACAGCCGCCCAGGTTGTGAGATGCTTGTGGACCTGACAGCGATCAAGGACCCGGTTCCGCGGGCAGAGTCTTGGCAGGCATTTGGCGTACAGAGGCTGGTCTATCACAAAGGATGGGATGAGGGCAACCTCTCCCGCAGCTGGGAGGATCATGACCGCTCGATTTTGGACCAATTAATCGCCATGGGGTTCAAGCTGTCCGTCGCTGGGGGGTTGACCGCGGAGACCATCCCCTTTTTCAAGGATATAGACATTTCAGTGCTGGTGGTCGGCAGAGCGATCAGAGAAAACCCGGATCCTGCCGCATCTACCCAGAACATTCGGGAAGCGATTGATCGCTGCTGGCCCAGTTAAACTGGGAAGAAAATTTTTCATTAGTAGTTATGTTTGGAACATGGGAGAAAGTGTATGGGTTTATCAAAGGAAGAAGCCAAGGAGTATTTGCTGCAGATGTATCAGATCCGCGCTTTTGAGGAACAAGCGGAAAAGAGTTACATGGCAGGCAAGATTCACGGCACAATGCATCTCTCTATCGGCCAGGAGGCCTCCGCAGTGGGGTCGATCAGCACCCTGGAGGACACAGATTACATCATCGGCCACCACCGGGGACACGGCCTGTGCATCGCCAAGGGCGCTGATTTAAACCTGATGATGGCGGAATTTTACGGTAAAGCCGCTGGGTACTGCCGGGGGCGAGGGGGATCGATGCACATCGCGGATATTGAGGGGGGCAACCTGGGGGCAAATGGCGTGGTCGGAGGCGGACTGCCGCTGGCCGTTGGCGTCGGATTGGGTTTAAAGCATCAGGGAGAAAACAGGGCCCTGTTGGCCTTTTTTGGAGACGGAGCCGCTTCTACAGGAGCCTTTCACGAGTCGATGATCCTGGCGGGTTTATTCCAAGTCCCGGTCGTCTTCATCTGTGAAAACAATCAATACGCGATGTCGTTTTCAGCCAGTGATTGGACCAGCAGTGAGAAGATCGCAGCTCACGGTGAGATCCACGGGTTGCCGGGACACGTTACGGACGGCAACAACCTGATAGAGGTAAAAGAGGTCGTTGGAAAAGCCGTGGCGCGAGCTCGAAAAGACGAGGGGCCTTCCCTGGTTGTCAATCACACCTACCGCTGGAAGGGCCACTCAAAAAGCGACCGGAATGTGTACCGGACGCAAGAAGAGATCGAAGAGTGGAAGGAAAAGGATCCCATCGAGCGATTTAGAACCTACGGCCTAGATGAAGGTCTTTTCACCGAGGAAGAGGCTAAAGACATCGAGGAACAGGGATACGCGGATATTGAATCTGCCCGGGTGTTTGCTGAGTCCAGCCCGGAACCCAAAGTTGAAACACTGGAAGAAGGGGTTTACGCACCATGAGAGAAATAACCTACTTAAAAGCTGTTCGCGAAGCGATGACGCAGGAAATGGAGCGCGATGATCGGGTGTTCCTCATCGGGGAAGACATCGGGGAATACGGGGGAGCGTTTCAGGTTACCCACGGCATGCTGGATAAGTTCGGGCCGGATCGCGTCCTGGACACGCCGATTACGGAACTGGGCCTGACGGGCGCGGCGACCGGGGCGGCCCTGATCGGCATGCGGCCGATCGCTGAGATCATGTTCATGGATTTCACAACTTTGGCCTCGGAACAGCTCGTCAACCAGGCCGCCAAACTCCGTTTCATGTTCGGGGGGACGGCTACCGTGCCCATGGTCCTGCGCACGCCGGCAGGCTCCGGAACAGGGGCCGCGGAGCACCACTCGCAAAGCCTGGAAAACTGGTTTGTGCACATCCCGGGCCTGAAAGTGGTCATGCCGGGCACCCCTTACGATGCCAAAGGGTTGTTGATCGCATCCATCCGGGATGATAACCCGGTAGTTTTTATTGAGCACAAGCTGCTCTATAAAGAAAAAGGGGATGTGCCTGAAGATCCCTTTGTGATTCCTTTAGGCGAGGCTGAAGTGAAACGAGAGGGGAAGGATTTGACCATCATCGCCACCTCCATCATGGTTCAGAAAGCCTTGCAGGCCGCGGAGACATTGGCGGAAGAGGGGATTGAGGTGGAAATCGTGGATCCTCGAACCTTACGGCCCCTGGATAAAGGGACGATCATCGAATCGGTCAAGAAAACCGGCAAGGCTTTGATCGTCCATGAAGCGGTCAAAACGGGCGGCTTCGGTGGAGAGCTGGCAGGCGTGATCGCTGAGAGCGAAGCCTTTGGATACTTGGAGGCTCCCATCCTGCGTCTGGCCGGACGGGAAGTCCCCATTCCATACAATCGAAACCTGGAATACAATGCGGTTCCTCAAGTGGAGGATGTTGTGGAAAAAGCCCAGGATCTAGCAAATTTGAGGGTGTAATATGGCTGTGGAAATGATCATGCCCAAAGTGGATATGGACCAGGAAAGCGGGAAGGTGGTTGATTGGTTGAAGGGAGAAGGCGACCAGGTAAAGAAGGGGGAGGTCATCCTGGTCATAGAGACTGACAAAATCGCCATTGATGTTGAGGCACCTGAGTCAGGCACCCTAGCCAGCGTCACCGCTGCTCCAGGAGACGAAGTGCCCATCGGGACGGTAATCGCTTATATTCTGAAAGAAGGAGAAAGCTTGCCAGAGGATGTCAAACAGGAGGTTGAGGACAGCAGCGAGCAAGAAGACCCGGCAGTAGCCCCTCCTGCCGTGGATTCCCCGGCAGCCACCCCGGTCGCGCGCAGCATGGCCGCTGACCATGATCTGGATTTGTCCCAGGTGCGGGGTTCGGGGCAGGGTGGCAAGATTCTCAAAAAGGATGTCCAGGCTGCCATGCAGCAGCCTTCCCAGGTCAATCCGGGGGGCAAAGTGGTCGCCACGCCATCCGCCAGGAGAAAGGCCCGGAAGGCAGGAATCTCGCTGGACCAGGTTCCGGGGAGCGGACCGGGGGGCAGAATTCAAGCCTTCGACGTGGAGAACTACCTGGAGTCTGCAGCGGCTTCCCCTTCCCTTTCCTCCCCACAACCCGCGGCGGAAGCGGAAACACTGCCCATGGTGGGCATACGCCAGACAATCGCGGAGCGTATGACATCCAGCTACAAGACCATCCCGCATGTCCAATTTACAAACCGGGCGGACGTTTCTGCCTTTCTGGCAGTCAGGGAAAAGTTAAACCAGGAGGCCCAGGATCGTGGTCAGGAGAAGATTTCCATGACCGCGCTGCTGGTTTCCATGGTGGCTGGCGTGCTGCGCGATCACCCCCGCCTTAACAGTTCGCTGGGGGATGACCAAATCGTCCTTCACCAGGAGATTAATATTGGGGTAGCCGTTGCCCTGGAAGAAGGGTTAATTGTCCCGGTTGTCCCGCAGGCGGATCAAAAATCCCTGCGTCAGCTGGCGAAAGAGGTCAGGGAACTCACCTCCCATGCTAGGGATCGGGCGCTTACCAATCAGCAGGTCAAAGGGGGAACCTTTACGATCACAAACTTGGGGCCTTTTGGCGTGGAACAATTTAATGCGATCATCAATCCCCCTGAAGCGGCCATTCTTGCGGTGGGGAGCATTCAACCCCAGCCCGTGGTCCTCCCGGACGGGAGCCTGGATTCGCGGCCGCTGATGAGCTTGACGCTCTCCGCTGATCATCGGATCATAGACGGCGTGGTGGCGGCTAGATTCCTGTCCCACCTTGTGCGTGTCATTGAATCGCCCATTTTGATGAATTACTAACCGGAGAAATTGATGCCAGAAATTTCGCTCGTCATAAACCATGAAGTAGGACTCCATGCTCGCCCCGCCTCTTTATTTGTGCAAACGGCCGGGAAATTTATCAGCGATGTCCAGGTGATTCATGGGGAAAAGAAGGCCAATGCCAAAAGCATTTTGTCCGTGCTGGCCCTAGGGGTCCAGCAAGGCGCGGAATTGAGAATTATCGCCCAGGGGGAAGATGAGCAAGAAACGCTAGTAGCGCTCAAGCAGCTGATCAAGAGCAATTTCGGCGAATCTTCATGAGATCAATCTTGTGTCCGTGCTGTTAAGGACCGGCGAAGACGTTGCGGGACGCCTTGAAAACCTGCATCAGGAATGCTTCCGTTTGTGGTGATCCAGAGGAAGTCCAGGCAGCTCAAGGGGTTTTGTCCCTAACGATAAAGATGTGGAACCCGGATGAAATTTTTTCCTAATTGTTACGCTTGCTTAATAGGCCAGGCCCTTTCCGCAATGCAGCAGGCAGGTGTGGATCAAGCCACCCAGAACAGGACAATGAAAAAAATCTTCCCTCTCCTGGAGAATGCCGAACCTCACCTCATTCCGGCATCCCTGGCCGATCGGACCAATCAAGTGATCCGTGAAGAGGTTGGGCAGGATGATCTTTACCGCGAGATGAAGGACATCAGCCACCAGCACGCACAGGAGATGCTGCCTGATCTCCGCGCGCTGGTTAACCAGGCTGAGGATCCCCTCATGATGGCATTGAAGGTCGCTGCGGCAGGGAATGTGATCGACGTTGTCCATGGTCAGGAGGAGTATGAACTTTGGGACGAGGTCACGGCTGCGGTTCATCAACCTTTATACGGAAAGAGCGTGGAAGCGTTCCGAAATTGGCTGGCAGATTCCGGTTCTCTTTTATATCTGGCTGACAATGTCGGAGAAACCGTGTTTGATCGGGTCTTGATCGAAACCCTCGAGGTCCCGGTGGTGTACGCGGTAAAAAGCGCTCCGATTTTAAACGATGCCACAAAAGAAGACGCCCTGAAAGCCGGGATTGATCAGGTTGCTGCGGTGATCAGCACCGGCTCCCGAGGGCCGGGCACCCTGCTGGAACAGTGCTCAGAAGATTTCCGGGACATATTCGAGAATTCCGGTGTGGTGCTCGCCAAGGGGCAGGCAAATTACGAGACCCTAGATGACCAGGGTCCCAAAATTTTCTTTTTGCTGCGTATCAAATGTGCTGTTATCGGCCGGGAGATCGGGTTTTCAATGGGGAATCTGGTCCTGAAACAGGGAACGCCTTGACCACATATAGAAGGCCAACTTAATCCTTCAGGGGGATGAAAACTTTGGTCCCTGCCAGCGGGGTGAAAATGATCAAGAGACCATCTTTTTCGCTAATTTCGCAGCCTGGCTGGCGTCCACGCTGAAGCCTTCCGCGCCGATCTCATCGGCGAAATTCTGGGTGACCGGGGCGCCGCCAACCATCACCTGCAGTTCATTTCTAACCCCCGCCTCTTCCAGCATGGTCATCACCGTTCTCATGTTTTCCATGGTCGTGGTCAACAAGGCGGAAAGCGCGACCAGGTCGGGCTGATGCTCTTTAACCGCAGCGATCAGTTCTTCTGGTTTGACATCCACACCGAGGTCAATCACCTCAAAGCCTGCCCCTTCCAGCATCATACTCACCAGATTTTTCCCGATATCATGCAGATCACCTTGAACCGTGGCTATCACGACTCGACCCAGGGGCTGGACATCGGCCTCAACCAGGTGGGGGCGGAGGAGTTCCAGTCCATATTTCATGGATTTCGCGGCAATCAACATTTCGGGGACATAAACCTGACCGGTCTCAAATTGCCTTCCTACCTCATTCATGGCCGCGATTAAACTTTCGTTAAGGATTTCCTCCGGCTCAGCTCCTTCATCGAGTGCCGCCTGTACTTTTTGACTGGTTTCCTGCATTGCTCCTTCTACGACGGCGATATATACATTCTCAAATTTATCATTCATGATTAATTATCCTTTTGATGAATAAAGGTTATTTTTTCTTTCTCAAATGCAATATTTCACTCGCTGCGCGGCTGTCTGTAATCAGATAATTGATATATTTGCCCCGGAGCGCACCCAGGATGGCAGCGGTTTTCCCCTCCCCTCCAGCGATCCCGATTCGCAGCGGAATGGTCACCAGATCTCTTTTGCGGATGGTGATGGAGCGTCTTTGAAACTCGCGGGCAGTGGGGTTTCCGTGGATGTCAAAGTAAAGGCCGCACACGTTGCCCACGGCGCCGTGGATAGCCAACCCCCGCATTTCCTCCAATACCAGGTACCCGGCATTGTAAAATGTGGAATAATCCAGGTCCGTACTCCCGATGCCGACTAATCCCAATTCACACTCTTTCATCTGCTGCATGGTCTCCTGGACGCCCTGGACGGTCATCAGAGATTCCACTGTTTCTGGCTTGTCAACAATATAGGGTACGTTGAGATAGTATCCCTGTCCGCCTAATTTGTCTGCCAGCTGGTGGACAACCTGATGACCATCAAAAATTAAATTGCGTTCTCCCAGCGCCCCAACCAGCTGAACAACTGTCACCCCCTTTGACTTTTCCACGTCCAGGGCCTCAATGGTTGCTCCCAATGTGGTTCCCCAGGCTGTGCCAACAATCAGGTCTTCCTGTTCTAAATAGGGTTTTAGTGCCTGAGCTGCCACTACGCCAAGGTAGGTCAAATAGCGTTTCCGTGACACGTCCGGGCTGTGGAAGACGACAGCGCCTTGCAAATTGAAGGTTTCCGTCAAGGCCTGCTGCAATTCCGTATCATAGTTGAACTGGCGGACAATCTCGATCTTGACGATTTCCTTCTCTCGGGCTTCGGATAACATCCTGGATACCATCGAGCGGGTGAGATTTATTTCCCGGGCTATCTCAGCTTGAGTCAGCCCATCTTTGAAATACATTTCCGCGACATCTGCCAGGAGGACGTCTCGACTGTTGGAGGGTGTTCTGGACATGTTTCACTCGTCAGTAGATTCGGGGTGGCTTCTGGATAATTTAAGGGCCTCCGGAAGGACTTCCAGCAGAATGTCGACCTCTTCCTCCCGTGTGGGGCTGCCAATTGAGATTCGGATTGTGCTTTGGATGAACGGACCGGGTACACCCAGGGCCGACAACACATGAGATGGTTCCATGGACTCCGAGGTGCAGGCGGAGCCCATCGACACGGCCACTTTGTGTCTGTTGAGGTGAAAAAGGAGCATTTCTGCATCCACATCTGGAAAACCCACGGAGATGATGTGGGGGGCAGCTTGCTCCTCTGGCCCGTGGATCACGGCCTCAGGAAAGCGCGACCGGATTTCCTCGATTAGGGTCTGCCGGAGACGCCGGTAGTGGGCAGCTCTGGTGACTCGTTGTTCAGACCGGAGAGCCATTGCAGCTCCCAACCCCACGATGCCGGGTACATTTTCTGTCCCCGGCCGCAGTTTGTCTTCCTGAGCTCCGCCATGAAGCAGGGGGGAAAGGGGTACACCCTTCCCAATATACAACGCACCGACTCCTTTTGGCCCATACATTTTGTGCGCTGAAAGCGAGAGAAGATCAACGGGCAGGCGCTCCAGATCCACTTCCAGAAATGGCGCAGCCTGAACGGCATCCGTATGAAAAAAAACGTCTGCCTGTTGTGCTATCTTTCCCAAAGCGTGAATGTCCTGGATGGTTCCCACCTCGTTATTGACCATCATCACGGAAATCAGACCGGTAGAGGGGAGGATCGCGGAGGCGAGTGCGTCCGGGGAGACCAAACCCTGCGCATCAACAGAAAGGTAACTGACCTGATAACCACGTTTCTCTAAGGCTTCCGCGGCATGGAGGACGGAATGATGTTCGATAGCTGTGGTGATCAGGTGATTTTTTTGAGGAGGAAACGCGTTCATGACGCCCAGCAGGGCCAGATTGTTTGCTTCAGTTGCCCCGCTGGTAAACACCAGGTTTTCTGGTGAACAGTGCAACCCCTCTGCGACCCGGGAGCGCGCCAATTCCAAAGCTTGGCGGGCCTTGTTCCCATAGGCATGCAAGCTGCTGGGGTTGCCATAAAAATCCTGAAAGAAAGGGGCCATCTCCTGCTGGACAAAATCATCCACCGGGGTGGTCGCGCAATAGTCGAAATAGCAGCCGTCTTTCATGCTTTTTCCCTCTCTAGGTCAGCGAAAGGATTGCTGCCCGCTGGTAAATCGGTGACCTGGGGATAGTGCTCCTCCAACAGAGAAAAGATTTTCTGGAGGGTTTTCTGATCGTCGAGGTCTCTGATAAAAGGACGAACCGCGAGGGAAGGACAAACCAGGTCTTCTGGTTGAAAGGCAGGGATCATCTGCAGCACCAGATCTGCCCTCTGGGGGGGCGCGTAATTCTCCCAGATGCTTTGTTGATCAATGCTGACCTGGTAACCGTGTTGCTTCAAAAGCTGGGACAGATGGTCTTGAACCATGACCATACGGTTTCCGCACCACCCGCCCACAATTCTGATGTGATAGGTGCTCATCTTTATTCCTACCCACAGGGATAAGCCGAAGATAGACACTGCCCCTGCGTTGGATTGAGTTCCGGCAGGGGCAGGTCATCTGGAAGTCACAGTTTGGGCTTAGAGGGAGAAGCCAAACAGTTTGAAGATGTTGAGGATCACAAAACCGATCGGGTCGCCGCCCATATCCCAGCTGGCCAACTGCAATCCTTGCTCAATCTCGCTTGAGTACATTCCCATCCTCCCAAAGGTAGCGGTGTGAACCTCTGCCGTCAGGGTGGAGAGGTACATGAAAGGAATCGAGAACAAAGCCAGAACGATCACAGTTTTGATCACGTTGCCCTTCGTATAAGGCACAATCGCGCCGGCCCAGAAGGGTACGACTGCCAGACTGGCGATGGGGAGCATCTTGACGCCAGGAAGCGCGGCAGCCAGCAACACACTGACCGGGAAAATGATCACGGAGGAAGCCATCACAGCGGGGTGCCCGAGCAGTACTGCGCAGTCCACCGCTACATGGATTTCCCGATCCTTGAAGCGTTCACGCATGAATTGGACAATGGACATGGTGATGGGAACCAAGCCCTCTGAGATGATGGATACCATGCGGGGGAGAACCAGCATCATGGTGGCCACCTGCATGCCCAGCACCAGCATTGCCTGTACCGAGTATCCTGCAGCCAAACCGATGATCACGCCTAAGATAAGGCCCAGAATGGCAGGTTCACCGATCAACCCAAAGCGTTTCCGGATTCCTTCAGGGGAAGCATCCCAATCCTTAATGCCGGGAATGCGGTCCAGCACCCAAACGACCGGAATGGCGAAAAGACTTGCCTGCACCGTGGTCCCACAGGGAACGCCGATGCCCGGCATATCGTTGAACTCTTGATACTTCTTCGCGGTGAGGTCGCTCATTAGAGAACCCAGCACCAGGTAGGCGACACCACCCACAACACCCCAGGTGATGCTTCCGGTCAGCGTCCAGACAAAGCCTGCCAGCGCGGAACCGTGCCAGTAGGACCAGACATCCGTCCAGAGTGTCTTGGTCAGGCGCAGGAAGACCATGATCAGGTTGACGACGATGATCGTGATCACCAGCGCGGCAACACCCGGCCAGCCCCAAGCGATCCCAGCATCCGCCCAGTTGACATCAACGAGGGCCAGATCCAGTCCCATGCGGGTTGCCAGCGCTTCAACTGCCGGCTGCAGGGCAGCCACGATGAGGTCAACGATCAGGAATAGGCCGGCCAGACCGACGCCAACTGTGACGCCGCCCCGGATCGCCTTTTGCCAGCCAACCCGGAAGATGAGTCCCAGCAAAATCAAGACAATGGGGACGATGACAGTTGAACCCAGGCCTAAAAACCAGCCAACTGCAGTTTGAATGAATTCCATTTGTTCTCTCCTTAAGTAAGAACTAGATTAAATTGTCAGACAAAACCCAACCGAAATCAGGCTGAGCCTTTATTCTTTGATGACATCCATGATTTCGTCCAAGAGCTTGACTTTTTCCTCTTTTGTGCCGATCAGGAAGGGCATCCCCTTCAGCTGCGGCACGTCAAATTCGCGAAATATTTTCATCATACACACAACCACATCCATGCGGTCCATGTATTTGTCAATATCCGCAATCAATACCCGCTTCACATTGACATTGCTTAAACCCTCTGATTCTATTCTGTCCCGAATCATCTCCTCCGCAATGGCTGATGTATTGATCCCCGCCCCACAAGCCACAATGATAAGTTTTCCCATACAATTCTCCTAAACTTTTATCGTCTTGTTGATCCTTTTCAATACGGTTCTAATATTTCTTTGCCCATCAGGGGACACCTCCTTTTATCTGCAGCTTATGGCGGTTCTTAATCAACCCCCCTGGATCAATTCCTTCTTTAGCCAATCCACCATTAAGTCTGGATCCTGTATGTTTTTCAAGTCAGAAAGTTTTTGAGGTGTTCCAAATAATAAGGCCAGGTTTTGCAGGGTGTTAATCTGCTCTTCAGGTGTTTTGTTGGCCAGCATGATCACCAATTCAACTTCCAGCTCTTCCTCTGGATCGGCCATGTTTCGGAAAACCACAGGTGTTTTTAAGGAGGCGACTGCCAGGGCTGATTGCATTACGCCCTCGGCATCTGCGTGAGGAAAGGCGATGGAAAAAGGTTTGGTGGGGAGACCGGTCGCGTGTTTGCGTTCGCGGTCAATGGTCGCTGTGCCATAATGCTCATCCACCAAGCCCGCTTGATGAAGCATGTCAGCGAGCACCTGGATCGCCTGTTCGGCTGTTGAGGTTTCCAGATCAATGACCACCAGGGACTTTTGGATTTTAAGCAATCCAAGCTCCTTTATTGCTGTCCGTATCGGTTGTGGTAGTAATCAAATGAACGCCGGGATTGTTCAGGTGTGAATTCAAGAGGCTGACCCAACAGACGGGAGACCGCATACGTTTTTGCAGCCTCTTCTAGGGTAACCGCTCGTTCCAATGCATCATGAAGTGTGCAGCCAATGGTGATTGGACCATGCTGTCCCAGCAGGACGCCAAATCCGTCTCCCAGGGCCTCGACCGGCGCGGAGACAAAATGATCATCCTCCAGATGGGCATAGGGTGCGACAGGAACCGGTTGGCCAAACCAATCGGCCTGCGTTTCAGTGATGATGGGAATCGGTTGATCGATCACGGAAAAGGCTGTGGCGTACGGAGAGTGGCTGTGCACAACGGCGTGGATTTCGGGCCTGGCTTTCATGATCGCCGTCCACAGATTGGTGGCAACCGAAGGCCTGTACTCTCCCTCAATCAGGTTGAGATCCATATCTACAACCACCATATCTTCCGGACCCAGGGAATCGTAATCCAGGCCGCTGGGCGTGACCACGACATAACCGCTGTCCGGGTCCCGGGCGCAGACTGTACCTCCAGCCATCCAGACCAAACCAAATTCTTTCAGAGAATGGGCAGCGAGCAGCAGGTCAGCCCTTAGCGATTCGAGCAGCATTTCTTTCTTCCTTCAGCCTATGGGGTATTGCCCCAGTTCTTTGCCCGCCTCAAAGAACGCCAGCATGTTTTCCAAAGGGATGTCGTTTCCAAAATTATGGGCCGGAGCCAAAATATAGCCTCCACCTGGGCCCATTTGTTCGATCCGCAGTCTCACTTCTTGCCGAACATCCTCAACCGTCCCTTTGTTGAGGACGTTTTTGATGTCGACCCCGCCCTGAAAGACCAGGTCCTGTCCAAAATCCTTCTTCAGCTCCTCAGGGTTCATTCCGGGCAGATGGCCCTCGATGGGGTTCAAGATCTCAAAACCCACATCAATCAGATCAGGAATAAATTCCCGGATGGCCCCATCACAGTGGAGCATAACCTTGGCATCAGGCGCCAAGGTTTTGATCATATCGATCGTGTTCCGATGGCGTGGTTTGAGGACCTTTCTGTAGACTTCAGGGTTGAACATGGGGCCGCGGTTCGTGCCCAGGTCTTCTGCCATTTCCACCACATCGACATAAGGACCCACCACTTCCAGAAAGATCCGGTAAAATCCATCCAAAATTTCAGCCAGCTTTCCGACCAAATAATCAAAAAGGTCCACATCCAGCACGGTCATCATCAGGGCTTTTTCCATCCCGACCAGCCATTTGGTATATTCCCAAAGGTTGCCATACACGGGACGGTGGGCGACGATGGAATAATCGGTATTGAAATACAAGTCTTCTACTTCTTCTTTCACCCCCTCCATGCGCACAGGGTCGTAAGGGTCGGGCCAGTCAAATTGATCGATCTTTTCCCGCGTCAAATCTTCCCCCAGCGGTGCTCCCGAAAGATCATAATATCCGCCCATCATCCGGTGGGTGAGCCCCCACTCATCCGTAAATTCCTGAAAACTGCCCGTCAGATCGTTGGCAATGTAATTCTCGGGCGGGCGGATGTGGATGAAGCGGAAATCAGTATCAAGTTCTTCGAGAACGGGATTGTAATCCGGGGTGGTGTAAAAACCCACCAGGGTGCGCCGGGGAATGTCTTCCACCCCAAAATGATCCCGGAGCAATTGATAGCGTTCTTCGGTTAAGTGATTGGCGGATCCCCCCAAGGTGATGGGCACGCGATCAGGTTCCTGGTGGTTCAGGGCCAGCCTGACCCGCTCCCGTGGAGTCATCGTCTCAGGCATATCTTTACCTTAATAAGTCACAAATGTGCATAAGCTTATCACAATTGTGAATTAATATAGCATTAACAAAGGGCTGTGTCAAGCGTTTTCTAGGTTTCCGGGGGGCTTTCAGGGGATAATCGCCACTTTCACAGCTTCCCCTGCGCGCATTTTCTGGAAGGCTAGCTCGGTCGCGGTGAGAGGCAGCTCTTCCGTGATTAAAGGTTGCGTGCGGATATCCCCGCTGAAAATCAGCTCCGAGGCCCGGCGAGCATCCGCGGCGGTTCCGCCGTGCGAGTTGTAGATGTCAATGCCCCCATAATGCACTTTCCCTGCATCCAGGGCAATTTTTGTTCCCGCGGGTAGGCCGCCGAACCATAAGACCCTTCCCCCCGGGCGGGTGATGTCCACAGCCTCTTCCCAGGCTTCACGGGTTCCCGCGCACTCAATGACTGCATCCACACCTCGCCCCCCACTGAGTTCGCGGACGACTTGTTGGGGGTCTTGTTTTTTGGCGTTCACACTCACCTTCGCACCCAGTTGACCTGCTTTTTGCAGTCTGAAGTCGCTGTGGCCGATCGCGATGATTTCTTCCACCTCAGCAAGGACAAGCATCTGGATAAAGAGCAGGCTGATTGCACCTCCCGCGCCAATCACGGCCACCTTCTCCCCTGCTTTGGGGTTGATTTTCTTGAAGGCATGCACCACGCACACCAGCGGCTCAAGCACAGCGGCTTCGGCATAGGAAATCTGGTCAGGTATGGGAAAAAGGGTCTTTCTTACGATGGAAGCTGGGATCAAATTGTACTCAGCGAAAGCCCCAAAATTATAGTCCAGCCGCTCGCATAAATTGCCCTCGCCTTTCCTGCAGTAAAAACATTCCCCGCATTCCCCAAAGACGTTGGCCGTAACCCGCGTCCCTTGGTTGAATCCCTCAACCCCTGGACCCAACTGCGCGACCTCGCCTCCAAATTCATGACCCAGGGTGAGTGGGTGAGGGAATTTAGGGTGACCCCGGGAGTACAATTTTAAGTCCGTGCCGCAGGTGGTGGCGGCCCGAACGCGGACCAGGACCTCTCCCTGTCCGGGGACGGGCACCGGTATCTCCTTCAATTCAATCTCCCCCTCGCGAACTAACACAGCAGCTTTCATGAGTTTATTCATGGCCCTCTTCCTGGTTTGGGATCATTTCCCTCAAGTATACCCGGCCGCTAACGGTTCGAATCGTGAATGGGTACACTCCTTGGCCGGTTTTTCCCTCACAACCTGAGAGGGTCCTTTGTAGATGCGTTCCAACACACTGCAGGATACCGCTGGTAGTTACGGCTTTGAACCGGTAATTGCTGGGGATCGGTACAGTGACGTCTACAGGTCCGTGGTCGGTTTCCAGTTCCACCGGGCCTGAAGATATCCAGGGGGCTTGATATCGGATTTCTCCCATGATCGTGGATAAAGAGGTGGGGCCCAAAAAATTCTTGACATCGATGGCGCCGTGCTCGCCCAGGACCTTCAGTTTCCCTTCACCGCCAGAAACATGGATGTCCCCTCGACCCGATCTGAGAAGTACCTCTCCGCTTCCATTCTGGTAGGAAATATCACCTGCCACTGTGTTTGCTTCCAGGGAACCATTGAAATTCATAATCTGAATCTGAGCAGAAAACGCCTCCACAAGGAGATGCAAATCATCCGGCACAGACAAACGGGTGGCGTGGTCAGGGGTTGAATCAGACAGCGTTAAGCTCAGGCGGGTTTGATCAGGGGAATAGGACATCGAGGGTGGAGAAGGCATCTTGCCGACATATTTAAGTGTATGTCCGGGAGAGCCTACGATTTTCAACCTGCCTTCGCGGAGATCGACTTCCATTGATGTCACACTTTCAAGCGGGATTTTCTCTTCGATCTGTTGAGGAGCAGGAGAAGGGGATGGACCACACCCGCTGAGGATTATGGTCAGCGACCATAATAAGATTACCTGCCAGATCAAACGCTTCATAAAGTTCCCAGATATCTATATAATTCGATTGGAAATTGGTGTGTATGATACATTTCTTTTATAAATTTGTAAAGAAAAAGGATGGGGAATGTATCCCGGGGAAATACTCTCACATGATGCTTGCAACAATTTCTTATAGATGGCGTTGCTTGAAGACCTAAGATTGCAAATCCAGGACATCAAGAACAAGATGTTTACACGTTTTGAGTGAGTCTCGATCATATTTGTGTTTATGGGGGAAATCATTGACACATTCCGTCAATATCTATCATACTCGTATGGACTCAGTGGTGGGCCAATTGGGCCGGAGTCTGATTCCCTCCTCTGCGGAAGTTCCCTGGGCTTGATTGCCCGCATCGGATTTGTCTTGTACACATTACATGATATGGATCCACCTGCTGAGGATGGATGAATGGGTCCTTGGGACACAGCGGGGTCCCTGGTGATGTCTGTTTGGGGGTGACGGGGCCCAGCTTAAAGTCTGGGGAAGGATAGTGTACACCGGGTAGCGCTGGAATGCGTGATCCTTGATACAATCAGCGTAGAGAAATTTATCAAAGAAGGCTGGTTAACATGTCGTATAAAGAAGACCCGCGCGCCCCCACCACCAAACTCGGCGAATTGATCGCTAATAGTATTACCCACGGGGTAGGGGCGGGTTTGAGCATCGCCGGGTTGGTCGTGCTGATCGTCCGGGCTGCCCGCCTGGGCACGACCTGGTATCTGGTCGGGGTGATCCTCTTTGGGGCCACCCTGGTTTTGCAGTATACCTTTTCCACCCTCTACCACAGTATGGCCGCCATGCCGTGGAAATCTGTCCTGCAGCGCCTGGACCACAGCGCGATCTTCCTGCTGATTGCCGGCACGTACACGCCTTTCCTGTTCACCCACCTCAGGAACTGGCTGGGATGGATGATCTTTGGGTTGGTGTGGGGCCTGGCAGTGGTGATGCTGGTGCTTAAACTGTCGGTCAAGGAGGGCTTCGCGAAACCTCCGGTCTGGCTTTATCTGGTGATGGGCTGGTTCGGGGCCATCGTCTTCTGGCAGAGCTGGAACGACCTCCCCAGCCGCACGCTGGTGTTTGTGATCCTCGGCGGACTGGTGTACAGCCTGGGTATAATTTTCTACCGCAGGCGGGACCTGCCTTACAGCCATTCCGTCTGGCACCTCTTTGTGCTGGGCGGCAGAATCCTGCATTATTTTTCCATCCTGCTGATGATTTGACCAACCCCAGCTGCCTCCGCCTGAGGTCTTTAGACCCTCCTGGAGGAAAGACCATGTCCACGAAAAAAACTTGTGTCGATGAATTGGTTGACTTGATCAGAGATTTTCAATTTGTGAATAATGTCCAGAGCTTCTTCTAAATGGAGTGTAGAGGGCAAACTTAGGGAAGGGACCTTGTTGTATGTGAATATATTCCTTGGGGAGAAATACGAATGATTCTAAAAAGGATCTTACTGAGAATATGGAAACTGCTGCCCAATTCATTGGGCCTGCGCAGATTATTGGTGTGGTTGGTGAGCCAAAAGTTTCTGGTTGGTATCGTGGGTATTGTCTTAAATGAAGACAATGAAATATTATTGCTCGAGCATTCTTATCGAAAGGAATATCCATGGGGGTTGCCAAGTGGTTGGCTGACCAAAGGAGAATACCCTATGAGCGCTTTAAAGCGTGAAATTTGGGAAGAGACAGGATACCGGATTGATATTATCCGGCCGGTGGAACAATATGCTGACCAAAGCTATGCCAGGTTGGACCTCATCTATCTATGCAGGATAAGAGGGGGAACGTTTAAACCCAGTGATGAAATCATCTCGGCAGCATTCTACCCAGAGGACGATCTGCCAAGGTTAATCCCCCACCAGATATCGCTCATCCATGCAGCGCTGGAATAAATAAATTAAAAGGATCTGTTGATAAGAGGTCCCAATGGTTGAGGATATTATATCAGCATATACTGATATAATGATATAAAACTATTGTAGGGAGCAGATGATGCTGATCACGTCCAAACCTGAATCCATTGAGCTGCAGGCGAAACTATTCCACGGCTTTGCTGACCCTTCGCGCCTTTCCATCCTTGAAGCGCTGCGTGGTGGAGAGCTGGCTGTGAATGAAATCGTTCAGGCCACGGGTTTAACCCAATCTAACGTGTCCAACCACCTCAGTTGTTTGCGCGACTGCGGCCTGGTTACCTCTGAGCAGCGGGGGCGTTTTTCCTATTATCAATTGAGCGACAAGCGCGTGGAAGACCTTTTGTCTCTGGTAGATGAGCTGCTGTCGGATGTCGCAAAAGGTGTATATGAGTGCACGCGTTACGAAGCGAATGAGGCCTGAGATGGCGAAAAACAAAACCCTTGAAGTGCCGGTGGGCGGAATGGACTGTGCTGACTGCGCCAGGCATGTCCAGAAGGCAGTCTCTGATCTGCCCGGTGTGGAGTCCGTCACAGTCCTGCTCTCTTCAGAAAAAGCCGTCGTCAAGCTTACGCCCGAGCAGGCGAACCTTTCCGATATCCAAAAAGCGGTGAGGCAGGCAGGATATACCGTACCCGATCCAACCGTGCCCCAGACCGCATCTCTGGACGATTACAACCGCAGGGTCGGGGCCCTGCTCATCCTCGTTTTCAGTGTGGTCCTATTCATGGTCATCGCGGGAGAGCTGCTGGGGTTGTTTGATGTCCTGAATACCCTTATCCCCTTCCCCATCGGTCTGGCCCTCGTCATATTAGGCGGCTGGCCCGTTTTCAAGAATGTGGCACAAGCAGCTTATCATCGGCAAATCACCTCCCACACCTTGATGACCGTGGGAGTTATTGCGGCCCTGGTCATCGGAGAATGGGTCACTGCAGCGATTTTGGTCACTTTTATGCGTGTGGGCGACTATGTGGAACGTTTCACTACCGAACGGGCCCGGCGGGCCTTGAAAGAATTGAGCGCCCTGGCCCCTCAAACGGCCCGGGTTCAACGCGCTGGGGAAGAAATGGAGATTCCTGTCCAGGAAGTGAAAGCAGGCGAAACAGTCATTGTCCGACCCGGAGAGAAAATCCCGGTAGATGGCGTTGTCAGTGCCGGCCGGGCTACGGTTGACCAATCAGCCATCACGGGAGAATCGATGCCTGTGGAAATGGAGGTTGGTTCGGAAGTGTATGCGGCAGCGATGGCGACGCTGGGCAGCCTGCGCATTAAGACGCACCGCACTGGGTCCGAGACTACATTCGGCCGGGTTGTAAAAATGGTGGAAGAAGCGGAAGCCCACCGGGGCGATATGCAGCGTTATGCGGATCAGTTCAGCGCTCTCTACCTGCCCGTCGTGGGGTTCATTGCCGCTGTCACCTTTTTACTCAGCCGTGACCCGCTCTCCACCGCAGCTGTTCTGGTTGTGGCCTGCTCATGCTCGTTCGCGCTGGCAACCCCGGTTGCCATGCTGGCTTCCATTGGGAGAAGTGCCAAGCATGGTTTGCTGATTAAAGGGGGGAAATACCTCGAGTCCATGGCCCGGGCCGATGTGCTCTTGATCGATAAGACGGGCACGGTGACCCTAGGGCAGCCCCGGGTCACGGATGTGGTTTCCCTCAATGACGAGATGTCTGAAATGTACGTGCTTGCCCTGGCGGCTGCGGCGGAACGCGATTCAGAACATCCCCTCGCGGAGGCTGTGCGCCGCGCTGCCCTTGAAGAAGGTCTTTCCCTTGCGGAACCCCAGATGTTTGAATCTGTTCCCGGCCTGGGGGTTCGGGCCCGGGTAGATGGGGAAATCGTGGCTGTCGGCAGCCGCCGTTTTGTACAAACAGAAGAGCGCTTGACAGCTGCATGGAAGCTGGAGGCGCAAGGGAAAACATTGTTGTACTTGACGCGGGAAGGTGAACTCCTGGGGATTATCGCTGCGGCTGATACGCTGCGCTCCGAGATCCCGACCGCGCTGGCAGAATTGAAAGCCCTTGGGATCAAACAAATCGAACTGCTGACCGGGGATAATGAACGGACCGCTTCAGCTATCGCTGACGAGCTGGGCATTGCATTCCGCGCAGAACTGCTTCCGGAAGATAAAATTAACGCTGTGAAAAGCTATCAGGCTGAAGGCCGCACGGTGGTCATGATTGGTGACGGTGTAAATGACGCACCCGCTCTGGCACAAGCGGATATTGGGATCGCCATGGGCGCGGCCGGCACGGACATTGCCCTGGAGGCCGCTCACGTGTCCCTGATGCGTGAAGATTGGAAGCTTATCCCAGAAGGAATCCGGACAGCCCGCCGGACCATGAGGGTGGTAAAGATGAACCTCGGTTTTACAGCCCTTTACAATGTGATTGGGCTCTCGCTGGCTGCCCTGGGCTACCTGCCGCCGGCCCTCGCCGCTGCCGCCCAGTCCCTCCCGGATTTGGGGATCATGGCCAACTCGGCCCGGCTGATGAGGAAAAAATAGGGAGGTATTGTTCCCATAATCTGAAAATTATCACAGGAATGTTTCCTTTTCCACATTAAGGTTCTTTTCACCTGCGTGAGGTGTTTGAACAGACAGCAGCTTGAGTATAAAGGCTGGAGGGACAATCATGCCTTCAACCGTTTTAATTACAGGAACTAATCGGGGTTTAGGATTATATCTGGTGAAAGAATTTTTAGAACAAAAATTTACTGTGTATTCAATCTCCAGATCCGTCAGTGACAGCTTGCAAAACCTAAAGGAGTGTTATGAAGAGGAGCTGATCCTTTACGAGACCGATGTGACTGACAGCTCAGGATTAGGGGAGATCGCTGAGGATTTTTCTAATCAGGGCTGCAACATCGATATCCTGATCAACAACGCTGCCGTTCACCTGGAAGAGCCAGCGCCCGATATTGGTGACCTGGATTTCAAAAAAATTATGGGGACCTTCGAAGTCAACTCCGTCGCTCCCCTGATGGTCCTCCAGCACTTCTATCCCTTCATCACAAAAAAGATCATCAATATTTCCTCCGAGGCAGGTTCCATTGCAAACTGCTGGAGGAAGCGGGAATACGGATACTGCATGAGCAAGGCAGCGTTAAACATGGCTTCGAAAATCCTCCAGAACAGACTGGAGGAAGAAGATATTAAAGTTCTCGCTGTCCATCCCCAGTGGTTTCGTTCTGATATGGGCGGTTCAGATGCCCCAATCACGCCTGCTGAAGCGGCGGCTTATGTCCGAAAAACCGTTTTGAGGGATTGGTCTTTGGAGGATCCTATCTTCGTGGACAGTAAGACCGCTGACAAATTGGATTGGTAAACTATGAAAGACTTTCAAGTGCTCCTGATGGGAGGGGCGGACAACACATATCACAATTTTGATAGGCTGCTGCCCATCCTCAACGGACTCCTGGAGACGATTGATCTGGATGTGACCATCAGCGATGATCCTGATTTGTTCTTACCGGATCGGATTGAGAGATTTGACCTTATCGTCTGCTACACATTTGGTCACACCCTCCGCCCTGATCAGGAAGAGGGATTATTGGGAGCTGTTCGGTCCGACCCGTGGCATGAGTCAACCAGGACAAAAGGGTTTATAGGAATTCATGGGGCCGCCTTCTCTTTTCTGAATTCTGAGGCCTACCTGAGAATGCTGGGAGGAAAATTCCTGGTTCACCCGCCCCTTTATACGCTTGACGTAGAGATCATCCATCCGGAGCATGCTGTCATGCATGAGGTGTGTGATTTTTCCATTAAGGATGAACTTTATGTGGTCGAGCCCTATACCCCTTTTGAAACCCTGGCTGTTTGCGATTATGAGGGCTTTCTGAGGCCTGTCGTGTGGGTCAAACCCTACGGTTTGGGAAAAGTGGTTTATCTCAGCCTGGGCCATGGGGCAAGACAACTGAAACATGAAGCCTTTCAAGATATCCTCCTTAATGCCGCCCGATGGATTCTGGAAGCATAAAACGAATGAGTTGGATGAGTGCTTTATCGTCTTGCTTGGAACTTTAATCGTAGATGTTGAAGGAGAAAATTTTTCATTAAAGCTGGGGGAATATTGCTACTTTCCAGCAGGTGTTTTCCACCACATTTTTGAAGTAAAACCCCCCGGAGAAACCCTGATATCCGTCGTTTTCTATAAATGACAAGGTGTATAAAGATCAAGATTGATGCTCAAAATATCTTTATGAAAGTATTGATTGATGTGCTGATACCCGGTCCATAGGACTGGTGAATTATTCCCCATAAATCTGTTTCAGTTTTTTATGGTAGGATTGGTTCTCTTGTGCCAGCATCTTATTTGGGATCATAAGCAGCTAACGGACCCGATTGACATCATTATGCCTGTAAGGGTCCGTGTTGGCAGGCTTGCCATTGGGGTTTTTATATAAGAAACGTTCTCTTCACTGATCGGCATGCCGCATGGTTTGTAAGGCGCGCCAGGCCCCCGTGCTCCAGAGGGCCCAGAGCACCAGCAGGGGTTGGAAGAAGAGCCGGATGAAGCGGGCCTGATCGGTGTTCAACCCAAAGGCATCGGTGCCGTTCAGATACTGGGCAACGTTGCCGGGGAAGACCACGACGAAGAAAGCTGCCGTCATCCAGCCGATGAAAACCAGGAAACGGGGGATAAAAACCAATGCCGCACCCAGGATGATCTCAACCAGGCCAGACAATACGACCACCAGGTCTCCATCCAGGGGCACCCAGTTGGGCACCTGGGCCAGGAATTCCACCCGCTGGAAGGTCAAATGGCTGATGCCCGCAAAGATCAGAAATACCCCCAGCCCGATCCGGAGGATGACCCGGATTCTGCTGGTCTGTTCAGCGGCCGGTTTAAAAAGTTGAGTTATCACAAATTGTTTCCTTTGATTTCTGCTCAGGATTGTTTTTCAGCGAATTCATCAATCAGGGCCAGCAGTTCCTCGTTAGCCGGGATATCACTCATGTTGTTTCCGTAGTGTACATAACGGGCGATCCCTTTTTTGTCGATGATCACCTGGGCGGGCATACGCCCAAGTTTAAATATGTTGACTTCCTGCCCGTAGAGTTTGAGCACATCGTGGTCAGGGTCAGGCAGTCCGATGAAGGGCAGGTCTTCCTGTTCCCAGTATTCCTGAAATTTCTTGGCACCTTCAGGGCCAACCGCTACAACCTCTGTGTCCCGGGCAGCAAATTGATCATAGTCCTGGCGCAACTGCGCCATATGCTCGCGGCAGAACGGTCAGGTGAATCCGCGGTTGAAGACCAATAAGACGTGTTTCTCTCCCCGCAGATCAGATAATGAAAAAGGCTCGCCGGTGTACGTGGTCAAGCTAAAATCGGGGGCAGGCTGGTTGAGTGATACTTGCGACATGGCACCTCCTTTTTTGGGGATGGCCCATTCCAGGTTCAGATATATTTTTTAGGCATAACCGTCATGCAGCTCAGGGACGCGATCTGGTGCAGGAGCATATCCTTGTCCTAATTTTCCTTGGATGATGAATTAAATCTTTTATATCATACCTGGGAAATGATTCCTTCAAATCAATCAGAATTGCTCCGGCAAGGGGGAAATTCAGATAACAAAGGCGCAAACGCCGGCTTGTATGTCTTGGGTCCCGATGTCAAATACTCTTGTGGAATCCCGGGTATGAACTGGAAGAATAAGTTATTGCGTTTAGTTGGTATTATACAAGCGTAGGTCGGATGAGTCCTTGGGCTCTGTTGTGGGACAGGAAATGTTCTCTCTTCATTTTCAAAGGGCTCTTACGCTTCATTGACGGTGCTTTAACCATGCGCTACACTTAAAATGCATTCCAGAAACGATCCCTTTAGGACAAAACATAAACTTGATTCAGGACACAAATACATGAAGAACAGCAGGCAAAGAAGCAATTTGATTTTGCTGATAGCGCGCGTTTTTTTGTCCCTGGCTGTTCTTGCTTTGATACTTTTCTATTTTGCTCCGGATATTAACCTTCTGCTTCTCCAGAAAAGACCAGAAGCCACGCGGACAGCCGTGGCAAAGACAACTGCTCAAGAAGCTGGCCATCCATCGTCCCCAACCGTTCCTCCAACCAAAAAGATCCCTCCCTCTTCCACTCCTGACCCCACAGCTACACCCACACCAAAAACCATCTGGATTGATCCCAATCTTCCCGATGCGCTGAGAAGTCAAATCCAAATCCCGGCAGGATTCTCGCAAATAGAGCAAAAAGATCAAGCGTCCGTGATCGTTGCCATCGGCGATCAAAATGTTGTCAGCCACTGGATATATGCACTCGTCACGCCGTTTCCCTCCCTCTCAGAAGGGATCCAGGTTTCGGAGCTAACAGCATTTTGGCAGGGAGAAGGGAAAGGATTATACGTAGATCAGCCCTTGTATTTGGATCCGGAAACAGAGCGTGTTCTCACCGCCTGGTGGGGTCCTCCCAGTGAAGGAACAACCGTGATGCTTCCCGGGGATAAGATCTTGGACACGTTATGGCCGAATCCGGAGCGCTGGGCCATCATCCCCTTTCAGGAATTAGAGCCCCGCTGGAAGGTGCTTGCCGTCGGGGGACAGAAACCCACCCACAAAGAATATGACGCTGATAAAGATGTTTTATCCATTCCCATCAGCGTCACAGGATTGGATGCTTATCGAAAGGAGGTCCTCTCCGAAAATCCTTCCCTAACCAACCGGAACAAGGAAGAGATGACCACAATCCTACTCACCGGCGTCACCGCCCTTGTCCGGGATACGGCGGCGTTGATGGAGGAGCACGGCGTTTTGTACCCGGCAGAACATATTGGTTCGATGTTAAGAAGCGCTGACTTAACCCATGTCAGCAATGAAGTCCCTTTTGCTTCCGATTGTCCCCCGCCTGACCCCGACCAACCAAGCCTGTATTTCTGCAGTGACGATCGGTATCTTGAACTCCTGGACTATATTGGCACGGACATCGTGGAGCTCAGTGGAGACCATTTTGGAGATTGGGGGGAGGAAAGTATGTATCACACCCTTGAGCTTTATGAAAGCCAGGGGTGGGACTGGTATGGGGGCGGCAGAAACCTTGAGGAAGGTCTCCAGCCCCTGCTGTGGGAGCATCATGGGAATCGGATTGCTTTTATTGGCTGCAACGCGAAAGGGGCAGATAAATATGCTACAGCCTCGGACACCGAACCGGGCGCGGCGAAATGTGACTTCCCCTGGATGAGAGAGGAGATAGGGCGTTTAAAAGAAAAGGGATACACGGTCATCGCCACCATGCAGCATGAAGAGATTTATGAATTTCGCTCTTCTCATTATCAAAGAAGGGATTTTCGCTCTTTGGCAGAAGCCGGGGCGGATATTGTCAGCGGCAGTCAAGCACACCAGCCACAAGCTGTTGATTTTCACGACAGCGCATTTATTCATTACGGCCTGGGAAACCTCTTCTTTGATCAGTATATTTTGGCCCAGCGCGTACAAAAATATGAGCATAGTGATCAAGCGTTAATTGATTATCAAGTCATTTATCAGGGCAGGCATATCAATACCGAATTGTTTACCATCCAATTCATCGATAATGCTCAATCCCGGTTCATGACCGACGAGGAGCGCGCTGACCTGCTTTTCCGTGTCTTCGAAACGAGTGATTGGTGAACGCTACCTTTCCTTCTTTGTAAGGTTTCTTCCCATCCGACACTAACCCTATTCTCCGGTGAACAGACCGGCCCCCCGGTGTGCGGTTACCTCCTAAGTGGATGAAGCAGTTCATAGGTATAATCAAATAAAAGGAATGTTGAGGAAGATGATGGGAATGGCCGGTCAATGCCGCTGTGATCAGGTTGCATGCCAGGCTTAAGGTCTAGGAAGTAGGAAACCAAGGAAAACCCTGAACAAGGAGAGAAACAACCCACGAAAAGGCTCTTATGGACTGCCAGAATCTGGGGGACATTGGTCCTGATTGTTGCCCTTTTTATTTTCATCGGTTTTGTGTCGGAATTTTTCGGGGCAGGTACGACGGATCCTTATGCGGAGGAGGATTATCCTTTCATTGAAAATGTCCCCCGCTCTTGATGTTCATCAGCGCGTTAGGGCTGGGCCTGGCCTGGCGCTGGGAAAGCTGGGGAGGAGCTGTTGCTGTTCTCTTCAAGCTTGCCAATCTCCCTATCCTGTTGATCCATTGGCCCCTGGCGGGGAATATCCCCCGCTATCTTATTGCCCCGTACGGTCTGGCTGTGGTGTCAATACAGGGGGTAGCATAAGGGATCGGCTGGTGCTGCTGCACGGCGATACGCAGAGATATGGCACCGGTGAGGAGGTCTTTTCCTCAAGCCTGGCGGACACCATGTTCTTGCCTACCGCCCGATAATGTGGAGAAAAATTGTGAACGGACAAAAAGAGCAGGGTGCGGAATCAGCGGGGGCGAACGCACGCCGAGGAAGGCTGAAATGGCTTACGCCCCCTTTTCTGGTGCGGGTGATCGGGATCTATTCGATCCTGGCAGTAGGGCTGATTTCTTTTTTTGTCCTGACATCGGATGTTTCCCTGGCCGAAAAAGCTTTCATCAAGATGGCCCTGGGTTTGAACCTCATCTGGGTGATCCTGGGAGGCGCTTTGATGGTTGCCTTCCGCGGCCCGGTGAAAAAATGTGTGCGGCGGATTCCCTTCCCCTGGCAGGTAACTTTCTTCCTATTCTGCACTCTTCTGGCACTGATCGAAGAGGGAGTCACCGTCTCGATGACCAACCTTGCGTCCTTATTTGGGGTGGAAGTGGGGCAGGCTTTCATCACCGCATCTGCTAATTACTTGCACACTGTACTCTTTCACAGCGTGATCGTTTTTATCCCCATGTTCCTGGTCTGGACGATCCTGCTGCGGTATTTTGCGTTTTCTCCCGCTCAGGTCTTTTTGCTCTTCAGCTTGACCGGGTCCCTCGCAGAGATGAGCATGGCCCCCACCAGTGTTTTAGCCGGATTCTGGTTTTTTGTGTAAGGGTTGATGGTCTACCTTCCCGCGTATTCGTTGCCCGCCGACCGCGGCGCCCGAAAACCTCCCTGGTGGGCTTACCCCCTGGCGGTTGCAGCGCCCCTGGTTTCCCCCATCCTGCTCCTTCCCGTGGCGCCCCTCCTGCGCTACCTGTGGGACATCATGGATCCTGTATTTTTTGTGGAATCCACGTGGAATTGAGGTTTACGGGGTGCTGGGGATGGTCTGAGCAGGATCGTTAACAGGGTTTCATGTATATATCAATACACCCTTTTCTGCAGCAGAAGAATGGATACCTTAAACTGCAACTTTCCATTAAATGTCGCGTATATATATTTAGGTATCCCTTGCTGATTGAGTGAGGATCATACTGTTTGATGGTTGTCAAGAACGAACTGATAAAGGAGAACAATGATGGGTGACAGGGATCAAAATCAAACCGTAAAATATGAACTGCCGGGATCGATCTGGTTCATGGGGTGGCTGTTTACGCTGGGCTTTGCCAAGCTTGCTTTCTGGCAGGGTGTCCTGGCGTTGATCCTCTGGCCGTACTACCTGGGCATCACCCTGGCCTGATCTTCTCATTGCTGGCTTAGAATCGTATCGCAGCGCAGGGACGCTTCTGCTGAGGGTGCCGATCATTTCATATTATCTTCAGATGAGTTAATGGAGACGGAATCCACAAGCAGGGTGTTGCAGCCAGTGTCCGCCCAGTATCCCTTTTCATCTCCCCCCTCATCAAAGGCGTAGATGGCGTAGATCTCCCAACCGGTGATTTGGACCTCATCCCATTTTTGAATATCCAGCAGCTGCTGGTGCACGGCTTCGCTGTTGGGCATGGTATGGAGCAGGTTGATCTTCCCCTGGGGGCGTTGGAGACCGTCTGCATGCCAGCTAAATTTATGGTTGAAGACGCTGGTTTTAACCGCTTCCGGATCCGCAAAATCCCCGCTGGTGACTAATACGTCGTGGGTCAGGAGTTTGTAATCTGCATTCCGGATCGGGCCTACATGCCTGACGGTGCCCCCGTATGTCGATTTTCCCCCTCCTTCATAGCGAACTTTCCAGTAGTCACCTTCCAGGGAAACGTCCTGGTAGGCGTTGGAGGACTGCAGTTGATCAAAATCCACGCCGGTCAGTCCCAAAAAGCTGGTGTTGGACCGGAGGAAGATGAAAACACCCGCGATCATCGCGCCCAGAAGCAGCAATAAACCGCAGGAAAGCGGAACCGAGGGAATCAACTTCAGTGGAGCCAGCAGCATGTTGAGGGGCCGGAACGGTTCATTTTGGGAAGATGTGTCTCCCCCGGATTCCTCAACTTCTTCCATCCCGTGTGGTTCTCTCTCCAGTTCAGATGAAGAGTCTTCCATACGCCCAAGGAGTTCCCGGGCTGCCCGATGGGTGGGATCTAACGCGAGAATCCGTTTTAGGATGGTGCGTTTTTCTTTTTCGTTTTCAGCCACTTCCACGGACCAGATCCAGGCCTGGAGGTCCTCCGGATTTTCTTTCAAGGCTGCCAGGAGTCGTTTCCGGGCTTTTTTCCGGTTTCCCTTTTTAATCGCTGCAACCGCGTCTTTTATGTGTTTGGATTCCATGGGATTGTCTGGTACTGTGGGTGGCGTTTCGTTAACCATACCCCACAATCATGACTCCTGCCATAAAAATTTTGAAAGGTGGGCTGGAGGCTGAGCGGAGGGGAAGTTGAGTTTGTTAAGTGTGTAAAAAAGTTTTGTCGCCTTCCCGTGTCGGTATGATCTTGGGGAAATCATAGATGGCTGCGGAGGAAAAAGATATTTTTTGGGGATCTCTCCACAGGCCAGCTGAGGGTCGGTAACGATGGAAATCCCTTGATCCTAAAACACATCAAATCATCTTTACAGCGGGGAGGTCAAGCGACATATCACGTTCACAACCGGCAGGGGGGAATCGTGGTATAAGAGAAAGGAATTGAGGGATTGGAAGTATTCTGCAGAATCGTGAGCACCGGAGAGAAAATCATAGATCCGTAGGGTGGCTTTGCTTTGCGCCTTTTATTTGCAGTCAGGAATATATATTTCTGGGAGGTAATGAGATGACGAAAAAACCATTTGTGACGGAAGATTTTCATATCCTGGAGGAACTTGAAACAGAACGCTTCCGGCTGCGGATGCTGTCTGTGGAGAATGTCGAGAAGGACTACGAAGCCGTGATCGAAAGCCGGGAGCTCTTACAATCCATGTTTGACGGCAATTGGCCCAGGGAAGGGTTCACCCTCGAAGAAAATCTGGCAGATCTACAACGACACCAACAAGAATTTTTGAGTTGGGATGCGTTTGCGTATACGGTCGTTTCCCTGGATGAGAGCCGCGTTTTAGGCTGCGTGTATATCAAACCTGCACAACGCCCGGAGGTGGATGCTGTAGTAAGGATGTGGGTGCGGCAAAGTGAGTTTGACCGTGGCCTAGAGCCCGTGTTGTTTCAGGCCGTAAAGGATTGGTTGGACTCTGCGTGGCCCTTTAATACGGTCGCTTTCCCGGGACGGGATCCATATTAAATGTGGTTTCGGTTGCTTTGTCCACGGGTTGCTGGGTACTCTTGAATCCTGAGAGCGGATGTGGAGTACCCACCATGAAACATGCAATGGTCAATGATGGGAGAATATCAATATCGATCAGATGCACACAACAGGTCATACCAGGGAGCCTGGGCTGGTTGGCCCGCTGTCTTCAAGCCAGAGGAAAAGGAGTGAAGGGTGAATGTCAAAAAGACGGAAGGCAGGGTATGGATTGATGGGGTCCAGGGCTTCAGCCCTGATGAATATGCCAGCAGTGTGCACGGCTCACAGGCCCGCATCCTTCAGGTCCTCGACGAACCGCTGACGTACGACGATCTGATTTGTTACAGCGGTTTTGCGTTTCGCATCGGCGTTCATGAGGAAATGTGCCCGAGCGCGGGTCACACTTGCTGCGGGTACATGTGTGTGGAAAACGGTTTGCGCGCCATGCCGTGGAAGATGAAGAGTTATGAGTCCTTTCCATGGTCGCAGCCGGACACAGATCGCCCGGCTTGAAACCGCCCACGAACCGGACCGCTTAGCGGTCGAAGCGTTATCCAGAGCGCTGGATGCCCTGGGGTGATGAGGTTGGACAACTAAGCAGGCCACGTTGTAAAAACTCTCTACTTTCTTGAGATCCGAGTGCCAGGGAAATTTTTAAACCTCTCGGCGATGTCAGTTTGTGAGGTGGATTCCGTGGGCGGGGATTCAAGCGCTTCGATGTTGACCAGTTTTTTGCTGTACGGGGTGTAATACGCCCGGTACTTCAGACCTCCCAGGAGTGCGGCGTAGGCCCGTCGGGGGACTCTGAATTTCCGGTCGCCAATCTGGTAATAATAGTTAATGGATCTGTCGTTCTCGGTGCTGCCGGATGTGCGCGTGAAGGGATGCCCCACTCCCTCAACGCTGAGGACACGCATGCTGGCCATGTCCAGAAAAGAGCTGATAAGCAGGTACGCCGCATAAAGGATGATCCCCCCCAAGGATAAGCCCCAGGATCATAATGCCTGTTGGCATGTCGCTCCAATTTCCTCTTTCGAGATAAGGTTGAAAAGTGGGGAGCGAAAAATATCCCAAGACACCGATAAACAAGAGAGCGATCAAGACGCCCTGGAAGAGATGGGGGATTTGCTTGGGAGCCAGGATGCCCTGCCGATTCTTATCCAGGGCATCCAGATTGAACCGGTTCGCCTGAGCCAAGATCTTGGTGTAGTTCTTCTGGGCCTGCTGGTCATCCAGGGGGGACAGCGGTTCTGCTGAGAGGATGGTGCCGGATTCGGGTAAATAATAGAACCGGTATTCGACCCTGGGAGATAGGGTTCCCGCGCCGCCGAATGGCAGCTTCAGACGCTGGCCCTGGACCTTGACCTGATAATCTCGTCTGCCAAATGCCAGCCGCCCCGTGCCCTGTTTCAGGGAACCGGTTTTGATTTCCTTTTCTATTTTTGTTTTGTTGATCCAGCGGTAGATCCCATACCCTATCCCTGTTAGGAGAATGATGCCCAGGACTGCGGCTCCTGCATTGATGTACTCCTGTGGAAGGCCCGCTTCAAAGAGTTTTACGCCGACAAAAAGGATCACGGAGAGGATCAGCACAGCCACTGCCAGGGGGGAAACGTTCCGGGACCTGGGTTTCTTGGGTTTAATGAGGCGTCGGCCTAGAGAACTCCCGAAAATCGCTTTCTGGTCGGGGTGGATTTTTCCTGCTTTGTTGGCTTCGATGTAGGTGGGATCGCTGAGATCATAGGCCTGGCGTAAGAGGAAGCTGGTCATGGGTTGCCTCCGGCAGTAGAAAGGTAGCGATTGGACAGGGTTATTATTGGTATTATATATGAAAGATATGCTTATCTGTGGTCTGGATTGAGGAGAATGTGGCCCTCATGCGCGCCCAAGAAATCCGTGAAGAAAGACGAGGCATACGCACCTATTGGAACCTGCTTTTCAAGGGGGGTGTTCTCAGTCGGGAAGGTGATTTTAAGTAATCTGGATGAGCTGCAGCCCCGGGTCGATTGAGCGCCATTACATCCGCCCTCCTCGCCGGTACACGCTCCCTGTGTATCAGGAAGGCATACGGTACTGCCGCTCCCGAACGCGCTATCTCCGACCCACGCGCTACTGTAATTCCCATGCCCCGGATGTGGTCGCTTTGGCCCATGAGCTTGGTGCGTATCAGAAGACGGATCGCGAATTCGCCCAGGCGGCTTTCGACTTCGTCAAAGAAAAGACGACCCTGGAGATCCACCCTATCGTGGGGGTGGAAGAGACCCTGCGGCGGGGCACGGGGACCTGCTTCCAGCTCATATCCGTTTTCATTACCCTCTGCCGCGCGGCTGGGATTAAAGCCCACTACAAAATTTTTGCCACGGAGATGATCCCGGCCTGGCAGGAATCAACCATCGAAGCTGACCCCCTGCTGAAAAAGTGGTACGATGCCCTGGGATATTTTTTGCTTGAAGGAGAGGGCGAAGCCTTTGTGGATGGAAGCTGGGAAGTGGCCCATGTGGGACCCACCGCGGAACGCCAGGCGGCGGGTGGAATCCCCATCACCCATTTCGGTGAGGACGCACTCAGCGTCTGGTTTCAGGCCCGGCCCGGCACGATCATGCGCCTGGAGGCTCTCCCCATCGGGGTGGCAACCGGTTCATGGCTCCTGCATAAAATTTCCCCGGCATCCATGGAGCGCGTGAATGCCAGCGTCCTGCAAAAAATCGAGGAAGGACGAAAAATTATCCAGGATGCGGGGGGAGTGCAGGCCTATGATAGAGAGGCGAGGAGCGCTTGAGAACGGGATTCAATGGGTTGGTTGTTCTATTTGGGTAATAATGCAACCTTTCAGCCGCTGGGGACGTATGTATGGTTGATGACATACGTTAAATGAAAAGGATGCGTCTATGAAAAAGGTACTCTGGGTTATACAAGGGATATTGGCGGTCAAGTTGATTGCCACGGCGGTCAGGCATGGTTTCCAACACAATCTGGAAACCATGCAGGAAGCGATTCAATCTCTGGCAGGGGCGGTGACTCTACTGTATGTGGCAGCGGGGCTGATGTTTTTTGGGGGAGCTGCCCTGGTGCTGCCGGCCTTTGTCGACCTTCCAGCTGGATTCACGTTGACCGCGGCGGTTGGGGCGGCAGTGTTGATGCTGCTTTCCCTGGTGCCGCATATTATCGCCAGAGATGATCCCAACATATTTGTGAGTGTTATCCTCTTCGCTCTGGCTGCTTTTCTCGCCTACGGCCGGTGGGCTCTGGTCCCTCTTCAATAATTCAGAGACATGTTCTTACCGTCGCAGGTAGTGTTTGTCGTGAGGGTACCTGCCAGTTGAATCTTGTCTTACTTGACAGGTGGTCAATCAAACAGCACTGAAGCATGTTATCTGGATCTGAAGAGCTAACATTAGTTCTGTCTGTGTCAAAAATAAATCTGTTGTCACGCTCCTGAATAATTCTCACGGTTATAATATGGGAAGAAGAAATCCCCGCAGGATTATTTATTCCGTTCATTTGACGTAGGAACGCGTATTTATACGCAGCACGTTCTGGAAAGCGTTGTGATTACAGGGAGGAATTTTCCATGAATAAAGGAAATATGCTGCACATTGGAACATTTTTAATGATGGCCGCTTTGTTGTTGTGTGGGTGCGGCAGTCCTCAACCAAAAATTGGACTTATGGGTGAAGACCCCGCTGTTCCCTCTGTCTTCCTTGAACCTGCATCGGGATTAGTCATTGAGTTCTCCGATATATCCTACAATGCCGGCACAGGTTACTTGGAAGAGTACAAAGAAAAGATCATCCTGCCTTCTGGAGAAACAAAGGAGGTAGCGTTCGAGGATCTTGTGTATGCAGGAGATGGAACTCCTACGGATTACCTTGTCACGATCAATGGAAATGTTGTGGAAAACTCAAGCAAGGAAGAATCTGATAATCTCCGGTCTGAGATGGAGGTGGGATTAGCGATAGCTCCCCACCCTTTATTTGAAAGGGCCAGTATGCCGTTTGGGCCGACGATATTCCCTTGCACAGGAGAAGTTGGAACGCGAAATTCTTATGATTATACGGATGACGGCCTCAGACAGGTGGCCCGGTCCAAATTTTCTTGTGGGATTCAGAAAATGACCTACAAGTTTGATTTTTCGGACTACAAGTATTTTGGAGAGGCTTTATCTGGATTCACGGTGGAAATAGAAAGATCTGTGGAGGATTGAGCAGCAAAGCAAACCACATTGGCAGTGCCAGATATGAAATGTAGTTCGTGCTCATGAATTGTGGCCTACTAAGCGTTTTGGGAAGGGTGAAAGTTGGTACCTCTGATAACTATTACGGAGGAGATATGAGTGTATCCAAAGAATTTTTCCTCGCTGTGCTGGTCCTGTCCCTGGTAGGACTGGTGTTTTTTGGCTGGGTGTATTTTGTTGGAGAGCTTGTTTTGACATCCCTCCTCATCAGAACCGCTCCTGTCGTGAAGCAGGGGATAAGATTTACGTTTAGTCTGGCTGCAGGCACGCTTCTTATGTTGATTTTTCTTCATAAAACTCCTTTCGCGCCTGGAAACCACCGGCTTCCAGGCGCACTTGACCAATTCATCCATTATGATATACACATATTATATGAGTGAGTACGTGACCAAAACCATCTCGGTAAAACTGGATATTCCCCAGGAACGCCAGGACGATGTACTTGAAACCTTCCGGCAGTTCAATCAAGCCTGTCGTATGGTACTTGAGGTAGCTTGGCAGGAAGAACGTAAAAATTACAACAAACAGGATCTGCATCACGCTACTTATTACCCTATCCGCGACGCTACCGATCTCCCC
>JAWODY010000043.1:0-15791 GCA_046483045.1 Anaerolineales bacterium | reverse complement strand
CCGCCTGTCGTGCCCGCGTGACTTTTGGGCCTCTCCATCCATGGCTGGAATACCCCACTCAGACAGCCTTCTATCCGGTTTCTGTACGTCGAGTCCGAGTTTTGCTTTCGGCTTCCTTCAGATCCCACCTCAGGATGGGCATACCTGCCCTTCCTCAAGGGACACAATTCGTGCAGCTAACGGTTCCTGTCACTGCGGCCCGTAGTGAACTTCCACCGCCCGGTTCCATATCATGTCTGACATGCAAAAAAAACCGCACTCAGCTGATTTTTTCTGAGTGCGGTTTTGCATCACGTACACTGATGACTAGTCGTAATCTCCCATCTCAATTTCGAGCAGGATCAGGTCGCCGTCCTGGTTCTCGTAGTACTCCACCGCGACATAGTCACCGGTCTCGACCTCGTCGTCAAACTCGGTCTCCGGGGTGATCAGGTAGGTCATGCCGTCCACGACCAGGCTGTCATCCGTCATGCTTTCCAGGGTGCCGTAGGCTTCCATGTCCTCGTAGTCGTAATCTTCCTGCTCAGTTTCGAGCAGGGTCAGGTCGCCGTCTGCACTGTTCGCCTCTTGTCCGTCGCACCCTGCTACCATAGCGCTCACCAGAAGCATCGCGACTAACAAGGGCTTCCATAGCTTCTTCATCTTTTGTTTCTCCTTTTCTAGCTTTGTAGAGATTGATTATCTGCTTGACATTCATTAATTGACCTATTCTGTGACCCGTATCAAGCGTTTTGTATCGCCTTTTTTCCAGCTTTTGTGGCCTTGGATAAATGATCCAATTGCTTAATTGCCAGCTTTTGACCGTGCTGTTTTAATTCCTTGATCTTATCGCGTCCATCACTTGAGATGTCTTCCAGGTTTGAACGACCCTGCGCCACAGTATCTTCAACCATATCGGTTGCCTGGCCATACAGTTGGCTGCTTTTTTCCCTGATCTGCTTTCTGGTGTCTTTTCCAGATTTCGGTGCAAGCAAAAGCATCGTTACCGCGCCAACCAGGCCGCCGGTCAGCATCCCAGCCAAAAAACCAAATGGCTTATGATTAGGGTTGTTATATTCTTGGTTATCTGTCATCAATGTTATCTCCTTTATGTCCCAGCTTTGCAGCTTATTTTCGGTTCGTTTGTTGACTGCCCAGGACTGGAACCATTTTATGAATAGTTATTCATCGCTCAGACCACCAAAGTAACCCCTGATTCCTCCAGATCTTCTTCCGTCAACTTTGAGGGCGCTTTAAGCCTGGCAATACCTGCATATCGTGGTCAAACAAAAAACGCTTTCAGAGCCCATCCAGCATCTGGGGAGTACCTATTTTGTCCCTTGGGGGAATTCAAGATAAATATAAGAAATCAGGTTAATTCCTGAAGGCGAGGACCCACTCCCCCAGAATTTGTGTCCCCTGGAAATCTGGAACCAGCACACAAAAGAGGTGTGTTTTGATTGGGATTCCTGGAAGAGCGGGTGTGCTGATCTCCTTCCGGGATTACAATACCCCAAGCAGTTGCAATACAACCAAAATGATCACGACTACGACCAGAGTATGGACCCAGCTGCCTAATTCTGGGAAATTTGGGATGATGTTCCCACCAAAAGCACCAAGGAGCCAAAGCACTAACAGGATAATGATGATCGTCCACAACATGATATTTCTCCTTACGATAAATCTAAAGTTTCTTTTTATTCACCCAGCCGGTTGACCGGGTGAAATTTGACCTCGCTTCTTTACAGATCACAGTCTGTATACAAGCCTGGAACTGCGTCTGGGCCGTGCCCCATTCGTACAAAGGTAGATAGATGTGTGATCATCAGCAGCGAACTCAGCTACATATTCCCAGCTCACATAATAATCATACAACAAACACACAACGACCACATCCGGTGACTGGGGAGTATTGTCTTCCGCCACTTGGGGGATCTTTCTAGGAGGCTCAGGACACGAGATTATGCCTGAAAGCCAGGGTCACTGCTTCGTCCGGTTGGTGACTCCAAGTAGTGAACTTCCACCGCCCGGTTCCATATCATGTCTTACATGCCAAAAAAACCGCACTCAGCTGATTTTTTCTGAGTGCGGTTTTGCATCACGTACACTGATGACTAGTCATAATCTCCCATCTCAATTTCGAGCAGGATCAGGTCGCCGTCCTGGTTCTCGTAGTACTCCACCGCGACATAGTCACGTCACAACCTCGCTTCCTACCACATCTTCTACCCGGAAGACCTAAAGTATTTCTGCCAAGGAGGATCCCACAATTTGGCTGCTCAGAACAACATTGAGCTGGACCCCGAGATGATAACAGCGACTTCGTGCTATCCTAAACTGGCATGTTTATCATACTGAAAACGTACTCTTTGAAGGCTCCTCTCGCCGCAGGCGCACACCGTGCAGGGGAAGGACCATCTATACTGCCCAAAGTTGAGAAAATTCATTACATATCCCCCAACAAAACTGCTGAGCTGGCATCTGCTAGAAATGACTCCACCTTACATGTTCAGCAAGACGACAAACCCGGCTGGCGGAAGCACTTCAATCCCCTGATATTCTTCAAGGTCAAGAAGATGATCATCACCAGAGACAATGTAGTTTGCTCCTGATGCAACGGCGCATTCCAATACACGATTGTCATCCGGATCATCTTCCACAACATCCAGTTCCATCTCGGGATCTGCGTAAATGGCTATGGCCCTCCATCCGCGCAGCAGCGTGTTGATTTCCCTTGGGGTCATCTCTACGTATTTTCTTACTCGCTCATATCCCAGGGCCCGCTTCAGTTCGTCAAGCAGCGGACCTGATGTGGCCACATCAAACACGCCATCTTCCCTATGTTTTATGATCTGGGCCGGTGGCCCCTCGGTAGAAAGTAAGGCACTGATCAAGACGTTGGTGTCAAGAACGACGATCATGACGGTTGATCTCTTTCAGAGCGCACAGCCGCTACCGCTTCCGATGCCAATTGGCTCGCTTCTTGGGGGCTGAGATCTGCCTTGTCCTGGATCTCCCTGATTTGATCAAAGAATTCCTTCCGCTGTTTTTTCCAATCCCGGTATACCTGAATAGGAACAACCGCTGCGGCTTTTTCACCATGTCGGCTGATGACATACGCCCCACCCTGATATTGTACATCTCTGACTAGGCTGCTGAACTCTTTCCGTGCCTCCGTTACACCCATCTCTTTTTCCACCATGCTTCACCTCCAACCAGATGGCCAAATATGATCAATATGTACATTATATACATTCTGTACATATTGTCAAGACCAGTGGTGATTCTGCAGCCGCCGACCTGTAGCATACCTACGCAGAGCTTGGCCGGCGGGCGTGCCCATCGAGCAGAGCCGCAGGTATGCGGAGCATCAGCATTCTTTTGGGGCACGCGAGCATCACTGGCTGGAGGCTGACCCAGGAGTATCTCACAGCTTGGCTGTAACCGCAACATCGAGTTGGGCCTGGAGGTGACGATCATCAACTTCGTGCCGTTCTGATCACCTTCTCCAATACAGTTTTCGTGCTGTCTTATGTCAGCTGTGACCCTGTTCTTAAATAAAATTGCAATATCAACTAGAAATACCCCCTGCCCCATTATTTACCAGGTCAAGGAATCCAAACAAAGACCGCCTTGAAAAACTCCTCATTCATAGATAACGATATACACGAATTGATCAATTCGCTATCTTATATAATTCGTAACATTGGGAAATGGGAAAGGGCGCAATCCAATTGGAAAAAAGATGGGATCGGCGGCAGCTCGCAGTAAGTTACGGGATTTGCCAAAGGCCTAATACTCCCCTTCCAGATAGGTCAGGGGGCTGACATAACAACTTGACAGCCGTACACCAGGGGGTTATTATGTATGGCAGGAGAATAGTTATGCGTAAAAAGAAACTCACTGTCCGCATCCCGAAAGATATATTGGATAATTTCAGGCGTTATGCAGAAGAGAAGGACACAACCATGACTTCTCTTGTTGAGGCCTATCTCCGCCGAATCCCCCACCAGGAGATTCCCGAGAACGCTCCCATCGTTCGCCGCTTGAGCGGCATGCTTTCCCAAGAAGTAAGCATCGACGATCATAAAAAACACCTGGCGGAAAAATATGGCAGATGAAACAGAGGTCCTGATTGATCTCAACATCATCCTGGATGTGCTTCAGAAGCGAAACCCTTTCTACAGTACTTCTGTCCAGGTGCTTGCTGGGGTGGAAACAGGATTAATGACGGGCTTTCTTGCTGCACACAGCGTCACCACACTCTTCTATCTGATTCAGAAAGATCAATCCGCAGCAGCAGCCCGCGCTGCGATCACCGAATTACTGCAGTTCCTACAAATTGCCCCCGTAAATCAAAGCACGATCGATCAGGCCCTTAACCTGGATTATCAGGATTTTGAAGATGCGGTGCAGATGATCGCTGCCCTGCAGTGCAAAGCAGATTACTTGATCACTCACAATATTTCAGACTATCAACCACCTCTTGTCCCCGTATTGAAACCGGTGGAGCTGGTTGCTCTCATAGAATAAATCTCCTTGATGCATCAGCTGTTTGGCTTGCTGGTCAGCCGCTTTCTGATCGTCGTCTTTCCTCCCCAGGCTTTGTAGAACGCCATTCGCCCCCCAAACCAACCAGGTGCACCTCACAGCCTGGCTGTACACCGTAACATTGAGCTCAACCTGAAGGTGACGATCAGCAATTTTGTGCCGTTCTAGACATCTGGTTTGGTAGGCTGAAGGTATGCCCATAGAAGCCTGCTCTCTCCGTAGGCGCACACCGTTCAACAAAAGGACCATCTTATACTGCCCAAAATTGACAGTAGGCACCACAAAAACACCGAATTAGCCGATGAGTTGGCATCTGTAAAAAGTAGCACCATTTTTGGTCGATGGCATTGAGGACAACAAGTAATGTCAGACATACTGCAGAAAATAAGAAAATGGTGGCGTTTTGTTGCCGCGGACCTCGTTGCGGTCCAGCCCCCTCCGATCTTCAGGGATGACCTGGGTGCACCGCTCCTGATCATCAGCCAGGCGCAGGGTCTGACGGAACACGAACAAAAGTCCCCCTTCGTTGGCCCGAGCGGAAAGCGGCTGTTTTCCTGGCTGCAGCAGGTTGGCCTTGAAGAGTCCTGGGCAAGGGAGCACGCTTTCATCTTTCAGCGCCACCTCTGCTATCCAGCAAAGTGCCCTGACGGATATGGCGTTCGTCGACCCAACTCCGAGCAGCTGGAGCTCTGCCCCCCGCCTGTCCAGTGAGCTTTCTCTGATGGCTGGTTAAAACCTGAAGCTGATCATCCCTGTCGGAAAGCTTGCCATCGATGCCTTTACAACCCCTCAAAAACGTTGGAAGAAATAGTGAGGATCCAGATGGGGTACACCGGCGCGCAGGTTATCCCCCTACCCCACCCCAGTGAGATTTCTCGCTGGTACCAGAAACAGGAACATTTCGGATCTGGTCGGAAGACCCTAATCTAAATCAAATCTACCCATTTAGGGCATGAATATGCAAAGACTTGACGGGTAGAGAGATACAGTATAATATATATGTATCATGCAAATAGTCGTAATTTACATATAACAAAACCACAGGAAGAATTTATGTGCAAAAATGATCACCATGGGCCGGAAGGCTGCCACTGCCGCGGCGGGCTCCTGCGGGGCTTTGTCCGCCCCCGCCTACTGCTGCAGCTGGCAGAAAACCCTTCCCACGGGTATGAACTGCTGGAGGTCCTAGACGAAAAAGATTTACCCACTCCAGACCCAAGCACCCTGTACCGAGCCTTGAATCAATTTGAGGAAGAGGGGCTGGTGAGTTCAAGCTGGGATACCCAGGGGACAGGGCCGGCTCGCCGGGTCTACCAATTAACAGACCGGGGCAGAGAACACCTCCACGGCTGGGTGATCAACATCCAGCAAACCAGGGATCAGCTGGATGATTTTTTGGGCGCCTATCAAACATACACCGAATCAAATCAGGAAAAGAAAAGGAGCTGAGATTATGTCTTGCTGCGAAGGACACCACAGACAGGGGCACCATCACGGGAATCACCACCGTCACCGCGGATCCTATCACGGAGACTGCGAGTGCGGCAACCACCACGGCGAGGGCTGCAGCTGCCGCGAGCATCATAGAAGCGCAGACTGCTGCTGCGGGGAAAGAAGGCACCACAGGGAGGGCCATTTCCACCGCCGTTATTTCACCCGCGAGGAAAAAATAGCAGAGTTGGAAGGCTATCTGGAAGATCTGCAGGCAGAGATTCAAGCTGTCGAAGAACGCTTGGCTGACCTTAAAGAAGAGGCATAACCAGACAAGAAGGAGCACAGCGTGAAAAAAAGCCTGGCAATTGAAGTTAAGAAACTGACCAAATACTACGGCGATTTGCTCGCTGTAGATGCGATCAACTTCCAGGTGGAAGAAGGGGAAGTATTTGGCTTTTTGGGCCCCAACGGCGCGGGGAAGACCACCACCCAGCGCATGTTGGCTACCCTCCTGGAGCCCACCGCAGGCCAGATCCACATCCAGGGCCACGATCTCTCCCAGAGTCCATACCAGGCCAAACGGGTGATGGGCCTGGTCCCGGAGGAATCCAACGTCTACACCGAACTCACCGCCTGGGGCAATCTGATGTTCACCGCCCGCCTTTACCGCGTCCCGGCGGAACGCCGTCAGAGCCGGGCCCGGGAGCTGCTGGACTCTTTTGGGCTGTGGGAAAAGCGGGATGTGAAGGTGGAAGAATTCTCGAAAGGCATGCAGCGCCGGCTGAGCATTGCCATGGCCATCATCCACCAGCCTCGCCTGCTTTTCCTCGACGAACCCACCCCGGGGCTGGACGCCCAGAGCGCTCGCACCATCCGGGATCTGATCCGCGAGATGAACGCCCAGGGCACAACCGTCTTCCTGACCACCCACCAGATCGAGGAAGCCAACCAGCTTTGCGACCGGGTGGCGATCATCAACCATGGGAAGATTGCCGCCATTGACACGCCGGAAAAGCTGAAGTCCGCCTTCCAGAGGGTGCAGTCCGTCGAGATCTCCTTCGAGAGCAATGGGGAGATCGCAGACAATGTTTTGGACAATTTACCCCAGGTATCGAAGGTGGTCAAACGGGGAGATAAGTGGCGGATGTACACTGAAGACCCTCCTGCGCTGTTATTTGAGTTAACAGACTTTGCCCGTAGCCAGGGGAAGAAAATCCTCAGTTTGAACACATGGAGCCCCAGTTTAGAAGATGTCTTTCTGGAGATCACGGGTCAGGAAATTGGCACAATCCGTCATGACCAGCAGCCTAAGGGAAAGCGCAAGCCAACCAAGAAGAGGAGATCAAGGTGAAATCCATGTGGTCACGATTACAAGATGAAATCGCCCAGGCCTGGACCGTGGCGGTCAAGGATGTCAAAGTGTATTATCTTACGCCGCCGATGATCATGTTCGGCCTGCTGCTGCCTCTTTTTCTGTTCTTTTCTTTTTCCATTAAAAGGGAGATCGGTATAGAGGTAGGCCTGGCCCGTTTGCTGGCTTTGACGACCTTTTTTACCGCCTCCTCGGCTGGTCCGGTGATCATTCCCATGGAGCGCCGGGTGGGAACCTATGACCGGCTGCTGGCTGCGCCCATGTCCCTGGTCACCCTGCTGCTCGGGAAGACGCTGGTAGGAGCATTCTTTGCCAGCGTGGTCTCTTTGGTGCCCATTTTGATCGGCTGGCTGTTGCTGGGGATAAGTTTGGTCAATCTGCCTCTGGTGCTGGCAGCCATCGTCCTCTCCAGCCTGGCTTTCTCTGCCTTCGGGCTGGTGTTTGCCTCCATCCCCACCCGCTCCGTGGGCAACATCATGATGCCCAGCACGCTGGTGCGCTGGCCCTTGATGTTCATCAGCGGCATCTTCATCCCCCTCAACGAAATGGCACCCTGGGCGCGGGTGGTGGCCTATCTCTCCCCCCTGACGTACGCCCAAGACCTCTTCAACCACGCGGTGTTGACGGGGGGGTTTTTCAACCCCTGGCTGGACCTGCTCCTGCTGCCTGTGCTGCTGGTCCTCTTCCTGATCCCGGCCTACTGGCTCCACCACCGCAGCCGAGTGTTGGGGGTATAACGTTCGCATTTGAACACCGCGGGCCAAAACTGACATCCGGCCCGCGGCCCATCCCACCCTCAAGAGTGAGCAATCCGATTTAGCGATCACACTGATGCATCTTTCATACCCTGCAGGTTGATGAAACACGCGTTAATCTCTTATGCTCTGTCATAATGGACTGCTGGCGGCAGTCATCTTTCCCCTTTCATTCTGCTGCGGCACTCTGGTCAGCCGGCTGAGGTAGACCACGAAATAATCCGCTGCTAACATCATCAAGAAACGTCCTGCATAACAGCAAACCAATGTGAAGAATAACCATCATGAAACACAAGCAACAGGAGGCCTGCCAACCAGTTTTCCTGGAGAAACTCACCAATCGGTTGGTAAAGAGAGCGGTGGAGACTCCGCCTATGGAGCGCTGGTTTTGTACATTTCGACAACAGGTAGCGCATTTTTGTTTGCAAAACTCTCTCTTTTTCCAAGTCTGATTCCTTTCACCATATGAATACAAAATGGTTTATCAACAACGATAACTTGGAGATGTCATCACTGACAATCTAACCATAACCGCTATGTGACTGGGCAACCAGGAAGTAATTTGATGTTCCAGACGATGCGGCAGCTCGGGTTTGGAGTGATCCGGTCGCTTTTTTTGCCGCGCCGCATGAATCCTTCATCCGTTGGGCGGCGCAATTTGGTTCGTGTTATAATTGGCGTTGTTTTTTGGAAATCAAGTTCTGATTGAAACAGGACATCAATCACAATCATATCAAGATAATGAAAACAAGGATAAAATATGAAAAAGATTCTCGTGGTTCCTATATTATTATTAATATTTCTCTCGCTGGCTTGTAATACACTTGATTTTGTGCTTGATGGACTTAAAATTCGAGACGACGAAAAGCTGGCAACCTTGGACGCTGTAGAAACTGAGGAGGCAGCACCAACGCCCGTTGAGGCCACACCAGAGCCCGCTGAGGCCGCATCGGAGCCCGAATACCAATCAGTAATTATTCCAAGTTCAGATATGGAGAAGGTGGTTGCCGGTTCGCACGAATACTCGGTTAGTGCAACCAATTTCGATTGCACCTGCCAGGCGACCGACAATATGACGGTGGATTTCAATTTCACAGGTAATCAGGTTGAAATTACACAAGGTGGGGATGCGACGATGGTTTATGACAAAATCACCGAGAATAAATACCAAAGATCAGTCATGGAACAGAGCATCATAATTGGTGAGGGGGGGGAGGAGACCAAGGAAGAACAGGAGAGAATAACGGTGATAATTCTCACCAGCAATGGGTATGTAATGGAGAATTATACAGGATCATCCAGTTCACCTTGTTGTTACTATACTTTCACAATGGAAAAATAAGTGTCATCTATACTGAAAGCAATATTATGCGCATAAAGATGAATCCAAGCATCTAAGAAAGCGTTTGTCAAGGAAAAAACCCCCTTTATGCAGCTGCCAACAACCCAAAACGTTCGCAAGCTCGATATCATATCACCCGCGTTTTATATTCCAGAGATACGTTTGTGATTGTCACCCCACGAATTCAAAGGTTGCAAATAACACTCTTTTTGAACAACCTTGAATCAGACATCTAGCCGTGCTTCAACCAAGACAAGTCTCAGTCAGGCTTTATATCTCCAAATCCCAGCACCACGATAGGCTTCAACCTGGGACCAGTGTCCTCATCAGAGCAACGGCTTCCACGCTGTGCACCCAGGTGTAAGAACCATGTAAATTCACAGGTTCGCCGGCCGGCGGTATGGCGTTGGTTGTAACCTTCCATATAGGGTTCATTTTGGGTGAGCATACGGTGTACAGCCAGCTAGTAAAGTAAATCACCGTCAATAAACGGCGGGCAACAACCATTTTAGCACCCTTCTTGTCGCATCGAGTCACGAGCTTCTACAGTGTACAGCCATTTGCTGTCATGCACGCGGTACCAGCGCTTGCTTGTCCTGCTGGCCACAGTTGCAGCCCGGGTCATTGCAACACGAAGGTAGGGAGGTCCGGCTTTGGAAATATGTCCATGTTTGATCACTCTGACGAACTCTAGGGACCAACCCTGACCAATTGCACAGCGCCTTGGGGTTATTGAAGGGCGGATGTCACCAATTTCAGCCAGAATAACCATGGCAGTGATTTTTCCCACCCCAGGCATGGTCATAAGAAGTTTGATTTGTTTCTCTTGCTCGGACGTGAGCAAAAGCCATTACGGTATACAGCCAGGGCTAGTCACGCCCTCACAATTCAGGTGACAATCCGTACTTTGAATCTCAGTTCAAGACACTGAAGTACCGCCCCCTATTTTGAGAGCCAGTCCGAAACGCGTGATTGGTCTCGTGCCTTTTTTAATTGGTACGACTATGAACGCTATCCAGCACACCGGGGTTCTTGACCCCGGTTGATATCCACCCTGGTCGGGCCAAGGAAATTATCCAAAAGCGACAGGAAGTATTGCCAAAAGCATGTAACGAGCATCCAAAACGGTTTGTGAATGGCCTCCTCAATATCAGCTGCCTTCCTAGGTCTGTATTAATCCACCATTGGATCAGGAAGACAAGGAGGTAGATAATGATTAAAGAATTCAGACCACAATATAAAATTTGCCTTCAACTGATATCTTGTTTGACGGTTCCTGGGTTTCGAAAATATGAATTAAGTTGTTCAAATCATTGACACATTCCGTCTCTTCCTCCCACATCTTCCACCCGGAAGACATAAAGCATGTCCAGGAGAATTCCACTTAGCTGTACAGCACGGACACCGGGTGGCCCTTGAAATGATATTCGGAAACTTCGGAGCGCCTGATCCACTCTGCGGAACAGCGACTGAGAAAATATGGTTAGTTATGTCCCAGTTCTAAAATTAAGTCACAGTATCGGCTAAAAATACCCCCCCTGCCCCATTATGTACCAGATCATGGAATCCAAACAAAAGACCGTCTTGACAAAACCCCTCATTCATAGATAATGATATACACGAATTGATCAATTCGCTATCTTGTGTTATTCGTAACATTGGGGAACGGGAAAGGGTGCATACCAAATGGAAAAAAAGATGGGATCGGCGGCAGCTCGCCGTAAGTTTGGACAACTGTTAGAAGAGGTATATTATCGCGGCGACACTGTTGTGGTGGAGCGCCGTGGTCGTCCTATGGCCGCCCTGGTGCCATTGGATCTATATGAAAGCTGGCAGGAGCTGCGAAAACAATTCTTTGCTTTGGTTGAAGATGCTCGAGAGCGCAATCAGGATGTGAAGCTGGAGGTCCTTGAGAAAGAAATAGGGGATGCCATCCGCGCCGTGCGACACCAGAAATAAACAGGGAAACCCTGCATGAGAGTTGTTATTGTTACCAACGTGTTCATCAGCACTGCCATCAATCCCCACGGTGCTCCTGCCAAGGTTTTAGACGCCTGGCGGGATCATTAATATGAGCTGATCATCTCCCCATCAATCTCAGAGGAAGTGCTTGAGGTTATCAACCGCCCCTCCATACGCGCCCGTCATGGCTGGTCAGGCGAAGAAATCGAGATGTTCTTCCGGGGTCTCCATCTGTTTGCGGTGGTCACGCCGGACGATATGGAAACCTCCGAGGTTGAGGATGACCCTGATGACGATAAGTTCTTGGCCTGCGCCGTGGAAGGTGCGGCCGATTACATCATCTCAGGGGATCCCCATCTGTTAGACATAGAATCCTATCAAGAAATTCCCATCCTCACTCCACGCCAGTTTTTGGACACTTTCTTTCCCCGGAAACCAAAAACCGACTAAACACTCTCGGCCCGGAGCAGCTGTATTATCTGCAGATTGCAGCTTGAGACCTGAGCCGAGTTAGCATCTGTTAAAAGTAGGACCGCCCTTTGTTCGACGGCATCGGGACAAGGAAGCAACGGCAGGTAGGCCGCAGAAATCAATCTCAACGGTGAGCCAGCGCCAGGTTCATCCTGATCCAACCCCACGCCATAGCCCCAGATGTTTATCGCCACTGGTTGAGCCAATGCACCTGCCCCACCCACTCCTCGGCCCTGCTTTCTTGCATTAAGTCATCCAGGGCTTGAATCAAATCAGACAAAGACCAATAGGATTGAACTGTCAGGATAATGCTGGCATGCCGGGGATGATGTTTTGCCAGGACCATGAAATCCTGGATGTTGAACGTAAATATGCACCGGCCATGAGCAGAAGCACCTAAAAGCTGGCGTTCATCGCTTGCGCCCTTAGGCATCCACTCCGTTGGTGTCCTTGTGACGTTATGGCCCCGATCCAGCAGTGCCCGGTGTAACAATTTATATGATGCGTCCGCATCCAGGTGCAGCTTCAGGTCAGACATGCTCCGCTTCCAGGTTTTCTTCACGCTCAATAGCTTCGTCTATCTCTACTTGATGTTCTTTATAAAAAGACAACGCCTCAGAAACCTGGTTCTCTTTCAACGAATACTCTTCTGCTATCTCGGTTGGAGAAAGCCCCCAATGTTGCCTGGCGGTCACCACGGTCTGCACGCGCACCCCGGTCCCGCGCATCACCGGGGTAGGCACCCCCGCAGCTCCTCGCCGATAGGTAACGCGCGGAAACTCTGGGTCGTCCAGGCTCTGCCACAACCCCCCTACTTTCTCTGCGACAGACCACATAATGAATTGGTTCAGAGAGACATTCTGTTTTTCAGCCCATGCTTCGGCCTCTTTCTTCAACTCTTTGGGTAAATTTAAAGGATAACGCGCCATATACTCCTCCATTCTATATACATCATATTTAACAAATATGATGTATATTGTCTTGTCAAGTACAGCCCGATCCAGATGGTACGCGGTGTGCCTGCGCCAAACTGGGCCGGCAGGCAGATAGCACCTATCGAGCAGACCAGCATCCCGTTGGGCTATGCGCACATAACCTGGAGGTGTCGACCAGCGACTTCGTGCCGCTCTAAGCTTCCCGGTCTGAGAAATTGAAATCATGCCCTTATACTAATGTGGCTCCGCGAGAGAAGCTTCTCTCGCCCCAAGCGCACACCGTGCAGCGGAATGACCACCCAAGCTGCCCATAATTGACAAAATGCGGCACAAAATCATCGGAAAAGCAATTGAGTTGGCTTCTGTTAAAAGCAGCGCCCTCTTTTAACTAATTTGGTTTACATACTATACGCAATAATGTGTCCGCAGCAAGCAAATGGGAGGCTATTAACCATTTTCCCCCTTTTCATGTGCCCAGTACGTGCTATATTGTGCTAGTGTATAACAAAGACACACCCATGCATGACAGATCGATGGTGTCAAAAACGGATGATGCGTTTATAAGCCATACGACAGGAGGGATCAATGACTATGAAACTGAAAATAATCTTGTTCAGCGTTGCTGTCATCTTGTTGGCCGGATGTCAGTCCCAATCCAACGCCCAGTTGACGGAAACAGCACAGGTGACCAAAATTTCCGGAGCGGAAACGCTGGTTGCTACTCTCACGCAAACCCCGGAGGTGACTGGAACTCCGACAGCTACTATAACCCCCACGGTTACTCTCACACCCGCAACCACCACGACACCCACACAAAATATTGTTTTCACGCTTACCCCCACCACAACGGGGGGTGAGAACTCATCCGACTGCAATCGCGCCAGTTTCGTAGAGGATGTTACCATCCCAGATGGCACTGAAATGAACCCAGGAGAAAGCTTCACGAAGACATGGCGCTTGGAAAATACCGGCTCCTGTCCTTGGACAACAGACTACTCCGTGCAGTTTTTGAACGGGATCGAAATGGGAGGGGAAACAGTACCTATAGATGCCCCGGTTGAACCGGGAGAAACGGTCGATCTCTCCATCAACTTCACTGCGCCCATGGAACCCGAGATATATGCAAGCGAATGGGCCATTGTAAATGAAAATGGCGTTGCTTTCGAAAAGAGTTTTTATGTGCAGATTGAGGTGACCGGCAACGCCGCAGCCACACAGACCCCCTGACCAAGGCCGATGATCAGCGGCTTCGTGGCGCTCTAACTTAGGCGGACGCTTGAAATCAATAAGCTCTTATACGCCTGGACCAGTTGTTACCTGACCGCGCGTTCGATCCTTTTGGCCTGCTGAACCCCTTCCAAATCTGGTTGATGGTCGTTTTCATCTCAAGCATTGGCGTCACCGGGTATGTGCTGATGAAAATCCTGGGCCCTTCGCAAGGGATTACGTTGATGGGAATACTGGGAGGGTTAGCCAGCGGCACCGCTGCGAGGAGATGAACGCAATATCCAAAGGCGTTATCTCTTATGTTTCCGGATCCATGAGCTCGGAAAATCTGTCATTAAAGCGTTTTATTTCATCCGATTATCAGGAGTGATCTCGTTTTACCTGTTGTAGAAAGTTTGATACTTCTCATTTTTTTCAGTAACGTACCAAACACAACTCCCCTTCACACTCATTCTGTGCCTGCTTCCGGCCCGTCTTCTGAATTATTTTCAAGCCCCTCGCCCTGGAGCCCTTCCCGGAATGCCCTGATCCCTTCCCCCAACTCCCCAGCGACATCACTGATCCTGCCTACTCCAAACACAAGCAGGACAATAACAAGTATGATAATCAATTCTGTTGGACCCAGATTGGTCATGCTTCCACTCCTTTACAACCATTTTTCGCCACAGCGTTGATCTGTGGAACATTGTGTTCGCCTGTACATTTTATCAAAACAGAATGGGTCCACCTTCACAAATAATGGTTCAACGAATTACATGAGATTGTGGGCTTTTCTTCCGTTGTTTTCATCATAAAATTCCCGCTGAGCCGCGAAATCGCCACGTCTGATTTGAAAAACACAGGACTAAATTGATTCACCTCAACATTGAGCTCGACCTGGAGGTAACAATCAGCGATTTCGTGCCATTTTAAACTGAAAACATGCTCTTGCGCTGCACAGCCTATAGGCTAGAACACGCCTGTGGCCCTATGGGTGAAGCCTTCTCTCGCCGCAGGCGCACAGCGCACAGGGAAAAGACCATCCATACTGCCCAAAATTGACAAAAGCGGCGCAAAACCCCTAAAGCCAAAGACAGGAAATAGTACCGTTACCCTTCCCGCTCCACCGCCGGCAGGAGGTGGGAAGCCCCCACATAGACGAGGGCCCCGGAGGAAACTCATAGACGCAGGGCGTGGACAAACCCACAGAGTACGCATGGTAGAAATGTAGTTCAAGCATCGCACTTTAAGTGGGAGCTTTCGTGAGATTGCTTACCCAGTCAAGCGCTATACTCAAACCTCTGGATGCGCATTGATGTTGGAACGAAAGGGGTTGAGCACCTACGAGATCAGCCATGCCATTGGAATCTCAGAACGCCTGGTCCGGGAGTATCTGGATCCTTATCAACACCACCAAACACCCCTTGATCAAGCTCCCAAGAAGAAATCGTGCTCATGCTTACGGGAAGCACTCAAGAAGTTGGCCCTGGCTCAAAAGAGGGCAACCATATACGCCACAAAATGCCAAAATGTCACAAAGCGCATATTTCATCAGACTGTGATGTATCCTTCAGGACACGAATACAAATTTATTAATACTGTCCCAAAAACGTCAGGTATCTTGAAAAAAACAAGAAAATGGGGTTCACTACCTTAACTACAGAAGAAAAGGAGGTGAACCCCGATGAAACTCAAACTGACCTTGAGCTTCGATGTCATTATAACGCTACCCGGAGCAAATATCAATGAAATATTCGTGGGAATTGATGAGGGATTGAAAGAAG
>JAWODY010000035.1:0-3216 GCA_046483045.1 Anaerolineales bacterium | reverse complement strand
AGGAAACAGGCGTTTCATGCCTTTTTGTGGCATCAAATTGAATGTCGACAAAATTGATGTAGCCACAGGATGTGAAGCCCTACAGCCCAAACATAGGGTTTCTTTATGGAACGCTTACATGGGCGATTATCGGCAGCTTAAGGGGGAACTTTAGACGAAAATTGCTGATTTTTTGCTCACCCAGTCGTTTTCCGTTGCGAAGCAGCATGTGGGCGTGGTTGGGGATCAGTGCCCAGGCGTAACAGGCGGTTGAGGTTTCAATAAGGGTCTTGGCAAGACGTGCAAGAAAATCATCGCGGTCCTTATCGTCCCTAAAAATCTTCTCTGCTCAATCCCCCTCACCATGATGTGGTGGATGGCTCCGAGCGTGTCTATCCTGGCTTATCTCGACATGAGAGGAGGCTATACCATATTCAACCCATTATCAACTTTTGAACTTATAGACGTTATATATCAAAAGAACGACAGGTTACAGTCCCCCTTATAGCATAATAAAAAATTATTCAATATCTACCCAAATAAAAAACCTCCTGTTAAGATGAGTTTTATTTTTCCCCAATAAAAACACTTAACAAAGGAGGTTTCAAATGGATGGTGTAGATAGTATCAGGTTGAAGCGGTTCCGTCAATTGAGGAAAGAAATCCGAGGCTCTGAGAAACATTTGATAGTAGGGATAGACATCGCCAAGGAGAGGCATTACGCCTTTTTTGGTACGGCTAACGGGAAGACGCTTTTGAAGCGGCTGGTATTCACAAACGATCTGGAAGGGTTTGATAAATTGTTGACGCATGTTAAGGCCGTGAAAACCCAAAATGATTTGGAGAAAGTGGTCTTTGGATTTGAACCGACTGCCAATTACCATAAGCCGCTGGCTGAGCACCTGATCAAGTGCGCTCAAGACGTGGTGCTCGTGGCAGGATCGGCAGTGAAGAATAACCGTGAGTTACTGGACGGTCGTTGGGATAAACACGATACCAAAGACTCAGCCAATGTAGCGGATCTGATTAGCCAAGGGAAATGCCTGTTTTATGAATATCCAATTATGGCCCTTAGAGAGCTTCGCAGCCTGTTATCTTTGAAACGCCGATTGAAGAAGCTCGAGCATGGGACCAAAGTTCGTATCCGGAATAATCTTCTGGCCCAGTACTTTCCAGAACTGGACCGATACTTTGGGAATATGTCCAAATGTAGTCTGGGTGTGGTGAAGTGGTGTCTTGAGCCTTCGGTGATCGTGGGTCTCGAATACGAAGAATTTTTACAAAGAGTTGCACCGGGCAGACTTACATTGCAGCAGAGAGAACACGTAAAAAGAATCTGGGAAACAGCTGTGTACTCGGTAGGGTGTGATGCAGGCGAAAGCATGCAGTTTGAGGCGAAGATGATGGTGGAAGAACTGCAACACCTACGAGACCGAATCTCAGAAGTGGAGAACAGAATCGAGGGTATCTGTTTAGGGTTTCCAGAATACAAGTACCTTTTCAGCATTCCCGGTTTTGGAAAAGATATCTCTTCCAAGGTTCTGGGTGCTATTGGGAACCCGTTGCGCTTCGATTCAGCCAAGCAAGTATTAAAACTGGCCGGTTGGGATCTGGGTGCAAATCGTAGCGGTAAGAACTCCCAAAGTGCAACTCCGGTGATCTCCAAGAAAGGTAAGGCAGATCTCAGGTATGGATTGTATCAGGCTGCAAGAGTTGCTTCGTGCAGGAATCAATACTTTGTCAAATATTATACTGACAAGCTGAGTCAGAGAGTACGAGAGAAAGGGATAAAGACCAAGATGCGGGTGAAAATGGCAGCTAAGCTTTTGGTCATTGCCTGGACCTTGATGAAGAAACAGGAGGTTTTCGATCCTGCACATTTAAAGCTTGCAACATAGCGCATGCACACATATCAGCGAGAGAGCCCGGTTATAGACGTTGAGGCCATTGTGGACCTCGTGCGGGACAATACAGGACCTCTCACTGAACTCTACAACCTGGATAAGGGATGATGGGTAACCGCCCTGGGTGTGTGTATGCCGGATAAAATATAACGATGAGGTGTAGAGTTCCAACAAGGTGAGAGACTCGCTGAAAACTACAAAAAGTCTGTAAAGGCTTAATGGAGAAGTATTCCTAAAAAAAGGCCAAGAAATGTTCACCATGTCTATGTGGTTGACTTAACAATTTTTTCTCGGGATATCAATTTTTCTCTTGACAGGGAGAATATAGGATGTCCCGTAATTCACATCATGGGCTACCTTATGGTGGTGTTCATCGTCTATTTTGTCATCACCTCCATCGCATTTCTCCTGCTCCCCTGGTTTTAATCCGCCCCAGGTGAACAATCCCTAACCTCCACGACCCATTTGCCCCGGTCTCGGGCCGGGGCAAATGGGGTTACAACTCTTCAATCCCCCTTTGCCGCACCCGCCTCCATTTTGCTGGAAACTCTATCTACGCCGAATCTCTCCTGTAAATCTAACATGCTCCTAATCCTTACGTAACAATCCATCCTTATCCTATGAGCGACAAAATCCCATGGAGGGATTTGCGTTCGGAATAACCCGACGACAGTAAAACCTCACCGCAACCCCTTAGATGGCACAACAGGGATGCGGGACAACCTCATTCAGGAGTAAACCATGGAAAATAAGCGGTACATCAGTACATTATATTCTGTATTTGACCTTCCCCATAACGAGGAACTGCATCACAAGCACCCCGAAGGGAGTCGCCATAAGCCCACCCGGGTGATGATGGTCTACGACCGGGCGTTGAACCGAAGGACCTTTCAGGTCTTGGATCACGGGCTTTCGGAAAATGTCCGAAAACGGCTTGAATGCTGGTTAACGGAAAACAGTCATATCTGCGATGCCATTAACGGATTGAGCTGAGCCCAGGCCCCTACCCCCCACCCGGCCACACCGCGCACCCCTTTATGGCGGACCTTACGTCCGCTTACAAATGAATAATCCCTCTCTCACACCATTCTAACAAACAGGGGCTACCTTTCGTCAGCTTCTTTATTACTCTAACCTTGTGTGGACGGAAGGGAGGTATTTCCCTTCCGCTTCGCACCCATCCCCTTTTTGGTCATAAATCCATCCCGAAGTCGGCTTGCATCCGGTTTCAAAGGCCGTTCCGGGTTCCGACCGGCCTATTGGAGTCCATTAAAAAGCCCCTTCAAGAGACTTGGCCTCAGAAGCCCGGTGTGATACCCTGCCTTTTCAACCA
>JAWODY010000015.1:0-11829 GCA_046483045.1 Anaerolineales bacterium | reverse complement strand
CGAACGGTGAATTTGGGGGCAGGACCGGTGTCGTTTCAAACGCCGCGAGTGAATGATCGGCGGCCTGATCATCGTTTTACCAGTAAGATCCTGCCGCCCTACATGCGGCGTTCCCCTCGCCTGGAAGAGGCACTGCCAGTATTGTATCTACGAGGTTTGTCAACGGGAGATTTCACGGGGGCCTTGAAGGCGCTTCTGGGACCTGAGGCGGAAGGGTTCTCAGCCACGACGATCACACGCTTGCTGAAGAGTTGGCAAGAGGACTATGAAGTCTGGAGGAAGCGTTCCCTGAAGGGGAGAAAATACGTCTACGTCTGGGCTGATGGTGTGTACTTCAACATCCGTCTGGAAGAAGATGAGCTGGCGTGTTTGGTCCTGGTAGGAGTGCTTCCAGACGGCCGCACACGCAAGGTGGACAGACGTCAGGAGGTAATTGCCCTCGAAGACGGCTACCGAGAGTCCAAACTGTCCTGGGCGAGCGTGTTGAGAGATCTCAAGAAACGGGGTATGTCCGCTCCCATTCTCGCTGTGGGCGATGGGAATCTGGGTTTTTGGGCTGCCCTCCGGGACGTATATCCGGAAACCCAAAAACAGCGCTGCTGGAAACACAAACTGGCCAATGTACTGGACAAGCTCCCCAAGCGGCTGCAGCCCCAGGCGAAAGAGCTGCTGCGGGAGATCATGTACGCTCCTGACCGGGAGGGTGCAGAGGAAAAGATCACCGAATTTACGGAAGAGTATGGAGAACAGAATCCAAAAGCAGTGAAGACTCTAAGGAAGGACCAGGACCACTTGCTAACGTTTCTTGACTTCCCGAAGGAACATTGGGTTCACTTGCGAACGACCAACCCCATCGAATCCGCCTTCTCAACAGTCAAGGCACGGACCAGGGTAACCAAGGGATCTGGTTCACGAAAAGCGGGTTTAGCCATGGCGAGCAAGTTGCTTTTAGCTGCTGAGAAACGCTGGCGAAGGGTCAATGCTCCTCACCTGGTGGCCTTGGTCAAGGCTGGAGTTGAGTTTCCAAATGGTAAAGCCGAGATGTTCCAGCCGGAACCAGCACACGAATCGGTGCCCTCCGGGGAGGAAGACATTTTTTCAGAGACTCCATCGATATTTGTCACTAAAGAAATGTCAATCCACAACATTTGACAATAACCCCTCTCTATGTAATTTTCATTCTCTTTTCTAACCAATATGAGGTTGTTAATTCAACTATTTCTTTCCATCCATCTAAACTCCACTGGTGTTAAATCATCCAACCAGGTTTTCAAATCCCTCAACAATTTAATTAACGAGCCTATATGAGTTATTTCTCAGTTAAAGATCATGACTATAGAATTTTGATTCATAACACACCAACTTATCTTTGTCCCGTAACGGGACACCTCCCATCTGTGTTCATTTCTTGATCCCAATCAGGCCGTTCCATCAAGTAGATGCTGATGAACCAAATATTTGAATCCTCTGCAACATATCCAGCTATCCGTCAAGAAAAAACTTCTTTCCCCATCTTCAATTTCCGCCTAAAACTACATCCAGGACCACACCTCCTGTTTACCCTTCCTTACTCCCAATTGGTAAGTTAAAGCTCAAAAAAACGGAACCAACCCAGTAAAACATAGGTTTTGTTGCTGTTTTACCCAAGATTCAAGTCATTTTATAAGTGGTTTCAAACCATTTTATAAGTAGTCATCGCCTTTTTTGCTATATGATGAAAATATGAAATCTCCAAACACCCTCTTCAAGAACAATAATTCGCCTGGTGTTATTTGCTATGAAACGACTCATCAGTAATGAAAGGATCATCATAGACGGTCGCAAATGTTGGAGCATAATTTCTAACCTCAAATATCAGATTTACCATCGCTTTTTCCACCAGCTCTTTTTATGGTCGAACAAGCCATTTGGTAATGGACAACTATAGTTAGCAAAATTTTTTTAAAAAGGAGGAGTCATGAGTAATCGAGCCAAGATCGTCACGGTTGCGTCCCAAAAAGGAGGGGTTGGAAAAACTGTTATCACTTCCCTATTGGCCCGTTATCTCACCGAAGTTGAGGGGAAGAACGTCATCGTCATCGACCTGGATAGTCAGGGGGGTATCACTTCCCTATTGTGGAATAAACCCATTACGAATTTAGAGTTAAGTATCGTGGAAGTTCTCAAAGCAGCCGCCAGATATGGAGATGCTAGAGATGTCTTTACATCCTCTTTGATCAAAACAGGTTTAGAAAAAAGCAAACACTGGCAAGATAATGGAGGATGTTTATATCTACTCCCCTCAAAACCCTCCCTTGACAGGATTGCTTCAGAAAATTATTTATCACTGCTCCATTTTGTTCTCCATAACCTGAACTTCCCCAAAGGACATCTCATTTTAATTGATACGGGATCCGACAGCAGAAGTGTCAGGGCAGGAATTAATGCATCTGATGTTGTCCTGCTGCCCTTGAAATATAGTAAGCAAGATGTGCACCCCACCGTGGAAACCTTAAGGGTGATTATTGCAGCGCAGCAACAGTACGACAGATCGATACTGGGAGGTATGATCGTCAATCAAGCCAAAGATACCCAGTGGGAGGCAAAATATCAAAAAAGATATCAGGATCTATTTGACACCTTTAAAGACAAAACCGGATTACGCTGCTCGACCAACAATCTCTTTATTCACCTCAAACGATCCAGGGTAGTACAGCGAGGAACCTATCTGGATTGGTCTCTGCGAGACAGGCAGCGAAAAACAGCACAGAAAATGGCTGCAGCCGTTCATGCAGCGCCGTATATCTAATGGAGGATCTAATGAGTGTTAATCCATTCGACAGTCTGAGGGATAGGTTTGAAATACCCGAAGATGATCTTCAAGAATCTGATTCCCTATCCGAAATACACGAACCGGAATCTATGCCGCACCGATTAACCTATGTTCTTTTCGATGAAATCAAGGAGCAGAGTTCCCTCCAGTCCCGCCAGGTGATCTTTGACAACAAACGGTTTCCAAAAGACCAGGAGCTTTTGGACTCCATCCAAGAACAGGGGATTGTGGCACCGATTACTGTCAGAGAGATTGAGGATGAAAACGAGAAAAAAGATCTGTTCCAAGCAAACAAACCCGGGGAACGTAAATTTGCCCTGGTATCAGGCCACAGGCGTGTCGCAGCTGGAAAGGCCGCAGGATTAACCGGCACAGAAGGGATCATCCTGAAACCCGATGAGGATCCTGAACTGATCACAATGGCAGAAAATTTGGGGAGGAGAGAACTCAGCACGTATGAAAAAGCCCTGGCGTTGAAAAGTCTTCAAGAGAGACGGAAGCTGTCAGGTCGACAAGTTGCGAAAGTGACCGGCCTATCGCGGACCCATGTCAACCGTCTTCTCAACACCTTAAAGTCCCCCAAGATGTTACAAAGGCTTTGGCAAAACGGAGAACTTTCAGCTACTGCCGTTATCACGTTGAAAGATCATTGGAAAATATTTTCAACAGAAAAGAACAAACAATTATATAAACAGATTCAAGATCTGACACAGAACGACGCCGATGAACTTGCTGGCCAACTCGACGCTGGTATCTCCCTGGATGCAGCCCTCAAGACCGTGGAGAACCTCCAAACAACTCCATCCAAACATAAATCCACGCAAAGCAGAGGGGATAAATCCAAACAATCAGAGACCGGGGAACAAGAACAGAAGTTAATCAGCGGTCAGAAAGATCCAATCACATCAGCGATCAGGGATGTCTTTCCGAAGATCACTAAGGAGCAGGGGAAAATCCTCTTTGATCATGCCATCATCCACTCCGTGAAAGATGTAGATACTTACTGGGCTGCAGCCCTGTACGTCGCGAAAGGGGGGGATGTGGATCAGGCAGTTGAACTATGTTCTAAAGCGATGGCCAATCGCACTGCCAAAAGCTTGTTGAAACGGGAAGTAAAAACCAGGAAACGGGTTTCGGTTTTCCTCAAGACCAAGAAACAAAAGAAAGACATAAAGAAAGTATTCAAGACCATTTTTCCTGGTTGCTAGAAATCCACCTATCAACTGAAGAGGCCTGCCATGGAGAACAAGAATCAAAACCCCCCAGCTACTCTGCTAAAGGCATCCGAGGTCGCTGAAAGTTTGAACATCAGCAAAGCCTTTGCCTATAAACTTATGAACCAGGGGACCATCCCATCCGTGCAAATTGGGTATGCCAAACGGGTGCGACCCCAAGACCTGCATGAGTTTATCAGAAACAACTTGAGCAGCGATATTCATTGCTAATCATGCCAACCCTGACTGCCTACCTGAGGTATAATATATACAGCACCTTAACAACCTCAGGGTATGAAATCGAGTCGCCTTTCCAGACTAGAAAAGGAGTCTAGAAATGGCGAAAAAACGAGGAAATAACGAAGGCACAATTTATCAGAGATCAAATGGCACCTACCGCGCCCAGATCAGCCTGAACGGGAAACGGTTAAGCTTCACGGGGGAGACTCACAAAGCTTGCCTGAAATGGATCAGGAAGATGAGCACCCAGATCGATGAAGGCATGACCTACGAGGGGGCTAAGACCACTCTAGAGAAGTTTTTCAGGGAGTGGTTGGTCATGAAGTCGACCACGGTCAGACTGAGCACTGAGAGACAGTACAAGCAAATTGGAAGGGACTATATCCTGCCTGAACTGGGGAGCATCGAACTCCTGAAACTCAAACCGGATCAGATCCAAACTCTGTACAACAAACACATAAAATCCGGTGCCAGCCCCCGTACCGTTGAACTGGTCCATGCGGTGCTGCGGGGATGCCTCAATCACGCGGTCAAGCTTGGATTGATCAGCCGGAACCCGACCAAGGCAGTCGTTCCCCCCAAACCCAAGCCCAAAGAAAAATTGGTCCTGGATGAAAACCAGATCCAAGCGCTGCTCATCGCAGCCAAGGAAGCCCAGCCAGCCTATCTCCCGCTCTACCAGCTGGCTATCACCACCGGCATGCGTTTAGGAGAACTGCTGGGGATAACCTGGGATGATCTGGACTGGGACAAACACACCCTCACCGTCAACCGTCAACTGAAAAGGATTCGAAGGGAAGGTTTACGCCTGACCCCTCCCAAGACAAAAGCCGGACGCCGTACGTTGAAAATCGGCCGCACTACCCGGTCCTTGTTGAAAGAACACCAGAAAGCTCAATTCGAGAGCACTGTTCCCAGGGATCCGGACTGGACGGACAAAGCGCTGGTTTTTGCAGAAGAAGACGGCTCCCCGATAGGGCCCAGAAAGATGCAAAAGGCATTCAAAAGAGCGCTTGCTGCAGCTGGCCTGCCGGATATCCGCTTTCACGACCTGCGCCACACGGCAGCCACCCACATGCTGGCCAACGGCGTGGATGTGCTGACCGTATCAAGAAGGTTAGGTCACACCAAGGCCAGCACCACCCTGGATATTTACGGACATGCTGTTCCAGGATTACAAGAAAAAGCAGCCACGATCATGAACGAAATCACCACCCCTGTGGCCTTGCCGGATGCGTTAAGTTCATCGAAATTGCACCGGGTTGCACCAGAGTTGCACCAAGAAGGAAAAAGCTGAAAAATCCCAAATCAAAAAATCTCTCCCTTTTTCAAGAAATTGAAACTTTTGTGCCTGAAATTGACGAAAAATACACCTGGTGTATAATAGTTTTCACCGCGCACCCGTAGCTCAACGGATAGAGCGTCTGACTTCGAATCAGCAGGTTGGGGGTTCGAATCCCTCCGGGTGCGCCTTCTGTTTGGTGGTTTTCTCCTCGAAAACACCTCTTTTCTTTTATACATTCTCCATACTTCAATATTTGCTCATTTCCGCTGCAGCTGTAATGCGAATGGTCTAATTAACCTCTCCTGACAGCATTTCCTGCGCTTTTCGTTTATTCACCCGGGGTTTCTTGCCTCTCTTAACGATCCACCACCTGACAGAAAATCTCTCCTAAGGATTCGCATCCGGGACCTCAAGGGGGTCCTTGAGCCCAGACTATTGCTATACGTAATCATCTTAGACCGAATTTTCAGATATAATCAGGTGAAATGTATATGCAGACAGGGCCGTCTGCTCCCAAACTGTATCCCCCTTGCAAATCGTCACCGGAGAGAAAACATGAAGCCCCCAAAAAACTGTTTGTATATATCTCTTATTCTTTTACTGCTCCTAAGCTCTGGCTGTCAGGAAACAACACTGGCGCCACCCCCACCTACGAACACGCAAAAACCCCTGATCCCGACCAGTACCCCAAGCATCCAAACCCATGACGGCATCATATTGGGGACAAACGCGAACTGCCCGGACCGGGTTGCCTTCGGGCAGGTCACAGAGAATGTGCCGGCCAGAAACGTCCTGGTCAGCAGCCCGATCAACTTCCGGTGGTATTACGCTGCCGCAGAAGGCCCGGCCCCGGACTGGGCCAATGTCTGTGTCCCCACCAGCTTTACGCTCTACCTCTCCCCGGGCCCGGACTATTCCACCTATACCACCCATACCATCACGCCAACCTCAGCAGAAAACCTGGTCAACCTCCTGATGTACAGTTATGTTTTTTCCGATACCCTGCAGCAGAACACCTCTTACCGCTGGATGGTGGTCGGTCATGCAAATGGAATTGACATCGGACAGGAGCGGCTGCCGTTTTTCCAGGATGAGTCCGCCTGGAAACTGATCAACAACACATCTCAGATGAGCGGGCAATTTCAAACAGGTCCGGGATGCGACTCTCAGACGATCAGCCCGGTGAATTTGCTCAACCCCCAGGACGGGGCGGCCCTGGACACCGACGCGCCCTTCTTCCAGTGGGATATGCCCCATTGTTCCGGGAGGGCATACTGGCTGAGATTTTCTATCGACCCCCAAATGAACAGTATTGAACTCGGCTGGGCAACAGACCATGAAGGGTTCTTGATGTTTCAGGGAGCCTTACAACCCTGCACCCTGTACTACTGGCAGGTAATGGCCGGGCTGAATTCATTGAATTACCACCTGCAAATGGGAAATTGGGAAACCGCTTCAGCAATCCGTTCCTTCATCATCCGCTCTGCGGCTTGCCCCGACGCAGATGCCGTTCCCACGGCCACACTAACCCTTACGCCAACCGCGACCTTAATTCCCTCAAGCACGCCAACCAAACCGCCGAAACCGACCAATACCCCCGTGGTTTGTGCAGATCAACCCAATAAAGAATCCTGCGATGCGCACAGCGATGTATGTGAATGGAAACCCAGTTTATCCCATGGAGCAGGTGGTTATTGCAAAACCAAACCCTGAGACATTATCTCACTATGACCACAGCCCTGTGCCCAAGATCGCAGCCAGATCCCACGACTCAAACAGGAACTGGCTTTTTCTGCTGGTAAAATCAGAGAAATTCTATTTTGTGAATAAAGCATACGAATAGGACACTTTATGGGTCGACCCTTAATCCTCATCCTCACTTTTGTCTTTGTTGACGTTTTGGGTTTCAGCTTAATCCTCCCACCTGCTGCCGTAATATGCGGCTGATTCTCAAGCCTCCTCGGTAGTAGTCGGTCTACTCTTATCTACCAACGCTCACACAAATGTGATCGGGAGGGAGAGGTTTTCCTGGCTATTTTACCGGCGGCATCCAGCAAAGACCTCCATTTAATTGCGGAACGAATCCGACGCAGCGTGGAAGACAGTGCATTCAGGGAAGGAGAACAAACCACCCGGGTCACTCTGAGTATAGGCGGAGCTTCCTATCCCCATCAAAACGTGGAAAAGGAAAGCACTCTACTGCAGTTGGCAGATAAATCCCAATATCAGGACAAGGAAAGCGGTAGAAACCGCGTGGTCATCACGAACTCAACAGACTTGTAAATCCATCCTTAGCGTTCAATTCCACAAGACCAAAGAAAACAAATTTCAGGGGGTCTTGATAGCCAACTTATCATGAATGAAAGGTCATCTCCTCTTTAATAATCTTGTCTGACATGTAACTTAAAAGATCTGTATAGGTTTCTTAGTACTATTTCAGCAATCAAGGTTTACAATAAAGCTAATTAGCGTTAATTCATATTTCATGCTGGACTTTTATCCTTATGAACGATCAAAAGAAATCCAAAAAGCAGCTCATAGAAGAAATCAGGGTACTTCGCCAGCGGGTATCAGCCCTTGAGAATCGCCAAAACTATTTAGATACCCAGAATCAAATGTGGGAAACCCTGATGGCAAACACACCGGATCTGGTGTATTTCAAAGATACCGATCATCGTCTGATCATAGCCAGCCAAGCCTATGCGGACACTGTAGGAGCAAATTCCAGAGAAGAATTAATCGGAAAGACAGCTGTTGATTTATGGCCCCAAGAAGCTGATGAAATCTTTGCGGACGAACGAAAGGTGTTGGGTGGAGACCCGATGATCCGCAAGGAGAGAAAGGCAACCACCGCAGAAGGTGACTCGCGCTGGTATCTGTTAACAAAGATCCCCATTTATAAGAACGGTGAAGTGGTCGGCTTCTTCGCCATGGACAAGGACATCACGCAGAGGAAATTAACCGAACAGGCACTGAAGGAAAGTGAGAGCCGCTTCCGGCGTATCTTTGATTCGAACATGATCGGGATTTCGTACTGGAGTCAAGAGGGCGCCATCACAGACGCCAACCAGGCCTACTTGAATATGATCGGTTATTCCCACTCAGATTTGATGTCGGATGGCTTGCGGTGGGATGATATTACCCCTGATGAGTTCTCTTCCCGGGATCAAGAAGCTATAGAGGAGATAGAGTCCCAAGGATTCTGTACTCCTTATAAAAAGGAATACATCAGAAAAGATAGCTCCCGGGTCCCTGTCCTGATCGGGGGTGCCTCTCTCGAAGGGGAAAGACATCTGGGAATCACATTTGCGATCGACATCTCCGAACGTAACCGCGCTGTTCAAGCCTTAGAAGAATCCCATGAGCGATTCCTCACCATCCTCAACAGCCTTGATGCGCATATTTACGCCGCGGACATGGATACCCACGAAGTGTTATTCAGTAATCAAAAGATGCGGGATGATTTTGGATGCGAGCCAGAAGGAAATATTTGTTATGAATCATTCCAGGACCTTTCTCATCCTTGCCCTCACTGTACCAACTCAAAATTACTTGACAAAGACGGACATCCTGCCAATGTCTATACCTGGGAAAGGAAAGATCCCCTCACAGATAAATGGTATCTCAATCATGACCGGGCTATCAAGTGGATCGACGGCCGGTTTGTCCGGCTGCAGATCGCCTTTGATATCACAGCCCGGAAAGAAATGGAGAAGAAGCTTCAAAAAAATGAAGAAAAGCTGCGCAACATCGTCGAGAACAGCACCAACTTATTTTACATTCACACCCCTGACCATGTTTTGACTTATGTCAGTCCTCAAAGCCGGCATTTTCTGGGGTGCAATCCGCAAGAAGCGATGGTGCACTGGACAGAATTTGTGACCGATCATCCCATTAACAAACAAGGGTACGCCTCCACTGAACGGGCTATCCAGACGGGAGAAAGACAACCGCCGTTTGAATTAGAACTGAAAGACAAGGATGGAAAGAATATCTGGGTCAAGGTCCATGAAACCCCCCTGATCGAAAATGGAGAAACTGTAGCCATCATCGGCTCCCTGTCGGATATCACAAAGCGGAAACAGGCCATGAAGCAAAAAGAGGAAAGGCGCTTGTACTTAGAAAGCATCCTCAAAGCTGCCCCAGACGCTATTGTCACTTTGGATGCTGATCATTGTGTTGTGGAATGGAACCCGGGAGCCAGTGAATTATTTGGATATACCACAGAAGAAGCGGTAGGAAAGCTCGTGGATGATCTCATCGCCAGAGGGGATGTTCTGGAAGAAGCTCAACGCATCACAGCCCAAGTTCAAGAGGGACATGAATTACCTGCCAGAGAAACAGTCCGGTACCGAAAAGACGGGACCCCGGTAGAAGTCATCCTGGCCGGGTCTCCCATCATTGTGGATGGAGAATTGATCGGGGCGATCGGCGTCTACACGGATATCTCTGACCGAGTGCAGATGGAAAAAGCGTTACGGGCCATGGCCCTTCGTGATGACCTCACTAACCTATACAACCGGCGTGGTTTCAACGTGCTTGCAGAACAGCATCTCAAATTTGCCCAGAGAGAAAAAAGAAGGATGTTCATTCTTTACGGAGACGTGGATAATTTAAAAGATATCAACGATAACTTCGGCCACCTGCAGGGGGATCGAGCACTGGTAGATATATCAAATACACTTGAAAACAGCTTCCGCAAATCAGATATCATCGCCAGGATTGGAGGCGACGAATTTGTCGTCTTGGGACTAGAAACGGAAACAACATCCCCTGAAAAACTGATCAACCGGATGAAGGATCAATTAAATCAAATGAATAACCGTGATCAAAGGGGATACGAACTGGCGATCAGCTTCGGGTGGAGCATATATGACCCTGAATCCCCCTCTTCACTGGAAGAAATACTCACTTTAGCTGACAAAGCGATGTATAAACGGAAAACGAAACAACTTCTAACCTAACTCCATTCACTCCTTAAAAAGATGTTATCCATTATCTGGTTGGCTTTAGAAAATTGAAGCCACCTTGAGGGGGTTAACCTCTGCCCCTGCTGCAGAATTAGGGCGTAACCTGCTCATATAACATAACCCAATTTATAGACATGGAGTGATGAACAAAAAAAAGAGCTAGGAAAAATCCGAAGCTAATAGCTAACAGAGTTAAATCTGTATTCTCTGCAAACATCCGGAGCATATAACAGGTTACAACATTGATTTTATTTTTCTTGGATTCAAGTACCAAGTGCAACATCACTTAGTTCGAAAAATACCATTTCTGGTGTCATGATATCAAGACATTTTCTTGGCCTGGTGTTTAGTCGGTTTTCCGCAAACTGTGTATCTTCATCTGTGATCTTTGAAAAATCGCTTCCTTTAGGAAAGTACTGTCGTGCCAGGCCATTTGTGTTCTCATTAGTTCCTCTTTCCCACGAGGCATAAGCATGGGCAAAATATACATCGGTATCGAGTTCTTCAGCAATTTCTTGATGACTAGCAAATTCCTTCCCGTTGTCACAGGTGATGGTTAGCGTTTTTGTGGGATAGGGCTTCAACATATGAACGATGGCATTCTTAGCAGCTTCAGCTGTCCGGTTGTTGACCTTCTTCAACAAGGTGAAGCGTGACTTCCGTTCAACCAGGGTAACCAATGCGTATGAACTCTTCTTCCCAAGCACGGTATCAGCTTCCCAGTCTCCTAGCCGCTTTCTCTCCTCAACAACGGCTGGACGCTCTTCAATACTCACCCGATTGGCGATTTTCCCTCGACGATCGTTGCTTCCGTACCGTTTTCGGCGTTTTTTCTGGCATCGCAGGTGTTCATGCAGCTTGCCATTGGCTTGTTTGTCAGCATAGATATACAGGTAAATCCATTCATGACTGACGCTGTCACCTCTGTACTTCTTCATCCAGAGCGAGATCTGCTCCGGGCTCCAATCCTCCCGGATCTTTTCCTCGATCCAGGACCGCGTTTGGGGCCTGATACGCTTCTGGTTCTGTTTGCGCCTGCTCTTCGCTTTGCGATGTGCTTGTTTGGGGCGATATCCACGCTTTCCTTTGTTTCTTTTCAGCTCCCGACTGAGCCAAAGGCTGCCTTCGGCTAGTCGATTTATGGACGCCGATGGCTTCAGCGATTTCAGTTTGAGTTTTGCCACTTTTCAAAAGTACTTTAATCTGATATCGTTGACATTGGGTAAGCTGTTTGTAGGTCACGAATGCTCCTTTAGTTTAGTCGCTTGAGAGGTATTCTATCCTACTACAGCTTACCTCTTTTTACGA
>JAWODY010000006.1:0-45749 GCA_046483045.1 Anaerolineales bacterium | reverse complement strand
GATGCCCGACCGCGATGACGCACAGCGGGCGAATGTGCTCGGGCAAGTCGAACAACCTGGTGACCCCCTCCGTGCGATCCTCTTTGGGGTAAACGCCCAACCACACACTGCCCAGGCCCAGTGCACGGGCAGCCAGGAGGATGTTCTCCGTGGCGGCGGCACAATCCTGCTGCCAGTAGCGCTCCGATCGGGTGATATCAGCGCAGACGACGATGGCCAATGGGGCCTGCGCCAGCATCTTGGAATAGGGGTGCACCTCCATGATCGCATTGAGGTGCTCACGTTCGTCAACCACGACGAAATGCCAGGGCTGACGATTGTTCGCCGAAGGGGCGTTCATGCCAACCTCCAAGAGGGTCCTGACCTGTTCTTCGGTGACCGGTTCGTCCGTGTATTGCCGGATGCTGCGACGGGTAAAAAGGACTTCTAAGGCATCCATGGTTTCGCCTCCTAGTTATTCAGATGAAAGACTGCCAAACAGAGATATATAGCCTCACTGGAAAAATCGGTAGTTTCGTGCTTTTGGGAGATTGAACTCCCTTTTCTATTTTAACCTCTTTGGAATAGAATCACCCTGCTCCGGAGCAAATTTTTCGAACTGACTGAAACAATTTTATAAAATCGGTTAAAGAACTCCAAAATTTTCCCCGTTCATCTTCCATGACCAATACACCCCACCCCAGCATGAATTCTCACTTGCGCTATAAACAAGAACACAGTTCGTTGATTAATCAAGCGCTGGAATTTATTCGCTCAGGCAATTTACCAGAAACGCGTGGTGGACGACCCACTCCCCTGCTCTATTCTGGAAGATTTAGTTCACAATGCAGCGCCGTGATTATGCTTTGATTGTTTTTTGGAAAGAGCGGAAATGTGTTAAAGGCGTGAATTAACCTATACGTAACTTCTTGGTTTCCCTCACCTTCCGGGAGAAAACGCTTCTTTCTTGCCGCGTGCTGAACAGGTCTTTGGCGGAGATATTGTATTAGGAAACAAATGTCAAAGCTAGTCAGTGGTATCAATAAGCAACCCTATGACATACCCTGGTCATAGTTTTTGCCAGTTTTCAGGTTGATCTTATCCACTGTGTCTTGCATGCCCTCCAAATCCACCTTCTTTCTGGCCCTTCTCTGTACTTGAAGTATGCCTCTCTGGCTTGATCCCCATGCCATGTATCGCAATTTATATCGATATAGGGGCGTCGTTATATTGAAAACTATTTATCCCATACTAACATAGGGATTGTATACCCTAGTAGAATCAAAAGAGGGCCTTTCCCCGCAGCTTGCTGCGCAAAATAAAAGGCAAGATGAAGCGATGGGTAAGCTGGTAAGAAAGAGCCATAAAGTATCGGTGTTGGTTTATCATTACGTTTGTCCTACAAGGTATCGATATGTGCAGGAACACGGAATACAAGAAGAGTACCAGAAACCACATGGACAGCAACTCAAGTTATTTGGATAAGTCAATGTGGTCTACTGGATACCCCGCAGCTTGCTGTGGGGAGGGTTCATTAGATATTAATAAGGATGGGTTGACATTCATGAGGAGAACCTATGGCGGAAAAGAGTGAAAAGAGAGGGTTTGAGATCTTGCGTTGGGTGGGAAGGATCTTAGCCGGGCTCGCGGCAGGGTTGATTTTGTTCATTTTCATTGGAGAGGGCATCGCGGAGGGGTTCGCCCCTTTTTCCCAGATGACAGTTCGGGAGACCCTGATGATGGTTGCATTTGCAGTCATGTGGTTGGGATTGGTCCTGAGTTGGAAGTGGGAGCTGACCGGCGCGCTGCTCACCATTGGCGGTGCGGTGGTTTTTTATCTATTGGACTACCTCTTTTCTGGCACCTTTCCCAGGGGACCGTACTTTTTGATCTTTTCCTTCCCTTCATTGATCTTTCTTTATTACGGGCTGCGGAGCAGACAGGCGGAATAATAATTAACAAAACAGAAAGGTGTGCCCTCTGTCCTTTTGTTTACAATGAAAGCAGATGAAGAAATGGACAATCCTCCTAAAATAAAATGTCCTTCTTCGATAATTCTTACGAAAGGAGCCCTGTATTGCCAGGTACAGGGCTCCTTTTCTTTTAAAAATTTTCGTGATTACTGTTTTATTGTTTTAAAGGCAAGGGGAAACAGAGAATCGTGCAGCTGCCTTCATTTCATGCTTCTACAGCAGTAAACGGGCGACCTCTCTTTCCTTCCAGTCAATGACCACTTCTCCGTGGATGTAAAACGTCGGTGTGGTTAAATTGCCCCCTGTCCATTCCTTGACCTGGGCAGCTGCCTGCGGGTTTCGACTGACGTCGACCTCTTTGTATTCAATGTTGTGCTTCGCAAGCCAGGTACGGGCTCTGCGACAGCCCGGGCACCACTTATTGCAAAAAAGCATCACTCCATCCAATTGGAGCTTATCTTCTTGTCTGTCTTTATTTTCGGAAACAGCAGGCTGAACTTCGGGCTGAATGCGTTTGATCTCCTCAAAAAGGACCTCATTACTGGGTTGGTCATCGATGTCATGGACGTCGATGTAGCGGATGATCCCTTTTTTATCGATGATGAAGATTGCCCTTTCAGAATAGCCGTCCGCTTCCCTGAACACATTGTATTTTTTAATCACCTCGCCGTGGGGCCAGAAGTCACTCAAGAGTGGAAACGAGACACCGCCTATGTCTTCCGCCCAGGCTTTCAATACGGGGATGTGATCAACGCTGATGCCCAGAACCTGGACATTTAATTCCGCGAATGAAGCGTATTCCGCTTCATAAGACGGAATTTGAGCCGTTCAAACGGGGGTGAAAGCCTGTGGGAAGAAAGCCAGCACCACCGTCTGGCCTCTGAACTCCTCCAGGGTCACCTTCTTATCCAAATGACTCATGAGTGTGAAGTCTGGCGCTCGATCGCCTGTCTGTAATTTCATTGACTATCTCCATTTGCTTTTTATTATCTATCTTTATCGCTTTCTATACTATACCTTAAAGGTGGACTGTCTGTTCTTAGGTGTTGATGAATTAATACGAGTATTACAAATCTTAGAATAGATTATAGGTCAATTAGCCCCTTTTCCCTTATCTTTATCAACAACAGCAGTCCTAATCTTTCCGGGTCAGTTGGGGTAGTGTTCTGAAGCAGGCTTCTGAAAAGTTGTTTCCGTAATCCATGCTTTCTCCTTTATGTGTCTTCCAAAAGAAAAACGTCTTGATATGTATTTATTTCCATGCTTCTCTATTATTACTTACGCAAGAATCGGTTTTTGTAGCAAATATTCTTGGTAGTTCTTTTGCTCCCACGTGATCGGATCAGGCCTCACTCCCCTCCAAGTTTGTCTTCCCCCATACCCCTTTCCTTAACAACGATTGTATAAAATGGGATGTCCAGTTCTCGCGGATTGCTGCTTTTCTGGGTAAAATCCGTATAGTAACCAAGGGGAAAATACCTTTAGCTACCTTGGAAGATATGTTCTATACATTTCGGAGTACCGGATGGGTACGATTTGGAGGTCGGTCGTCAACGCCTGCTTGTCCGGGTTCGTGATCGTCATTTGAGGGTTGTCAGGGAGGGAACATGAAATCTCTACATCCAAAGGCATTTCACAAAGCCCGAAAGTATATATTGGAAAAAGCCAGGCTGTTGGAACAGGCTGAATTTTGTCACCGCTTTGAAGGGGGACCTGTATATGATGTGTTTGACGCCTTGGAGAGATTTCAGAACGAAGATGGCGGATTTGGTCAAACCCTGGAGCCGGACCTGCGCACTCCCGACTCGTCTGCGCTGGCCACGGGGATTGGCCTGCAGAAGCTGGCAGAACTGGGGTGTCCCTCTGACCATCCCCTGGTTCGTGGTGCCGTGGTGTTCTTGCTAGCGAAGTTTGATCAGAAGAGAGAGGTGTGGCGGGTCGTCCCGGAAAGCGCGAACGATCATCCCCACGCTCCTTGGTGGCATGAAGAAAACGGCTCCCTGAGCGAGTTATTTGACGGATTCCGGATCATCCCCCGGGCCCTGATCCTAGCGGGTTTGCATCATTACGCGGCGATGCTTCCGAGCGGTTGGTTGGGGGAAGCCACGGAGAGCACAGTCTGGTATATTGAGACCGTTGAGGTCCTGGGGGAAGGGGGCGGCAGCGATCTGGAATATGCCATCGCCCTGGCGGAAGCAGAGAACCTTCCTGAAGGGATGGCGAAGCGTTTGAAAGCCCGCATCCGGGAGGCGATTCCAGAAGCGGTCGTTCGCGATCCTGAGCGGTGGGATACCTACTGTATAAAACCCCTGGGGATCGCCCCCCGACCGGATGCCCTGGGAGCGGATTTGCTTGAAAAGGAGTTGCAGGTCCATTTGGATTACAAGATTGCCCATCAAACCCCACAGGGTACCTGGGATCCCACATGGTCGTGGGGAGAAAGTTTCCCGGATACCTGGACCCAGGCCAGGCGGGAATGGCAGGGCATTCTGATCCTGGAGAGCCTGTCTCAACTGAAAGCCTTCAATCGATTGCAGAGGTGAGAAAAGGTGTAAATATGATCCGCTCCTTACTTAATGGATATGCGGATATAGATTAATATTGGAGGTAGGTTTTGATGAAAGGAATTGTTGTCTATGATTCGGGATTCGGCAACACCCGGGCGATCGCTGAGACCATGGGACAAGCTTTGGACGGACGGGCGGAGGTACAAGTAGTCCATGTTGACCATGTGGAAGAAAGGCAGTTGGTGGATGTGGATCTTCTGATCGTCGGCTCTCCCACACAGCGATTCAGCCCCACTGCCCCCATCAATGATTTTTTGAACGGGATTTCCCCGCGAGCCCTCCGGGGTGTGAAGGTGGCTGCTTTTGACACCCGATTCGCGGAAAAGGAGATCGGGAAAAACCGCGTTCTGGCTTTTTTTGTGCGTATCTTTGGCTACGCTGCCAAACCCATAGCTGAAAAGCTCGTTAAAAAGGGTGGGAGATTGGCTCTGCCGCCGGAAGGGTTTTATGTCGGTGGGATGGAGGGACTCCTGCTGGAAGGGGAATTGGAAAGGGTAGTTCAGTGGATTAATAAGATTTTTGAAAGGGCGGAGGCACCATAAGCGCTCTGCGGCACACGAGGAGCCAGGAAATGACGAAAGGGAACGTCATAACCTCTTATCCTCGGCTTCCACGCTGGGGAAGGATGTCGCTTGAGATGGCGCTCCACCGCTTGTGTTGTAACTCTAAAATAAGTCAAGGCTATAAATTTTTTGTGGTTTATAATGATGTCAGTAGACAGTCATTAAAGGGGCCATGGAGGCGTACTATCGATGAGTGCGGAACGGAGTACCGGGTTTGGAACCTACCAGCTGCGATACCTGGCGCTGGGGCTGCTGATGAAAGGACCTGACCATGGTTACCAGCTCGATCAAACGCTGGAAGAGGACTTCCAGATGATCTGGAAAGCGGGACAGACCAAACTATATGTCACCCTTTCCCGCCTGGAAGAAGCAGGCCTTTTGGGTTCCGAATTGGAGCCGCAGGAAAACCGGCCCGACCGCAAGGTATATTACCTAACCGATCAGGGGCGTAAAGAGTTCCTGTCCTGGGTCAGATCACCTGTCCCCTCCATGCGCGCGGTGCGCGTGGAACTGATCGCCAAACTGCGGTTTTACAATCTCCTGGACCTCCCCCGGGTAGAGGATTTGATCCACGCTCAGCAGGGGGTGTTCCAGGACATGATCCAGGAGTGGGCTGAGGATCAAGAGGGTGAACCGGACCCTTTTCTCAAGGAGGTGTATGAGTTTCGCATCCGCCAGGCGTCCTTTATCAATGCCTGGATGGACACCTATCTGGAAAGGTTTGCCTAGCGGATTTTACAGGGAACATGACGGGAATTGGGCTTGAGATGAGTTTTTTTATATACCTATTTACAAAGTAAATAGTTTCTGATTAAATACTTTTGAGTGAGAGAATGCTTCGGGGTGCCCGACATGATGAACCGAGATCGTTATTATTATTCCACGCGTGATTTATTGATGATGGCGGCCCTGGCTGCTTTGGGGGGGATTGCCAGCACATACATCAACTTCATCGGGGATTTCTTCCAATCCATCCTTGGGTTTGCGGGGACAACCCAATGGGCGGCTGGATTTCATGTCTTGTGGTTGATCCTCGCCGTGGGGCTTACCAAGAAGCAAGGCGCCGGAACCATCACCGGGATCCTGAAAGGGGTGGTAGAACTTTTCTCCGGGAACACCCATGGGCTTCTGGTGGTGCTCGTGGATATCGCCGCCGGGATCTTGGTCGATCTGGGCTTCCTGGCTTTCCGGAAGCGGCACCATTGGCTGGCTTACGCCGTCGCTGGAGGAATTGCCTCTGCCTCCAATGTCTTTGTCTTTCAACTTTTTGCCGCGGTTCCCGCGGATGTCCTGGCCTACGGGGTGATCGCCTTGATCGCTTTGGTGGCTTTCCTTTCCGGGGTGATATTTGCGGGCTTACTGGGGTATGCTCTGATTAATACCCTGCGCGAATCCGGCGTGGTTAAGGACCAGGAACCGCAGCCGATGCAGCCGCGGTTGCTGCGGGTATTCTTCGTGGGAACCTTTCTCTTAGCGCTGAGCCTTTTCGGATATCTAAAGGTTGCCCGATCAGGGTCCGGTGAGGTGGCGGTTAACGGTGCCGTCTCCACCCCTTACGAATTCAACGCCGTACAAACCGACCTTGAAGAAAAGACAGTGGAGGTCTCCCAAGGAGGCGTATCCATGTCCTACCGGGGCTATCCCCTGCAAGAGGTCCTCCAAAAAGCCCATCCGGAACCTGGTTTTGACCTCGTGCTGCTTCAGGCATCGGATGGCTATGAGTTTTTTATCACCCAAACCGAGTTAGATGAAAACCCTGATTTGCTATTACAACCCCAGGGCAGTGGAAAGAATCTGGTTTACAACATGATGGGTCCGTCCACGAAGAAGGCCTGGGTGAACGGGGTGGTGGAAATCACGCTGGTTGAATCTGCACCTCTGGTCTTGGAGGTGGAAGGGAAGGATTCGCGGGTATTTCAACCCGGGGATTGGATCCAGGAGATGGACAGCACACAGCTGGATCTGGGTTATGGTTCTAACAAGTATCAGGGGGTACCTTTGAAATCCCTTTTCTCTTCCCATTTGGAAGAAAATTCCTTTGAAGAGGTAGTACTGGTGGGTGTGGAGGATGAGATTGTCACCCTGCCGGTCGATGATATTGCAGCGGATGAGGGGATCCGGGTCTTCGTTGTCCTTGAAGAGGGCGCTGTCTCTTATGCTGTAGGGCACATGAATGGAGAGGTGTACCTGTTGGATGCGGGGGTTATCAAACTCCGATGATTCACCTAAAGGATTTCAGCTACAGGTACAGAGGAAGAGAGGATTTCGCGCTCCAAAGTATAAATCTGGAAATTGCATCCGGGGAATTTACCCTGCTCACCGGTCCTTCGGGTTGCGGCAAGTCCACCCTGGCCCTGGCTGTCGCCGGGGTCCTGTTTTCCCAGTATGACGGGGAGGTGGAGGGAACTGTGGCGGTGGCAGGGATGGATGTGCAGGCAAAATCTATCTACCAGATAGCGGATGTTGTGGGACTTGTCCAGCAAAATCCGGAATCACAATTCTGTACCTTGAGAGTTGAGGATGAGATCGTGTTTGGGTTGGAGAATCGGAAATATAACCGGGAGAAGATCGACAGTCTGCTGACCTGGTCGTTGGAGATGACAGGCATAAAACACCTGCGGGATCGGGACCTGGGAACGCTCTCGGGAGGGGAAAAACAGAAAGTCGCCTTGGCTTCCATCCTGGCCTCCCAACCGGAGGTGATCGTCTTTGATGAACCCACCTCCAATCTGGACCCTCCCTCCACGGAAGAGATCTTTGACGTGATTTTAAATCTGCAGCGGGAGACCGATCTCACGGTGCTGGTCATTGAGCATAAATTGGACTTTTTGAGCCGGGTGAAGCCCCGGATCATTGAGATGGGAATGGGATGTATTTTGGAACCGGATCGAAAGTCTTATCCAGCCCCTGAGATTAAAGTAAAAAAACCCGCCTTTACCGGGAGTACTGAACACCCTCTCCTCGAAGTCGAGCGCCTTAGTGTTGGGTATCAGAACCAGCCGGTGCTGAAGGAGGTTTCCTTCTGCCTGGACCGCGGGGAATGGGTCAGCTTGATGGGGGATAACGGGTCCGGAAAGAGCACGCTGCTGTTGAGCCTGCTGGGGTTGGTGAAAAAGAGCGCGGGTGAAGTGCGGGTTTTGGGTGAAAACGTGGATCAAGTTCCCAGCTCCACGCTGGGGAAGAATGTGGGACTGGTATTTCAGAATCCTGACCACCAGTTATTCGCCTCCACGGTTTGGGAAGAGGCAGTATTTGGAGCCCGGAATTTTAAACTTGAGGAGTCAGAATTTAAGGAATTTACCCGGTCCCTTTTGGGACGGGCCGGCCTGGCAGACCGCGTGAGGGAACATCCCTACCGGTTAAGCTATGGGGAAAAACGCCGTTTGAATTTGATCTCCGTTCTGACCTATAAGCCGGATATTCTGCTTTTGGATGAAATATTCATCGGACAGGATCGGGAAAACGCGGAGTTTTTGTTGACCTTGTTAAGCGAATTTGTGGAGAATGGAGGCAGCGTGATCATGGTCAACCACAATCCTGCTTATTACCCCGAGGTGGTGACCCGGATCTTCTTTTTATTGGAGGAAAAGTTGGTCGTCGATGCGCCGCTGCGGGAGGGTATACAGGCCCTGGCCCAGATTGGCAAGGATGCATATCTCCCTGGAGGTGGGTTTTGAAGCGGAAAATCGCTTACCAGACGGGAAGTTCTTTTCTGCATAGATATCATCCTTTGGTTAAGTTTGCCTGGCTGGTGGTGCTGACGGTTATGGTGTTTTTGTTCCGGGACCCATTTCTCAACGCGTCCTTTACATTGCTGCTGCTGGCTGTGTTTCCCAGCGCGGGGTTGAAATTCAGGGAACTGCGCGGGGTGAAGGTGCTGGGGATTTCAGCGCTGATGATCGCTCTGCTGCAGGTCCTGTTCGTGGACAGCGGCCCGGTGCTGGGGCAACTCGGTCCTGTGGCGGTCACGCAAGATGGGATCGAGCGGGGGCTCTACCTGGCCTCCCGCTTTTTGACGGTGATCTTGTTGAGCTATTTGTTTGTGCTTTCCACATCTCCCAATGAACTTGCTTATGCCTTGATGCGCGCTGGCTTGCCGTACCGGTTCGGTTTCACGCTGGTGACGGCCCTGCGTTTAATTCCCCTCTTTGAGCAGGAAGCTTTGACCGTGTATCGAGCCCAGTTGGCCCGCGGATCGTCTTATGACCGCAAAAACCTGCGCGGTTTGCTTCAATACTTGCGAACACTCTTGCTGCCTATGCTGGTTTCGGCGATGAGCAAAGTGGATGCCCTTTCCGTTTCTATGGAGGGGCGCTGCTTCGGGAGATACCCCACCCGCACATATTACCGGAAGCGGGAGATGACCCGGCGGGATTGGGCAGCGGCGGGAGGATTGGTCTTCGTAATAATAAGTACTATCATGCTTACATTTTGGGAGGGTTGATGTTCGACGGAAAGCGCTGGAAAAAGATCGTCACGGGTGTCGGGTTATTCTTCAGTGCACTTTTCCTCGTCGTGGGCGGCTTTTTAGCCGGAGGAAGGAATGGGCTGCCTGTAGGTTTGGTCTCTCACTATTCAGCAGGCATGCTTTGGGAAAAGGCAGCGACCATGAATGAGTGCGCGGAGTGTCATGAAGCGGAAGCATATCATAGCTGTTCGGACTGCCATGACGACCATGGAGCGGTGGAATTCGCGGAACTTCCTTTCTACGCCCTGATAGCCTTTACGGGGGATGTCCCTGATCCGGGATATATCGAGGTCCATGATGTCCTCCCTTATCAGGATCACCCTAACACGCACCTTCCCTTATTGGAATTATTGGAGCGGCAGGGTGTGGATGATTTTGACCGGGTGGCCATGACGTCAAGGGATGGGGGGTTGGTCACCATCCAAAAGGAGGATCTGAATCAGAGTGCGCTGCTGATGCCGTACGCGGACGGCGTCCGGTTTGCCTCCGAAGACCTGCACGTCTCCACCTGGTTGAAAGGGCTGAACAGGATCATCGTGGTTGGCAGGGAGCGTCCTCTGACCATCCAGGAACGGGAGACGTCCATAGGCCGTTTGCTGTTAGGGCCGACCCGGGAAGTGACCGTGGAGCAGGCCAAAGTGATGTACGCCAGCGAGGAAGATGGAAAGGTGCGCGAAGCGAAAACAGCCTCGCGGATCCTGGGCGCCTCCCTCGCGGACCTGTTGGAAGGTAAGTCTTATGAAGTGGTGATCGTCACTGACCGCAGCGAGGAAACGTACGAGTTTCAAGCTCAGGACATCGAGAACGCTGTATTGTCACCCCTTTCCTCCGGGGTCACGTTGGTGTTCCCGGATCGGGGCCGGTCGCAGTGGATCGAGCATGTTGTCGAGATCAAAACGGAGTAAATGATGGCTAAGAGGATTCGCGATTTCGTGGTCGGGGGATTTCTGATCACCGTCCTGATGCTGGGAGGATGCGCTCCAGAATGGGCCATTTCCCTGAAAGGCCCTGCGGGAGAAGAGATTCGACTCAGCCATGGGACCTGGAAGGCGTATGCAGACTTTGCCGGGGAGCGCGGGATCCCGCTGGAGCAGGTATTGTACGGACAGGGCTATCAGGTGATTGAGACACTGCAGATTACCGATCAGGACGGAGAAGAACTCAGCTACGCCTGGGCGGAGGCCGCAGGAGGCACCTGGCTGGGGGAAGGGGGGAATCTTGTTGTGAATGACCGGGTAATCCAGCCCAGGGCAATCGCTGTTGAACAATCTCCCTGGGTGTCAAGAATTGAGGCCTCGATCACGGACATTGCCCCCAGCGCAGCCAGCGCGTTGGGTATTCCAGCGCCCGAAATCGTTGCGGGCCGCTCTCTCACCGACCAGACCGCTGACCAGGTTCTGCTTTTGTTCTTGGATGGATTTGGGTATTTGCGTTACGAGGAAGCTTTGGAGGCGGGCTTGATCCCGGAGTTGGCCCAATTGGACCCACCACTGGTGGGCGTCACCACCTACCCGCCTATCACTACAGTGTCCACGGCCTCCCTGCTCACCGGCGCGGAGCCCCCGGTCCACGGCGTGGATAGGCGCGGGATCCGAAAAACGGATCACGAAACCCTGTTGGAGGTTGCCCGGCAAGCAGGACTGATGGTCTCGGCCGTGGAGGGAGAAGCCCTGGCTTTTCAACTTAAAGGGGTGGACATCCAGCTCTCCGGAGACCGGGATGGGGATGGGGGGACGGATGACAATGTCCTGGCCAAAGCCCTCTCCGTTTTGGAGCAAGGAATGCCGGACCTCTTCCTGATCCATTTCCACGGCATTGATGATCTGGGGCACGAAGTGGGGCCAGGGGCGCATTTAGAGGGGGAGAAGATCCGCGAGGTGGACCACGCGGTAGGGCAAATCCTTAACAGGATGCCCCCCGATACATTGGTGGTGATCTTTGCAGATCACGGTATGCACCGCGTGGAAGGGCAGGAGAGAGAAGGAAACCATGGGCATTTGATTGAACAAGATATGCTGATTCCGATTTGGATTACGTATTTAGATTAACTTGACAATGTTAGATTAAAACATATGTTCTAGGTTTAGGCTAAAGAAGAATTTTTCCAGCCTCTTTGATCCTAAAATTTCCTGACTAGAAGCAGAGCTTTTACCCATGTTGTTTACTTTTTGCCTCAATATAGTCGAACATCCGTGCTAATTTAACATTGTCAAGTTAAGTGCTTTTAAAAAGGAGACAGGTATGAAGAGACGAAGAGGTATGCTGTTCCTGATCTTGGCCGCATTGCTGTTGCTTTTGACAGCTTGCGGCGGGGCGCCCAATGTGGATTGGGAGCTTACGATCCGTGGAGATGTGGACAATCCCACGTCCTTTACCTACAAAGAACTGGCCAAGATGGAGCAGGTCAGTCTGGATGAGATCCTGATGGAAAAATCGACCGGGGAGGATGAAATCCGGTCCTGGAGCGGTGTGGAGCTCTCGGAGCTGCTCGATGAAGCCGGCGCCGGGGAGTTTTCCACCATCACTGCCTTGGCCACGGATGGGTATGCCATTGAGATGACAGCGGACGAGTTGGAAGGCGCCATTGTGGCTTTAAAGGATCATGAGGATTGGATTGCCAAAACCACCCCAGATAAAGGACCCATTCGCCTGGTCACCCCGGAAACCCCGGCTAACCGCTGGGTCTTTCAATTGACAGAAATTCAAGTTAATCCATAAGAATTACGATACAGCGAAGGAGAGAATTGTGAAGAAACCTATGCATGTCTTGCTTGCTGTCCTAGCAGTATTTGCTCTGCTTCTGGCGGGTTGTAGTGAAGAGGCCCCTGAACCAGCTGAGAGCGGAGGGGGGGATGCTGCTCTCATGGTTTCAGGCACTGTCGATGAGGAACTCTCTCTGTCCATGGATGACCTCCAGGGTATGGAAACTGTAGATGTGGAGTATACCGGCAAAGACGGCGAAGCTGAAGCGTACACCGGCGTCGCTGTCAATGACCTTCTTTCGGAAGCGGGCCTGGGCGGGGACGCGTCCGCTGTTGTGTTCGTGGCCTCAGACGGTTATGAAGCTGAACTCCCCCTCAGCGACCTGGAAGGCTGCAGCGACTGCGTGGTGGCCTTTGACGGCGACGAGCTCCGCATGGTCCTACCCGGATTCTCTGGAAAAGTTCAGGTCAAGGGCGTAGTGGAAATCCAGGTCAAGTAAAGTTGTCCCGTTGTATTGCAGGCAAGTTGGCAATATAGGAGGGGGATAAGGGTCACTTGCCTGCATGTTTTTTCTCTTGGGGGTTTTTCCTTTTTAATCCTGTAGGAGACTGGGGGGATGGATATTGCTGCTCAGCTGTATGAGTTACTCAGATTGTTCATATCAAGGGCCTTCTTGCTACCTTTTTTGCATCTTTTCCTTATCGTTTCTTAAGCGGGTTTATCTCTGCGTGAGTGGAAATATTCACATGTACATAAACGTATGATTAGAAAAACTACGGGATCATTGTTACTTATAATTTCTATGATAAAATTATTCAAAATTAAATAGTTGAGACGATCAAACAAGAGACCGGCTGATGTTATAGGTCCTGGTTTCCGATTTAGGTCACGCTATGTGTGGTCCGAAAGCGGCAAGAACTTGGCTCCTGGCATCTCCTCAACTTCAACAATCCACTCAATCCAACCCATATGCCCCTCGGGGCTCAATGAATATCCCTGGAAAACAGGGATATTGAGGAGAGGTTATGTTTAAAAAAGCAAAAGAGAAGGGAGAATTATCTCGTATTTTCTGGTTAGTGTCGAAGCTGCTTTACGTTCTAGGTTCTGTTTTGGTCGTTTTCGCTCTGGTTCTCAGCGCGGGAATTGCACCAGTGAGCGCTTCATCTCCCCTGGCGGAAAATCAACAGGAGAGGATTTTCTGTGATTTTTACGCCTATGAAGGTACAGTTGAAAAGGTTGAAGATCAAACTTCCCCGTGGACATTTACTCTGACAGGGCCTGGATTTATCTCCGTTGTCGGCATTAAAGCGGCTACAGAGTGCGCCCAGATTTTCACTACTGATGGGACCAGTACCTGTTACGGTGTGAGCGGAATAGGCACAAATTCTGTGACCGTGTGGGATCTGGAAGATGCTATTAGTTCCTGTCGGGAAATTTCCCACCTGGAAATTCTTGTGGTTGATCCTGTACCCAGCGATACTCCGGAGCCCACCAGCACACCGGTAGACCCAACTGAAACTCCAGACCCCACCAGCACGCCGGTGGATCCCACGGAAACTCCGGAACCGACGGCCACACCTGAAGACCCAACCCAGACGCCCGATCCGACCGATCCGCCTGAAGAACCGACAGGTACCCTGGAACCCACAGCGACCCCTGTGGGAAACCCGACACAGACACCCGTATCCACCCTTCCTCCCCCTGAGGTTGATGATGAAGGATTGCTAATACCTGTAACCGGACGTGAAGCACCTTTTTCCGGAGCAGATGCGGATACAAAACAGGCATTCTTGTCTAGGATCAGCGCCCAATCTGGTTTGTTGGTGTTTGGCTTGGGCTTGATTTTCCATGGTGTTTCACTGTGGCAGAAAAAGAAGGAAATATAAGGGACTTCAGAAATATGAAAGCTTTTGGAATTCGGGAAGAGCGCTTGGCCCCTTATGCTGTATTCATCATGGCGATAGGGTTCGTGATGGTCGTTTTCGGTGTCTGGAATGTATCCCGGGAATATCGACGTATCCACTCTCCCCTGGACCGGATAACGGAAGGCCGAGAGATAAAACAGCAGGAAGCCCCTAACCGGGCCAATCAGGTACTTCCTGTACAAAGTGATGAATTTTTACCCTTGTATTCCCCTGCTGGGGGTGATTCGTCAACCTATGCTCCGGACATGAATAAAAGCAGTGAGCCGGTGAAATTCTCCTTGTTGGTAGCAGCAGATCCGCCAGCCAAGCAGGGGGGCGCCTTACCGGAAGGAACATTTCAGGCACCCGCTGCCGAGCCGGAACGATTGATGATCCCATCTCTTGGGGTCGAGGCTTTTGTGGTCCCTGTTTCTTCACGTGAAGTGGAATACTTAGGAGATACATACCAGCAGTGGTTGGCGCCCAGCTCTGGCGATTTAGGATGGCACAGCAGCTCCGCCAAGCTTGGCAAAGAGGGTAACACCGTGATTAATGGACACAGCAGCGGCTACGGCGAGAGTTTCCGGGGTTTAGAAAAACTCAAGAACGGGGATGTGATTCATGTTCAGGCGGGTCATCTCCGGTACACATATGTGGTGGCCAATACGATCATCCTCAAAGAACGTTGGGAGTCCATTGAGACCAGGATGGCAAATGCCCGCTGGATGCATCCTTCTGAAGATGAACGCTTGACGCTGATATCCTGCTGGCCGTATCCGAGCAATTCGCACCGGGTCGTGGTCGTAGCCACCCCGGTCGGTGTTGATGTTCTCCGCTCGCCGCCGGAGATTTCGAGACCACTGTTCCTTCCTGAATGATTTCCGTGGAGGAAGACCCCTCCACGCAAAATATAAATAAAAACTGGCTGTTTTTACGGCAGCCAGTTTTTTCTTTAAGAAACCTTAAGTGGATTTATCTCTGTATCGGTGTCTGAAAAAGGGGAGGCCGCTGGAATGTAGGGAGATAAGATTCAAAGAGAAGATCATCCCCCACAGGATAGGCGATCACAAACCATCTCCCCCAATTATTTAAGCCATCTTTGGACAAGCAGGTTTGGAAGACCAGCCGGTCGCCCACCCCGTATATTTCCAAAAATAATTCTCCGGCAGTGTAATGAGCACTGTCTTTGAGATCAATGAATGCTGAGTAAGCACTGTTTGGGGACAGGGCTTTAAATTTCCTGATAGATTGGACCTGGTAGCGAATAGGTTTCTGATCTTGACGGAATAATGTGACTTGTGTCCCGACTTCGAATTCCGAAAACAGGGATCCAACTTGGGCGTTATGTGCCATAAGGCCGATCGCCCCGTATCGTTCTGCCAATAAAAAGTGGGTAAACGTTCCTGGTTTGTGAGAGACGAAGGCTGGGTTGTCTTTTGGCTGCTCGATGATGGTATAGGAATATTGACCCAAAACTTCTACCCTGGATATACGGTCATTTTGGGATTGAGCGTCATTCGGCGTGTCTCTGAACTGGTATGTATGCTCGGACGGCACCCCCGGGAAGTCAACGTGCCGGGGAGCAGGAAGCGAAAAAAAGGGGATCAGTATCAGAGCTGCAGCGAGAAAATTAAACTTTCCACGAGTCATTTTTATAATCCAAAGTCCCTTTGGCATACAGACACTATATAAAGACTAGCACAGCCTTGAAACTATCAGGGAAATATTTATGCTCCAGAGCCTAGTTCTAACAGGACTGCAAATTATGGGCGTTTAGAAAACCTGGAACCTAAAATTTTTGTTAGGAACTCTGACAAAAGTGGGGAATCAACGTGTTCAATTAAAGATTGCAAATGCTTTCGGGTAGGCGTGAGTAAGTATCCTTCCTCTCTGATGCAGGTACTTTTCATCCAAATCTATTTTTGGAAGGGGAAAATATGTGTTCTGTTTATGGCATAATATTTTTAGTTTGGGCTATGTGAATGTCCAGATAATATGAACGCAGGAACTGAGTCTTTTATAAGGGAAAGATATGCAGGTTGGGGAGCATCTATTGGTGAATGATGGAGTAAGTGAGAAAATGGAGAAATCTGAGTCACGCGTGCAAAAAGAAAATAGAGACCCCGCCGAAGTTGGGCCCGTACTGCCGGACGGCCCGCTTCCTGCCAAAGTGATTACGGGGCAGCCAAAAACCGATTGGCGTGTGGAAGACCGGATGGCCCGTTTTCACGTCCCGGCCGTGTCCGCTGCTGTTGTCCGTGATATGGAGATTTATTGGTCGCAGGCCTGGGGCGTGATTGAAGAAGGAGGAGAAGCGAAAGCAACCCCTCGCTCCCTTTTCCAGACAGCGTCCATCAGCAAGTTTGTCACCGCGGTGGGGGCACTGCATCTGGTTCGCGAAGGTTTTTTGTCGTTGGATGAAGACGTTAAATCATATCCTGGTGATTGGCATCTTCCCCGGGGGGACTACCAGGGGGAAGTCAACCTGCGCCGTTTGTTGTCCCATTCGGCCGGGGTCAGCACGCCGGGTTTTGAGGGCTACGGTGTGGATGATGAGCTTCCGGATCTTCGCCAGGTTTTGGAGGGAACGGAGATTGTCAATTCCCCTCCGGTTAAGGTCGTCAAGCCGCCTGGGGAAGGTTTCCGCTATTCGGGAGGGGGCTACCTCGTCGTCCAGAAAGTGATCGAAGAGGTGATGGGCGAACCTTTCCCTGAGGTCATGCGGGAGCGGGTCTTTTCGCCATTGGGCATGAAAAACAGCACCTATGCGCCCCTGGACCCGGAATTTGAAGGCCGGGCAGCCAGCGGGCATTCGAACGGAAAACCCATTCCGGGCAAAGGACCCATCCACGTCGAATCGGGAGCGGGAGGTTTGTGGTCCACCCCTTCTGATCTCTTAATGTTGACTGTGGAAATTATGAGGGCATATCATGGACTATCAGGCCCTGTTCTGGGTCCCCAGATTGTCCAAGAAATGCTCGAGCCCCGCTTCTGGGATTTCGGTCTCGGCGTGCGCGTCCTGGGCGAGGGGCGAAATCTGCGTTTCAATCACGGAGGGGCTACCCGGGGCTGGCAGGGCCAGGTCATTGCTTATCCGGAACGAGAAGAGAGCATCGCGGTCCTCACCAACGGGGCAAACGGGTATGTAGTATGGCCTGAGGTGGAGCGGGGCATCGCCTCTTTCCTGGGCTGGCCGGGTTGGGAACCGGAGATAGTGGATCCTGTCCGGTTGAAAAGAGAAGATATCGAAGCCTATCAGGGGAGGTACGAAATGCCAGGCGTGAGGTTAGAATTGGGGTGGAAATCGGTTGAGGATTATCCTTGGGACCCTATTTTAGGAATCGAATATGAGTTTGAAGATCTGATCATGACCGCGGTACCCACGGAAAGGGACATCTTTGAACTCCTGGAGTTCGAGGGCCAGGTCATCTTTGCGCGAAACCAGGAGGGAGCGGTCGAGGGGCTCGAACTGTGGTTTGGTCTACCCGATTGGTCTCCCTACCGGCGCTGGAATTTTGAAAAGACTTAACCTGGGATAATGTAAATTAAAGCCTTTTTCCATGTCTGGTTTGCTTCTGGAGGACTCCAGGATGTCCGCTTATTTGCCAAAGGTCCTGGTGTTGAATGTGATTCTTTACTCAATCTGGCTCTGGAAGAGACTATTTTACCTAAACTTAATGTGCTTACGGGATTTTAAACCGATGTCCTAATCTTGATTCCTTCTTGCTCGAACTTATTTGATTTTCCAGATCAATCCAGGTTGTGGTCACCCAGGGCTCAAAAGCAAATTGGAATTTTAAGAAAATATCGTACCTGAGTTGTTTTCCTGTTATTGACGAGGGAGAGAGAGGTTGCTAGAATACAGGAAATGAATTCTGTTGAGGCTTGCGGATTTCTCAAATCTGCCATTTTCAATGGGGGTCTACGCAGGATTTGCACGCAACATCTTCTTCACTCTATCCCAAAGGAGGATCCATCATGCACATTCGGAAACGATTTACCAGGTTGATGGCGATCTTGTTCGTGCTGGCTTTGTTGCTTCCCAGCACAGGCATCGCCCAGGCGGGTAAACTGGGGGGAGGTTTGAAGGACCACTATATCGTGGTCTTCAAAGGGGGAGTGGATATCAATACCTCAGCTCCGGACATGGAAGCCAACTACGGGTTGACGGTATCCCATGTTTACCGCCATGCCTTAAAGGGGATAGCGGTTTACATCCCGGCCGGCCGTTTGAATGCACTGCGGCACGATCCTCGCGTGGCGTATGTGGTCGAGGACCTGATCCGCACTGTGGACGGGCAGACCGTCCCCACCGGGGTTCGGCGCATTTTCGCCGATGAGAATGCGAATATCGATATTGACGGAGCGGATGACTACCGGGTGGATGTCGACGTGGCCATCATCGATACCGGAATTGACCTGGAGCACACGGATCTAAACGTGGTCAGCAGCACCAGCTGCATGAACACCAGCGGCGGCGGACCTCCCTGGTCGCGGGAATATTACTGCGGTGAGGGCGGGGATGATGACCACTACCACGGCACGCACGTGGCCGGATCCGTGGCCGCTTTGGACAACGGTTTCGGCGTGGTGGGCGTGGCGCCGGGCGCCCGTCTGTGGGCGGTCAAGGTCTGTGACGCCCAGGGCAGCTGCCCCAGCTCGGCGATCATCGCTGGCATCGACTATGTGGCTGCTAATGCAGCTGACATTGAAGTTGCCAACATGAGCTTGGGCGGGAGCGGCTTCAGCCAAGCGGAATACGATGCCATCCAGGGCGCGGTGGACGCGGGTGTGGCATTTGCGGTGGCAGCCGGGAATGATAATGACGATGCCAGCAATTACAGCCCGGCCGCGTTTGATAATGCCTTGACCGTGAGCGCGCTGGCGGATTTCGATGGGGAACCAGGCGGCCTGAGCAGCCCCACCTGCTATGACGATCAGGATGACACCCTAGCTGATTTCAGCAACTGGGGCTCAGCGGTGGACATCGCAGCCCCGGGGGCGTGCATTTACTCCACCTTCCCCATCGAAGAGGGAGAATACGGCACGATCAGCGGCACGAGCATGGCCAGTCCTCACGCTGCAGGTGCCCTGGCTCTGCTGGCCAGCGCCAACAATCCCGGAAATGCTACCGATGTCTATAACCTGTACGACCAGGTCACTGACGCCGGCAACTTCGACTGGACGGACGACAGCGGGGACGGGATCCAGGAGCCGCTTCTGGATGTGAGTGACACCACGCTCTTCGCTCCGGTTTTGACTGAAACGGGCGGCACGACGGACAACCCGCCCAACGTGAGCATCACCAAACCGGCGGACGGGGCCTCGTTCGACTCCGGTGCATCCATTGAATTCGCTGGATCTGCTTCTGACAACGAAGACGGCGATCTGACAAGTGATCTTGTCTGGACATCGGATCTGGACGGGCAAATCGGCACGGGTGGATCCTTCACTGCGGTGCTCAGAGATGGCACCCACACCATCACGGCTGAGGTGACCGATTCTGAGGGCAACACGGGCAGCGACAGCATCACGATCACCGTTGGGGGTGGAAGCGGTGGCGATTTCACTCTGAGCGTAAGTGCTTATAAGGTCCGCGGGTCGCAGTATGCGGACCTGACCTGGAGCGGGGTCACGTCAACCAACGTGGACATCTACCGCGACGGGGCCGTTGTTGCCACCACAGAAAATGATGGGTTCCATACTGACACAACCGGTCAGAAAGGGGGCGGCTCTGCCACCTACCAGGTCTGTGAGGCAAGCACAACCACCTGCTCGAATGAAGTTACCGCCACCTGGTAACGATCGATGAAACCCCTGAGGGGCTGTGAAAACAGCCCCTCAATTTTTTTGCCTTATCGGTGAGTGAGCGGCTTTACTCTTTGCCGCCTGAAATATGTTCTTCCTCGTATGCACCTACCCTAAAAGGAGAAAGACCCATGTTCCCTACCCGATCCAGGCTTTTTCATAAAGTGTTAGCCATCTTCTCCGTGCTGATCATCAGTGCCAGCTTTGCCGTTCCTGGTTTTGAAAGCCATGTAGCCCTCGCGGAGACCTGCGGCAAGACCAGCGATTATCTCGCGGTGTGGGAAGTGCAAGGAAATGGAGACACCTCCCCTTACGACGGGCAGCGCGTGAGCGATTTACGCGGCATCGTCACTGCCGATTTCCAGAAAGGCACCGGCGGCCCTTATGAGGCGTGGGGATTTTTCATCCAGGCCCATGAGACGGACTGTGATGCCAGCACATCGGATGGCGTGTTCGTGTACACCGGCTCTTCCACTGTCAACGTTTCCGTTGGCGACCTGGTCGAGATCGACCGGGCTGACATTGACGAATATCAAGGTCCGGATTCCTTCGTCTGGGATGACACACTGACCGAGGTGGTGTGCAGCCGCGGCTGCGCGGTCAGCACCCTGCAGTCCAATTACGGCCTCCCGCCTGTAGAGGATTACGATCCGCCTACGAGCGGCGCGGACGTCCACACGTACAACGAAGCCCGGGAAGGCATGCTGATGACGGTGGGCGTGGACAGCACGGTTATCGCCCCGTCTAACACCTACAACGAGCTGGTCATGCTCCGCGGTTCCGGCATGGACCGCCTGCATCATGATGATGGGTCCTATGGGCACCGGATTATCGTTGACGGCGATGGCGTTTCTTCCACCTCTTGCGGGCAGGAGGGGCTGGGTTACATTAAAACCTTTGATACCGTGGCTGCTGGATCGGCTTACGGCCCCCTGACCTACAACTTCAACACCTACAAGATCCATCAGGATGATGACACTAGCTGCCTGAGCACGACCGCAGGAGATGATAGCTCTTATGACCCGGCGGACAATCCGCCACCGGCTGATGACAGCGTGACCCTGACCGTGGCCAGCTTCAACGCCTGGAACTTTTTCGACACCCAAGACGACAGCGAGAAGAGCGATGAGGTGCTGACGCAAACGGAATTTGAGCACCTTTCCGCCAAACGTGCTACGGCCATTTGCAACAGCAGCGGACTGAATTTGCCGCTGATTATCGGCCTGCAAGAAGTCGAGAATGACGTCGTCCTTCAGAAGCTCACCAGCGACATCGATTCAATCTGCGGCGTGACCTACAATTACCACACCCTGGCTGGGCCGGACGACAGGAGCATCGAGGTCTCCTTCCTGACCCGCGCTGACCGGGTCAACGTGATCAGTGTCAACGACCGTCAGAGTTGCTCGTCGACCGATTGGGGCGTGGATTATGAATCAGGCGATCATCTGCCCGATGTGACCTGCGATGGGAGCACCCCCTACTACCTGCACAGCCGCGTGCCCCTGCACCTCGAAGCGCAGATCACGCTGGACGGCAGCAACCAGACCGTGCATGTCATCAACAACCACTTCAAATCCAAGCTGAGCAGCAGCGCCTGCTCGACCAGCGACTGCACCGATTGGCGCGTTGAGGAGGCCCAGCATGTGGATAACCTGGTGGACAGCATCCTGGCCAGCGATCCTGGGGCCTACATCCTGGTCATGGGGGATCTCAACGATTACTATCACTCTGATCCCCTTGACCAACTCGATCCCACCCACGGGGTGCTGACCAACGTGTGGAGCGATTTGACCAGCACAACTTCCGGGCAGGGGACCATCACCCGCTACAGCTACCTCTACAACGGCATCTCCCAGACGCTGGACCACACCCTGGTCTCTGATGCGTTGAATAATCTCCCACGGGTAGTTTCTCCGCGCCACATGAACGCGGACTGGCCCGGCTCCCATACCGGTGACAATAGCATGTTCCGCTCCTCCGACCACGATCCGCTGCTGATCGCCTTTGACTTCACCGGGACGGGCGGAACCACGGACGACCCGCCCAGTGTGAGTATCACCAATCCGGCGGAGGGTTCGACCGTTTCCGACGTCGTGTCCGTCACTGCGGATGCCAGCGATGATAACAGCCTTTCCCAGGTCGAATTCTTTGTAGACGGGGGCAGTATCGGCACTGACAGCGACGGCTCCGACGGCTGGTCAACAAGCTGGGACACGAGTGCTTATGCGGATGGGAGCCACACCGTTGAGGCGGTGGCCACGGATAGCGCCGGGCAGACAGCCAGCGACAGCATCAGCGTCACGGTGGATAACAGCACCGCGGACAACCCGCCCAGCGTGAGCATCACCAACCCGGCGGAGGGCGCGACCGTCTCGGATACCGTGTCTGTCACCGCGGATGCGACGGATGACAACGGGGTTTCCCAGGTGGAGTTCTTCGTGGACGGGGGGAGCATCGGCGTGGACAGCGATGGTTCCGATGGCTGGTCGGCAAGCTGGGACACCACCGCATACGCGGATGGCTCTCATACCCTCAGCGCTACGGCGACAGACACCGCCGGGCAGACCGCGACAGACAGCATCAGCGTGACAGTGGATAACCTGAATGACCCGCCCAGTGCATCCTTCACTTGCACCTGCAGCGGGCTTACCTGCGACTTTGACGGCTCAGGATCGAGTGATCCGGATGGGTCCATCAGCAGTTATGCCTGGGACTTCGGGGATGGAAACTCGGGATCCGGAGTGACAGTGAACCATACCTACAGCGTTGAAGGGACCTATACGGTGACCCTAACGGTCACCGATGATGGAGGTGCCACGGATTCCCAGAGTCAAGACGTGACGATGAGCGAACCTGTGATCGGCATGCATATTGGCGACCTGGATGGCAGCAGCCTCAACAACGGCTCCACCTGGACCGCAGAGGTCATCACCACGGTGCATGACGGCGACCATAACCCGGTGGCAGACGCGTCTGTCAGCGGCGAGTGGAGCTCCGGAGTGTCTGGGACGATCTCCTGCGTCACAGATACCAGTGGACAGTGCTCGGTGAGCGTGAGCGGCATTCCCAAACGCAGCGGCACTGTCACCTTCACGGTCACAGACGTGACCCACGCTGACCTGAGCTATGCTTCATCCGCGAATCACGATCCAGATGATGACAGCGATGGCACCAGCATCACCTTATCCAAGCCGTAGGCACATCGTCTCGCGTTTTCCCCAGGCCGATGAAGAGGAGGTGGATCAACACCTCCTCTTTTCTCATCACTGTCAGCTTTCTTCCTGTGGTTTTGAGCACTCTATGGCATAATAAGCTTAATTGCTTTTGGGAACAGGAGAAATCATGGAACCCTTTCGCAAACATGTTGCCCTGGCAGTAGATGGCGGCGGTATTCGGGGGGTGATCGTGACCCGGGCTTTATCCTTTCTGGAAGAGCATCTGGAGAGGCCTGCGTATGATATCTTTCAACTTCTGGCCGGGACCTCCACCGGGTCCATCATCTCCGCGGGGATCGCTTCGGGGTTGTTCGGGATGGAACTCCACCGTCTGTATCTAGAATTTGGGACGACCATTTTTAAAAAAAGGCTGCGCACATTACTCTGGCCCCTGACCCGCTACCGATACCCCCAGGAACCGCTGCGATCCGCTTTAAAAACAGTCTTGGGAGATCGGGTAGTGGGTGACTTGTGGGAAACCGAATTTCCATTGGATGTGATCATCACCACCTTTGACCTGGTAGAGAATCGCACGCGCTTTATCAAGCCTTTCAAGGAAGCGTATCAAGATTGGTCTCTTGTCAAAGCGGTGCTGGCTTCTTCCGCAGCTCCGACCTTTTTCCCTGCCGTGGACGGGCGGTTCGTGGACGGCGGAGTGGGTTCCTACCACAATCCTGCCTACCTGGCGGCCTATGAAGCCCGTTTTGTGCTGGATTGGGATCCAGCGGATACCACCCTGATCAGCCTGGGCACCGGGCGGGATCCTCACCACCTGCAGCCTGATCAGGTGAAATCGTTTTTCGCCTGGGATTGGATCCAGCCCATTTTAGGGGCTTTCATGCAGTCTTCCGATGACCAGCAAATTCACCTGGTGGATACCTTCTTTGAGGAAATCGATTTCCGGCGCTTTCAGGTGGACCTCAAGGAGCCTATTGGCATGGATGAGGCAGAGAAAATGGAAGAATTGACCGCATATGGTGAGGAACTGGGACAAAAAATTCTTTCCGATGAGATGGATGAAACCCTCGAGGTCCAAGCCAAACGCGCTCCGCAGGTGGAATGGTGAGCTTCTTTCTTTGAAATGTATTCTTCTTATCTTTATCACATCACATCTGAATTCTTCCCGTATTTAAACTGAATATCGTGGTAATTGGATTAAATAGTCCCTATCATGGCCCTTTCTTTGCGCATGGTAAAATACAGGGACTGTTTGAACACATGGTGCCTTATCTTAAAGGAAAGTAAGCATTTGTATGGCATGGAAAACGCAATTAAAGAGAGTGGGATTGTCTCTCCTCATTCTAATCTTATTGGTTTTACCACTCCGCGGTGCCACCATCGACCGCTCTTACCTGGAGAAAGGGGTAAGGGATTTTACGCGACTCCTGGAGTTTAACTTTACCTCCTGGACCATATCAGCCCTGTGGGGCAAAGCAAAACACTCCAGTTTGGGTGCAGAAAAGTACATATCCCCTGCTGATTCCCGGGCATTGGTTTTGGATTACCTCCAGCTCAGGGCTGATGTCAACGCGCTTGAGGAAGAGTTGAAAAACATCGTTGCTGATCCGGACGTGGAAAACCCCGAGCGTGCTTCTGCTGCTGTGCGGGAGAGGTTAGCTGGAAAACGTTCCCGGGCCCAAGATCTAGCCCCGTTTGTACAGGAGGTCCTCCAGCGTCAGATTAACACCAGTCTGATGGATCTTGACCTTAGCTGGGGCGGACAGGCAGTCCCCCCTGTTTTATACCGCGCTGAACCTGATTCTCATGCTCTGGTGGTGTCTCCCCGGGATGTAATCCGCCAAGAAGCAAATGTCATGCTGGTCTCGGGCCTGACGCTGGATGAGAAAATTGCCCTGGAACACAAAATTGAAGAAGAATTAGACCTATCCGCTCTGGTAGTGGGCATCGGAGGGGTGGGGATGTATCCAGCCATGATCATTGAATCCAGTAATTTAAAATGGATGGTGGAGGTCATTGGCCATGAATGGACTCATAACTACCTGACCATACACCCGCTAGGTTTGCATTATTTTGCAAGTCCCGAGCTTCGGACCATCAATGAGACGGTGGCAGAATTGGCGGGGAGGGAGATCTATCGGGCTGTGTTCACCCGGTATTACCCAGATCGGCTGCCGGCTGAGGATAGAAGTTCAGCAGGAAACGTTCCAGATGGTCAGAAAACCGAGAGAGAACGGCTTCAAAAAGTGATCGGACCGATCCCCTTTGATTTTCGATATGAAATGTACAAAACGCGGCTTACGGTGGACCGCTTGTTGGAAGAAGGGGAGGTTGCGGAAGCGGAGGCATACATGGAAGAGCGCCGTCAGGTTTTCTGGGATCACGGCTACCGGATCCGGAAACTAAATCAGGCTTACTTCGCTTTTCATGGTTCTTATGCAGCCCAGCCTGGAGGGGCGGGAGGGGAAGAGGAGAACCGTCTGGGGCAAAACCTGCGTGAGCTAAAAGAAACCCTACCATCCTTTTCTGATTTCATGAAAAAAGTGGCCTGGATGTGGCGCCTGGATCAATTTCAAAGGGTTTTTGAATCGGAATTGAATAATTAAGGGCTGGAAGGTTGATCAATGAAAGGAAGACAGAAGTTTGATTGGGCTTCAGGGATTCAATTTGCGGGCAGTTTTTTCCTGATGCTGTTATTGGCCGGGATCTCTTTAGGGGGGTTTGGGGTTGTGGCTTTGTCGAGTGGGAGCTTATCGGTCCCTGTTCCCGCAGTGCAAACAACGACGTTAATCCTGTTCTTTTCCAGCCTGGGTTTTGTTGGGATTTTATTATTGCCTTCTATGTTGTATGCTGCGAAAAGCTTATTTGGATTGTCCACGGGTGAAGAAAAAACATGGCGGGGAGCAGACTGGTTGATTGCCCTTTATCCCATTCTCCTGGGAGTTGGCTATCTTGCGGAATGGGAGACCGGCGGAGGTCGTTTTCTTCTCGTTTTGGCTCATGTCCTGGCCAATGGGGTTGCAGTGTTTTGGATCCTTCATTTAAGTCAGAAGGGTTTGCCCGAAGGATCACCACAGCGTTTTTGGGGTGCTTTTGGGAGTGGATTGACGCTGGCACCGGCGCTGGTGCTGCTGCTTGAACTGCTTTTATTGATCCTGATCGGGGGGGTGTGGTATGTTTACTTGCTGGAGCATCCAGCGTTGAAAGCCCAGATTGTCCGTTTAATGGAGCGCTTACCCCAGTCTGCTGCCTCTCCTGTGATCTTGGAGCGCATGGCCAGTAAATATCTCTTCCACCCCGGGGTTGTGGCTTCCGTATTTGCTTATGTAGCTGTCTTAATTCCTTTGGTGGAGGAGCTCATCAAGCCCCTCGGTGTGTGGCTGCTGATTAAAAAGAAAATCACCCCTGCCCAAGGGTATAAATGGGGGATGGTTAGCGGAGCGGGATATGCGTTATTTGAGAATCTGGTCCTCTCCGCAAATGCAGGTACGTGGATGATTGCGATGATCAGTCGTTTTGGGACCACTGCGGTGCACATGTTGACTGCTGCGTATGTGGGCTGGGGGCTAGCGTCCAGCTGGGAAGAAGGAAACTTTATGCGCCTCGCAAAGGCGTTTTTCGTGTCTGTCCTCTTTCATGGCGTGTGGAATGGATTGAATATCCTGAGTGCCCTGGGGCAATTTTCTGGTGCCCGGGAGTTTTTTGGCCCCTTTGGATATGAGGCAGCACAGGTTGCGCCTGTAGGGATCTTTCTTCTTGCCCTTGGGGCCATCTATGGTCTGATAAGGTCCCGGCGAGTCATCGGGCTCTCTTTCACTTCCAGTGTTGAAAATCAGTAATCCAGCCTGAGCGGAGGGACCACCCATTGTCCGCAGCCTGGTTTCCATTCCAGCGGGTATTGCCAAAACGAATCTGGTCCTTTTCAACATTTATACTGCCTTGGGGACCGCTCTTTGGAGCTTTATCCTGGCTTTTCTGGGTTAGTTGGGTAAGAATTGGGCGCTGGTGATGGAATGGGTTGAACAGTATGAAATGGTGGTCATGGGTCTGATCATCGCAGCTGTATTTTACTTCGTTATCCGGCGAATCACCCGAAAGGCGCCGGTCGATGAGGAAAGGAAAAGTTAAACTCCCATCGTCATTCCCCGTACCCTACGATAACAGCGACTGCCATCTCCCTGGAATGGCTTAGACTGACTGACCAATTAGTAACTCCCCTGGCCCGGCTGATATTCAGGGCGGAGCCATGCAGCCGCAGGTGTGGTTCACCGGATGGGTGAGAATAGACTTCAACATCTTTCCAGGAAATAATCCCGATCCCTGTGCCCAAAGCTTTAGATGCCGCTTCTTTGGCAGCAAAACGGACAGCAAGTTCGGGGGGATTCCTTTTCGATTGTTCAATTTCATTGGGGGTGTAGATGCGCTGCAGGAAGCGTTCACCATGACGTTTGAAGACGCGTGCAACGCGTTCGATTTCTACCAGGTCGACTCCCGTTTTTATGTTCATATGCTAGGGTCCCGCAGTGGCAATCCCCAAACGCTGCAGGTCAAGGTAGGCATTCGCTACCCGGAAGGCGTCTTGGGGGGTGACCTCCCGAATCATTTCCTCATAACGGTGGAAGTAATCCAATCCTAATTGGTATCGTTCTATGTTGAGCAAGGACCCAGCGACGCCGGCGTTTGACTCCAGTGCCAGGGGCAGCTTACCGATGTAACTGGACTGGCTGTCCGCAAATTCCTCCTCCGGCACCGGTTGGTCGAGGAAGCGCTCAATTTCCTGTCTGATCAACTGGATGGCCTGCTCGGTGTGATCCGGATCGACCCCAGCGGATACAGTCCAGGGTCCGGGTCCCATGGAGCTGCTCACGGAGCTGTAAGCGTAGTAAGCCAACCCCGCTTTATTGCGCACGGCTTCGCCGATCCATCCCATCATCCCAAATTGTCCTAAGACGCTGTTGCCTATTTTCGCCGCATAGAAATCGGGGGACAGCCGGGAAGGTCCAGCGACCCCAAGGACAATATCCGTTTGGCTTTTATCGGGGATGGTGTAGTGGCGTCTCTCTGTTTTTTCCAGAGTCGGAGCAGGGGGGACCGTTTGCACAGCAGGTTGGTCGGGGTTGTGCCAGTCTCCTAATCTATCGGAAATGGTCTCCAAGGCTTTTTCTGGTTCAACTGCACCGGCAACTGCAATCACCATTTCTCGGGGGCCGTAATGATCTCTGTGAAAACTGATCAAGTCCTCACAGGTAATGGTGGAGGCTGTTTCTGGCGTTCCATCCTCCGGATATTGATAAGGATGGCCTTTGTAAACGATCTCATCAAAGGCCAGGGAGGCCATCTCGCTGGTGTTTTGGGCCCGGAGATCCAGGGATGTCAGCAGTTGGGAGCGCACACGCTCTACGTGATCCCCCGGGAATGTGGGACGGCGGAGCGTTTCCCCGATGGTCTCGATCAGAAGATCCAAATCGGCCCCCAATGACTTTCCTGAAAAACCTGCTGTGTGGGTTCCCCCGCTGAAACTCAAGCTGGCTCCAATGGATTCCAGGCGGTTGTAAATTTTTTGAAAAGAATGATCTTTTGTACCCCGCATCAAAGTGGAGGAGACAAAGTTTGCAAGTCCCATTTTGGGCAGGGGTTCGTATAAACTTCCCGCCATCAGATAGCCAGAAACCGTGACAGAGAGGGTATTGAAGTTGGGCCGGATGAGGATCGTGATACCGTTCTCCAGCTCGCGCCGTATGATGTCGTTGGGTCCCGGTAGGGAAGATTTGCGTAAGGATGCCAGGGGCTGTGTACTTGTCATCTTATCGTCCATTTCTTTGGGGTAGATATGTGCCAATGATCCGGTTTTGGGGTTGGAAATACTTCGTCGCTACGCGCTGGACATCCTCTGGAGCGACGTCCGCTAATCTCTCGACATAGGATCTGACCCATTCATACTCCGCGAACATCTCTGCGAAACCTAACCAAAAAGCCTGATTGGTGATGCTCTCACTCCCATACGCGAAAAGGGCCTGGGCCTGTTTCATGGCCCGCTGGAGCTCCTCTCTGGCAGGGAGAGATTCCTGCATCCGGGAAATCTCTTCATCCAAGACGGCCAAAGCTTCGTCCACCGAGGTCTGGGGGTGCACGATGAAGTGGAGGCTGTAGAGAAATGGGTCAATCGTCGCCGGTAATCCGCCGTGGATATCAATCGCCACCTCATTTTCCTCCACCATACTCCTGTACAGTCTTGACGTCTTGTTGGAAACACCGCCTCCGCCGAATAGGTTTAATCCCCTGGGCCCGGAAAGCAGGCTGTCCATGATCAAGAGGGGGAAGAAGTCAGGGTCAGAGGCAGGTGGCGTGTGATATGCGACCTCAACGATGGTGGTATCTCCGGGTCCTTCCACGGTCAGACGATGTTCCCCTTTTTGAGCTGGTTCTGGACGCGCGCGGCGGGGAATTTCCTCACCTGGGGAAAGATCTCCATATAATTCTTTGATCCTCTCCAGCATGGAGTCCGTTTGAAAATCGCCTGCCACGGCCACCAGAGCGTTATTTGGACGGTAATAGGTCTGGTAATGCTCGTAGAGATCCGCGCGCTGCATGGTTTTCAAATCTGCCATATCGCCGATGATCTCGTGGTGGTAAGGGTGAACCCGAAAGGCTGCTGCCCGGAGAGCTTCTTTCAATTGAAATCCTGGGCTGTTTTCTCTCCCCTTCCTTTCAGAGATCACCACTGTGCGTTCTCTGGCGACCTCCTGGGGGTCAAATGAGCTGTTGGCCATCCGATCGGCCTCTAATTCCAGGGCAAGGTCGATTTTGTCCACGGGCATGGTTTCAAAGTAAGTCGTCCAATCCAGGTATGTGAGAGCATTCCAGATACCCCCTGTGCGGGAAATATTCCTCTCTAATTCCTCAGCCGGAAACCGGGGAGTACCTTTGAAAAGCATGTGTTCCACCCAGTGGGAAATCCCCGTCTTTCCAGGGATTTCGTCCCGGGATCCTACCCGGTACCAAACCCAGTGACTGACCAAAGGGGCTGTATGGATCTCTTTTAACATCACTGTCAAGCCGTTCTCCAGCTGGATGGGTTGAACTTTTTCCAATAACGTTTGTTCTTTCATGACGGGTTTTGAAGGAACTCCATTCTCCTTTTGGGTAATGGGAGATGTAAGTGAACGCTTCCGCGGGATTTCATCGAGTTAAGGCCGCGACAAGCAGGTCTAAGGCCAATTCTTGGTCCAATTGTCCGGTTTTCATGGCTGCGTCCATGTCGGACAATTGGTGGTATATCCTTTCCAACTGGGGAAGAGTGAAGCGTTTGGTTTGAGGGATGATTTTTTTGATGGGGTAGGGATGGACATCCAGCTGGTTGGCGATGCTGAAGCGATCCCGGCCTGGGTCCTGATCCAGAATCTCTTTGACTTGGATCAGGAGGCGGAATTGGCGGACGATCATCCCGAAGAGAGGGAGGGGGGATTTTTCTTGTAATTGGCGGCGGAGCATGCGCATGGCGGTTTCCCCGTCCCCCACGCTGATGGCGTCCACCATGGCGAAAATGTCCCCTTGCCGCACATCAGCCGTCAGAGTCCGAACATCCTCCTCTGTGACCTTTCGCTCAAAATTCGTATAGGTGATTAATTTTTCAATTTCCTGGGAGGCCAAACGTGGGTCTTCGCTGACGTAGGTAGCCAGGAGGTGTGCGGCCTGGTGGGAAAATTCTCCCCCGTGGGCCTGAGCCCTGTTCTGAATCCAGCTGGTCATGTTTTGTCCCTTGGGCAGCGGGAGAGATTTCTGCCAAGTCAGTGAGGGGTGGTTCTGGGCCCATTGGAGCAGCCAATGGTCTTTTTCCAGGTGTTTGTTGACCTTCAGTATGCAGGCGGTGGTCTCCGGAATCCCTTCCAGGAGGGATAAGAATTTTTTCCGGTTTTTTGCCTTTTCCCCCAGCGGCAAAGGATGGGAAAGGATGACCATGCGGCGCTTGGTGAGGAAGGGCATGGCGTGGGTTTCTGATTCCAGTGCGCTTGGGGTAATCTCTTTGCCGTCCAATGTGGTGATGTTCATTTCCGCATTGGCGGATTTCCCCATCAGGGGTTTCAGTTTTTGGTTGATGAGTTCCTGAATGGCAAATTCATCTTCCCCGTGCAGAATGTAGATTGTAGGAGAAACGTTACTCATGCTTTAACCCTGAGTTTGGATGCGGTGGGCAGTGAGTTGCCCCTGTTGGTGGGTGAGGACTTTTCGAATTTGCAGGCTCCCGGGGTCTCCGCTGGTGGTGAGGTGTTTTTGGAGAAACCGTCCCAGCGGGCGGGAAATCACCAAACCAATCGTCGCCAAGCTGATGATTAGAGGGATCCGGCTGAGTTTTTGGCGGCGTTTGTCCCCGACGCTGATCAAAGCCGCTGCTCCAGCGAGACCGGCCAGCATCCCGGAGGTGAGCAGGTTTGTGCCGCAGTTGTCGTGCAAGGCCAAATTCTGCCTTCCTGATTGGAGTTGCTCTAAGGCGTCTTTGACGACTTCCGTGAGCTGCGGAGCAGTGATCTCCCCCACAATCCAGAAACCACCAAAATCAGAATGTCCGGCAAAGGGCCGTTGGGGGTAGCGGGCGTGAAGCAAATTTAATGTGGCGTGTTCTAAACCGTGATTTCTTTGGATGCGAGAAAGGATGTCTTTTAACATAAGGTCTTCTCTATTGTGGTTAGAATTTCATCTCGCTTGATGAATTCTCGCCCGGAGATCGGACTTGGATCGATCATGAGGTTCACTTTGCGAGGCTTTTACTCATCATAACAAATGGAGTTGGTGTCTGGTTTACCGGCATAAAACTCATAGAAAACCGTTTTAAGTTCCATTCCCTCATCCTTCTCTTTCCCCAATGGGTTTACACAGGGCCAGAGGACTGCTTATAATATGCGCCCGAGGTGATGATGAAGGATAACCTCGGCTGAGCATGTATTGTACTAAATGATGGTTATTAATTCTACGGGATATGGGATGAATCTTAATTCATTTTCATCCGGGGCGTGCTATAATTTGGAGGCTTTGACTAGTGAGAGGATCGTTCGTTAATCGATGAAAGTGTTAATTACTGGCGCGGCTGGGTTTTTAGGGTCTGCCCTTGGCGCGCATTTAATAAAACAAGGCCACGAAGTCCGGGGTCTGGACGACCTGTCCACGGGTAAAGAGGAGGCAGTACATGAAGATGTGCTCTTCACCCGGGGGGATGTCATGGATAGGCCTAAGTTGTGGACGCTGCTGCAGGATGTGGAGTGTGTTTTCCACCTGGCTGCCCGCGTGTCTGTCCAAGAATCCATCCTGTATCCGCGGGAGTACAACGAGACCAATGTGGGGGGAACGGTGAGTCTCATGGAGGCGATACGGGACGTGGGGGTAAGGCGCGTGGTTTTCACTTCTTCCGGCGCGGTATATGGATCTCAGAAAAAGCAGCCTCTCTCTGAAGATCTTCGTCCTCATCCGGACTCCCCTTATGCGGTTTCCAAATTGTCAGCAGAGTATTATGTGCGGACTATCGGGAAATTATGGGAGATCGAAACGGTCACCCTGCGGATCTTCAACGCCTATGGTCAGGGTCAGCATTTACCGCCTGCCCATCCCCCGGTGATTCCAAGTTATCTGAAACAAGCTGTGCATGAGGGGACCCTGGTCATCCACAACAGCGGAGATCAAACGCGGGATTTTGTGTATGTGGATGATGTCGTCCAGGCCATGTCCAGAGCAGCGAGCGCTGACGAAGTGGATGGGGAGATCATCAACGTGGGAAGCGGAACCGAAGTAAGCGTCACCGACCTTGCTGATCTGGTTCTCGAAGTCACGAACGGGGAGCCTGAAGTTGTGCACAATCCCAAATCAGATGGGGGCGTGAAACGCATGCGGGCTGATATCACACGGGCTCGAGAATTATTGAATTATGAACCGCAGATTTCCCTCCGGGAAGGGTTGAAACTAACCCTGAAGCGCGATCCCCGTTTTTAATGGGATCCAAAAAGTTTTAAAGCACGTCCACGTCATGCACCCCTGATTCCTGTTTGCCGGCTGGGGTGATCTGGATAAATTCTGCTTTTTCCCAGAAAGAGGGGATGTTGTCAGCCCCGGCATAACTCATACCCGAGCGCAACCCGCCGAGTAATTGGTGCAGGATGTCTGCTGCGGATCCGCGGTAAGGGACTACGGCTTCCACACCTTCCGGCACCACTTCTCCGTAATCGATCTCTTCTTCTTCGTTATCCGGGTCCATGGTCTTGCGGTCGACGTTTGCGGAGAGTGAGGCCATCCCCCGCACGACCTTCTGTTGCTGCCCATCGCGGATGACAGTGGCTCCGGGGCTTTCGTCTGTACCCGCCAGTAAGCTGCCCAACATGACCGTGCTTGCCCCGGCAGCGATGGCTTTTGAGATATCTCCCGATTTGCGAATGCCCCCGTCAGCGATGATCGGTACGCCCAGTTTTTGGGCTTCCTCTGCGCAGTCCGCGATGGCTGTCAACTGGGGGACGCCAAAACCGGTCACCACCCGCGTGATGCAAATTGAACCTGCTCCGACGCCCACTTTGACTGCATCAGCCCCCGCTTCAACCAGATCTCGGACGCCGGCCGCTGTAGCCACGTTGCCGGCGATGACCGGGATGGCGTGCCGCTTTTTCAGGCTTTTCACCATCTCGATGGTGTGGTCGGCATGCCCGTGAGCGACATCGACAACCAAGACGTCCGCTCCTGCTTCGATGCAGGCTTGGGCCCGGTGGTGGTCTTCTGATCTTACGCCCACCGCGACGCCGACGATTAGCTGACCCTTATCATCCTTTGTCGCCTGGGGGTGCTTCTGGAGTTTAACGATGTCCTGGGCGGTGATTAACCCCTGTACTACATCCTTTTCATCCACCAGGGGAAGTTTTTCAATGCGGTGTTCGTGGAGTGTTTTCCGGGCGTCTTTAATGGGCTCCTGCGTGGAAGCAACCACAACTTCGGATCGGGGCGTCATGACCTCTCCCACCTGCAGGGATCCTTCGGGAGCTAAAAGCAGATCTCGGGATGTGACTACTCCAAGCAAGTGTCCGTCCTTGTCGGTTACCACCAAGCCCCCGATGTCCGACCGGGACATGATCTCTTTCGCTTCCGCTATGTCGTCGTCGGGTTGGATCGTGATGGGGTTTTCGACGACAAAACTCTCCGAACGTTTGACTTTCCGAACTTCTTCTGCCTGCTCTTCGATGGGTAGAAAACGGTGGATGATGCCCAAACCCCCTGCATGCGCCATGGCGATGGCCATCTCCGATTCCGTGACCGTATCCATGTTGGAGCTGATGACCGGGATGGCAAGTTTAATCCCCGGAACAAGGACGGTGGAGATGTCGACGTTGGCCCGGCTGCGGATATGAGACCGCTGAGGCACCAATAAAACATCATCAAATGTCAATCCAGGTTGGGAGCGTACGTTCATGGTTCTCATCCTTCTTATCTTGTACTGGTGATTGATCTCGTTTGCTTGCCATGCTTATTGTACAATATCTATATGCCTGAATCGAACCGTTTGCCAAGATCTTTTTTTGCGCGGCACACTGTAGATGTGGCGCGCGACCTGTTGGGTGCCCGGTTGGTCCGACTCGAGGAGGGGGGAAAGCGTGTCTCGGGGATGATCGTGGAAACGGAAGCTTACCGGGGAGAAGATGACCAGGGGTGTCATTGTCGGTCCGGGCCTACAGAGCGCACCGCAGTGATGTACGGCCCACCTGGGGTGGCTTATGTGTATTTTATCTACGGCATGCACTGGTTATTGAACGTGGTCACCGAACATGAGGGTTTTCCCGGCGCGGTGCTCATCCGGGGATTGGAGCCCAAGGAAGGTTTAGACCTCATGGGAGAGAGGAGGGATGGGCAGCCGGAAGAGCATTGGACGGACGGCCCGGCAAAGCTCTGTCAAGCCTTGAAGGTGGATGGCCGTTTTAACCGTGAGGATACCTGCAGCCCAGAATCCATGCTTTTCCTGGAACGCGGGGTTGATATTCCTGAGCGCCGGGTCAAAGCGACCTCCCGGATCGGGTTAAACTCCGTCCCTGAACCGTGGAAAAGCATCCCATGGCGGTTTGTGGTCCACAAGTGAACTTTTATTTCAACCCATTCATTAAAAACCTTGGAAATATATCGCGGGGTACCTATGTTTAAGAAAAAAGAGGAATCGACACAAAAGCTTGAAGCGTCTTCCGATCAAAAGCGCGTGACTTCTGTACTGGGTCCGGGTATGAGTTGGAAAGGAGAGCTGTCAGGAGAGGGAGGGGTGCGCGTGGAAGGGGCATTCGAGGGATCAATGCAGATTGACGGCCTGATTGTCGTGGATCAGAAGGGCCGCATCACAAGCGAAGGCATTCAGGCGCATTCTGTGATCATCGCCGGAGCTGTCCGCAGCGACATCAAAGCCGACCGGGTGGAAATCCGGAGCACGGGACGCATCTGGGGAAATGTGGTCACATCTTCTTTCTCCACGGAGGAGGGGGCTTACCTGCGGGGTAAAATTGAGATGGAGGAGGAAAACGAGGAGGCACCGGAAGTAGAATCTGACGAGGATCAGAGCGCTGCGAATGTTCAAGACGCTGGGTGAGGTGGCCTTTCTCCGCCAATGGGGATTTGATAAGTAATAACTTGCTAGGCAGAAGAAGAGGTCGGCAAGGGTAGGGTCGTTCCAGGGGTCCTGTAATCAGGGGAGAATCTCCATCTGCATTGATTCTTTTCTGGTATTCATCATGTACCAACAGCTGCTTCTAAGGCGAAATTGAATTTAGTGCTGAGACGAGGAAAATTGAGGAGAAATAAAATGAAACTGCCCGATATGAAAAAATTTATGAATATGAATTGGGTGGAAATAGAACCGATCTACGGAGCATTGAAAACCCGTGATCTTAATCAAGGGAATGTGGAGGAATGGTTGCAGGATTGGTCTTCACTCCGGGAGTTGATCAGCGAACGGTATGCTCGATTGCAGTTAGCGACGAGCCTTGACACCCGGGATGAAGAGGCAGAAAAGAGCTTTCATGTTTTCCTGGAAGAAGTGTATCCACCGGTGGAAGCAGCTGATCAGGTGTTGAAAGAAAAATTGTTGGCAAGCGGATTGACGCCGGATGGCATGGAAATTCCCCTCAAAAAAATGCGGATACAAGCAGAGCTGTTTCGGGAGGAGAACCTGCCTTTGCTTACAGAAGAGCGCAAACTCGGCCTGCAATATAATAAGGTTTTCGGAGCCCAGTCTGTGGAGTGGGAAGGTGAGGAACTTACCCTTGTGCAGTTGAAATCAAAACTGCAAACACCTGAACGAAATACACGGGAAGAATTATGGCGTTTGCTGTCTGACAGGCAGTTGGAAGATCGAGAAATGGTCAATGAGATCTGGGGGAAACTTATGGAGATCCGTCTGCAGTTGGCGGAAAACACGGATAAAAAAGACTACCGGGCCTTCAGCTGGCAGCAGCGGACCCGCCTGGATTACGAACCGGCGGATAGTTTACAGTTCGTGGACGCTGTTGAGGAGGTGGTCGTCCCTGCCGCAGCCCGGGTTTACGATCGATATCAGGAGAGGATGGGGTTAGAAAGGCTCCGCCCTTGGGATGTGATTGATAACCGCTCCACGATGGATTTCCCGGCCTTAAAAGCCTTTGAAACCGAGGACGAATTCACCTCGCGGGTATCGAGCATCTACAGGAAATTGGATCCCAAGCTGGGAGAGTATTTTGATTTAATGCGGGAGGAAGACCTGCTTGACTTGGTCAACCGCCAGGGGAAGGGCCCCGGCGCGTTCTGTACCTCTTTTCCGACCCAAAAACGCCCCTTTATCTTCATGAACGCAGTGGGCCTGGCCAAGGATGTGCGCACGTTATTCCACGAAAGCGGACACGCCTTCCATGTCTTTGAAAGAACCCAGTTGCCATACATTCACCAATGGCGTCCGGGTCTGGAATTTGGAGAAGTGGCTTCCACAGCGATGGAGCTCTTAACGTCGCGTTACATCTCTGAGGGAGAAGGGGGATTTTTCGCAGAGGAGGAGAGCGCTCGTTATCGCCGGGGTCATCTGGAAAACAAACTGCTTTTCTGGCCCTACATGGCGGTTGTGGTCGCTTTTCAACACTGGGTTTATCAACATCACCAACAAGCATCGGATCCAATACGTTGTGATCAGAAATGGTCAGAGCTGGTTGACCGTTTCCTGACCGCTATTAACTGGGATGACCTGCAGGATGTAAAAGAAACCGGTTGGCAGCGAAAACTGCATATCCATCGCGCTCCGTTTTATTACATCGAATACGGGTTGTCCTTGCTGGGCGCGGTTCAGCTGTGGGAAAACGCTCTGAATGATGAGCGGGATGCGCTCCGTAAGTATCGCCAATCCTTGGGGTTGGGGGGAACGGCTTCTTTGCCGGATTTGTATGCCGCAGCGGGCGTGAAATTCGCTTTTGATGCGGACACCCTGGGGACTGCTGTAATCCTCATCGAAAAGAAACTGCAGGAATTTGAAGCTGTAATCTGAGCCGTGCAGCTCTTCTGTGATTGTTGAACAGATGGAAACGGACCGCTTTACAGGTCCCAGTTAAGCTTTTTGTCAGTACCTGGAATGATGTCGCTCAGGTATAATGATTGTCCTAAGATTTTGATCACTACAGAGGGGAAAGAGGTAATATGTCAGAGACATTAAAGATCGTAATCCCGATGGCTGGGTTAGGCACTCGCCTCCGGCCTCAAACCTGGAGCCGCCCAAAACAGATCATGCGTATGGCAGATAAGAGCGTTATAGGGCATGTTTTGAGCATGTTCAATACGCTGCCGGATTCGACCCCTGTGGAATATGTCTTCATTGTGGGCTATCTGGGTGATAAGATCAAAACGTTCATGGATGAGGAATACCCTGATCTCAAGGTGGATTACGTTAGGCAGGAGGAAATGTTAGGGCAGTCTCATGCCCTTTATCTGGCGCGAGAACATCTTCAGGGACCGATGCTGATGGTATTTGCGGACACCCTGCTCGAAACAGACCTTTCTTTTCTGGAAGAGGAAGAGTCTGATATCGTCGCCTGGGTGAAGCCTGTTCCTGATCCGCGTCGATTCGGGGTGGCAGTAGTCGGCGAGGATGGGATGGTGACCCGCTTGATTGAGAAACCAAAATCGATGGACAATAACTTGGCCGTTGTCGGATTTTACTATTTCTCGCAAGGTGAACTTCTGGTGGAGGCGATCGAAGAGCAAATCGAAAAAGACATCAAACTAAGGGGTGAATATTTTTTGGCAGATGCCATAAATATTATGCTCGACGAATATGATTTAAAGATGCGCACGGAAAAGGTCAGTGTGTGGCTGGATGCGGGCACCCCGGAGGCTTTATTAGAGACGAATCGGTACCTGCTGAACCACGGCCATGACAATTCCGAAGAAGCTGCTCAAAGAGGGGGTGTCAAGGTGATCCCACCTGTTTATGTTCATCCTGAGGCTGAGGTGGATGCAAGCGTGCTTGGACCCCATGTCGCCATCGGACCGGGCTGCGTCATTCAGGGTTGTGTGATCCAAAATACGGTCATCGAGAAGAACAGCCAGGTCAACCATGCTGCGCTTGAGGGTTCGTTGATCGGTCAAAACACGAAGGTCAATGGAGAAGCCTCCTCGATAAATATCGGAGACGACTGTATTATTGATGTTTGAGCTGGGGGTTTGACGCTCGGGCTGGAGATGAGCATCTATCAAGGAGAAAAGATGAGCAAAAAGTACCTTGCCCAGAACGTAGCCAACTTGAAGCCCTCCGGTATTCGCGAATTCTTCGATATCGTGGCTACGATGGATGATGTGATCTCTTTGGGTATCGGTGAACCCGATTTCATCACCCCTGAACCCATTTTGCAGGCGGGCATACGGGCGCTGGAGGAAGGGGAAACCCATTATACCTCCAATGCGGGAATCTTTGAACTCCGGGAAGCGATCGCTACCTATCTGGTGGATACGTATGACGTGGCTTACGACCCGGTCAAAGAAGTTTTGGTGACCGTTGGGGTCTCAGAAGCCCTTTATTTGGCATTGACAGCAATCATTGAACCCGGAGATGAGGTCATCATCCCCACTCCGTGCTTCGTTTCCTACCAGTCGGAAGTCATCCTGGCAGGAGGAACGCCTGTGGAGGTCCCGGGTAAGTTTGAGGATCAGTTCCAACCTGATCCTGAGGCGATAGAGGAAGCAGTCACGCCTCAAACGAAAGCGATTTTCATCGGATATCCGAATAACCCTACCGGCGTGGTGGCATCCAGGGAAACCTTGGTGGAGATCAGTGACATCGCGGAAAGATACGATCTGGTAGTCATCTCGGATGAAATTTATGAGACCCTGGTTTATGATGTTGAACATGTTTGCTTTGCTTCCCTGCCGGGAATGAAAGAGCGGACGATTACGTTGAGCGGTTTTTCTAAAAGTTTTGCCATGACCGGATGGCGTGTGGGATACGCAGCTGCTCCTGCGGAAATCCTGCAGGGCCTGCTGCGCATTCACCAGTACACGATTATGTCCGCGCCGACCATGTCGCAGGTCGCTGCTGTGGAAGCTTTAACAGCGGGTCAACAGTACGCAGAAGAGATGCGTACGGAATATAACCGGCGGCGGAAATTGATTGTAAACGGGTTAAACGCGATTGGTCTGGAGACCTTTGAACCCCACGGCGCTTTTTATGCCTTCCCGGAAGTGTCTGTCAGCGGGATGGATGAAATCACGTTTGCCCGGAAGCTGCTGGAGGAGGAAAAAGTGGCCGTGGTCCCTGGATCAGCTTTTGGTGCCGGAGGAGAAGGATTTGTACGCTGTTCCTACGCTACGGCCTATGAGGAAATCGAGAAAGCCGTACACTGTATGGATCGCTTTCTCAATAACCATACCTGAGACCGGATATGAGCGGGTTCCCCGCCCTGTCTCTTGTGATATAAGTCACATGTCCGCGGTTGGGAAGTCACTTGCTTGGTGAAATGACCCATGATAGGATGTCGAGTGTATGGTATGAAGAAATATGAGAGGTGTGCTGTGAAATGTCCAGCGCCAAGCAGCGATCGTTAGTATAGGTGACGGGTGCCGGTACCGGGCACCCGCCTGTCGTTTTAAAAACCACGAAGGAGATCAAATAAATGGCTGAACAAATAAACGCTTATAAAATGGCTCAGGCCCAATTCGACCATGTGGCTGAACTCCTGGACCTTGACCCGCAGGTTTGTTCCATGCTTCGCTGTCCGATGCGAGAGTTCAGATTTCAAATCCCGGTTCGCATGGATGATGGGTCCATCAAAGTCTTTTATGGTTTCCGTGTTCAGCACAGTGATGCCCGGGGACCTTCGAAAGGAGGCATCCGGTTCCACCCCTCTGAGACCCTGGACACGGTCCGGGCCCTGGCCATGTGGATGACGTGGAAGTGCGCAGTAGCGGACATCCCCTTGGGAGGTGGAAAGGGTGGAGTGGCGGTAGATACATCTACGCTTTCCGTCACGGAGCAAGAACGGCTGTGCCGGGGCTGGATTGATAAAATTCACCGCAACATCGGTCCCCGTCAGGATGTACCCGCCCCGGATGTGGGAACCAACCCCCGCATGATGGGCTGGATGATGGATCAATACTCAAAATTAAATGGGGAGTATACCCCGGGCGTGATCACCGGGAAACCCGTCGGCGGAGGAGGGTCCCTGGGACGCACCGAAGCCACCGGGTTTGGTGTGATTTACACGGTGCGGGAGGCCATGGACCATCTGGGCTTGGATTCAACGCAGTCGGTCGCGGCGATCCAGGGATTTGGAAATGTGGCCCAGTACGCGGCCATCGGTTTCGTCGATTTCCTGGGAGGGGAAGTGGCTTGTGTCTCGTACTGGGACAGCGATGATCAGGCTCCGCACACCGTCAGCCACCCGGAGGGGGTGGACCCCAGGTTCCTGCAGTCCATCACCAACACATACGGTATGATTGACAAGCAGAAGGCCAAGGAAGCTGGTTATGTGATTGAGCCGGGGGATGCCTGGATCAGCAAGGAAGCGGATGTTCTCATCCCGGCCGCGCTGGAAGGGCAGGTTAATGGGGACTCCGTTAAGGATATCAGCGAACGGGTGAAAATCCTGGCGGAAGGCGCAAACGGTCCCACGACGCCGGAAGCGGATGAAATTTTGAAGAGTAAAGATATCTTCGTCATCCCCGACTTTTTATGCAATGCAGGCGGGGTGACCGTGTCTTATTTTGAGGCAGTGCAGAACGATATGAATTTCTATTGGCCGCGCGAGGAAGTGTTGACGAAACTGGACGACAAGATGACCAAAGCGTTCCAGGATGTGGTGGTGATGTCAACCGGCGAAGAAGTCTTTATGCGGGATGCCGCGTACATGGTTGCCATCGAAAAGATCGTAAAAGCCATGGAACTGCGGGGCTGGATTTAATCCTTTTCGTGTGAGCTGCCTGAAAGATAGTTCAGCTGGATGAACATTTCAGACCTCCAAGGCTTTTTGAAAGCCTTGGAGGTTTATTTGTTAAGGGAAAATGGAAATTATAAAATGGAAGGGGGATTGACTTCAATTTTCCAATCAGGTCCGCTCAGTCGGTCCTGGATGATCGGGGTCGGATCCGGTCCGCACAGGATAATGTGCCAGCGGTATTGCCCCCGGACCCGGGAGAAAAAGCACGGGGCAGGTCCGATGATCTGGGTTGCCTGGTACCCTTCTTCTTCGATCCAAGTTTTTATTTTTTGGCCCAGCTGCTGGGCCCTTTTTCTGGTTTTAATGGCGTCTGGCGAGCTGGTTTCGAGACGGACGAGTTTCGTCAGCGGTGGATAGCGAAGCTCCCGGCGGTTGCTGATCTCCTGCCGGTAAAAGCGGCGGTAATCGTGTTGGGATGCGGTTTGGATAACGAAGTGGTCTGGTTGGTATGTTTGCAGGATGACCTGGCCACCCAGCGGGCTGCGGCCAGCCCGGCCCGCCACCTGGGTCAGGATCTGGAAGGTGCGTTCGTCTGTGCGGTAATCGGGGAGATTTAAACCTGTATCTGCCAAAACCACGCCCACCAGAGTGACCAAGGGGAGATCTAACCCTTTGGCTAGCATTTGTGTGCCGATCAGGACATCGGCCTGGTGGGACGTGAAGGTTTCCATGATCCGCCGGTGAGACCCCTTTTTACGGGTGGTATCCCAATCCCACCGCAGCGGACGGGCTTCTGAGAACATTTCCTTAAATTTCCTTTCCACTTCTTCCGTTCCCGTGCCTACCTGTCGAATCTGGGAGCTTCCGCAGGAGGGGCAGGTTTGGGGGAGATTCCGCTGGTAACCGCAGTGATGGCAGATCAAGGAGTCGTCATGGTGGTGATAGGTGAGGGAGATGTCGCAGCGGGGACACCTCAAGGCGAATCCACAATCGCGGCAGAAGACATAGGTAGAGCTTCCCCGGCGGTTTAGAAAGAGGATCGCCTGCTGGTCGCGCGAGAGCACATCCTCCAGCTGCTCGGTGAGCGCGCGGCTGAAGATAGATCGATTTCCCGCCTTTAATTCCTTCCGCATGTCCACGACCTCCACCGCAGGGAGTTCAGCCATCTGGATCTCTTTTTCAAGCGGCTGGTACCGGTTTGTGGGAGCCGGGGAGGGCGATTTGGCGATTTGTTCCTCGATGGTGTCCTTATGAGCCAGGATGCGCTCAGGTAGCGAGAGGGGGGTCCAATCGCCCTGGGCAGCTTTGTATGTGCTGGTCACGTTGGGCGTTGCGGAGCCCATGATGCAGGTGACGTCCATGATCTGGGCATACGCTGCGGCACTGGTTGTGGCATGATAGTGGGGCGGGGTCTCCGCCTGGTAATAGGAATCGTCATGGCATTCATCCACGACGATCAGGCCAATGTCGGGGAAAGGGGTGAAGAGTGCGCTGCGCGGGCCCACGACGACGGACAAATCCCCGTTCCTGGCCAGGCGCCAGGTGTCATATCGTTCTCCAGAGGATAATTCTGAGTGCAGAACCCCTACCTGGTCGGGAAAGCGGCGCATAAACCGACCCACCGTTTGCGGGGTGAGCGCGATCTCGGGAACGAGAATGATGGCCTGTTTTCCCTCTGCGATCACCTGTTCTACGGCCCGGAGGTAAATCTCTGTTTTGCCTGACCCGGTGACCCCGTAGAGCAGATATACCTCTGATTTCCCTTCCGGGAGGGATTTCTGGATTTCTTCCCAAACATCACGTTGGGCTTGAGTCAGGGTCAAGGATTGCGGCTTTTGAACTTCGATGTCATCCAAGGGATCTCGGAGGACGGTTTCCTTGGAGATGCTCAGCAGTCCCCGATCCTGCAGCTGGCGGAGGTCGCTGAGGTTGCTCCCTGTCCGGGCATAGATCTCGGAAACATTCAGGGGGGACGTGCGTTTCATGAGTAGGCGTAAGACAGCCTGCCGCCTGTGCAGGGCATCCGGGTACCCGGATTGGGCCAGGCTGTCCATGTGTTCGTCGATTTCCTCGGGGGACGCAGTGAGGGTGACGAAACGCTCCTTTTTCGGCTTCACCCGGGGGGATTTCAACACCGACGTGCTTTCGATCACATCGCGGCGTTCCAGGGCGCCTGCGGTCTTCCGCCAGCGTTTGTGGGGTAAAGCACGGTCCAGCTGGCGCCCCCGCAGGGGACCCCGCTCGCTGAGTAAATCGACAAACCGCTTTTGGGCCTCCGTGAGTTCTTCGTACACGGGCTTGTTTGCTTCCAGGCGGGTTTTGCTTCTCTCCGTGAATTGGTAACGCGTGTCGGCTTTCATACTTAAACCGCTGGGCAGCATGGCATGCAGCGTGATACCCAGGGGGGAAAGCGTTTTTTCCGCGATGTGTTTGGCGAGATCTATCTGGGAGTCGGTGACGACAGGTAGGGGGTCAAGGATGTCTTGGATGGGTTTTGTTTTGGGTACTTCAGGCTGGTCCACAAAGGCAAGGACAATGCCCTGGACGGTTTGGGAGCCAAAAGGCACGATAACGAGCTGTCCCTGAGCTATCTGGCCTGAAAGATCCGGGGGGATGTGGTAATGATACGTCCCGTGGACGTGGGGGACATTCGCGGCGATTTCGACATATTGAGTCATGATCGTTTATCAAATGGCGCAAGGCATGGATAGGGATACTTCTGGCTTCAAATTATCCGGGGTCTCAACCTGCAGGAGATTGACGCGGATGGGAATCAATGGTTTGGGTTTGGATCACGGGTATGAAAAACTCTCTGCGGCCGTCGAGTAGGAGTTGGCCTTCCCGTTTCCAGACCGGTAACTTATGTCCGGGTGAGTACAGCGGCTTCATATCCTACCACCCGGCTGTTGTCGCCTGTGACATCCCCGGAATGGCCGTACTTTAAGTGGTGGGCCTGGTTTGCACCCAATTGTTTCGCGGCCCAGATGGCCGCTGCCAGCCCTCCTTTGCCGCACGCGAAGCCTTGCTTTTTCTCTTCAGCTTCGTAAATCCCTTCCGGATTCAAAGCCGTGATGGCATCGATGATGGTCTGGTCCAGTTTCTGGGCTTTCTCTGCGGTATGAAAATGGGATAAATCTGTGCTGGCGACCAGGATGCCCTCTCGATTGGTGAGTAAGTCCGCTAGAATCTCACCGAGGTTCTTCATCAATGTCTTTTCTTGTTCCCGGATCATGAGGGGGAGCAGGGTAAATTCCCTGGAAATCACACGCTGCAAAAAGGGCAGCTCAATTTCTACGGCGTGTTCGGTATCCTTTTTTATGTGAGATAATTTTTTTCCCGTTTTTTCAAGCAGAGCTTTCTTGACGAATTCTACAGCTTCTTTGTCAACAGGCACGTTTCCCAGCGGCGTTTGGTAGGCTGCATGGTCCGTGGTCAGGATGGATTCGAAATAGGGTTGGTGCATGGGAGAGAGGATCACGACCAGGTCGGGGTCCGTCCCTTTTAATGCCGCGAATGCATGGCCGGCCACCGGCCCGGAGTAGCGGTGTCCCGCGTGGGGTGTGACCACGGCGATGATGTCGCCGGATATGTCCGGGATATCAGCGTGGGTCAGGTACTGGTCTATGGAGTCAGCTAACGCGCCTGGGTCCGCTGGGTACCATTGACCAGCAAGTGGGGAAGGTCGCACGTCTGTTTTGGGCATCATGACCATCCTTCTTATTAGTTTGCTTCGTTTTGATTGTAGCACATGGAGGCTTTCAGACGTTTTCACAAGACTGGTATTTGTCATGCAGTGTAAGAGGTCAATCAAAGGAAAGCCGTTTAAAACCTTGCTGGGAGGCCGTAGGGGAAGAAATGTCTATTTGGCTGTGTTTTGGGACAGTTATTCGAAATAGCCCATCATTCTTTATGGTTCTTGTGTGAGAATCTCCAGAAATTGTTGTTTTCATACCCTTTTGGGTATTTTTGGGGCTGAATCCATGTGGAAGAGTGGCTAAAACTCTAAATTTCAATTTTGATTGAAATGAGTTTGTGTTATTGATCGCAAAATTGTTAATTCGAGTTCTCGGGCTGGCGTGTTCCCACGTTAGTGCGTCAAGCGAAGCTTGACGCTTCTTGAGGGGTGAAAGTCCCCCCCGGGCAAGGATTAACCATCCACCCATACCGAGTGTTACAGTTGTTTAGCATATTGTAAAAAATAGATCAAGTATCATCCAACGCA
>JAWODY010000078.1:0-25109 GCA_046483045.1 Anaerolineales bacterium | reverse complement strand
GATATCTGCTGTCCTTGCTGTGAAACTGATTGCTGAATTTTTGTAACATCTTCTGCTAAAATCTCTATGTCCACCGCCAGGGCCACCTTGTTACCCTGATCCACAGCCTCCACGACGGTCGCCGGCCCGAGGACGGCATCGCCCGCCGCGAATACGTCCCCCCGCGTCGTGCGCAGTCGTCCTCGCTCCGAGCCCACATCGCTCACCATATTATAGGAGTCCAGTTTTCAACTGAAAACCAGTCCAGCTTTCAATTGAAAATAGTCCACTTTTCAATTTCAAATGACAATGGATAGGATACCTCTTGACAAATACCTTAAGCTGTGCATAATTAAGGTTTAGTATGGATAACAGGAAACGACCACCACGAGACAGAAAAGGCCCGGAGCATCACTGCTCCCGAGGCCATTTTTTTATGTCTTTCAAACTAGAGCTCAGGCGCTCTAGTTTTTTTTTGTCAATTTGGAGCGAGGATGAAACTACCAGGCTTGATCGATGTTCATGTCCATCTCCGGGAACCCGGAGCAACCTATAAAGAGGATTTCCTGAGCGGCACCAAGGCGGCTCTGGCGGGGGGTGTGACTACAGTTTTGGCCATGCCCAATACGCAGCCCCCGTTGGCTGATGGATCCTCTCTACGCAAAGCTGTTTCTGCTGGCCATGAGAAAGCTGTCTGCGATTACGGCTTATATTTGGGGGGGAGCATGGAGAACCCCGACCTCCTTCCGAAGATAGCTGATCAGTCTGCTGGGTTGAAACTTTACCTTGACGCTACGTATGGTCCGTTGTTATTAGAAGACACGATTCATTGGAGGAGATTGATTGAATCTTGGCCACGAACCCGTCCCATAGTGGCCCATGCTGAGGGGAAAACGCTGGCTGCACTGCTTTATATAGCTTTCATGTATGATCGGCATATCCATATCTGCCATGTGTCAACAAGAGAGGAGATATACCTCATTAAATCCGCCAAAGAAAAAGGGTTGCCTGTGACTTGTGAAGTGACCCCCCACCACCTGTTCCTTTCCAAAGATGATATTCCTTCTTTGGGAAAGAGAGGGAAATCTGAGGTCCGGCCGAGGTTAGCATCCCGAGACGACCAGCGTGCTCTCTGGGATCATTTAGAGGTCATTGACTGCTTTGCCACGGATCATGCTCCCCACACCCTGGCTGAAAAGGAAGGGGAAGATCCTCCTCCCGGATTTCCTGGTTTAGAAACGGCATTGCCGCTTTTTCTCAATGCTGTCCAAGAAGGCCGCCTTTCATTGGAGGATGTCGTTACCCGGATGTACACGAATCCTCGGGCTGTTTTTGGTCTCCCGGAACAGCAGGAAACATGGATCGAGGTGGACCTGAACCGGGGATATGAAATCCGGGCCGCTGATCAGTATTCCAGATGCGGCTGGACACCTTTTGAAGGGTGGTCTGGGCTGGGATGTGTGGAACGGGTTGTGCTGCGGGGGGAAGAGGTGTTCCGGAATGGTGAAATCTTAACTACAGCTGGAGGGGGTCGGAATGTTGCTCTCTCCATCATGTATCAAGCTTGAAAATGAAACCTTGTATAATGATTAACTATCCAAAGGAGTGACCTATGATTTTGTCGGAAAGGAATAATATGTTCAGCCCCCATCTGCCGCTGGGCGATCAGCAATCAGCTCCCTGGTATGGGAAGGACATCATCTCGGTAAAGCAATTTACAAAAGAAGATCTGGAATATGTATTTGAGGTCGCCCATGAAATGCGGGTCATGGTGGAAAGGATCGGCACATTTGATCTTTTGAAGGGCAAAATCCTGGCTAATCTATTTTACGAACCTTCCACCCGGACCGCTTCCTCTTTTACGGCAGCGATGGAAAGGTTGGGAGGAAGCGTGATCCCCATCAATGAGGTCAAGTATTCCTCTGTCGCCAAAGGTGAGTCCCTCCCGGACACCGTTCGTTCTCTGGAGTGTTACTCAGATGTGATCGTGCTGCGTCATCCGGAAGTGGGGGCTTCGGAGCTGGCTGCCAAGTATGCCAGCAAACCGATCATCAACGGCGGGGATGGTGTGGGTGAACATCCAACACAGGCCCTGTTAGATTTGTTTACCATTTTTGAGGAGCAGGATGAGGTAAATGGGCTGACGGTCACCATGTTGGGTGACCTGAAGAATGGACGCACTGTGCATTCTTTATCTCGTTTACTCTCCCTGTATGAGGTCAGATTGAATTATGTCTCTCCTGACATCCTCCGGATGCCTCCGGAAATTGTAAGTGAATTAGATGAAAAAAGGATTCCACAGCGCGAGTTTACGTCCTTAGAGGAACCTTTGCCTGACACCGATGTGCTTTACGCCACACGGGTTCAAAAAGAACGATTTGAAGACCCCGAGGAGTATGAGAAAGTCAAGGGAAGTTATATCATTTCACCCCAAACCATGCAGGTTGCGAAAGAGGATATGACCCTGATGCATCCCCTGCCCAGGGTGGGGGAGATCAGCATGGAGCTGGATGACGACCCCCGGGCGGCATATTTCCGCCAAATGGAATACGGGATGTACGTCAGGATGGCGCTTCTGGCCATGGTACTGGGGAAAGCCTAACAGGGAATTAAGAGGTAAAATATGTCGTTCTTTTCAGTTTTGGAAGAAAGAATAAAGGAAGTCAATTCCCTGCTCTGTGTGGGTCTTGACCCGCACCCTAAGGATTTACCGGAACAGACGGGTCAAGCGGCGAGATCATTTTGCCTGCAACTTATAGAGGAGACGAAAGACCTGGCCGCAGCGTATAAGCCCAACAGCGCCTTTTTTGAAGCGCTGGGTGTGGAGGGTGTCACTGCTTTGAAAGAAGTGATCCAAGCCGTTCCGGATCAAATCCCCGTTATCCTGGATGTCAAACGGGGGGATATTTCTTCCACCGCCAAGGCCTACGTAAAAGCCTGTTTTGAGGTATACGGTGCAGACGCGGTGACCATAAGCCCTTATCTGGGGCGGGATGCGGCAGCGCCTTTCCTTGAGGATCCGGAAAAGGGGGTTTTTTTGCTCTGCAAAACGTCCAATCCCGGGGCCCGTGACCTGCAGGACGTGCGCGTCATCAGCCAGGGGGTTTTCATGGAAAAGAAGGCTTTGCTGCTCTATGAGCATGTGGCAAAAATGGCTCAATCCTGGAATGAGAATGATAACCTGGGGTTGGTGGTAGGTGCTACGCAGGTAGATTCATTACAGGCAGTCCGGGATCGAGCCCCAGGATTGTGGATTCTGGCTCCTGGAGTGGGCGCACAAGGAGGGGATCTGCAAGCTGCGGTGAGAGCGGGGGTCCGTGAGGATGGTTTGGGTCTGCTGGTTCCTGTCTCCCGAGGAATTTCCCGGGCGGATCGCCCCCGGCAGGCTGCATTGGATCTCAAAGTTTCCATCCAGCGTGAGGTCATGAAGGCTAAGGAAGGTTCTTTCAGCCAAAAACACAACCAGGATGATGGGTTCGCTTCCCTGGCTGAAGGTCTGTTCCGGGCAGGTTGTGTCAAGTTTGGAGAGTTTACGCTGAAATCAGGGATTACTTCACCTATATACATTGACCTTCGGGTTCTAGCCAGCCGTCCCCGCCTGCTGCAGGAAGTTGCGTCCGCCTATCTACCACTTTTGCGACATTTGGATTTTGACAGGATAGCGGCTCTGCCTTATGCTGCCATGCCGATCGCTACCGCTGTCAGCCTGCTTGGCAATTGGCCCATGATTTATCCCCGGAAAGAGAAGAAGGAATATGGTACGAAAGCGCGCGTGGAGGGAGAGTATTCCCCCGGGGAACGGGTTGTGGTCATTGATGATTTGATCACCACCGGGGGGAGTAAGTTGGAAGGGATGGAAGCATTGTCTGCCGCGGGGCTTAATGTGAAGGACATCGTTGTCCTTTTGGATCGTCAATCAGGTGGTGCAAAGACTCTGGAGGAGGAGGGCTGTCGATTACATGCTGTGTTCACACTATCAGAACTGCTTTCTTATTACCAAGAGAAGCACCTGGTGGATGAAAAGAAGATTGACCAAGTGCGCTTGTTTTTAGAAGCTGAAGGTCGCTGATTACGCTATAAAGGAAACCATGTATCATTTGATTCGCCCCCTCCTCTTCCAGACTGATCCAGAACGGGCTCACCAAAGTGTGATTCAGGTCATGCGTTGGGTTGGGGAGGTGCCAATCTTCCGGAAGCTGCTGCGCGCTTATTTTCAATCAGAGCGCAAGCCTGTTCAAGTATTTGGGTTGACCTTTCCCAATCCCGTGGGTCTCGCAGCTGGATATGATAAGGATGGGATCGGTTTTCGAGGATTATCTGTCCTGGGAATCGGCCACATCGAGATCGGCACGGTGACTCCTCTTCCGCAAGGGGGGAACCCGAAACCTAGGATTTTTCGTCTGCCCGCTGATCAGGCGTTAATCAACCGGATGGGATTTCCGGGACGGGGGATGTCGTTTGTCAAAGGCCAGATGGAAGGGGCTCGCTTGGATGACTTGATCCTGGGTGTAAACATCGGCAAGAACAAAGATACCCCCAATCAGGAGGCTATCCGGGACTACTTGGCGCTGTTGAGAGGGTTTTCTGAACTTGCTGACTACATCGCGATCAATGTCAGTTCTCCCAACACCATCGGACTGCGGCGCTTGCAGGCAAAAGAACATTTAATGGCTTTGCTGGAAGAACTGGCTGCAGAACGGGATCAGCTGGTGAAAAGTCATAACAAACCACTCCCGTTATTGGTCAAACTGGCCCCTGATCTATCGAATCAGGAGCTGGATGATGCTCTGGATGCCATCATACAAGCAGGGGTAGAGGGGGTGATTGCGACCAATACCACGGTAGGTCGGGTGGGTCTACAATCACCTCGGGCTGAGGAAACCGGGGGGTTATCAGGAAAGCCGCTTGCCAGGCAAAGTACGGAGATGATTCAACAGATTCACCGACGAACTTCAGGAGGATTACCCATTATCGGTGTGGGGGGGATCTTCTCCCCGGCAGACGCTGTAGATAAATTCGAAGCAGGAGCCCGTCTTGTGCAGGTTTACACAGGCCTTGTCTATCAGGGACCTGGTTTGATAAAAAGGATTGTGGACGTTTGTTGAATCTCATCCCATGATCAGCAGTGTCACGCCTCCAGCGATGAGCGGGATGCTCAGTCCCAATCCCCAGCGAGTAAGGGTAAACCGCCATCCCATGAAGGGCAGCTCAAAGGAGACAGTCAAAAAGGCTAGTGTCGCCCAGCTGGTAACCAGGGTGATAGTCGCACTCAAACTGGCGCCTGATTGATAAAGGATGGCAATCAGGGGGAAGACCACGTAAGGACCTCCCGGTAAAAGCATGCCCAACCCTTCCGCCATGAAAATGCCCTTCCATCCTGACTGGGGACCGATCCAGGATTGAATCAATTCCGTGGGTGACAAAAGGTCAATATATCCCACGATCATAAAGGCGATCACCAGGAGAGCACCATTTTGGCGCGCTGTTTTCCATGCCAGCACACCTCCCTTTTTTAAGCTGCCGTCCCTTTTTTTCCAGGCACATGCCCCAAGTGCGAGGGCGATGAGCCAGAGTACAATGGTCGCTGTATTCATTCCCTGATACCTTGGCGGATGTTTTTTATCATATGACTAAATAATCCGGCAGCGATCCAGCCTATCAAAGGGGGGATGAGGAATGTGATCAAATACCGGGTGATGGTAATTTGGCTGCCTAAAATGGCGAATTCCATTGGGAGCCGGGACACGGACCATAAATTTTTCGCGGTCACAAAGGCGATCAGGACTCCGATCCCAGCCCCGGACTTGAGCAAGGCTTGAGCGATGGGATAGTATGCGTAAGGTCCCCCTGGAATTAATCCACCAGCCAGACAAGCGAGTAAGATCCCCTTAAAACCGGCTTCTTCCCCCAACCAGCGGGTTACGGTTTCTTTTTGGATCAGTGCTTGCAGGAAACCAGCTGTTAAGAAGGCAGCTATCAGAAGGGGGATTTCATGGAGCAGCAGGGACGCTCCCCGCAGCAGCCCCTGGGTAAGGGAAGGTAAGCCTCCCTGGCGGTAGGCAAGCCCAGCGAGGAAACATGTGACCAGAATCAATATGATGTTGATGCTGTATTTACGCATGTTGAATCATTGAGGCGGCGACTTGATTGTAAGTGGGTTGCCTGGAGTCGATTTCAGCAGCTGCTTGTTTTCCGGTCCGGAGACTGCAGGACTGGTTTATTGGTGGGGTAAGTAAATGGTAAAGGTGGTACCGACGCCCAATTCACTTTCTACATCAATGCGGCCCCCGTGTCCGTTTATGATCTGCTTGACAACGGATAATCCCAAACCAGTGCCAGGTATTTTCTCCCTGTGTTCAGGAACCCGGTAAAATTTTTCGAAGATCCGGGATGTATCTTTGTTGGGTATCCCTATTCCGGTATCAGAGATGGTTATGACCAATTCCGCTTCTGTCGCTTTACAGGATAGGGTGATGACCCCTTCTTCTTTGTTATATTTAATCGCATTGTTAAGTAAGTTGATGATCGCTTGTTTCAGCTTGCTGCGGTCTCCACGGATGACAGGTAGATCTTCGGGAAGGGCCAGTTTAAAAGCGATCCCCAATTCCCGGGCTTCGCTTTCCATGATACCGTGGCATTCAAAAAGCAATTCGCTGAAATTAAAATTCTGAACATTGTATTGCTTTCGACCCGTTTCCAGACGGGCAAGATCCAAAAATGAGGTGGACATATCAGTCAGGGCATCGATCTCCTCATCAAGGATCTCAATCATCCTGTGCTTCTGATCCTCATCCACACGTTTGTTTTTCAATAGATGAGTGGCAGCGCTCAAGGCAGATAAGGGAGTACGAAGTTCATGTACGAACTCTTCGATTAAGTCCGATTGCTGAAATAAACGGGAATTCTCAATAGCCACGGAAGCCTGACCTCCCAGGCCGAGGAGAACTTTTTCATCCTCTTTGGTAAACTCCCCATCTTTTTTGTTGATCACCTCCAGGACGCCGATGATCTCCCTTTTTGTGATCAGAGGAATACCCAATAATGAATGGACTTCGATGTTTGTGATTTCCCCGACATGGTCGAAATGGCGGCTGTCCGACTGGGGATCCTCCACGATCACGGGTTCTTTATGTTCCACGATCCAGCCAGCGATGCTCTTTTCTATGGGAACTTTCATCCCCCGCTTTAATTGGGTATCGATATTTGTGGCAGCCTGAAAATAGAGCTCTTCCTTGATGGGATCGTACATCAGGATAGAGGCCTCCTCTGCATCGGAAACGTCAGCAGCAGCGCTGACGATTTTGGAGAGGAGAATATTTAAATCGAGCTCGGAATTTAGCTTGCAAGATATATTGATGAGTTGTTGGTAACGGTTGACCAAATCATTTTTTATTTCTGAATTATCCATATAGAACCTTTTGGGTAAGAACGGGAAGGACATTTGCCACATCACCATGGATCAGCACCTGAGCTTGATCGTCCATATGCGTTTCAGTTTGATTGATGATGATCAAAGCTGCTCCGGAAGCGACAGCCTTCCGCGGTAAGCTGGACACCGGCTGAACCGTTAGTGAGGAACCAACGACAAGCATATAATCACATTGCCGGGTGGTTTTTTGAGCCTTTTTCCATGTTTGAACAGGAAGCTGTTCTTCGAAGAGGACAACATCTGGTTTCAATACCGCTCCACACTCCCGGCAGCGGGGAATGTTTCCTTCATCGATCAGCGAGACGATTAAATCCTCAGTGGTTTGTGTTTGTTGATGACATGCTGTACAAGATAAGGTTTCAAATGATCCGTGGACTTCCAGCACATTTTCAGAACCGACTTTTTGATGTAAATTGTCAATATTCTGGGTGATGATTGCCTGGATGCTTTCTTTTTCCTCTAGTTTTGCTAAGGCATGGTGCGCTTCATTAGGTTGAGCAGAAAACAACTTCCGTGCCAGGGGGCGCAGCCAGGAATAAAATTTATCTGGGTGGGAGCGGAAAGCAGTCAGGGAAGCGACTTCCATCGGGCGGTATTGAGACCATAACCCATGTTCCGGAGATCGGAAATCAGGGATACCGGATGGTGTGGATATCCCTGCGCCCGTTAATGCCACACCACGGCTGTTCGACCGCATGATTTTCGCTGTTTGCTGGATCGCTTCATCAATCTCAACAGGAAAGCTCTCCATAACCTTATTCTATGATTTGGGTGGCTAATTCACTAAACTGTTCTGCTGTCATACTTTCCGGTGAGCGTTTGATCATGGGGATCTTCGTACGCGCAGCTTGATATGCTAATTCTGGAACAGGTGTGAAGATCTGGTCAATTTCCCGGTCAAATTGTTCTTCTGCCTGCTCCCAACTGAGCTGGACACCGGAGCGTTGTCGATTGATTAGTACGGTTAAAAAGCACCCCTCGCTGATTCCTGTGTTTAATAAATATTCGATGAGCTGTTTCGTTTGCGTGATGTTGTCAGGTGAGGGTTCCATGCAGACAAGCACTTTACTGCATTCTGGAATGACCTTCTTTGAGATGGGGGGAAGAGAGGGACCCAGATCTAGGATCGTGTAATCTGCTATGTTTTGAAGGTTCTGGGCTATAGTATGGAAATGGCCATCTTTAGTGATGTATGCAGAATCGACGGGATGAGGTGACGATAAAAGCGTTTTAATGCCCGATTGATGAATGAGTATATTTTCTTTAATGTTTGATGGGGTGAGAGCGCTGTGTTCCATTTCCAGCAGCTTTTTAAATCCCTCTGTATTGGTCATATCCAGTTCGAGGCTGATGGTCCCTTGTCCAGGGCGAAAGTCCGCCAGGATAATGTTTTCTTCTGTTTGTTCGTGGATCTCAACCGCCAGATTCGTGGCTAGCGTGGAAAGGCCTAATCCACCTTTGGCGCTTACCACACCAATTAAGGTTCCTTCTTGATCAGTCGCTTCCGGTTGCGCTGCGCGTTGGGGTGCACGTTTTAGGATGGACCGTACTTGCGCGAATAACTCCCGGGGACGAGCTGGTTTTGTGATATACGCGTCAGCCCCTGCCTCCAAACCTTCCACTTTATCATCCACCTGACTCTTGGCGGTGAACATGATGATGGGAATCGCTTCGGTTTCCGGGGTGGATCGCAGTTGGCGGGCGATTTTATAGCCATCGATATCGGGGATCATGATATCCAGGAGAATGAGATCTGGGAGTTCGCTTTTTGCTAAGCGAAGCCCTTTTTCCCCTGTTGTGGAGGCAAGGATCTTGAATCCTTTCCTCTCCAACATGATTCCGACAAGTTTTAATGTATCAATATCGTCATCGATGATCAAGATCTTTTGTGGCATGATTTCTTCCTATGGATAAATCCATGATTTCTATCTATAAAATATACCATAGATTATAATGGGACTGATGATTTCTGAGGTGATTGACCGCCTGGTTTCTAATAAAGAGGATGAGATTCTGGTTGGGGTTTCTGGAGGCCCAGACAGCCTCTGTTTGCTTCATGCATTGTTAAAGGAAAATTGTCCAGTCGTAGCCGCTCATTTTAACCATCAGCTCCGTCTAGGGGCGGATGCGGAAGCGCGGCAGGTAGAGGAACGCATGGCAAGATGGGAAATCCCATTTTTGCAGGGAAAAGCTGATGTCGGAAGCTTTGCAGAGGAAGCCTCCCTCTCCCTTGAGGAAGCAGCCCGGATCTTACGTTATCAATTCTTGTTCTCGAAAGCAGAGGAACGAAAGGTCCAGGCTGTTGCGGTGGGGCATACAGCAAATGACCAGGTTGAAACGGTGCTGATGAACATCATCCGGGGTACTGGCTTTTTGGGATTAACGGGTATGTCCATGACCAGTTTGCCTAACGAATGGAGTGAGAGAATTCCCTTAATCCGACCCCTTCTACCAGTTTGGAAAGGGGAGATCGAAGATTACTGTAAGGCACATCACCTCTCGCCTATCCGTGATCCCTCCAATGAAGACCTGGCCTTTCGAAGAAACCGGATTCGGCATCGGTTGATCCCTTTTCTCGAGGAGTTTAACCCCCATGTGCAAGAAAAGATTTGGCAGTTAGCGGAGATCCTCCGTGAGGATTACGCTCTCCTGGAGAAGAGGACAAAAACTTTATACGAAGGTGCCCTTCAAAAAGCGGGGGAGGGGTATCGGGCGTTTTCCAGGGAGGACCTCAAGGGTATGGAAGTTGGCGATCAGCGGCGTCTGATCCGGTGGGTTTTGAGGGACCTCCGTCCCCATCTCGACCAGGTGAGTTTTGATCATGTGGAACGGGCCCGTTCTTTCATTTATCAACCAACGGAGCGAGGTGTGGACAATCTGGTAGAGAAGGTTGGGGTAAAGCTAAGGGAAAAGACGGTGTTCTTTTTGACCTGGGATGCAGACATACCTTTGCCTGATTATCCCCAGATGAGGAAGGGGCAGCGACTGTTCATACACGATCCGGGTCCAATTCATCTGAGCCAAGGTTGGGTGTTTGAGCTGCAGACCGTTAATATTGGTCAGGTTGGAAGAGAGAAGATACTCGCCAATCGGGATCCATACCAAGCATGGGTGGATGCCGAGGAAGTTGTCTTTCCACTTACCCTGGCTGGGCGGAAAGAAGGGGAACGGTATTCACCGTTGGGAATGGAAGGAAAAAGGGTGTCTGTTTCAGACCTGATGATCAATGAGAAAATTCCCCAAGAAGCCCGTGAACGGTGGCCGATCTTACGCTCCGAGGGAAAAATTCTTTGGGTTCCAGGGTATCAGATAGCCCATAGAGCAAGAATCAGGGAAAAATCGGGAAAAGCCCTACATCTTTCCTTGGAGAAAAGGAAGGATTAATACCCATTTCCAGTTTGAACAGTGGCATCATGGAATGGGTTCGTTTTTCTCTTCCTGTTCGCGGTCAATCTTTCGACTGAGGACCTGCAATTTGCGGCTGACCTCGCGCCATTGAACTTCCGAAATCCCTAGTTTCTGGCGAATCCGATTGTGCTCCATATTGGAGCGCCAATCATTTAACGCGCAGGTCCAGCGGCACATGGAAAAGGAAACCCTTTTCTCGATTCCAGCATCTTCTCCTAAGTCTTCAAGGACATATTCCAGCATCCGGGCCGACCAGGGGAATAAGGTGTCTGTGGGGCGGTGCTTTTCTTTGTATTCCTGATAAGCTTCCACCCAGTTTTCGGGGACTGGGATTTTGCGCTCTTTATATCTATTTTGGGGGCTGGAGTAGCGGATGAAGACCATCGGGCCCTGAGGGCTTTCGAGGTGAATGTGGTTGGGGCTGAGGGATAGGCATTCCCCTTTCTTAATCCCGGTGTGGAGCAGGAGGGAGAAAAGGGTGTAAGACCGTATGTCGGGGTCCTCACCTTGCTTGAGCTGCTGTGCGGTTTGGAGCATGGCCTCGACCTCGGTGGGTGACAGGACCTCTGGGAGGGGGCTTTTAACCGATTTTTGGACAACTTTTTCCGCGGGATTAGAGGGGATGGCACCTCCCTCGTGAAGCCAACGGAAAAATGATTTCAGGGAGGTGATCCTGCGGGCTAATGTCTTTGGACTGCAGGGTACGCCGCGGTCATTTTCCATCCAATCCAAGAAGTTATTCAGATCTGGGAGGCTGATTTCTCCCAGAGTTTTATCGGGGGGCAGATAGGAGGAGAGCAGTCGCAAATCTCCCAGGAAGGCGGTTACGGTATGGGGTGAACTGCCCTGGTCCTGTAAATATATCTTCCAGGCCTTCAAAGCGGGGGTCAGGGTGGTTTGGGGAGAAATATGTGCGGTTGATTCGTCAGCCATCATCGCCCTCCGTTTTCGTATAGCCAATATATGAGTAGTTTAATGGAGTTTTTGTCCCCTGTCAATCATATTTTTCCTGAATTTTGTGCAAAAAAGGCTCTTGATGGCATAAAAATTTGATTTTCAGGGAATAAAAAGTGCATTTTTTCACGGATTTTGCAAAATTACAGTCCCTGCTTTTGTCTGTATAGTAAAGTTGAGTTTGGGTCCCTCTCCTTCTTGAAGGAATTCATCCCCCATTTGCTGCCAATTTCCTTTTCCAGTAACTTTAGAAAGCGGTCCTTCGAATTGTGCGATAGCGGGGGTACCCTGCGGGACTGTGATCTTAAGACGGCTCAAACCTGTTTCGATGAATATAGAAGTGTCTTGTCGAATGCTGCCTGAAAAGTCAAGATGATAATTCCCAGCGCCGCTCTCAAAAAGCATGGTTTGAAAGTTGGCGTTTCCTAACTTCTCCATGGTGATGTTTGAGGCGCCGGTTTCATACCGGAAAGCGTGCATACGGGATGGGTTGGGCGTGGAGAACGAGAGGTTGACATTGGAGGCTCCATCAGCAATGTGCAGATCCGTAATCGCCAGCCCCCCGAACTCGTATTTTCCTGTATAGGCCCCTGACTTGATGGTCAGGTCCATCGGGAAGCTTGAAAAGGCTAAGCTCCATTCGTTCTTAATTTTTTGATTAATTTTGGGGACGGCATTCAGCTTTAAATTACCTTGTTTGATCAAAACATCTTGATTTTCAATTGTGATGACAGGCTTGAAATCCTCGACATTGAAGGTAGTTGTCCCAGATATGAAATCGTTCCCCGGGTTGGGAAGTATGATTAATTTTCCTGCTCCGAATGACAGGGTGACATCAACGGGAGTTTCACCGCTTGGCATAGGAATCCGGATGGATTCTGATCTGGTTGGGCCGGTTTTCATTTCTGACCTGAAGGGGAGATCGATCCCTGCTCCACACGCGCTGAGGGTCAAGATGCTGAGAGCGGCCATAAAAAAAGAAATGAGACGTTTCATGCCTTACCTCGCTTTTAATATCCTAAATCGAGTGAGAAGCTGAGAGCCTTTTCTTGAGCTAATTATTATTCGGGAAAATAGGTTCAGGATCACCAAGTATCGGCTCGGGCCGGGTGATTTGGACCTGGAGCAGCGCCATCAGGGTGGCTGGGATTTCCCTCATTTTCCAAATGAAATGATCTGGAGGGGAATAAACCCTTTGGTCTGCTGGGACCCCCTGGCTTGGTAAGCCTAAAAAGTTGCAGGTGTAAATGGCTCTGGGGAGATGGAACTTCTGGGTGACCAGAATAGCTTCCTGGACTTTAAAGATGTGCTTCGCGCGATAGCAGGTATCATATGTCCGGCGCCCTGCGTAATCCAGGACGATGTCCTCTTCGGGGACTTGTAACTCAAGAGCGTACCTTTTCATGCCGGCTGGTTCATTGTAATTCACATAGCGGTTATCTCCACTCATGAGGATCTTATCTACTTTGTCAGCAAAGTAAAGTTTCACAGCGGTTGAAACGCGATCTTTCAGCACAGGGGAGGGGGAGCCGTCACTTTGGAGTCCAGCTCCAAATACGATCGCGACCCTGGATGATGGTATGGATTCCAGGGTTTTGGTCCTTTTCTTGCCATACCAATAGATGAAAACCCTTGGAAAGAGGGAGATTATTAGGACCGTCAGTACCGTTATCAGGAGCATGTTTAGCGTTTTTTTAGACACGTGCGCATTGTACCATGTTATATAGAAGAAACCAGGCTTCCTTCGAAACCTGGTTTCCTGAGCTGGGGCATGTTTTTGTCAGTTTATACGAAGCGTTCCCGGATTTCCGCGCTGACGTAGTCCAAGATGGCCACGGTGATGGTGATGAACCAGATCGCGATCCCAGCAGCCCGATAGTCCAGAAGACGCATCCACTGGATGAGCAGGAAGCCAATTCCCCCACCGCCGACCATACCGATGATGGTGGACATGCGGATGTTGATATCCCAGCGGTAGATGGTGAAGGAGACAAAAGGTGGAATGATCTGTGGGACCACACCGTACATAATCGTCTGCGCCCAATTGGCGCCCGTGGCCTGGACAGCTTCGATGGGTCCGGGATCAATGGATTCAATGGCCTCCGAGTACAGTTTGCCCAGGGCCGCTATGGAGTGGATGGTGAGGGCGATGATGCCCGCAAAGGGGCCCAGGCCGACCACGATCAGGGCAATCACGGCCCAGATTAAGGGCTCTATAGATCTGACGATGTTCATGACCCCTCGGGCGATATAGTAGATGATGAGGGTGAACTTGTTGGCTGACATCAGGTTGCGGGCAGCCAGAAAGCTGACCGGGAGGGCGATGATCACCCCGAAGAATGTGGCCATCATGCCGATAAAGATCGTTTCGATAATTTTTTCGATAGCAAGCTTCAATTCCTTGCTGGCCTGGGCTGCGCCCAGGCTGGTGACCTGGCGGGCTTTCAGGTCCCAGATGTAAAACGGCTCGGTGGCACTGGGGGGAAGCAGCCTGTAGGGAAGGATGATGTCAATGGTAAATTCTCCGTTCTCATCAGGTACCACCTTGACATATTCCCCACCCTGACGGGCCCTGAATTCGTTCCCGATGGGATCTTCCCAGAGGATGTCGACCGTTTTTTCAGGGAGATAATTTTCGCCGTGGAGGGTGATTGTTGTCCCCGTTTCCCCGCCCTGTTCACTCAATTGACCGCATCTTGGTTCAGCTTCCAGGCGGGGTTCTCCTTCTCCATAATCCGGCACATCCGGAGGATCACTTTCCGTACAGGGGACCTGTATGGGCATGATGGCGACGATTTCTTCTTCCGGGTACGTTACCGCCCGTTCCCAGGGCCAGAGGACCTCGCTGAGCGGTCCTGCTGCTTCATCAAGGTCGGTGACCAGGGCAACAGGGTTGATATCTCCAATCTGCCAGCCCATGATGAAGAAGATGATCAGAACCATAAAGATCAGCCCCAGGGGTGTGCCTCTCGTCCTTTTGGCCATCAGATAGGCATCAAAGGCAATCCACAGGTAAAAAATGACCATCAGTACAGTCAGCACAATTAAAATCGGCCGCAGGCGGTAAGCCTTTTGGATGATCTCTAAGGCCCCTTCCACCCGTTTTCCCGCCAGCTGAATGCGCCAGATCATCAGCCCTACCAGTGAGATGAAGCTGCCCAGTAAAATGGCCCCGCGGCGGTATGTGCGGGCCAGAAACTGGCCCAGGCCGGGTAAGACCAGAGACAACAAACCTGCTAGATAGGGAGGAACAAGACTCGGTTTCCGTTCTTCTTGTTCTGGTTTTTTTCGGTGGTTCATGTTTGTTCTCCTAATCCGAACTCGTCAAGGCTGCCTTCCAAATCGCCGGTTACCCGCTGCGCCTGCTCGCCATAAATGTCCTGGAACTCCTCATCCGTCATGGCTCTGATTTCTTCCCGTGTTCCATGATAGACGATTTCACCACTCCGCAGCCCGATGACGCGAGTGCTGTAACGCTGCACGAGGTCCAAATAGTGCAAACTACAGATAATGGTCATCTCATCCTCCTGGTTTAGGCGCTCCAGGTAGGTGAGGATGGAGTGAGCCAGAACGGGATCCAGACTGGCTACAGGTTCATCCGCCAGTATCAATTCCGGGTCCTGCATCAGGGCCCGGGCAATCCCCACGCGCTGCTGCTGTCCTCCGCTCAACTCATCCGCGCGTTTGAAGGCCTGGTCCTCGATGCCCAGGCGTTCTAGCGCCTGCCAGGCTTTCTCGCGGTCAGACTTTTTGAACTGGTGCATCATCGTCTGGAATGTAGGAGAATATCCCAGGCGCCCCGAGAGAACATTGGTCATCACCGATGACCGCCTGACGAGATTGAAGTGTTGAAAGACCATTCCAATCTGGCGGCGGGCTTTTCGGAGCTCTTCTCCCTCCAATTTAGCCAGATTCACGCCGTCCCAGATAATATCTCCTTCTGTGGGATCGATAAGGCGGTTGATGCAGCGCAGCAGGGTTGATTTTCCCGATCCGCTCAAACCGATGATGATCAGGAATTCCCCCTCTTCTACAGTGAAGCTGATGTTTTTAATGGCAACCGTGCCATCATCGTATATTTTGGTTAGGTTTTTAACTTCCAACATGAGTGTTAACCTCTCTTATCATGGATTTGCAACCAATACTATTATATAAAAAAAATAATGGCTTAATAGGTTATTTTCATCCTCGTTGGTCGAATAAAGAAAAGGACGGCCCTAAAACTTGAGCCGTCCTTTTGGATATCCGTCAATGAAAGAGTGGTGAGGATTGTAATTTCACCAATTTTTTCCAGCTGCCTTTATTGCAGTTCTTCGGGGGAAACGCCTGCAGCGTCCAGCACCTGGCGGAAGGGGTCATAGAAGGAGTCATCGTGCTTTTCCAGGTCTGTCCATGAGTAGGCGGTGTCCAGGGCTTCCTGCCCTTCCTCGGTTTCCGCGATGGCCATCAGGGCATCCACAATCTGGGATTGTTTCTCTTCATCAAAGTCGGGAATGAACTGCACACCGTCATTGGGGATGTCGGCGGATATATTGATGATGGTCAGCTCATCCATCACGTTCGGATATTCATCTTCCACAGCAGATCGGGCGTCCACATACGACGCGCCTGCATCGCAATCACCGTTGAGAACGCCTGTGACCGCAGCGTCATGGGATCCAGCGTCGACGATTTCAGCCAGATCGGTTTCTGGATCGAGGCCCTCAGCTTTCATGGTGATGCTGGGGATGATCCAGCCGCTGGTGCTCAAGGGGTCGGGGCGGCAGAAGGTCTTTCCATCCAGGTCTGATATGCTTTCTATTCCGCTGTCTGCGCGCACGAATATCTGCCCGTTGTAGGTTGCGCTGCCGAAGCGAACAGCCACCAGGGCTGCTTCCGCACAACCTCTTTCGCTGGCCAAAATATAAGAGAAAGTGGCCAGGGAGGCCATGTGAGCCTTGGGTGGATCGCTGCACATAGCTTCGATCACGCCGGCATACTCTGTAGCCACAAATGGCTCAATCACCAGGCCGGTCTCATCCTGGATCAGGCTGGCAACCTCTTCGAAGCCAGTCACGACCTGTTCAGTTTCCCCGGAGGGGACCACTGCCCAGATAATGGGGTTTTCCTCCGTTCCCAGTTCGGCCTCTCCGCCACAAGCGCTAAGTAAAAAGGCGCTGATGATGAAAAGCGCGAACAAAAGGTAAGAAAGACGTTTTTTGTACATAAAGAATTCTCCTCTTAATAGTGGATAGTGGATAGGGTTTGATCCAGTTTATCCTGGAAACACCTTAATCATATCATAACCCCTGATCAGGCTCCTAGCAAGGAAGTTATCTTAAAGTTTAAAAGGGAGTTAATATCCGATAACAAAAAAACAAGTTCGCATATTTTTGAATAAGTTTCTCTTAACGAGGTATCCAGCCTTGTTTACAGTTGCGTCAGGAGCGTGAGGAGGTTACAATCCTAGCACTATGAAATCACTTCAAGAGAAATACCAGGAAACCCTCGATTATATTTACAGTTTCGTCGATTTCAGCCGTACCCATCAAGAAAACCTGAAGCCTGAAAACTTTGATCTGGATCGCATGCGGACCTTTATGGAGCGCATCGAAAACCCAGAGAAGGATTTTCAGAGCCTTCACATCGCTGGAAGCAAGGGGAAAGGGTCGGTGAGCGCTTTCTGTTCCCACGTTTTGGCAGAAGCAGGCTACCAGGTGGGGTTGTACACCTCCCCCCACCTGAAAGATTTTGAGGAACGGATCCAAATCAATCACCAACCCATTTCCAGGTCTGACCTGGTGGAATTGATGGATGAGTTGAAGCCTGTTATCGAAACCATACCCCGCTTGACGACGTTTGAAATCACCACAGGGCTGGGTTATCTCTATTTTTCCAGACACAACGTGGATATTGCTGTGGTTGAGGTAGGCCTCGGAGGACGTCTGGACTCGACGAATATCATCACACCCCTGGTTTCCGTGATCACCGCCCTTTATCTGGATCATACGTCGATTCTTGGAGAAACGCTTCCCAAGATCGCCCGGGAGAAAGCCGGGATCATCAAACTGGGTGTTCCTATCGTCCTTGCTCCCCAAGAAGAATCCGCCCGGGATGTGGTCAAAGAGATAGCTGATGAGCGGAATGCTCCTTTGATTGAAGTGGGAAAGGATTACGTCTTTCAACCCCTTCATGCCAGTTTAGAGGGACAATCGTTTCTCATCGGTGAAAACCCAGACACACTGGAGGATGAAGGGGAAAAAATACAAATCCCGCTCTTAGGGAGATACCAGATTGAGAACGCGGCCACAGCTTATGCAGCACTCAGAACGCTTTCCAAAAGGGGCCTGCTGATTTCCATGGGGGATATTCGGGATGGAATCGCAGGTACCGTTTGGCCGGCTAGATTTGAAATCGCCCAGCGCTCTCCTCCCGTGATTTTTGATGCTGCTCACAATCCTTCAGCGATCGCTAAACTTAGGGAGACCGTCGATCAATTTTTCCCTCAGAAATCCATGATCCTGGTTTTCGGTATTTCCGAGGATAAAGCACTAAAGGGGATGTTTGCAGAACTTTTACCACGGACGCGTCTTTTAATTTGCACCCAAGCCACACATCCCCGGGCTATGGATCCGGACTTGATGGCAAAGAAAGCGGCTGATTACGAATGCGAAACCAAAGTAGTCCATGATGTCGGGGATGCTTTGGAGCAGGCTCTTCAGGACGCGGGTGATGATCATCTGATCTTAGTCACAGGAAGCATCTTTGTGGCGGCCAGCGCCCGAATCGCCTGGAAAGAACGGGGGTTGGGGACGTAGCAAACCTGCTTTTTATCGTCTCGATAGTGATCGATATAACCCCTCCTTCTGTGGAAAATGTCGAAGTGAGAGGATCAAGGGCAAATATTTTGTTGGTGTTCTTCGAAGGTTTCTGAAAAGTTGTGCCGGCCCGAATTGTCGCATGCGGCGCTGAAAAAGAAGTAAGGGGAGAATTCAGGTTGCGCTACTGCTTTGAGAGCGGATAAACTTGGATTGCAGATCGGTCCGGGAGGAAGGCCTGTGTTTTGGTAGGTGTTATACGCAGATTCCACTCGAAAATCTTCCGTTGAGAGGGGGTTCTTCCACCATGTTTCCTGGGACTCATTATATCCCAGAGCGTATTGGATGGTTGGATCAGCTCCCAGTGTCATCCCCTTTTTAAGGCGGTTAAGAAACACAGAGGCGATGAGGGACATTTCTTCCTCCATCACAGCTTCTCTTTCCACGATGGAAGCTAATGTCAGCCCTTCATCTGGAGAAAGGCCTTGCTCTCTTATTCCCTGCTTGATTTCTTCTGTATAATGATCCTCAAAAGCTGTTATTAAGGTATTTACGAGGAGTGCTGCTGTGATGTCCCGGTCAACTTGATATGTGCCGGGAAACAAACGGCCTTCCCTTCTGTGAATTTTCACCTCTTGGATAAAAACCCGGGGGGAGATGTCTATACCTAGTTCGGGTAATACCCCAGCGATCTCCTCCGTCCGCCAGCCGGGGAAAATGGTCAGAGATATTTTTTGTGGATTTGGGTTTTCAAAGGCCTGAACGATCTCGATCTCCGTCATGGCTGGGCTCAAGATGAAGTCCCCCGCCTGGATTTTTTTATCTATGCCGCTGTAAACCAGGTATGTTTTTAACAGGCTGGGGTTATCAATTAAGCTCTCTTTTTGGAGCCTGTTTATGATGTTTGATGGTGGATCACCTGGATCAATGTGAAACGTTTTCATTCCCCCTTGAAGATTTGAGGGGGTCGTCAGCTTTTCAGCGTTCCAAACCAGCAGTAGTGATTGATAGTATAATTTGCGGGTATTTAACTCGGGATCAGGAGCGCCAAAGATCTCCTCCGCTCGCTTAGGGATGCTCGTGACTATGCCTCCCAGAAAGAACAGGGTTAGTACAGCTAAAGTGATCAGGGGGAGGAAGAGCACACCCCATGCTTTCGATTTCCCTCGTTTACTCATGGGCGTTTTTTTCCCCGGTTTCCTGGGCGTCCAGGTAGGATTGCAGGATGAGGGTAGCAGCGAGATGATCGATGTCTTTGGCCCGGTTTTTACGGGAAAGGCCCATCGCCAGCCGTGCTTCATGAGCGGTTTTCGTACTCCCGTATTCGTTCCAGAGGATGACAGGGATATCTGTTTTCTCTCTGATGCGTCCTGCTAATCTCTTTGATTTCTTCCCTTGATAGGATACAGAGCCATCCCAGTCAAGTGCCTGTCCAATGATTATTTTGACTGCCTTATATTCTTTAGCGATCTCGATGATTTTTTGGGCGTCCAATTCCCGGGTCTGATGTTTTAAGACCTCCAGTGGGTTCGCGATCGTGCCTGTTGGATCGCTAACTGCCACCCCTATTCTTTTTTGTCCTGGGTCTACGGCCAGCACACGCGATGAGTTGTCCATGTTGGGAAGTGATCCTTTCTTATTCCACCTTAATTCGGAATGGTAAAAAGGGAAGCCTTGGCCACCAAGATGGGAATATGGAAATCTGGGGGGGATTGGTGAGCTTATACTTTTCTGTCAATTTGCGTTTTGCTTGGGATGGCGTCTGACCAAGCACTGTACTCACAATTTCACTCTCTTTGACATTTGGTTTTCGCTGCCATTTTATTGCCAGCATCCATTCCGCTTCTTTGTTGTCATGCACCGTGATTTTTGTATCCGGTTGATATGTGAGCGTATCAGAGACAGGTTGGTATTGATTTGTATATTGGTTGGTCTGCATGACATCTTGGGCTAATGTCCTCAGGTCCTGATTTTTGACAATCCAGCCCGAAAGTATGACACGGATGTTGACTTCCAGGGTTTCTCCGGGTTCTCCTTCTGAAGGGGTAAATTCTTTCTCTTCGATTTCTTTAATGATAGGGGATTCACTTATAAACATATCCCCCGGATCCATTTTCTGCTTTAATCGTTCTAGAGCGCCTTCTTTTACATCCTGGATCACTTGTTCAGTCAACGTTTGCTTGTCCTGTTCGGAAGCGATCGATAGGTAAATATCCTTCCCCCCGTGGATGGGTTGAGGGTTGGTCACCGTAAGGTCTGCCCCAAAACCTGCTCCAATTCCGGAAACAGCGCCAGCTTCTCGATTGGCAAAAGAGCCGGGATCTTTGGCTTTTATCTTGGCTTCCACCTTGTTACCTGTACCCGCAGGCAGCTCAACTGCATGAAGAGTCCGGTAGCTGACTGGGTCCTCCACTCCAGTCGTTAGGATTGTGTTTTTGGGGACCTCTACTTCGTGATTCGTCAAATTTGTGAAGACGACTTCTCCGGCAGCGTATGTCTCGGGTATGGATACCGTTCCGGTCGTTTCCATCTGGGCCCTCTTCTCTATAGTGACTGAGATCTCGCGGGCAGGAAGCGCACCTGAGACATACACGCTTTGGATGTCTGGGGAAGCTCGCACAGGGATGATGACTTCTGTCCATTGATCTTGGACGGGTATTAAGATTTCCGATCTGGGAAGTAACAAGAAAGCGATCGTGAGTACAGCGATCACTGCGACAGTAAAGGTGGTCAACCGCGCCCAGGGAGGAAGTTCAAATAAGACACCTTTTTCCGGTTTTTCAGGCAGGTCTGTTTCTTTTGGTTCCAGGATCTTTTCCTGGAAAGAGCGCTGGCGATAATACCGTCGGGAGCGGGGCCAGGGTTTGGTTTGGGCTTCCGCTCTGGATTTAAAATGTGGGATTCCGGCTTTTTTGGCGTTGTAGATGACGTCCGGCTGGTCTGCAACCAATCCCAATTGGCTTCCCAAGGATGTGCTGTGGCGCTCCAGGATGACCAAATCCAGATGATCGGTCAGGATATCGTTCTTTTCAGGCCAGATCAGGAGCACACGGGGTGTTTGAGACCAATCCATCTTATCTGTGACGGAATGGGTATCATCGTGGCTCTCGAGGTGAATGATTTGCGTTTTCACAGGGGATATTTTACCAAATCTGGCTTCATAAGGTCGTTAGACTTTAAGGGGTTTGAATGATTCCATCTATTTGTAGAGGGAGCGAAGCAAAAACCTTTCCCCGGGGTGAGGAGAAAAAGGACAGCTCGCTCCTGACCACCATCAGCAATGGATGCTAAGTGAGTTGCCGCTCCACCCATTCAGCGACACTTTTCAATGCTTCTTCCAGTTTTTTTGGACTTTTCCCTCCAGCTTGGGCCAAGGTCGGGCGACCTCCTCCACCACCATCCACCTGTTCCGCGACGAAAGTCACCAATTCGTCAGCTCTTATCCCCCGGGCCACAAGATCTTTTGTGACCGCGGCGATCATCTGGGGGGAGTGGTCGACGATTGTCGCCAGGACAGCCACACCCTGTTCGGGATACTCCTGTCGGAAACGGTCAGCCATGCGCCTTAAGGCTTCCATGTCCACATTTTTTAACGTCGCAGAGAGTACATGAATTCCCTGGACTTGGGACGTTTTTTCAAAGGCCTGATTTAGTTCCAAGAAAGCTAACTTTTCACGTATGGATTCCAGTTCGTGATGCGTTTTATCAAGCTCGTTGAGAACGGCTTTCGTTTGCTCAGCCACCTGATCGGGGCCGGTCGAGAGGTATGAAGCAGCCTTGTCAAGTTCTCGAAATCTCCGCTGCACGAGTTGGTATGCCTTTCTGCCGGTTACAGCCTCGATGCGCCGGATGCCGGCTGCAGCGCTCCCTTCATTGGTGATTAAAAATATGCCCAGATCCCCGCTGCTCTCACAATGTGTGCCGCCGCATAATTCATAGGAGAATGTCCCCATTTTGACGGTCCGGACAACGTCTCCGTATTTCTCTCCGAACAAAGCTCTCGCGCCTTCATCTACAGCCTCTTGAAGCGGTTTGTGAGCGATGCGCAAAGGGTGATTTTCCAATATCCTTTGATTTACTATCTCTTCAATGGTCTCCAGTTCCTGGTTGGAAAGGGCTTCGTTGTGGGTGAAATCAAATCGTAGCCGGTCAGGCGCGACCAGGGACCCAGCCTGGCGGGCATGCTCCCCCAGCACTTCATCCAGAGCTGCGTGCAGGAGGTGAGTTCCTGTGTGATTGCGCATGATGTCCCTTCGGCGCTGACTGTCGACGATAATCGCTGCCTCTTCTCCAACCTCAGGATTCCCTTTGCGCACATTTCCGACATGGACAATCACCCCGGCTGCGGGTTGATACACGTCCCTGATATCTATCTGCCAATTTTCCCCGGCAATCATCCCGGTGTCAGACACTTGACCACCTGCTTCCAAATAGAAAGGCGTCCGGGGGACAATCACATTCACATCTTGGCCCGGTTGGGTTCTTTCGATGCATTCTCCCTCATGAACGAGCGCCAGGATTTCTCCCGAAAACTCCAGCTCCCCATAAGGGTCATACTGGACACCTTCGGAGTCTAATTTCCCTTCCTCTTGCAGGTCTTTCAACAAATCACGGTATAACTTGACCTCTTTTCTACCCACATCTCCCATACTTTCCCCTTTCCCGGAGGCAAGGCGGTGTTCTTCCATCGCTTCCCGGAATCCCTGGTCATCAACATCTAACCCTTTCTCTTCAGCTATATCACGAGTGATTTCCAGCGGCATTCCATATGTTGTATATAGATGGGCAGCTTGATCGCCGGGAAGGGTCTCCTTGTCCTGTTCTTTCAAGTCGTGGAGCATATTTTCCAGGCGGTAGGTAGCATTTTCAAGCGTCTCTTGAAATTGTTCCTCCTCCCGGGTGATGGTCTTGAGGATGATTTGTTGGTTCCGTTCCAGTTCCGGATACGTTCCTTTGTAATTTTCAATGACGGGTTTCGCCACTTCTGCCAGGAAAGGTTTGTGGAGCCCCAGGTGTCCGCCAAAGCGGAAAGCACGGCGGATGATCATTCGGCAGACATAATTCCTGCCGATATTTCCGGGGACCACTCCGTCTGCTATTAAAAATGCAGCTGCTCGGGCGTGGTCTGCAATGACCCGGTACGGCGTGATATTCCGGTCCAGTTCCTGATTGCTGTCCCCCGTCAAGGCTTGGGTGGCTTTCAACAAAGGCAGAAAGAGATCTGTTTTGTAGTTGGACCCTGAGTTTTGTAGGATAGCCACCACTCTTTCAAACCCCATGCCTGTATCCACGTGAGTGGCAGGTAACGGTTCCAAGTGATCCGGACTTACCCTGTTGTACTGGATGAATACCAGGTTCCAGATCTCGATGAAGCGTTCGCTGTTGATGGACTCTTTGTCCTTAACCGGTCCCAGTTCGGGATGGAGGTCATAATGGATTTCAGAGCTTGGACCGCAAGGTCCGGTGTCCCCCATTTCCCAGAGGATTTCTTTTCTACCTTCATAGATGAGATGGCTTTCTTTGAATCCCGGTTGTTCGAGCCAGTACCTTGCAGCGTCTTCATCGGTAGGGATCTCCTTCAGCTCGTCTTTGAAAACCGTGGCATACAAACGGTCCTTGGGTAATTTCCAAACATCGGTCAACAGCTCCCAGGCCCAAGAAATTGCCTCTTTCTTGTAGTAGTCCCCAAAGGACCAATTGCCTAACATCTCGAAAAAAGTATGGTGGCTGTCATCCCGTCCCACATCTTCTAGGTCGTTGTGTTTCCCAGCCACTCGCATGCACTTTTGCGAATTTACTGCCCTGTTGTAGTCGCGCTGTTCTGTCCCTAAAAATATGTCTTTGAACTGCACCATCCCAGCATTTGTGAAAAGAAGGGTGGAATCCCCCCCGGGGACTAAGGATGAGGATTTGACAAATTTGTGTCCTTTCTCTTTAAAAAAATCGATGAAGGATTCTCGGATTTCATTTCCGGTCTGTGGTATGTTGTTCATAATCTCACCTTTGAAGTGATTCAGATGCTAGATAGGTAAAAACCCGGACGGTTGTTAGAGCCCGGGTTCATGGATCACAATATGATACTTTCCACCTGCTAGAGATCAGGTTTTTCGGGCTCCATTAGGATTTTTAGGGCGGCTACATTCATGATCGGGGCAGCCGCCTTGGAAGCAGCAGCCGGTTTTCTGACATTCATGTGGGAAAGTTGTTTCCGGGGCATAGCCATCATTTCCAAATTATAACGGATTATCTTGGTTCCGGGTAGATGTTATGAAGTTGTTTTCCTGACCGTGGTTGACGGGGAAATTGGAAAGATGGTAATGGAATCGATCTGTCCAGAAAGGCTGTGAAATTTTTTAATACTGTCCCAAAAACGTCAGGTATCTTGAAAAAAACAAGAAAATGGGGTTCACTACCTTAACTACAGAAGAAAAGGAGGTGAACCCCGATGAAACTCAAACTGACCTTGAGCTTCGATGTCATTATAACGCTACCCGGAGCAAATATCAATGAAATATTCGTGGGAATTGATGAGGGATTGAAAG
>JAWODY010000077.1:0-9842 GCA_046483045.1 Anaerolineales bacterium | reverse complement strand
AACAAAAGCATTGGTGATGCCGCCTGGAATCAACTGATACAGTTTACCGCGTACAAAGCCGAGAATGCTGGTCGTGGTTTTGTAAAAGTTGATCCCAGGAATACGTCCCAAATGTGTTCTGACTGCGGCGAGATTGTCAAAAAAGGTCTGTCTGAACGTGTTCATAATTGTCCTCATTGCGGTCTTTCTCTCGATAGAGATGAAAATGCCGGCCGGAATATTTTGGCACGTGGGATGGCGTGCTTGGGTTCTAATCCCTAGAAGCCCCACAGCTTACTGTGGGGAGCGTTCACTCATTTCTGGAAAAGGAGAAAGGATTATGCAAGGTAATTTGGCGGAAAAATGGGCTCTGGTCACAGGAGCTTCTTCCGGATTGGGTGTCGATTTTGCACGCCGCCTGGCTGCTCGGGGGTGCAACCTGATCCTGGTGGCCCGACGCGAGGAGCTCTTGGCGGAAGTGCGGGAGGAGATCGAGGGTGAGTATGGTGTGAAGGCCAGGGTGATTGCTATGGATCTGGCCCGGGATGAAGCGCCACAGGAGCTCCTGGATGAGGTGGATAAGGAAGGGCTTCAGGTTGATGTTTTAATAAACAACGCTGGTTTCGGGATGCACGGTCCTTTTGAGGAAGGCGATTGGGAACGCTACCGGACGATGATCAAATTGAATGTGCAAACCCTTGTGGGGTTGACCCGGCTGGTCCTGGATGGGATGAAAGAGCGTGGATTTGGATACATCATGTTGGTCGCATCCAATGGAGCCTTTCAACCCATGCCGGAATATGCCTTATACGGGGCAACGAAAAGTCTGGTGCGGAGTTTTGGAGAAGCCCTGAGTTACGAGTTGCGGAATTCCCCGGTCAGCTGCACCGTGGTCTCTCCGGGTCCGACGAGAACGGAGTTTCATGATGTGGCCGGGCAGGACCGCCAGGGAAACCTTTATATCCGGCTGCTGATGATGGAGAGTGAGCATGTGGCGGAGATCGGAGTGCGGTCCATGCTGCATGAGAAACCTGGTGTGGTGCCCGGTTTTCTGAACAAAGTCTTCGCCTGGACCGCCCAGCGCGGGCCGCAGCGCTTGATCACAGCCCTGGCCGGACGTTTGATGGGAGCGTGAGCGCCTAGTGCTCAAGGTTTCTGACAGCATTCTAAGCAGCCCTTTCATTGACGAACCCAGGCCTGCATGATAGAATTATCGCCGCCATGCCCCCATCGTCTAGCGGCCCAGGACATAGCCCTCTCAAGGCTAAGACCGGGGTTCGAGTCCCCGTGGGGGCACCTATGTGTAGCGCGCTGTGTTTGATCAAACAGCGCGTTTTATTTTTTAAAGGGGTGGGTATAGTGCGTCGCGGAGCCTATTGCCCGGGAGGTTGATGCTCACGACGGTGATGGTAATTTAGGCTCCCGGGAAAATGGTCCCGCCAGCCAAGTCAGGATGGTTTAATGTCCAAAACCGGAGTGCCGTCGAAAGCATCCAAGCCGCGCACGGCCAGGACATTGTTTGTGATGGATACCACATCCACCACCGTGGCTCCGATGGGGTTGGGTCGGCGGGGACTGCGCAGGGCGAACACACCGCGTTTCTTTCTGTCTCGATCCCCCCGGGGGTGTTGGTGTAAATCAAAACTCTCGGTGCGGTCAAAATAGAACAAGACCAGGACCTGTTCTCCCGGGGACAAGCCTTTAAGTCCGCCGGTTAAGGTGGGATGGAGGGAGATCCGGGATTCCCCGCTGCGCATCTCCTCTCTGCTGCTGGAAGCATCAAACCGGTTCTTCACGAACCCGATGGGGTGAAAGGTCGCGGTCCCGCTCACCTGGGAACCTTCCCCGGTGCCGGGTCCTGCTCCTGTGGGTCGGTGAGAGATCGTGGCAGTGATCAGGCTGCCCGGTTCCTTGGGCGTGCTTTGAAAAACCTCTTTTATAGCTGCGAAGATGCTTTCACCCTCGCCGGCAATCCGTATTCTCTGGAGGCTGGATTGGATATCTAACCCGTGCTGGTGAAAGATTTCCAGGGCTTTTTCAAACCCCGGTGGGGTTACTTTTTCTTTTAGGGGGCCCATGATCACTTGAGCTGAAATGTGTCTCATTTATGCTCCTTCTTGATCTCTTCCTGGGTGGGATCGACAGCCCGGAGGGTATCTTCAATCTGGACGATCTTGCCTGCTCCACTGCGGATAAAATTTTCTTTGTACTCTTTTTTGAATAGGGCGATGGCACGTTTTCCTGTGCAGTGGCTGGGTGCGGCGTATCTCACCCCGAGCTGGCGGAATTCGGAGAGGATGCCTTTTATCTCGGATGCTCTTTTGCTCTTCAAGTGGAACCCGCCTAAAGCTGCGACCACCGTTTCTTTAAAAAGGTCGGAGGCTTTTCGGATCACATTGACGATCCCGGGATGGGCGCAGCCGGTGATTACAAGCAACCCCTGCGAGGTTCGGATGACCAGGGCCTGTTCCGGGATTTCCTCTCCCATCTCTCCGGTCGTGTACATCCCCCGGGTGATTTCTTGACTTGTTTGGGCTTCAATGACTTCCGTTCGGTCACTCAGGTTTCGTTTAAAAGCCGTTGGAAAAGAGGGAAGCAGGTAAACGGGGAGGGAATCGTTCTCCTGCAGCACGCCCTCTACCCCTCCGGTGTGATCCTCATGGGGATGGGAGAGAAGGAGGGCCTGGATGCTCCCCGGATCGATCCCCAGGGCGCGCATATTATTCAGTAAAGTAGGGCTGTCACCTCCCGTGTCAAATAGCAGGCTGTGCCCTTCATTTTCGATCAAAGCAGAAAAGCCCCACTTAGTCTTCAATCGCTCATCGAAGGGTTTGTTGTCATAAAGGATGGTGATGGTTAGTGCTCGATTTTCTGGACTTCCTTGATTCATTTTCGTTTTTTCCACCTTGGGGTCCCAGCCGGAACTCTATTAAAAATCTAACCTGCGTTGGGGCGACCCATCAATTGTAAGCCAGCCTTGTCTCCTGATCAGCGAGGGTGGGTTTGAGGATCGCTTCCCAGGAAGGGTCCTCCCAGGTGCCCAATTTTTCATGTATCTCTTTGTACTTTTGGGGGATAGGATGGGTGCCGACCACTACTTCTAAGTCGTATTTGGCCCTGATTAAGTCCACAAAGGTTTCCATATATGGGCAGGGTGGATACCCGACCACCAACCCTGTTGCCAGATGAATCACCTCCGCCCCGTTGCCAACCATTTCGTTGCAGGCATATTCGATATTCCCGCCCGGGCACCCATCGCACGTCGTATATCCGACCAGCTGCGCCTTCCCGGGTTGGTAGATGGAGAACGCTCCCTCGCAGTTCCTCATCGCCCGTAGACATTTTCCTCCTGCACAGCGCCGGTATCGATCACATATGATGATTCCGATCTTGGTCATATTTTCCTCTCCCTGGTTCAATCCGGTTTCATTGATACGATGTGAGTGTTTTCTGTCCCTATGTGACCTCATGCATGAAGCAGCCCGTTTGGCTGCGGGGGTTTGATTTCAATTGTTCATGTTGAGCAGATGGTTTACCATGCGGTCCCAGATCTCCTGCAAGGCCCGACTTGCCGGTGCTTCAGGTTGGTACCGTGTCACTGGCTGCCCCTGGGTCATGGCTTCTATGACCATTTCATCAAAAGGGATGGTGCCTAGGATCTCGATTTCACGTTCGCGGCAGAAGGACTCAATCTCCGCGCTGCCTTCGGGATAAATATCAGCTTTGTTGATACATACCAGGGTTTGGATCCCGAAATGGTGGGTGGTATCTAAGGCGCGCTGCATGTCATGGATCCCGGCTAGGCTCGGTTCAGCGGCGACCAAAGCCAGATCCGCGCCGGATACAGCGGAAATCACCGGGCAGCCGATCCCCGGGGGACCGTCCACAAGCAGCAGGTCATATTCCTCCTCTTCGGCTAACATGCGTGCGTGCTGTTTGACCGTGGAGACCAATTTTCCTGAATTCTCCTGGGCGGGTTGCAGGTTAGCGTGGAAGAGGGGTCCGAAGGGGCTGTCAGAATGGTACCATTCTCCCACCACCTGGCTGCGCATGCGGATGGCGTCGTTTGGGCAGTGGTAGAAGCAAGCAGCGCATCCGTCACACGCGATGGAGTCGACCCGGTAACTGTCGCCTTCTGCTATGATCGCGTCAAAGCGGCAAACCATCTCACATTCGTCGCACCCGAGACAGGCATCCTGGTCGATGACTGCCATTTGGCCTCCCCAAAACTCCTCGCTTTCCAATTTGTGGGGCCCTAACACCAATTCCAGGTTCGAGGCGTCCACATCAGCATCTGCGAGGACCATCGATGGGATCCGGGGGTCCGTCTCCGCCAGGTGGGCGAAGGCAGCCGTGAGGCTGGTTTTCCCGGCGCCGCCTTTGCCGCTCAGGATGACGAGTTGGTTCATCTTTGGCGCCCCCGCGGGTTTTTAGAGAGGTGAAGAGCCCTGAAAGTTCCTTGCGGAAATGGGCCCAACGTCCATGAGAAGGATCGCTTGCTGTCCCTGCAGGTTTTACAGTTCTTCATGCTTAGCTCACCCTCCCAGGGTGGGCGATCGTTCCTGTGAGTCGGGTAGGGCACTGAGGTTTGAAATCTCCTTGAACATAGTTTGAAAGCGTTTCTTGTATGTACCGTCGATGTCGATCAGCGTTCGACCGCGGGCAGTCCCTTCAGCGATGTCACGTTTCAGGGGGATGCTCATCAGGATGGGGAGCCCTGCTTGCTTACAGAAATAATCCACTTCCCCAGACATCCCCTCTCTGTCGCGGTTAATAATTACCCCGGAGGGGAGGTTCAAGTCCTTCACAACCTGGGCTGCCAACTTCAAATCATGGAGACCGAAGGGAGTTGGCTCTGTGACCAGGAGGACGAAATCGGCCCCGCGGAGGGATTCCACCACCGGGCAGGAAGTACCGGGCGGCGCATCCCGAATTTCCAGATGGTTATTCCTCTGGGAGCGCCATTTTTTGAGCTGGCTGATGACCGGAACCGCCATAGGTTCACCGACGTTCAGAAGGCCCTGGGCGAATTGAATGCCGTTGGGAGTGGGGCCGCTCTCCAGGACTCCCAGGGTGCGGGGCACTTCCTGGATGGCGTGCTCGGGACAGTTCAGCGTGCAGCTCCCGCAGCCGTGACAGAGGGCCGGGAAGACAAGCGGGTCCTGTCCCATAAGCGCAATGGCGTTGAACTGGCACACCTCCGTGCATATCCTGCAGGCAGTGCATTTTCTAAGGTCCACCTGGGGGATCAGGATCTCCACATTCTTCTGCTCTTGAAATTCCGGGCTTAAAAAGATGTGCGCGTCTGGCGCCTCGACATCGCAGTCTAGAAACGTGTCAGCAGGGACAGCGGCTGCCAGGCTGGTGGCAACTGTGGTTTTCCCTGTCCCCCCCTTGCCGCTGGCGACCGCGATGATCATCGTTGTCTCCGCCCCCGCCCGCGTCCTCTTCCTGCCCCAGAGGAAGACGTGACCTGATCTAATTCTTTAGCTTGGAAATCCTCCATGATCGACTCCATCGATCCCCCTTGGGCCTGGTACATCTTGATGTTTGCCGCCTCCAGGGCGGTGTATGCGTTGGGACCGAAGCGCCCGCTGATCACAGCTCCAACGCCTTGATTGGAGAGGAATTGAGCAGCCCTGGTACCCGCCCCGCCCCGGTCTTGTGCAGCGGGGTTGGGTTCCGAATGCTTATCCTGTGTGGCTGTATCCAGGAAGACAAAAAACGGGCTGCGCCCGAAGCGGGGTTCGAACCGGGCATCTTGGTGGGGGGAGTTTGCGCTGATGGCTACTTTCATGGTCAGATTCCTTGTCCGTTCTTCTTCTTTTGCATGTGTCTGGATTGTAACAGTTTAGTTTATATATGTCAAAAATATATTACACATCAAGAACAGGTCATTCCCGGGATTCGATGAGATGTTTGGTAGAATAATCAACAGATCAATTTCCATCCAGCGTAAAGCATAAACGTCCCATTCATTGGTCCAAAGGGTAACGTTCCATGTTCAAACAGCGCCGGGTTCCTCTCTTATTATCCATAGGCCTGGGGGTTTTGTTCTGGGTGGTCGATGCCCTGCTTGATCATTTTATTTTCTATTCAAGGACCTTTTTAGATGTTTTAATCCTGAACCCTCCCCGGTCTGAATTGTATAACCGCATCTTGGTGTTAGTGTTGTTTGTGATCTTTGGCTACCTGACAGGAGTTTTCATTGGAGAGGTACGGAAGCGAGAAAAACTGTACCGCGGAATTGTGGATCATCCCTCCCTTTATATCTGCCGCTTTACGCCCGATACCCGGCTGACCTTCGCCAACCAGGCCTACCGCGAGAGGACCGATTTGCCATATGATGAGATCATCGGACAAAGTTTCCTGCCTAAGATTCCAGAGCAAGACCGGGACTTTGTGTGCCAGAAACTTCAATCCCTGACTGAGGACCATCCTGTCACCACCTATGAACATCGTGTGTTCAATAAAGAGGGGGAGATCGAGTGGCAGCGATGGACGGATCAGGCGCTTTTTAATAAAAAGGGGGAGCTCGTTGAGTACCAGTCCATTGGCTATGACATCACGGAGGGGGTATACACCCAGGAAACATATCAGGCGCTGGTTGAAGGTTCTTTGCAGGGGCTGGAGATCATTCAGGAGGAAGGGATCGTTTTCGCCAATCAGGCCATGGCTGATTTGAGCGGTTACACGGTTGAGGAGCTGCTCGCTTTCTCTTTGGAAGATGTTGCCTCTAAGGTCCATCCTGAGGATCGGGAACGGGTCATGGATAACCTCCAGAGGCAGATGAGGGGAGGGGATGCACCTGACCGGCAAACTTTTCGAATCCTTCGTAAAGATGGGGCGGTCCGATGGGTGGAGACCCTTTCAGCAGAGATTGAATATCAAGGGAAACCTGCCAATTATGTCGCTGCAGTGGATATCTCAGACTTAATTGAAACAGAGAAATCCTTGAAGGTGAGAGACAAGCTTCTGGAAGAAACGGGGAAAATGGCCTGGGTTGGGGCCTGGGAAATTGACCTGGACACGAAAAAGGTGTGGTGGTCCAAGGTCACCCGTGACATCCATGAGGTCCCTCCGGAGTATGAGCCAACTGTGGGGGAGGCGATGGCTTTCTACCCTCCGGATGTCCGACCCAGATTGGAAGAGGTCATTCAGAAGGCACGGGAGGAGGGGGAGCCCTATGACTTGGAGCTTCCCATTGTCACAGCTGAGGGTAACCAGCGCTGGGTGCACACCCTAGGCGAACCTGAATTCTCCGGTGGGGAGTTGCAGCGGCTGCGCGGTACAATTCAGGACATTACGGATCTGAAAATGGCCAGGACTGAGTTGAAACAAAGTGTGGAGAAATACCGCCGTCTCTTTCAATCCGCGACCGATGCCTTGTTTCTGGTGGATGAGAATACTCTGGATATCCTGGATGCCAATCTCACTGCCCAGGAGTTGTATGGTTACACGCGGGAGGAGTTGTTGTCCTTGAAAGCCACGGATCTTTCCGCTCAGCCCGAGGAGACCAAGGGGATGATTTATGAATTTGGGGCTCAGACGGATGCGGAAGGTGTAGGGGAATTCCATGTCCCCCTCCGCTATCACAAAAAGAAGGACGGCACGGTAATGGTGGTGGAGATCACAGCCAAACACTTTGTACTGCAAGGGAAAAGGGTCAACCTCAGTCTCATTCGCAACATTACCGAACGGACATTGATGGAGAATGAGCTACGGCGCAGGAAAAGGGAACTGGAGTCTCTTACAGCCCGTCTGGTGGAGGCTGATGAGGTTCAAAGGCGGAGATTTGCCCGTGATCTGCACGACCAGGTGGGGCAGACGCTTTCCCTGCTCCATTTTACGTTAGACCGGGTCAAGGGCATGATGGATGCACAGCCGGGGGATTTGGAAATGATGAAATCGAAGATCGCGGATGCGGCTTCGCTGGTGGAAGACACTTCGCAAAATATCCGCCGGGTGATCAATAATTTGCGCCCCCCGGTCCTGGATGATTATGGGCTTTTCGCTGCCCTGCACTGGTACGTGGATCAGCTTGAGGATCAGGTAGATATGAGCCTGGTCGTTCAGGGAAGAACCCTGGAACCCCGTCTACCCGTTCGCGATGAGAATGTACTTTTCCGGGTGGCGCAGGAAGCTTTGGGCAATGTCATCCGTCATGCCCGGGCTGCCCGGGTCACGATCCAGCTTCAGGAAAGTGATGGATTTGTTGTCCTGGAAATCGCGGATGACGGGCGTGGATTTGAAGTGGCGGATGTAGGGATGGAGGAAGAAACACAGGGGTGGGGATTGATCAACATGCGCGAGCGAGCCGAAGTGATTGGCGGTTCATTCTCCATTGAGTCTGAAAAAAGCAAGGGCACGGTGGTCCGGGTCCAGGTTCCCAGAAGGGAGAGCGATGATTGAGGTCATTTTAGCGGATGATCATAAATTGGTCCGGGACGGGCTGCAGGCCATTTTGGATCGGGAGGGGGATATTAACGTGGTCGGGGAAGCGGGGGACGGGCGGGCGGTGATCCGTCAGTGCCGCCGTCTTAAGCCGGATGTCATCCTCCTCGATATTTCCATGCCGGGTATGAGCGGGATCGATGCGGCCCGGAAGGTCCTCGATACATGTCCCGGGGTAGAGGTGGTCATCCTCTCCATGCATTCCACGAAAGAGCATATATACCAGGCCCTGAAAGCGGGCGCACGCGGGTTTTTGCGCAAAGAAACCGCCGGGGTGGAGGTGGCTGATGCTATCAGAGCGGTCAGCCGCGGAGAGCGCTACCTATGCAAAGATGTCACAGAGAGGGTGGTTGAGGATTACGTTCAGAAACGGGAGGGCGGTAAAACGCAAGACCCTCTCCAGGATCTCAGCCCCCGGGAACGGGAAGTGATGAATCTGGTGGTGGAGGGAATGACCAACCAGGAAATCGCAGAGACCCTGCATCTTGCACCCAGCACGGTCAGCACCTACCGCAGCCGTTTGATGAAGAAGCTGGATGTGGACAACGTCCCCGATCTGGTCAAGTTGGCGCTAAAACACAGGTAGCCTGAAGAAAGCCCTTTCCTTGCTGGAAAATCAACCTTTAACGACAATGATTGTCAACGCTGCCCGACAGTATATTTTCGCTGTCGGGGTTATGATTTTAATAATCTTTACCGGTGCAATCTATTTGCCTATATAACGTTGAGGTGCGGGATGAATAGCACACAGAGAGGATCAGCTTTAGCTTCCCAAGAGGTCCTGATCGTCGAGGACCACCAGGGGCTGCGCGAAGAACTCCAGACCTGGTTAGGAGAAGAGTTCCCGGGTACCGCCATTTCCGCGTCCCCCACCGGAGAGGAGGCCTGGGAACGTATCGAACAGAATGGGATCCTGCTGGTCCTGATGGATATCAATCTGCCGGGGGTGGACGGGCTTGCCCTGACCCAGAGGATCAAAGCGTCGCATCCCGAAATCGGGGTGATCATCCTCACGGTTTATGAAGACGCCCTGTATCGGTTGGAAGCCTCTGAAGCGGGTGCGGACGGTTTCGTTCTCAAAAAGAACATGAACCGCGAGCTGATTGGCAAGATGAAGAAGGTGATGAAATCCCGAAACGGGTGGGACTAATAAGTTAGATGAACGCAGATCAACCCTTTATTAAGTGTTAATGGATTGGGTGTACGCTAAGTCAAAAATTTTAATACTGTCCCAAAAACGTCAGGTATCTTGAAAAAAACAAGAAAATGGGGTTCACTACCTTAACTACAGAAGAAAAGGAGGTGAACCCCGATGAAACTCAAACTGACCTTGAGCTTCGATGTCATTATAACGCTACCCGGAGCAAATATCAATGAAATATTCGTGGGAATTGATGAGGGATTGAAAG
>JAWODY010000023.1:0-43457 GCA_046483045.1 Anaerolineales bacterium | reverse complement strand
GGCAGCTGTCCTATCGAGGACAGCCATGAATATGACCAGTCCCAGACCTATGTGATCAATTGGCAGGAACCGCCCCCTGTCCTGGAAATGGAGCGACCCCTGGGCACCGGGATCACAGAGGGTGGTGTGGACGATGTGGGGAATCAGGTCACAGGCAAGATTCTTGAACTCACCTATGTGATGGACAACCCTTCCCCGTACAGCAGTATCAATATCCAGGAGATCACCATTGCCAACCCGGTCAACGTCAGCGACCTCAGCGTGGACGTTCCAGGTCCGGTGGAGATCCCCACGGAAAGCGCCCGGACATTCACCGTCTCCTTCCAGGTGGATGAGCTGGCTCCCTTTTCTTTCGACCTGGCGGTGGCGCACGACGCGGCCAATGCCTCTCCCTATCAGATTATGGTTCAGGGTAGCGGCGTCGAGCTCCCGGACCCCATTCAATCCTTAAACGTCAGCCCCGCCTCGCCCGGCACGGCGCGGATGGCGGACCCCTTCCCACTTGACGTTGATGTAGGCGTGGAACTCCCCGCTTCCGGTGCCTTGCAGGTCAGCGTCGTCAACCAGGACACAAAGGATATCGAGGACCGTGTATGCCGGACCGGCGTGGATGCCGGGCAGGGCCGTGAGTCCTTCGCCCTTTCCTGGTCGAACGCGGCCGCCGGCGATGAGGATTACAAAATCTGGGCCCGCTACCGGGAGGGCGGCAGCTGCCCGATCGAAGACGCGAGCGATTTGGACCTGTCCCGATCTTACCGCGTTACCTGGGAAGAGGATCCCCCCGTGCTCGGATTAGAGGAGCAGGATGGGACCCCGCTTTCGTCAGGAAGCGTGGATGACCTGGGAGAGATCCCATTCTACGAGACCGTGGAGCTGGCGTACGTGGTACGCAACACATCCACGACCAGCGCTTTGAACGTGTCCGGGGTCTCCGCAAAAAACCTGGAGAACCTGTCGGATGTGCAGATTTCGCCTGCCGGGTCCTTTGAAGTGGGCGCCGGCGCCGAGAAAACGGTCCAGGTGTCCTTCCTGGTCAAAAACATCGGGGCATTTTCCTTTGACCTTGAGCTGGCCCATGACGCCACCAATCCTTCACCCTACACGCTGTCCATCCAGGGCAGCGGGGTGATGGAGGCAGCGCCCGTTCAATCGGTGACCCCCCTTCCAGCTTCGCCGGAAAGTCTCCTGATCGGGGACAGCTTCCCGCTCAGCGTGGAAGTGGGGTTGGATATCCCGGCTGCGGGCGCGCTCCAGGTCTGGGTCCGGGAGAATTCCTCGGGCCAGATCCGGGACCAGGTCTGCCAGACCGTCGCGGAGGGTTTGAAGGCCACGAAAACATACAATCTTTCCTGGACGGAATCAGCCCCCGGCGAGGTGGATTACAAAGTCCAGGCCCGCTACCAGGCGGGCAGCGGCTGTCCCCTGGAAGGGGCACTGGATCACGAGCGCTCCGCGTCTTACCGCATCCCCTGGGAAGAGGAAACCCCGGTCCTGGTCCTTCAGCGTCCGGCGGGCACTTCGCTTCCATCCGGGCACGTGGATGAGATCGGCGAGTATGAGTTCTATCAAACCCTGGAGCTCGATTATCTGGTCCGCAATCCTTCCAGGACCAGCAGCTTAGAGATCTCGGAGATCGCCTCTGAAAACCTGGCCAGCCTTTCCAGCGTGGAGATTTCTCCATCCGAACCGTTGACTCTGGGTCCGGAGGAGGAGAAGCAGATCAGCGTCTCCTTCCGGGTTGAGAACACGGGTCCCTTCTCGTTTGATTTGACCTTCCAACATGACGGCGGGAACACCTCGCCGTACGTGATCACCATTGAAGGCAGCGGGGTAATGACGGAGAACCTGATCCAATTCCTGACCCCGGATCCGCTGCCGCCGGGAAGCGCTCTGATTGGAGAGACCTTCCGGTTGGCGGTGGAGGTGGGCGTGGACGCGCCCGACGGGGGAGCGCTCCAGGTGCAGGTGATCGAAACAGCAACCGGCGCGGTGGAAGATCAGGCCTGCCTGGTCCTGGTGGACCAATTAAAAGCCACGCACACAATCTCCCTCTCCTGGAGTGAAGCTACGCCAGCGGAACGGGAGTACACAATCAAGGCCCGCTACCAGGTGGGCGAAGAGTGTCCTTTCCAGGGCGCGCATGACGCGGTGGGCTCCCGGAGCTACCAGATGACCTGGCGGGAGATCGCCCCGGTCCTGGAAGTCCAGGATCAAGAGGGGACAGTGCTCCCCGCAGGAATCAGCCGTGAGGTCGGGGAGACCCCCTTCGGGGAAGAGCAGACATTCACCTTTGTGATCCACAACCCCTCTCCGACGACGGGTATGGAGGTCAGCTCCCTCTCCACAGCTGGTGCGGAGAACCTGGATGCATTGACCCTGGATGTCGCGGGACCGGTTACCCTGGAACCCGGCGGGAAGCGGACGATCACAGCGTCCTACCGGGCGGAAAACCTAGGAGCTTACTCCTTTGACCTGGTCCTGGCGCATGACGCTTCCAACGATACCCCGTACCGGGTGAGGGTAGAGGGACGAAGCGTCCTGGCTGAGAACCCCATCCAATCCCTGAACGCGGAACCGGCCTCGGCGGGGTCCGCCTGGATGGGCGAGACTTATATCATGCAAGTGAACCCGGTGGTAGAAGCCCCGGCGGACAGCGCGCTTCTGGTGAGGCTGATCGATGAGAAGACCGGGGAGGTCCGGACCGGGCAGTGCATGAACATCGAAGGCAGCGGGAGGGCGACCGGCACCCTGGAACTCTCCTGGACGGAGACCACTCCGGGCCAGCGGGACTATATCCTGGAAGGCCGTTACCAGGTGGGCGGCGAGTGCCCGATTGGGGAAGCCCAGGACGCTGTCCTGCGAGAAACCTATCGGGTGACATGGCAGGAAGAGGAACCTTTCCTGGTGGTCAAACGGCCGGTGGAGGTGACGGTGAATGACCTCGGCGTGGATTATATCGGCGTCCACGACTGGTTCGGGTTTGTGGAAGCCACATACATCCTGGAGAACACCTCCCGGACGACCCCCCTGACCGTGGAACATATCTATGCTGAGAATCTGTTCCACCTCAAACGGGTGAAGGTGACGCCTTCAGGTCCCTTTGAACTGGGACCGGGAGAGCGGAAAACGATCAACGTCTTATTCCTGGTTCTGACCGTGGACCCCTATGCCCTTGATCTGGTCATCGACCATACCGGGTCCAACACGGGTCCTTACTCCTACGCTGTCCATGGGGAGGGCCGGATGAACCTGGACAAGTTTGATCTGGATCCCAAAATCCACCCCCAGGTGGAGAAGCTCGTCAGCCGCGGCTTTTTCCTGCAGATCCCCGATTTCATCCTCGACATCCTGGAAAGCTACCTGGACCGAGGCGTAGCCAGGAAGTGACACCCCGAATGGGAACCGGGCTTAAAACAGATATTCCACTCCCCATCAACGGATGGGGAGTGTTTTTTGACCCCGGGAGAGCTGTCTATTTCAGGGCCATCGTTTATAATAGACTTCGGTTGCTTGGCTTTGGACTCAAGGAGGAAGTTTGGATTACGACGTGGCAGTTATTGGTGGATCTTCCGCCGGATTATACACCGCAGCATTGCTGGCCAGAAAGGGCGTGAACACCGCGCTTTTTGAACGGGAGAGGGAGATCGACCCACCGCGCAGGACGTACATCCTCACCCCAGGGTTGGAACGCGTGATGGGGGAGATTCCCTCAGGGTGGATCAAACACCAGATCTCGTCCTTTGAAGTTGAGACGAAGAATGACGGGGTGCGCATTCCCCTGGCGGATGACGACCTGATCCTGGAGCGGAATGAAATCCGGAAGACCCTGGCTGAACGGGCTGAGCGCGCGGGCGCGGATCTGCATCTGGGTCTTTCGTTCGCACGGTTTGAAGAGACCGGGGATGGGGTCCGGCTGGTTTTTGAAGATGAAGCGGGAGCAGAAAACCTCGTCACCGCCGGGTCGGTAGTGGGCGCGGATGGAGCATTGAGCTCCGTCGCTCAGGCAGCGGGCATCCCCCAACCCCCCGCGGTCCCGCTGCTGCAGGCGGAGATCCACCTGCCGGCAGGGTGGCCGAGAGGCCTGACCAAAGTCTGGTTTGACGTTGTGGAGACGCGCTATTTCTTCTGGTTGATCCCAGAGTCGGATTCCCGCGCGGTGGTGGGCCTGATCGGCGAGCCGGGGCGGGATATCCAGGCCACGCTGGACCGGTTCCTGAAAATGCGCAGCTACCGCCCCCTGGGCATGCAGTCCGGCCGGGCGGCCATGCACCATCCCCGGATGCAGCCCTGGGGCAGGGTGGGGGATCTGGATGTGCTTTTGGTGGGCGACGCGGCCGGACAGGTCAAGGTGACCACAGTAGGGGGAACGGTGACGGGTTTTTGGGGTGCGAGAGTGGCCGTGGAGGCAGTGACAACAGACGCGGATTACCCCCAGGCGCTGCGGCCCCTGAAACGGGAGCTGGATCTGCACTGGTGGATCCGGAGCCAGATAGAGTGCCTGAACAACCACGGATACGACCGGCTTGTCTCTTGCCTGTCGCCGCGGGTGATCGATTTTTTAAGCGAGAACGACCGGGACGGTATGAAAGGCCATTTTTGGAAGCTGCCCTTTCTGCAGCCCCGCTTCCTGCCCCTGGGATTGAGGCTTCTTTTGCGGCCCCCGCTCTATGATCCGCTCCCTTTTCCCGGAGAGAATGGCTGGCCCTTGTGTTTCGTATAGCCATATAAATGGATCCCAAACCTGACAGCAGGGATTCTTAAGGGACGTTTCAGGCCTTGACGCTGGGGGTTGAAGGGGATATAGTGGAACGCGAAGATTGGAAAATATTATGAAAGAACTTTTGAAAAGATATCTTAAATCTCCCCCCAAAATGGCGATTTTGATCCTATTTGGGGTGACGGTGCTCTTAGGGGTAGGGTATTTTGTGGCCACGACCTGGATCCGCCCCCTGGGACCGGCTCTGGAACTGCCCACGTCCACCCCCCGTCCCGGGGAAACCAGCCCGCCCACCCAGACCACGGAGCCGGGACAGACAGCGGTCCCCTCGATTACACCCACGCCCACCATTCAACCCGTCTGCGGAGGGCCAAATTCGATGACCGTCTTGATCTCCGGGGTGGCCCGGGAGGATTATGAATATGGGTTGGCGGATGCCATCCGGGTGGCCCGGGTGGATTTCCAGACCCAGAAAGTCACCGTACTGGCCATCCCCCGCGGGTTGTGGGTGGAAATCCCGGGCATTGAAGATGAAACGGGGGTCACACACGGCCTGCTTAACCAGGCGTATTTTTACGGCACGGAAGGCATGGGGTATGTGGATGGGGCGGCGAATGGATCCAGCTCCCTGGCCCTCACTCTGCAGAAGAACTTCGGCCTGCGGGTGGACCATTACCTGGCCGTGAATTTGTTCGCCTTCCGGAACATCGTGGACGGGATCGGCGGGGTCAGGGTGTGCTTTCCTGAAGACGTGTTCGTAAAAAGGTTTGGGGAACCCAAGCTGTATAGGAAAGCCGGCTGTCACCAGCTGACAGGGGAGGAAGCGGAAATGATCGCCCGGGCCCGGATCGGGATCGGGGGCTACGGGAGGATGCAGAATCAAACCCGAATTTTGAGGGCGGTGGCTGCCAAGATGCTCACACCCTCCACTTTGACGCGCCTGCCGAATATCGTCCAGCAACTGATCGACTATACGATGACGGATCTCAGCCCCTCTCAGATCAGCAAGTTGATCTGTCTGGCGGGGAAGATCGACCCCCAGGAAGACATCACCTTTGCCCAGGTCCCCGACGATATCCTGGTGGAGAGAAAGACGTATTTCGCTCCTTTGAAAAAGGAGGTCTTCAACATGGTTGAGAAGGAGGAGGGGGCGCTCGAAGAAATATTCCAGCTCTTCCAGGCCGGAGAATATCCCTAAACGTTCCGTGTGCTGCATCAGCAAACTGACCGACCCTCCCTGACAGGGGAATTCCTTGGGAGTATAATCAACCGAAGAGACCTTTATCTTTGTGTCCGTGAGTCCGCTTTCCCTTCATGGTTGGTTTTCTATGAGCCTCCAGCATGCGTAAATTCTTCCGAGGTCCTTTTTTCCTAGGCATATTGATCAGTTTTCTCCTTGTGGGAGCAATTTTCGGGGTATTTTATCTCGTACGCTGGTGGAATACGCCTCTGGGCGCGCCCCTGGATTTGTCAAACACGACACCCCTTAAGGAAACCCCGCCTGGGAGGGAGACACCGACGGCCCAACCGGGACCCACAGATCCCGTTGAGACCCCCTCCCTGACGCCTACCTTTGTGCCTACCTTCACGCCCTCCCCAACCGTGCTGTCTCAACCGGAACCGCTCTGCGGAGGACCGGAGACGATGATCATCCAGGTCACAGGCGTGAACGCCGCGGACTATAACATGGGTCTGGGGGACGCCATCCGCATCGTCCGGGTGGATTTCATCTACGGGAAGATCGATGTGCTGCCCTTACCAAGGGATCTCTGGGTCGATGTCCCGGTCTCCCTCCCGGGCAGGACAGAGGGGATCACCCCGGGGAAACTCAGCCAGGCGTACTACTACGGCTCACCCGGTACGATTTATTACGAGGGGGAGGATCAATCCCCGGGGCTGCTGGCGAAAACTTTAAAATTGAATTTTGGCCTGGAGGTGGACCATTACCTCTCCGTGAACACGAAGATTTTCCGGAGAATAGTCGATCAGATCGGGGGCCTTGAGGTCACCCTGCCCCGGGATGTGTACGGCCACCATAAGGGTGAACGGTACGTGTATCTGGAGGCCGGAACGCATGATCTGGATGGGAAGCAGGTGGAAATGGTAGCCCGCCTCCGGACTTGGATCGGGGATTTTGGCCGATTGGAAAATCAAAGCATCCTCTTGAAAGCATTGGCGAAAAAGCTTCTCTCCCCTCAGGGCTTGAAAGAACTCCCGGGCCTGATCGATATTTACCAGGAAGACGTGCTGATGAGTTTCACCCCGAATCAGATCAGTAAATTGATTTGCCTGGCTTCCGAGATTGACTGGGAGGAAGATATAACTTTCGTCCCCTTCCCTGAGGACATGGTGGAGGGGGACAGGGTGTATGATGAGGCCCATGATTACAACGCCTCCGTCCTGGTCGGGGACCGGAATGAGCTCCAGACGCTTCTCTTATCTTTTCAGGTAGGGATTTGGCCCTGAGCTCGTCTTCAGCCTTACCGTGCCCTGCCCCTGAAAGAGACGCCGCAGGATATGAGGGCAAGGTCATTAGATCCAACAGGAGATCCTTTATGAAGAAATACAGCGTATTGCTTCTGGGGCTATTGCTTTGTTTGGTGGTCACAGCCTGTGGGTCCCCCGCAGAACCCCCACTAACAAATACCCCGGAGGAAACTGCGGTACCCACGGTCACGCCCACACCCCTGTCTCCCACGATCACCCCCACGCCAACCATCACCCCGACCCCGACTGAGACGCCGACGCCCACCCTGACGCCCACGGTGATTTACCCCCCCGAACCAAGGCAGGTGACCTTTGAGGCGGCGGACGGGCAGGTTTTGCAGGGGACCTACTTTCCGGCAGATGTAAGCCCGGCGCCCGTGATCGTCTTGATGCACTGGGCAGCAGGTGACCAGAGCGAGTGGTCCCTGATCGCCCGCTGGCTGCAGGACAGGGGTCTGGTTCAGGGGATGACCGCCAAAAGCGACCCCTGGCTGGTGCCCAATTTTCTCCCGGATAGGCCCGGATCGCCCTCTCCTGCTGTGTTCACGTTCACCTTCCGGGAATGTGAGGGGGGGTGCACGCGTTTTGTCAGCGACGGATGGCTTTTAGATGCCCAGAGCGCTGTGGAGTTCGCGAGCAAATTAGAGGGTGTGGACAAGGACCGGGTCGTCGCTGTTGGAGCCTCCATCGGCGCGGACGGGGCTGTGGAAGGCTGCAGCTGGCTCAACAAGCACCATGAAGGCACCTGTTTGGGCGCCTTGGCACTATCCCCCGGGTCTTACCTCACCGTCCCTTTCCAGGAATCAGCCCAGGCGCTGCTGGAAGAGGACCCGCCCAAAGCGGTCTGGTGTCTGTACGGGCGAGCGGATGCGGCAGCAAGGCAAACCTGCCAGGCGGTCCCGGGCGCAAACCTGATCGATCATAGGCGCATAAAGCCGCACGGGTTTGAGCTCTTTGATCCGGATCTATCGCCTACGGCATTTGATGTTCTGCTCGATTTCCTGAGCAGCACCCTGGGGAGCACGCAGTGATTTTATCAGTCTCACCTACAGGAAGAAAAAGGCGGCAGTGATGAAAAAAAAGAAACTTCTAGCTGGTATTTTGTGTCTGATTGTGTTCACTTTCTTCGTTCATCCCTCTCCGGAAGTTCATGCCGCCCCTGCGCCCCAGCTGGGGAGCGCGATCTGCAACGGTCCGGACACGATGACGATTTTGGTTTTAGGCATTGACAACCGTACGCGGGTATACACGTCAGGACTTGCGGACGTGATCATGGTCTACCGGGTGGATTTCAAAGAGCCGGGCGTGACGGTGATGGGCATCCCGCGCGACATGTGGGTTGAGATCCCCGGCATAGAGCGTGGATATGGGGTCACCCAATACAAACTGAACAGCGTGTATTTTTACGGCGGCGAATATGCGCCTACGTCTAGAGAAAGGCCCACGTACGGAGCGGACTTGATGAAAGAGACCCTGAAAGTGAACTGGGGTCTGGACATCGATCACACAGCGGTCGTGAACATGACGATCTTTAAAGATATGGTGAACGCTGTGGGGGGAATTTACGTTCAAAATCCGTACCCCATCTATTCTAAAAACCAACCGGGGAAAGTGATGATCAAAGCGGGCGGACTTTACCTTGATGGGCAGCGGGCTCAATTATATGCCCGCTACCGGGACCCAAGTAACGAACTGGACCGGGTGGACCGGCAGTCGATTTTATTGAACGGCATCTGGGAAGCAGTCTTTGACCCGGCCATTGTCCCCCGCATTCCCGGCTTGATTGGGGCTTTCAGGGGGAATCTGGTCACCGATCTGCACCTAGCGCAGATTTCGCAGCTCTTGTGCCTGGCGTCACGGATGGATAAGAGCGACATCGTGTACACGCGGATTCCAAAAGATACGATCATTAACAGAATGACGTACTTCGAACCGCTGGATGGGTATGTCTTTAACTGGGTGGAGAAAGAAGAAGGTGCGGTCAGGGAGATCATGACCCAGTTCCAGAATGGGAATTACCCGCCCACCCAAGGGGAGTGAATTCGATTCCAGAACCGGTTCCCGTCATTCTGTTTAAAAATCCCGGAATCCGCTGTCAATCCGCGATAGGTAAAGCATGCTTTGGGGCAGGGTGTTGAGCGGTTTTCTGAACATTTATGATGCTGGGCCTGAGGGGGTAGGGAGGACGTCCCTCCCTTGGCATGATACCTCACATATGATAACATGGGTCGAGTGTTAGCCGGCGAATAACTAGTCTTTGCATAGGAATTTTGTATGTTAGAAGCGATCAAAAGATCCCCTGTGATCAGCGGCTTGGTCATCTTTTTGATTTTGGCCCTAAATGCCGTGGGTTGGTTTCTGTATTTCACCTGGAATGCCCCGCTGGGTCCAGCATTGGACGCCTCAACCGCCACCCTTGCGAAAACGGCGGAGCCCCCCACCACGACCCCTGAGCCAGGGGCTTCCGACACGCAATCTTCAGCCTCCACGGCGGATCTCACGGCAACGGAGACACCGGAGCCAACCCAGACATTCACACCGACGGTTGAACCGCTGTGCGGTGGGCCCCCGACGATGACCATCCTGGTCTCCGGCGTGGCCTCCGAGGGATACCTTTCGGGACTGGCTGATGCTGTCCGGGTGGTGCGGGTTGATTTCCAGACCCCCAAAGTTTCTGTTCTTACCCTTCCCAGGGATCTGTGGGTGGACATCCCGGGCATCGCGGACCACGGCGTCACCAAGGGGAAACTCAACCAGGCCTATTTCTATGGGACGGAGGTCATGGGTTATTTTGACGGGGCTGGTTACGGCTCCGGGCTGCTGGCCCATACTTTACAGTCCGAGTTCGGGCTGGAAGTTGATCACTACATCGCGGTCAACTTATACGCGTTTCGGAATATCGTGGACGCGCTGGGCGGGGTGACTGTAAATTTGCCCGAACCTGTGTACACCAAGTGGTTTGGAGAGCCCAAACTATTCAAAAAAGCGGGCAGACACCACCTGACAGGCGAGGAAGCGGAAAAAATCGTCCGGGCCCGGATTGAGATCGGGGATTACGGGAGGATCCAGAATCAAACCTTGGTCTTAAAAGCGCTTGCTGTTCAAATGATCACACCTTCCGGTGTAAAGCGCCTGCCGGAAATCGTTGGGCGTTTGATCAACTATACAAAGACGGACCTCAGCCCATCTGACATAAGCAAGTTAATTTGTTTGGCGGGTGAGATCGATCCCCAGGAGGATGTGGTGTACGAACCTGTCCCGAAATCCATGACCCGATCAGAATGGGTCGAGGACGAGTACCAGGGTTACATGGTATACCCATTACTTTATGATGAGGAAGAGATGAGGCAGTTGATCAGCGATTTCGAAGCCGGCGTCTGGCCCTAAAGTTAAGGTTCGCAGTAATGAACATCAGGTAACCGAGAATACCTTTTGATATAGATTATGAAAACCGCTGTGGTAAGATTTGATCACAGCGGTTTTTTTTGTTGTGCACGTCTTGCGGGTATATGGTTTAAGGAAGCAAAGAGAGGCACTTATGGAATACGGCTATGCAGGCAAAATCCTCCATGTCCATCTATCGGAGGGGGAGATGGAAATCGAACGGCCAGGGGACGCTTTTTACAGGACATACGTGGGCGGCAGCGCTCTGGGACTTTATTACCTGCTGCGGCATACCCCGCCCCACGTGGACCCGCTGGGTCCGGAAAATACGCTGATTTTTGCCCTCAGCGGGTTGACAGGGGCGCCGGTCTCCGGGCAGAGCCGGATGACCGCGGTCGCTAAATCTCCCCTCACCAACGCGGTGGGGGATTCCCAGTGCGGGGGCTTTTTCCCGGCGGAGTTGAAATGGGCAGGTTTCGACGCGCTCGTCTTTCACGGCCGTGCTGAGGACCCTGTGTATTTGTGGATCAAGGATGGTGAGGCGGAACTGCGCTCCGCGGAGGGTTTGTGGGGAAAACCCACGGGTGAAGTCGAGGCTGTGCTGCGGGAGGAGCTGGGGGATCCAAAGGTGAAGACCCTGCAGTGCGGACCGGCGGGAGAAAAGGGCATCCGTTTTGCTTCTGTGATGGCGGATGTCAACCGGGCCATGGGGCGGACGGGGATGGGGGCGGTTATGGGCAGCAAAGGTTTGAAAGCGATCGCGGTCCGCGGCACCCAGAAGCCCCAGATGGCAGACAAAGAGGCCCTGGTCGCTTTGGCCAGGCTGGGCGCAAAGCGGTACCCTACTTCTGGGGTTTACAGCACTGGGGAATTGGGCACTGCGGGTGTGGTGGAGTATCAGGATAAGACAGGCGGCCTCCCGACCCGGAACTGGTCCAGCGGGACGTTTAAAGGGCATATGGCCCTGGACGGGAGCACGATGGCAGAGACCATTCTCCAGGAGCGGGATACCTGCTACGGCTGCGTGGTGCGCTGCAAGCGGGTGGTGAAGGTGGAGAGCGAGCGCTGGGGAGTTGATCCACTTTACGGGGGGCCGGAGTATGAAACCGCAGCCGCCATGGGTTCTTACTGCGGGATCGATGATTTGGAAGCGGTTTCTCGCGCCAACCAGCTCTGTAATATGTATGGGATGGACACCATATCCTGCGGTGCGACCATCGCCTGGGCCATGGATTGTTTTCAGGAGGGGATCCTCACTGAAGCGGATACGGACGGCCTGGAGCTGAGGTTTGGGAACGCGGAAGCCATGGTGAAGATGGTGAGGAAGATCGCCCACAGAGAAGGGTTTGGCGATCTGCTGGCGGTGGGATCCGCCCGGGCTGCGAAAAAGATAGGGGAGGGCGCCGAAGACCTGCTGGTAGCGGTCAAGAACCAGGAGTATCCGGCCCACATGCCGCATGTCAAACGGAGCCTGGCTTTGATTTACGCCGTCAACCCTTTTGGGGCGGACCACGAATCCAGCGAACACGACCCCACCTACAAAGGGTACCCGGAGCAGATGGCCAAACTCGGGCTGACCGATCCGCAGCCCAGCGATGTGCTCAACGAAGAAAAAGTTCGCTTTGCGCTGATCACCCAGTATCTGCATTCCTTTCATGATTCGATGAATGTCTGCAATTTCGTCTTTGGCCCTTCCTGGCAGCTTTACGATGTTGACCACCTCCGGGAGGCTGTCCGGGCGGTGATCGGCTGGGATCTGAGCGTGGAGGAGGTTTTGGAGATGGGGGAAAGGCGGCTGAATATGCAGCGCGTTTTCAACGCCCGGGAAGGGATGGGCCGGGAGGCGGATACCCTGCCTAAAAAGATGCGCAAGGCCCTGGAAGGGGGTAAGACGGATGGGGTTGCGCTCTCCCCGCAGGCGTTGGAGCGGGCCAAGGACATGTATTATGACATGGCGGGGTGGGATGTGTACAGCGGCATCCCCAACCGAGGTAAACTGGCGTCCCTGGGCCTGGACTGGGCGGCGGATATGCTGGAATGAAGCAATCTCCTGGTGTGTGGAGGGGACTGACGGTTGAGGGTGACCTGCCATCATGAGGCGATCGCGTCGTCGGCCTTAGGCATCCTCGCTATGACACAACCCCCTACTCCGAAAGCACTTCCCTGTATACCTCAGCGATTTGCTCCGTTACCGCGCTCCAGCTGTACTTCTCTTCCACGTAGGGCCGGGCGTTCTTTCGGAACTTCTCATTCAAGGGGGGATAACTCATCAGCCGCTGGATTTGATCCGCCAAATCGTCCGGATTCCGGGGTTCAAACTGCAGGCCGACATGATCCTCCTTGACAGTGGTCTTCAGCCCACCCACACTGGACGCGATCAGGCTGCTGCCGCAGGCCAGGGCTTCTATTGCGGTGAGTCCAAAAGGTTCGTAGAAAGAGGGGATGATGGTCACATCTGCGGCGCTGTAATACCGGGAGAGCATGTGCTGCGGTTTTCCCCCTGTGAACGTGACCTGGCCCACGAGGTCGAATTTTTCCAGCAATCGCTGATACTCACGGTAGGGTTTCTCTCCCAGCTCGCTCCAGCTCAAGAAATCTTTTTTCGTAGGGGGGCCGCCGACGATCACCACCTGGATTTTATCGTTATTCACGATGTGAATCGCTTCCAGAAGGGTATCGATTCCCTTTCGCTCTTCCAGGCGGCCGACAAAGGTGACCAGAAAATCCTGGGGTGAGAAGCCAATTTCCAGCTTGGCTTCATCCTGAGGCAGCGGGTGGAAGAGTTCCAGGTTGACGCCGGCGGGAATGACGTTGACCTTTTCCGGGTCAGTTTCATACAGGTTTCTCAGGTCTGACTTTTCCTGGGGGGCGGTGGCGATGATCCGATCCGCGCTCTGGCAGATTCTGCGCTCTATCTTCAGGCGCTGCTTAGGGCTGGGATCTTTGCTCCCGAGCACTTTTTGTTTCACTGCGCCCAGAGAATGGAAGGTCTGGCAGAAGGAGATCCCCTTGGTATCTTTCAGATAGATGGCAACCGCACCGCTGAAATAATAATGACTGTGGATGAGATCGTATTTAAACTGGTGTTCTTTCCAGAATTGGGAGAGCCAGCGGGCGACATTGGGGAGCAGGGAGAGGGTCTCTTCTTTTTGGACGGGCTTTGGAGGGCCCACTTTGATCCTGATCACCCGGGCCCCCTCCGTGATGGGAGCGGTGAAGGGTTGGTCCGGGGATTCCCAGCGTGAATAGATATCTACCTCGAACCCCAGATCAGCTAGGTGGCTGGACAATTCTTTGACATATACGTTTTGGCCCCCGTGATGGGATCCCCCCAAAGGAGCAAGCGGGTCCCCATGTAAGGAGAGAAAAGTGACTTTTACTGGCATGATTCCCTCTTCTCATAGCTGCATTCGACGGCGTGTTCTTTGATCTTATTATATATGGTTTTCCTGTCAATGCATTTTTGGACATGGCCGATGTTTTGGAGTTTAAGCGCGGCAATTTGATGGGCAAAGCAAATCGTCTCGGGCCAGGTCTTTCCATCCAGGTAGGCAATGAGCAGCCCTCCCCAGAAAGCGTCGCTTCCGCCGATGACACTGTGGACCTCGATGAACGGGAGCGGACCGATCCGCTGCACGCCGTCACCGTCTGACACAGTCACCAACCCCCCGCTGCGGGTGAAGATGACGACCTCGGCGCCCAGGCTGTGAAAGCGGTCCAGGCAGGCCGCTTCTAATTCCTCTTCACCCATATTGGGGTCGAAGAGCAGGCGCGCATCGATCAGGGAGGGTTTGATGATCGTGATGTAGGGCATGATTTGCGAGAGAACCTCCCAGGCTTCCATCTTATCCGGCCAGACCCGGGGACTGTAATTTGGGTCCAGGGATATGGTCTTCTGGTGTCGTTTTGCCAGGCGAAGCGCGCGCCGGACAGCAGAGCGGGTGGGCTCGCGCGAGAGGGCGAAACAGGAGGTGTGCACCGCTTTGCTGTGTTTGATGAGCTCTTCCGGGGTGTCCCGGATGGTGAGCAGGGTATCAGCGCCCCGATTGACCTGAAAGTCGGGCACCCTTTTTGTTTGGGTGATGAAAATGGAGGTGGTGGGTAGATCGTCTGTCTGCAGCAGGTTTTTGGTGTCTACCCCGTGATATCGTAATTCCTCGCCTAAAAATTCTCCAAAACGGTCTTCGCTGACCTTGGAGAGCACAGCGGACCGCGCTCCCACCTTGGCGGAATACACAGCCACGTTCGCGGGTTGCCCTCCCAGGTAGCGGGTGAAATCTTCCGCGGTGCGCAGGGAGTTTGCCTGTTCTTTGGAAATGAAGTCGACCAGGGTCTCGCCCACCGCCAGGACCTCGTATTCCAGGTACAGTTTTGCCAGGTCTGTGAGCGTGATGTCATTTTCGGGTTTGGGTTCCTTGAAATATGGGTGGAGAGGAAGGAGCTCCTCTCTTTGCTCCGGTGAAGCGTCGGTAGAAAGCGCTTTTTGGACCAGTTCCAGGTACCCTTCCGCGGTTCGCTCCCAGATGTACCTTTCGCGCACGCGCTGGTGACCGCGGTCTGACATGGCCTGCCATTCCTCCTGGTCAGCGATCAGGGTGAAAAGGGCAGAGCTGATTTCCTGGTGGTCCATGGGGTCCACCAGAACCCCGTACTCTTCGTTACCATTTAAAAGGCTTTCGCTGGGTCCGCCAAACTTGGTGACCACGGCGGGCATCCCGGCAGCCATCGCTTCCAGGGGAGCCAGGCCAAACGGCTCGTAAAGCGCGGTCAGGGCAAACACGGAGTGCTTTTCCGCGAAATATCGGTATCCGGCGCCCAGCTCTTCCTGTCCCTGGAGGGCGAACATGGATACCTGGCCTTTCAAATCCTGTTCTTCAATCACCGCGAGCAGTTGATCCAGGACCTTTCGCTCCCTTTCACCCACCTCTTGATATTCATCAAGTGGATTAGGGATGCTGCCCGTGATGATGACCAGGTTCGCCCGCTCCCTGAGCTGGGGGCTGGAAGCGAACGCTTTCACCAATCCCAGGTGGTTTTTCTTGGGATCGAGCCGGCTTGAGGCCACGATGCAGGGATATTGGATTCGATCTTCTCTCAGATCTCTGTTCAGCATCTCCCGGATGTGCTGAACGACTTCCTCTTCCTTTTCATATCGGGATCCTTTATCGAAAATATCCATGTTCACGCCGGGGGGGATGACCGCAAAGCGGTCGTCATCTGTCCAATCCACTGCGCCCCGGTAGGCATTGTGGCTGTACTGGTTGTAGCGTTCCTGATCCGTGCTGGTGATGTTAAACGCGGAGCGGTTCATGGAGAGGCGTTCCGCCGTCAACCGGCGTCCGAAATGGTAATAGGCATCCAGCTGTTTCAGGTTGTCCTCCCCCACGTCCAGCTTGTCCATTTTCTGAGCGCCGAGGGAGTGAGCTGTGAACGTGAAAGGGATCCCGGTTTCACCTTCCAGGAGCAGGCCGCAGATGCCGCCGTCCCCGTAATGGGTGGTGAAAGCATCGGGATACCCCCCCTCGGATTCATAAAATTGCCTGATGTTGGGGACCCAGTCTTGAACCAGATGGGGCCAGAGCCGTTCTTTGCGCAGAAAACCTTTGGGACCCGCAGGCAGGCGCACGATGCGGACGTTGGGAGCGCCGGGGTAGGCGTCAAAGGGTTCTGCGAATTCCGGCCACTCTGGATCGATAATCTGCCGGGTGAGGATATCGACGCGGTGTCCCAATGTTCCCAGGGCCAGGGAAACCTGCTTGACGTATACAAGCTGCCCCCCAAAGTCGGGATGTTCCGTCCAGTAACTATCCTCAGGGTCGAAGTTTCCCTGCGGGTTCAAAAAGGCGAAATGCATGGATGAGTCCTCCGGGAACCACGGTCTGATGGCGTCCGATGCGGTGTAAGGCGGTCCCGTGTTTCCCTGCCTATAGTATATTACACTCCAGCGTGAATGAGTGAAAGAGGGTCAGGTATTGGGCCTTTTACAGGTTAGGGAGGGAGCTGAAGGTGGACGTGGGGGTCAGGGTCGGGCGAAATCCACTGTGTAATACTTTCTGACCGTACTGCCGTCATTATAGTAAATTGCGCCCACGCCCAGATGGGTCATCCGCTCGTGAAGGATCATCCGTTTGTGGATGTTGTCGTCATAATTTGGATCATATGATTTGTGATTCATCCACCACCAAAAAGCGGTTTCGGGGGAACTGTGTCCACTCCATATTTCGGTACAAGCCCAGTTATCCCAGCACCAGGTGTCGTAATGACCCAGAGCTCGCGCAATCCTCACCCAGGCATGAGTGCCGTCAGAGGAGTCATGCCCGCTCATATGATTGCAGGTCATATCCCGCCCGTGATCGCGGGCGGCGATTTTCAAGTCCCAGTTGGTTTGCAGCGGGGGGAGACCGTGGTCCGCGCGGGCCTCATTGATCAGGGATTTGATTTGTTCTTCGTCTCTGGAAAGCACGGTGGTGTAGGAGCAGTATTTAGAACGTGGCGTGGGCGTTGCTGTGGGGGGCTTGGGTGTATACGTTGCCGTGGCCGGGCGCGGGGTGTTGGTGGGGGTAGGCGGATCCGTGGGCAGCGGTGTGTTCGTGGGCGGGCTGGTGGGCGAAGGAGGTGGAGGGGCCCCTGACGTCGCGCTGGGCGGTATCTTGGTCTTGGTCGACGTCCTGGTCGGCTTGGGAGTGGCGGAAGGGGTGAAGTTCGGCGCGGTTTTTGTGAGCGTGGGTGTGGATGAAGGTCCGCTTGTGGGCTGGGGAGGTGGGGTGAAAACAGGGAGATCCCGGTAGCTTCCAGAGGGGCTGGCGTAATATCCCCACAGCCAGCAGTGCCTGCCGTTCTCGGGGAGTTGAATGTACCAGTAATCCAGATCGGGATGGCGGGCGATCAGTTTCGCAGTTTGCCCGGTGAGGAAGGATCCCACGCGAGGATAGGAGGTCCCTGGACCCGTGCGGCAGTTGGTGGACACCGAGACGCTGACCACTGGCTTACCCGGTTTTTGTGTGTTGGTGGGCGCTGGGGTGAAGGCCTGGGTGGGGGTATGCGTGGAGGGCAGGGGGGAAATCGTCACGGAAGGGGAGATTCCCGGGGTGGGCGTCGGTTCAGGGGTGGTTTGCGCGGCGACCGCGGTGTCCGTCGGGGCTGCCGTGTCTTGAGGTGAGGAGGAGAAACTGCTGGCAAGGGCGACCGTGGGTGGGTTTTCTGACGTGGGTGTAAAGGTCGCTTTGGGCAGGAAGGGCGTTCGTGTGGAGGTTCCCTTGTCGATCCCTTTTGGCGTAGGGTAAAGGGGGGCGCAGGCGCTGACCAGGCTTGCGGCCAGGAGGATGAAGCTCAGGATTTTCTTCCACCGGGAATTCATGAACATATACCTCTATTATGCAGGATATTCCGCGTTTGGACAAGCCGCAGCCCGCAGAGGAGCTGCGCATAGCCATAATATTTCCTTTTAAATACCGCGCCAGGCTTTTGAGTCGCGGTCCTACGGTCGAGCGAAATCCGCCGTGTAATAGGCGTCCATATCTCCGCTGTCATCATCGCCCACATACCGGAACCCGACGCCGATATGAACGGCTTTATCGCTGAGGATATTCTTTCTATGCCCGTCGCTGTTCATCCAAAGATTCACCACCGTTTCCGGCGTGAAATACTGGCTGCTGCTGGCGGCGATGTTTTCTGCGTAATAGGTGTAATTGTACCCCGCAGCTCTGATGCGGTCACCCACGGTGGAGCCGTCTGTACCCGTATGACTAATTGGGACAGGATCATTGCAGGCCATGTCCTGGCTGTGACGCCGGGCGGCGGTGCGCAGGGCGGAGTGGGAGGACAGGGCGGGAAGCCCGTGATCTGCGCGTTTGTCGTTAATCAGCGAGATGACCTGGCTTTCATACCCGGCGTTTCCACTGTAGTCACATCCGCTGGGTTGGGGTGTGGCTGTCGGCGTCGGAGGGACTGGGCTCGATGTGGCCGTGGGTGGAGGATCGTCCTCGGAAGTTAGAGAGGGTTTCAGGGTAGCGGTCGGATGCGGGGTTTTTGTGGGGGACTTGATGTCCGGGATGGCTGTTTTCGTCGCTGTAGGGGGAAGTGAGGTAGCAGTCTTAGGGACCGGGGTTGGTGAGGGTGGGTTGGGCGTAAAGGTGGCGGATGCGGGATTCCCTTCGCTGGTCGGGATGGTCGCCGAAGGAGTTCCCGGGGGTGAGTTTTCCGCTGTCTGTATGGAGGTCTTTTCGGACTCTTCACCCGTGTTCCCGACAGCGTGAGACCCTTCTTGATCTAGACCCTCCTCTCCGCTCTCTCCAGGTGTCTGTGTAAACGTCGCTTTAGGCTGGAAAGGGGTTCGGGTGGACCAGCTTTTCAGGTTTTTCTTGGGAGCGCTCGGGTACAGATCGCAGGCGCTGGCTGAAAAGGTCAGAATAAGTATGAATATAAGGGATAAAAATCGTTTTTTCATGGGTGTGTTTTGGATAACTACTGATAAGGTCCGGGAGGGACAGGATGGGGCCCCCGTCAGGTAGGGTTTAGGAGGACAGGTCCCTCTTGATCTCCCTAGAAGGCAAGTTGAGGTATCTTTATTGTATACGCTTCAGATTGAAATCCTTGGTCACTAACAGATCTGTAAAGGTGCGCAGGGATTGGACCGCCCGGTGCTCCTGCTCCAGCACCTGCCAGCGGTACTCATTGACATCCTCTTTCCCCCTCTTCCTTTGCATGTTTTTCGTTTCCTGATAGGTGAGGTCGATCAAGATTCGCAGGTCAGCCTCCGCTTTCAGGGCGTACAGCCCCTCGATGATCATGTATTTCAAACCCCAGAAAGACGTCTGGAGTCGATCGATCTGGTCCGTGAGCAGATCAATACAGGGCAGGGTGACCTCCGCCCGGTCTCTCCGAAACGCGGAAATATGTTCCTGGATCAGGTCCCAATCATATTCATCGGGACCGATGTTTTCCAATCCATTTTCCAGGCGCCAGCGTTTTCTATCTTGGGGTGAGATTTTGTAATAATTGTCGACGTGGAGGATTTTTGCCGGCGTTCCCCGGTCTTTCAAGCCACGTCCGACGATATGGGCGATTTCCGATTTTCCGGAACCGGATTCTCCACTGATGGCCAGGACGATTTTCCCTCCTTCCAAGCCCTGGAGGGCATCCAGGATCTGTTGGCCTGCTTTTTTGTGTCCCTCATTGATCAATAAAACGTCACCCAGCATGTTCTCTCCTTCTTGATTCGCGTCGACAAATGAGCCTCAAGACTTGCCCGGAGGCTCCCGCATACCGTACCATTATACTCGTTTTAGGGGTAGGAGAAACGGAACTTATATGTCGATCTCTTGCCAGGTTCCCGGTTGGAGTTGGTATTTTGCACCGCAGACGAAAATCGTTTTTTCCCCTTCGTTCTCAACTTTTACGCGCAGTTTATTTGAGGAGATTTCCAGGTTATACTCCGCATTTCTGAAGAAGAGCTTGAACTTGATTTCCTGCCAGCCGGACGGCAGCCGGGGCGTGAGCGATATGTGGCCTCCCACCCAATTCAAATCCGTGAATGCGCTGAGCACGAAGAGAGCTGTGCCGGTCATCACACCCATGTGGATTCCCTCCTTCGTGGATCCCCTCTGGATGTCCATGAAATCGCTGCGCACAGCATCCAGATATAATTTCCAGCTCAGCTCATGCTCGCCGATTTTGCTGGCCAGGTGAGCGTGGACCAAACGGCTGAGCGTAGAGCCGTGGGAAGACCTCTGCAGGTAATAGTGAAAATTCTTTTCCAGTAAATTCTCCGGGGGGTGGTATCCGAGTTGTGTTAAAATTGCGGAGATTTCCTCTTCTGAGAGCAGGAAAAAGACCATCAAGGCATCTGCCTGTTTGGCGACTTTATATTCATTAGGGGATTTCCCTTCCGCTTTTAGGATGCGGTCCATGCGGTGTATATCCCCGTATTCGTTCTGATAGTGTTCCCAATCCAGTTCTTTCAAGTTGAAGTATCCCTCGAACTGCTCCAGGATGCCTTCCTCAGAGAGGGTTAGCGTTAATTTGCGGGAAACTTTTTTCCAGCGGTCCATTTCCGCTTCAGTGAGGGATATTTTTTCCAGGAGCGCTTGCCTCGCATCCCCTGAGATCAATTCTAAGAGGTCAAAAGCGCGGTTTAAGGCCCAGACCACCATGATGTTGGTGTAGGCATTGTTCCGCAGCCCTCCTTCCTCTGTGCCGGGGTATTTTTCGTGGAATTCATCCGGGCCCATCACGTTTTCAATATCGAAACGACCGCTCTCCTCATTGAAGGTGGCTTTCTCTCCCCAATAGCGGCAGATTTCCAGGAAGATCTCCGCGCCGTATGCTTCTATAAACGCGAGGTCATCCGTAATCCACAGATACTGCCAGATGTTGTAGGCGATGGCCAGGGAGACATGCCGCTGCAGATAGCTGAAATCAGGACCCCATTTCTCGTCAATGGGGTTGAGGTGAATGCGCTGCGTCTCCTCCCTGCCTTCCAGTCCGCTTTGCCAGGGGAAGATCGCTCCTCGGTAGCCTTCTTCCTGGGCGTACTTCCGCGCTGCAGGTAATCTGCGGTATCGGTACATGAGCACGGAACGGGCCGTCTCCGGAAAGTAAAAGTCATAAAAAGGCATGATGAAGAGCTCGTCCCAGAAGATATGGCCCCGGTAGGCTTCACCGTGCAGGCCCCGGGCAGGGATGCCGGCATCGAGATGCACGTGGTGGGGAGAAGCGGTGACGAGGCTGTGGTAGAGGTGAAGGCGGACCAGCTTTTGCACCAGCCGGTCGCCGCGGATTTTGATATTGATCCTGTCCCAGATCTCTTTCCAGGCTGCGCTGCTTTGCGACTGAATATCCTCGTATCGGGGGGCAGCCTTGACCTGGTCGATCGCGGCTTGGTAGGCGTTTTCACTGGTGATGTTGGATGAGTGGATGGAGACAATTTTATCCACGATGAGAGGGCGGTCAGAACGGGCATCGGTTTCAAATGTGGTCGATACGGAACCAGGGGTGGTGTTCACGGCAAACGTGATCGGTTCTGCGGTTTCTCCTGCCCGCACGGATAGTTTCGCGGCTTCCGCGATCCGGATCTTGGACTGATTGGTCACTACCAGGAGGGCGCTGGTGTTGGATTCTCCCCACTGTTCTAAGGGCTGAAGGTGTCTGGCGCTGAGATCCCGGTAGCGCGTGACCCCGTAATTGATCACGTTCCCTTCCAGCGTGGAGCGCACGGTGAGGGTTTTGGCGTAGTTCAAAGGCGTGATCTGGTAGCGAAGGGCTGCCAGGTGGGGATCGTCCATGCTGGCAAAGCGCGAAGAGATGATTTGGGTCTGGTGTCCTTCAGAATCTCGGACGATGAGCCTCCGGGATAACGTCCCGGTTTTGAAATCTAATTCTCGATGAAAATCAAGGATCTCCACCTGGGTGGGGTCGAACCACTCTCCTCCTTCGATCCTGAAGGTGATCGGGAGCCAGTTCGGGCAGTTGACGAAATCCTCGTTGGTGATCGTCCGTCCAGCGATGGTCGATTCCAAACGGTTGTAAAGCCCGGCGATGTACGTCCCGGGGTAATGTGTGTCGCCATCCGTTGGGATTTCCTCCAGGGCCCCGCGGGTTCCGAAATAGCCGTTGCCGATCGTGCACAACGTTTCCCGGGCCCCTTCTTGTTCCGGGTCATAGCCCGTGTATTCAATGATCCACTGCTTGCGGTCCACCTCGCCCGAAAACCAGTTCTGGATGCGCTGGATGTCGATTTCTCCCATGTCCTCGACGACCATATCCGCCCCGTTGAGCTTGAGTTCAAGTTTATTGCCCCCCCGGGCCACCCCGATCACCAGGCCAAAGTTGCCCCGGTACCCGGCTTGGACGCCTGAAATGGCGTCCTCGATGATCACGGAACGCTCGTAAGAAGCGCCCAGGTTATCACACGCGGTGGTGAAAATGTCGGGGGAGGGCTTGCCCTGAAGCCCCAGTTTCGCAGAGACCACGCCGTCCACGCAGGTCTGGAAGAGGTCGATCAACCCGGTGATCTCCAGGACCTTTTTGGCATTCTTACTTGAGGAAGCCACGCCCAGGGGTATGCCCTCGTCCCGCAGCTGGTGGGCGAGCTCCACGGTGGTGGCGTACATCTCCACACCCTTCTCTTCCAGGAGCCGGTTGTAGATCTGGTTCTTGCGGTTTCCCAAACCGCAGATGGTCTCGCGTTCCGCGGGATCTGACGGGTCTCCATAAGGGAGATGAATGCCCCGGGACTGGAGGAAGGATTCCACTCCTTTATAGCGGGGTTTCCCATCCACATAGGCCAGGTAATCTTCCTGGTGGGTAAATTCCCGGAAGGGGGTCTCGTTTCGTTCGGACCACTCCCGGAGAAAGTCGTCGAACATGGTTTTCCAGGCCTCGCTGTGCAGCGGGGTGGATTCCGTGATCACGCCGTCAAGGTCAAAAATTACAGCTTCAATTGAGTTTATTTTCATAGGTCTAGGTTCAGTCCTTCCAGGGGCCGGAGGGTGCGGGGGCCATCATCTGGACCCGTTCGGTCAAGGCGGGTGGAGAGCAGGATTTCTGCCTCTTTATTAAGAGGTGATAAGTTGCGGGGAATAGTCTGATAGATGACTGCTTTTTTCCGCCAATGAGGTTTTTCTACATTCATAAGGTAAATTCAATTAAATATGGATTGCGTTGTCCCGGATGACATCCCGGTACCAGTGAGCGCTGAGCTTCGGAGTCCGCTCCAGCGTCTGGTAATTGACACGCACCAGCCCGAAACGTTTGCTGTAACCGCGCTCCCATTCAAAATTGTCAAAAACGCTCCATGTGTAATATCCGTGGACGTTTGCCCCTTCCCCGATGGCTTCATGGAGGGCGATCAAATGCGCCTTGAGGAATCGGATGCGGTCAAGGTCCCTGACGAACCCATTTTCATCCGGGGTGTCCGGGGTTGCACACCCATTTTCCGTGACATAAACTTGGGGGTTGCCGTAATTTTCTTTGAGATTCAGCAGCTCATGTTTCAACCCTTCAGGGTTGATTCCCCATCCCATCTCCGTTTTTCCCCAGCCAGGGGCAGCATAGGGTTCCAGGCGGGCTTTCAACCAGCCCCCAAAATGGTCATGGTGGACGAAATCGGTGTTGTAGTGATTCAGGCCCAGATAATCGGTCGAACCGGCGATGGCTTCCAGGTCCCCCGGCTGGATGTCCGGGGCGTGGGGGCCCAGCCAGTCGAAAAACTCGCTCGGGAATTGGTGCCGGTAGAGGGGATCCAGGAACAAGCTGTGGGTTTCATCATATACGCGCTGGCAGGCAGCGCGGTCTGCCTCAGAGTCAGATGCCGGCTGCAGGCCGTTGAGGTTGAGGATGAGCCCGATTTTCCCGGGATACCCGGACTGCCGGAAAAGTTCTACGGCCCGGGCGTGGGCCATCATCAGGTGGTGCGCGGTCTGGAAGGCCTTGGTCGCGTCACAGATCCCCGGCGCATGGATACCCTGCCCGTATCCCATGAAGGCTGCGACCCAGGGTTCATTATGGGTGGCCCACATATTCACGCGGTCACTCAAGCGCTCAAAAACCACCCGGGCGTAATCCGTAAACCAGCCGATGCTGTCCCGGTGGAGCCATCCTCCCTTCTCCTGCAGGGCCTGGGGGAGATCCCAGTGGTAGAGCGTGACTTTGGGGCTTATACCCGCTTCCAGCAGGCGGTCCACAAGCCGGTCATAAAAATCCAACCCGCGCTCGTTGACCTCCCCCTCACCCTCGGGCAGAACCCGGGGCCAGGAGACGGTGAAGCTGTAGCTGGGCAGGCCGAGTTGCTTCATCAGCTGGACATCCTCCGGCATGCGGTGATAGTGATCACAGGCCACATCCCCCGTGTCGCCGTGCATGATCCGGTCGGGCAGGCGCACAAAGTGATCCCAGATGCTTTTCCCTTTGCCGTCCTCGTCCCAGGCGCCTTCAATCTGGTAAGCTGAGGCAGCGGCGCCCCATTGAAAATCCTCTGGGAATTGAAGTGTTCTTGTCATATATTTCTTTCCTTGTTCCTTCATGTTCCGGTTTTCCCGGGCAGCAGGTTGTCGGATTACGCTCCGATGGGAGTTGTTTTCAATGTCTGCGGGTTAAAAATCCTGTTTACCGGATTTGGACTTTGCGCCTCCTGTATTCTCTGACTCTGGATCATGCTTGCAAACATAAGACCTGGGCGTTTCCATGCTGCCCAGGTCTTTTTTAACTGTTCGATCAGACACTTTGCTTTAGCCCTTTACCGATCCAGCCAAAAGTCCGCGCACGAAGTAGCGCTGCAGGCTGAAGAAAACGATCAAAGGCAGGATCATGGAGATAAAGGCTCCCGCAGTGAGCAGGTGCCAGTCGGACCCCCGCGAACCGACCATCTCCGCGATGCGCATGGTCAAAATCTGGACATCTGGTTTGGCGCCGATGAAAACCAATGCCACCAGGTAATCATTCCAGACCCACAGGAATTGGAAGATGGCAAAGGACGCCAGAGCCGGCACAGAGAGCGGCAGGATCAAGCGCAGGAAAATAGTAAAGTGGGAGGCGCCATCGATGAAGGCCGACTCCAGGATATCGCGGGGAAGCCCTTTGATGTAGTTGAATAGCAGGTAAGTGGCCAGGGGTAGTCCAAAGCCGGTGTGGGCCAGCCAGATGGCCAAAAAAGTTCCGTTGAGTTCCAGCTTCACATAGTCCCTGAGGATAGGGACGAGCGCGATCTGCAAAGGAACCACCAGCAGGGCGACCACGATGATGAAAAAGACTTTTCTTCCCGGGAAATTCATCCAGGCAAAGCCGTAGGCTGCAAAGGCAGCGATCAGGATGGGGATGATCGTGGCTGGGATGGAAACGGTCAAGCTGTTCAGGAATGCGCCCAGGAAGTTATCTCCTTGGACCTCCATGGTCTCGCCATCGGCGGTTTGGATTTCATAGGATTTTCCGGCCAGGACCTGCCCATAGTTGTTCAGGGTGAGTTCAGGAAGGAATTTCCACCTTTTTTCTTTGATGCGGATGGTGCCCAGGGATTTGTTTCCGGACCAAATGACCTGCCGTCCATCCTCCGTTGTGATCCCTTCCCGGAACTCGTCAAAGGTCCCGGTCGCCCCAGCGATATTCATCACACCATCCGGGTCAGCGTCCTCGGGGATGTCCCTCTTCTCCACCAGCTGCCATTCTTTATGGGGGAAGATGGTCCACCAACCGGAGGTCTGGATGTTGAAGCGGGTTCTGAAGGAAGAGATGAAGATGCCCAATGTGGGAATGGTCCATAACAAGACCAAAAGCAGCAGGGTCCCATTGATTATGATGTCTCTGATGAGGTTTTCTCTCTTGCTGGATTTCATTTAGAATGCCTCCTCTTCTGCAAACTGGCGCAGGTTGTAAATCATCACCGGAACAACAGCCAGGACGAGGACGATAGCGATGGCAGCCGCATACCCTTTATTTTGGTTGGTAAAGGCCTGCCGGTAGAACTGGGTAGCGATGACGTGGGTACCGAATTGGCCACCGGTCATCACCCAGACGATATCGAAGATCTTAAGGGTAAAGATGATGATGGTCGTGGACACGGTGATGATGGTGCCCATGATGTAGGGGATCATGATCCGGAAGAAAATCTGGACTTCTGAGGCCCCGTCCACACGGGCGGCTTCAATCAATTCATCCGGGATCCCTTTGATGGCCGCAGAAAAGATGACCATGGCAAATCCTGTCTGCATCCAGATCAAGATCACGATCAAAAAGAGATTGTTCCAGGGCTGATTAAAAGCGGTCCAGGCCTGGGGTTTATTGCCAAGGGCGACCCAGATGGCGTTCAACAAGCCGATCTGGGCGGAGCCTGTTTCTTTGACCTCGTAGATAAAATTCCAGATCACGCCCGCGCCGACCATGGAAATGGCCATGGGCATGAAGATCATGGATTTGGCGAAGTTTTCAAAGCGGCTGCGGTCCGCCAGGATGGCCACCAGCAGTCCGAAGACGACTGAAAGGGAGGCTCCAACCAGAATCCACAGCAAATTGTTGCGGAAGGCAGTGGTCATCAGGCGGTCCGTAAAGATTGCGGCGTAGTTTTGCAGGCCCACGAACTCCTGGCTGGTGCGGTCCTTTAAGCTGAGGATGAAGGTGCGGACGGTGGGGATGGCCAGATACCAGAAAAGGATGGCCAAGGCGGGGCCCACAAACAGGAAGGGCTGCAGTCTGTCCGTCCAGCGGGGGGGTAAGCGTTCGATCAACCAGTTGGTGACAAAGTAGATCAAGGCTACTCCACCCACGCCCCAGATGATGGCAACGATGGCAATCGCCAGCTTGGGTGCATCACTATCCCGCAAAAAAATGAACCCGCGCCACATGACGACGAAGGTGACCACGGGGACGATGATGGCTGTGAGAATCTGACCAACAGTGCTACCAAACCATTCGATGATGCGGGTAATGGAAAGTGACTCTGGTTTTTGTCCGTCCATAATAGCTTTCCTTTTCTCCTGTTAAACCGGCTCATGAGCTGCAAGCTCCAAGCCGCGCTGGGAGGGGTCGATCATTTTGGATGTATTATAAGCCAAACCTTAGATTAGTTCATCTTAAATTTTCATTTAACACATAAATAAGGTCATATCCCCTAGCGGAGGGATGTGTCCTTATTTATGTGTTAAAGGACGTAGGGATTGTACAGGATTAGGAAAGAAAAAAAGAAGGAGAACGGTGTGGTGAGCCCACACCGTTCTCCAGCGAAGACGGAGTAAAGGTTACTCTGTTTCCGGATAGTAAGCTGTGATGTCCAGCTCGCCGTCGATGATCATTTGCTTCAGTTCATCGACTTTGGTCTTGAGGTCATCCGGAACGGCATCCTCAAACTCGTGGAAAGGCGCAATATCCACACCATTGTTGTCCAGGGTGCCGTCGTAGGGCACAGACCAATCCTCGGTCTCGCCGTTGTAGGCCTTTTCCGCGACATCCAGCACAGCGTTGCTCATGTCCTTCATCACGCTGGTCAGGAAGACATCGCAGTACTCTGCGGCGCTGACGCAGCCGTCAGTGTCGACCCAGATGACTTTCACGCCTTCGTTCTCTTGGGCGACGGCGGCGGTGCCCAGACCGACAGGACCGGCGACGGGCATGATGATGTCCGCGCCTTCGTCGATCAGAGTCTGTCCGGTGTTGCGGCCGTCTTCCGTGGACTCAAAGTTACCCACGAAAAGGTTTCGTCCCAGGGCTTCCACATCCGTCCCGTTGACTTCGTTGTAGTAGGCCACACCAGCTGCATAGCCATCCATGAAGATGGTGACCGTTGGGATCTCGAGTCCGCCGAACATGCCCACTTTGCCTGTCTCGGTCATCCCCGCTGCCACGTACCCGGCCAGGAAAGCGGCCTCATCCGTGGAGAAGGTGATGCCCTTTAGATTCTCGGGTGGATCCTCGTAAGCGTAGTCCACGATGGCGAAGAGCGTTTCGGGATTGTCCGCAGCAAAGACCTGGGTGTCCTCCCCGAGCAGGAAGCCGACGGTGACGATCAAGTCGGTGTTTTGCTCAAGCAGCTGTTGGATGTTGACGGCATAGTCTGTCTGCTGCTGGGATTCCAGGACTTGGACTTCCGCGTTCTCCAGGTTCTCTTCGGTCCGCTGCAGACCTTCCCAGGAAGCGGCGTTGAAGCTCTTGTCGTCCACGCCGCCCACGTCAGTGACCATGCCAGCCTTGAAGAGCTCTGCGGTCTCTTCTTCCTCTTCCTTCTCGCCCTCTTCAGGCCAGGCTGCGTCGATCTCCTGAAGCACGGTGTCCATATCGGCCGTGCCGGAGAAGAAGTCCGTCATCCCGGTCCAGAAGGCACCCGAGCCCACTTCGCCGGGCATGAGGTCCGAGGCGTCAAAGCGCACTGCGTCCGCTTCGCGGACCAGCTTGGCGATGCCGCGCTCGATGTCGTCCCCGTACCAGTCCAGGTTGGTGTCCTTGTGCGGGGAAAGCGCGCCGCCAGCTGCGATCCATTCTTTGACCGCTTCGCCTTTGGTGAAGAATTCCATCGCCGCGCGCACCTCAGGCCGATCATTGAACATGGCCATGATGTCGCCCGCAACCAGGTACGGTTTGCCGTACTCTTCGTCGATGGGCGGGAAGTAGAAGAAGTCATAATCCTCTCCTGCTGTGGCGCCATCGGGGAAGAAGCTGGTGATGAAGTTACCCTGGCGGTGCAGCCAGCACTTGGGTGGATCTTCGAACATGGGGGCCGGTGCATCGGCAAAGTTGGTGGTTACCAACCCTTCGCGTCCGCCAAAGACGTACTTGTCTGCCCACAGCGTGTCCAGGATCTCAAGCGCGTTGCGCACCTCATCGGAGGTGAAGTCCAGCTCGCCTTCCACCCATTTGTCGTAGTTCTCCAGACTGGTGGTGCGGAGCATGATATCTTCCATCCAGTCCGTGGCTGGCCAACCAGTGGCCGCGCCGGACTCGATGCCCACACACCACGGCTTGTCGCCGTCATTCTCAATCTGGTCCATCAGGGCCACCATCTCGTCGTAGGTCTGGGGTACTTCGTAGCCCGCGGCTTCAAAGTCATCCACAGGATACCAGACCTGGCTCTTGGCGTTGAAGCGGTGCCATACGCCGGCGGTGATTTCGCCGTCGGGCCCTTCCATGGTCGCCATGTCCCACCAGCTCTGCATGTAGTTGTCAAATGACTCCTGCGGCAGGAAGGTGCTGACATCAACTACTTCACCCTGCTTGACAAAAGTCTCTAACAGACCCGGCTGGGGGAAGTCCACGATGTCGGGGGGATCCCCGGCTTCGACGCGCACGCTGATCGAGGCCTCAAATTCCTTCGAACCCTCATACTGGATGTCAATGCCCGTCTCTTCTTCGAATTTGGCCACGGAGTTATTAAACTTCACCGCATCCGCATCGACGAAAGGACCTGTCATGGTGACCACCGTGCCCTCAAATTCACCGGCCATGGCACGTTCATAATATGTGCCGTCCGCAGCCGTTTCTTCCTCAGTTGGGGCTTCCGTGGGTTCCTCAGTTTCTGTCCCGCAAGCACCCAGGACTAAGGCTGCCAACAGGAAGATGGACAGCAATGCCCATAATGTACGATTCTTTTTCATTCTTCTTTCTCCTTATGTATGATCTTTACTGTATATCTGATCTCTGAATGGATGGGTTTGTTATTCCGCTTCTCACCTCCTTTTTGCATCTGCTTTATTATTTTATCATGACTCTCGGGCATTAGTTCAAGGGTGAAAATACTATGTGTTGGGCTTGCTCCAGAAAATGCGCTAATTCGGGAAAGAACTCAACCGGTCCCACTGTGTTGATTTTATACTCAGCGATGACCTGCCCGAGCTGGGCTGCTTCCAGGGGCGGTAAGTCCATGCTCAATCCGGCAAGCAAACCGGACCAGAAAGCATCGCCCGCGCCTGTGACATCCACCACAGACAAAGGATGAGCCTGGATCCGGTATCGTTCCCCCTCTGAAGTGCCCAATAATACACCTTCCCTTCCCATGGTCAGAGTCACGATTTGAGCCCCCCAACTTAAAAAGCGCTCCACATATTCTTGGGGGGTGAGCCCGGGTCCGAAAATGCGAGCGCTGTCATCCAAAGACGGTTTGGTAACCGTGATCATAGGGTAGATGTCCTTGAGGAATGAAATGAAATTAGGCCGATCTGGCCAGATGCGGGGATGATAGTTGGGGTCCAGAGAAATACATTTCCCTTCCTCTTGTCCCAGTTGCAGGGATTCTATGATCGTGTTCCGGCTGGGATCGTGAGACAAAGAAGACGCAGAGGTATGAATGGCTTTGCATTTTCGGACTGCGTTTTTCAACTGCGGCGTGCCCCGCAAATATTTATCCGCGCCGCGGTAGATGATGAAGTCCGGTGTCTTTGTCTGGCGGGTCACAGGAATCAGGGTCGTGGGTGCGTTGCTCGTGGTCTGGATGAGGTCCATGACCACGCCGGCTTCCCGATACTGATTCTTCAGGTACTGCCCAAATCCGTCGTCTCCCACACAGGCCGCAAGGGCGGATTGAAACCCCAGGTGAGAAAGGTTCACGGCCAGGTTCGCGACTTCTCCTCCCGGGAAACGCTGGAAGCTGTTTGCGGATTCCAGGCTGGGAACGATCCCCGTGGAAATCAGATCCACCACAGCTTCCCCCAGAGAAAGGAAATCTATAACGTCTGGTTGCGATGCGTTATCAGGCATGATCATCCTCTTTGCAGAGGGGCTGTGGTACCCCTGACCCTTACTTCAACGGGCAGCTGTCGGCAGTGGTCTGCTGGGGGATGTGTTTTGAGAGAATCAAGCAGCATGCGGGCAGCGATATGCCCGGATTCGTGGAGGGGTTGAGCGATGGTGGTTAAATTCACCAGTTCCGCCTCCCGGATCCCATCATAACCGATCACGGACAGGTCCTCGGGGGCGTCCATCCCAGCTTCTCTGGCTGCGTCCAGGACGCCGATCGCTTGGATGTCACAGGATGTGAAAATGGCGGTAGGGGGGTCCGGCTGATCCAAGAGTCGCTTTGCCATCCTCTTCCCATTTTGGCGGCCGCGTTCTCCCTCTATAAAATAATCATCCCGGTAAGGAATGGAATTCTCATCAAGGGCACGGCGGTATCCCTGATATCGGTTGGCGGCGGCTGATTTCTGAAAGGGGAAATCGAGTGGATCGCTGATGTAGGCGATCTTGTCGTGGCCCAGGTCAATTAAATGCTGCGTCGCCAGGGCTCCTCCCTGGACGTCGTCGACAAAGACATGCCGGAAATGTTCGTGGTGAGTGTCGATGAGCACGAGGGGAATTTCGTTCCGGATGAATTTCTGGGTCTGTCTTTGATTGGGGGTGAGAGAAATGGCCAGGGCCCCGTCCACATGGTTTTTGTTGGAAAGCGAGTCAAATGTTTCGTCTCGCTGTTCCGGGCTTCCCACCGCGTAAAGCACAGGTTGGTATTCCGAGATAGAGAGAGCTTCGAGAATCCCCCGTAGCCGTTCCACATAGGATGACAAGGTCAGATTGGGCAAGACGACCGCGATCTGCCACGTTTTCCCCAACGACAGCCTTCTCGCGCTGGGGTTAGGAGAATAATTTAACTCTTGGATGGCTTCTTGGACTTTACGCCGGGTGGCCTTGCTGACCGCAGGACTCTCATTGATCACGCGTGACACGGTTCCCACACCTACCCGCGCTTTTTGGGCTACGTCTTTGATCGTCGGGACCATATCCTTCCTCTACAGCACATGAATGGAAGCGGTTCCATCATATTTCTCATCATACCATGATTGAGGGGATTTTTCAAATCCGGCAGGGGTTTTTATCAGATGCTAATCTCAAGAAATACCTGATCCTGGGTATGGAAAGCATCGGGAAGGGGCCTGATGGGTGATTGAGGTGCTGGAAAAACCTCCATCCGGGGATGGGGAGAAGGGCAGCCAAGAGGGATCAAATTGGTGAAACAGGGGAATATAGTAAAATGGATGCAGTCCCATCAGCAAAGGGTTAGGGCGTGAAAATTCTTTCCATAAGTGACAAAGTGGTTCCGATCATTTACAGCGTCAACATCCAGGAACGGTTTGGGGATGTGGACCTGGTCTTGGCCTGTGGGGATTTGCCGTATTCTTATCAAGAATTCATCATCTCGAGTCTGAACCGTCCGCTCTGTTTTGTTCATGGGAATCATGATCCCGCGTTGGAGCATGGTCCCGGGAAGCCGAAGGCGTACCCGCATGGAGGTATCAATGTCCACCGGAAAACCGTATGCGTGGAGGGGGTATTACTGGCGGGTGTGGAAGGCAGCATCCTGTATTCGAAACGTTCCCTTTACCAGTATTCTCAGTCCCATATGTGGCGCCATGTCCTGAGCCTGGTGCCCCGTTTGCTGTGGAACAAATGTAAATACGGCCAGTATTTAGACATTTTTATCTCACACGCCCCTTCCTGGAGGATCCATGAGGGTCAGGATTACGCTCATCAGGGTATAAAAGCCTTTCGCTGGTTGTTGGAGACCTTTCAACCCCGGTATCACTTCCACGGTCATGTCCATCATTACCGTCCGGATGCAGTGGTAGAAACGCAGCTGGGGAGGACCACGGTCATCAACAGCTATCCTTATCAAGTGATAGAAGTCTCGTCCTGGGAATGAGTCCGCGGTGGGGTTCTCAGCGGCAGATAAGGGTAGGGATCTGGACCTCGCGGAGGACCTGATCGACACAGCTTCCCAGGACCACCTCGACCACGGAAGCTGATCCGTAGCCGCCGATGAGGATACAATCAATCCCCCTTGTTTCCACCAGATCCTTGACGACCGCCGGAATCTCATCATCTCTGAGAAGATAAGAAGCCTGCACCCCCCGGCTTTCCAGATAGCGCTGGGCATCCTTCTGGATTTGCTCAGTTTGGGTTACTCCCTGGTGGCTGGTGAGGACGGTCAAGGAAGCTTGCCAGCGGTTGGCCATATAAGCCGAGATGAAGAGCGCTTCTTTCCCTTTCGGGCTCCCATCATAGGCGAGAAGCACATTTTGCAGCGGTGTGGCGGGACCCGCAACGGTCAGGACGGGGCGGGGACAACGGCGAATGATGGACCGTATCCCAGAATCCAACCTTTGCAGTTTGTTCTCGCCCGGAGGATGGTTTAAAGGAAGGACAAGCAGATCCGCAAAACGGGCTTGTTTACAGAACACATCAGGGATTTCCCCGGCAGTCAGGCTGAGGGTTGGTTTTTTTTGGCCGTGAGATTGGCAGATTTCTTGGAACTCTTTTTGGAGGGCTGCCAGATGACCTTCCTGTTCCTCGTATCCGTAGGGGTGGATGTGGACGCCGTGCAGGCTGCTGTTTTCATACGAGGCGATGATTAAGGATTGTTCGAGCGCATGCTCCTTTTGGGGGCTGTGATCGATAGCGACCAGAATGTCCTCGAATAATTGTTTTTGATTTCCCTTTTCCTTTCTCTCCTCTCTCCATGTCCCGGGGGGAGGGCCCGCTTCCAGGATATCCGGAATGAGGATGTTCCAAATCTTTTTTTGGATATGCCTGAGGAATCGTTTCAAAGGTGACCTTTCCTGGCTCGCGAGATCCAGGGCTGCATCTTCTGCCCCGATATCCCACCCCAAATCTTCCTCTAGTTCAGCGCGATGTTCCGCTAACCACAGGTACAGGTCGGTTTGGGTTCGATTGGGGAACCCTCTCAAGATCCCTTTTTCTTTGATGATCTGGACCACCGGTTGATAGACATGATCATACCAATGTGTGACCGCTTCGTGGTAGGGGATGGGGCGTTGTTCATCGATGCCCATGTAATAGCGATGGATCTCGATGTGTTCTAAGAGGGTCGGGTAGGCACCCGGTTTGGTGACGGAAAGGTCAGCTTCCGGCCGGAGTTGGTCCAGCTTAGTCTTTTCGAGAAAATCTGTGTATTCAGCTTTGATGATCAAATCATCAGGCTTGGTGTCCGGGGTGATGTTCACCTTGGTTTTAATTTCTGTGACATACCCTTGGATGGTCTTGTTTCCCAGCTGTCGGGCCACTGAAACGCGGTGATTTCCATCTTTGACAAAATAAACTTCGCCCAATTTGTAGGCCTGGATGGGGGGCAAACCCCTTAAACCCAACGTTTGGGCCATGACCCGGGCCCAGCGTGAGGGATCCGTGGATTCCCGGGGCAAAAAAGAGCGCGTGAAATCATGGTAACGGCTCACGCTGCCCACAATGGCGTCCAAGGGGATGTTCTCCAGGTATTCTCTGCTTTGTTCCAAACCGGAAAGTTTTTTCCGGACGTCATCAAAAGAGAGCAGCTGGATCTCTTTTTCTCTACCAGTGATTTGAGCCACAATTTCTTGCAGGGCTGCTTGGCGCCGGGCGTTTTTAAAATCTTGGATAGCTTTCGTATAGTGAAGGTTTGACATAATGAACGCTCGTCTTCCTAACCGGTAGGGGAAGTAGGCCGAGGAGGACGAAACCACCCTTCCTCATCCTCTCCTTCCACAATGTCAGGTATCTGTGTTAATTAGTATAGCCTACTTCATATCTAAGGGAAATGGATTACGAGGAGGGGAAGTTTTGGTACAATTAATTCCGTAAAGCGTGGAAAGGTGGCAGTGTATGGAGTATGGAAGCATGAAATATGTCAGTGTAGAGGAAATGGTGCAGATCGAGCATGAATCAGATGCCAAGGGCCATACGTACCCGGAGATGATGGAGCGCGCAGGTCGGGAGTTGGCTGAGGTCGTCCAGGATACGTACGCTGATCTTGAACCCCGGAAGGTGATTGCCCTGGTCGGGTCTGGCAACAATGGGGGAGATGCGCTGGTGGCCCTGGATTATTTGGCATCCTGGGGGTGGAAGGTCACCGCTCTCATCCTGCGTTCACGGGGTGATGAAGACCCCCTGGAGGGTCGTGTCCGGCAGGCAGGGGGTCGTGTGCTTGAGATTACGGGAGAGGGTGCAGCGGAAACGATTAAGCAAGAGATCCCTGTGCACACCGTCCTCCTGGACGGTGTCCTGGGCACTGGGATACGTCTGCCCGTGCGGGGAGAACTTGGGGAACGGTTGGATGCTGCCCGGCGTATCCTAGCTGAGATGAAGGATCCTCCTCATGTAGTAGCTGTGGATTGCCCGTCCGGCGTGGATGCAGATACCGGGGAAGTCGATCCGGTATGTATTCCCGCGGAAATCACGGTCACCATGGCTGCCGTTAAGCAGGGCTTATTAAAGTTCCCTGCCTTCCGATTCTTGGGAGATTTACGCGTAGTGCGAATTGGGCTGCCTGACGATTTGGAATCCTATCGGGCGGTTAAAAGGGAAGTGGTGGGTTTGGATTGGGTGAAGAGCGTCTTACCTGAACGCTCCCTGGAGAGCCACAAAGGGACGTTTGGCACAGCAATGATTGTGGCCGGGTCTGTGAATTTCACAGGTGCAGCGGCCCTGTCCGCTGAAGGGGCGTACCGTGTGGGAGTGGGCTTGGTGACTTTGGCGGTTCCTGAGCCTCTTCACCCAGCCCTGGCGGGAAGTTTGCCGGAAACCACCTGGCTTCCTCTTCCCGCGGTGGACGGGTGTATCGCTCAGGATGCCCTTTCCGTCATTGAGGGTAACATGGATCGGTCCTATGCTCTTTTGGTGGGTCCTGGATTTGGGACCCATGAATCGACGAAGACTTTTCTAACGTATCTGCTGCAAAGTCGTTCCTTACCCAATATGGTCGTGGATGCAGATGGGCTCAAGCTCATATCAAGCGTGGGAAACTGGGAAAAGGACATACCTTCTCCCTCCGTTTTAACCCCTCATCCGGGGGAGATGTCTGTGATGACCGGTTTGTCCACCGATCAGATCCAGAACGACAGGATAGGCGTGGCCGAGCGGTATGCCAGGGAGTGGGGACATGTGGTCGTCCTCAAGGGAGCGCATACAGTGATCGCTTCGCCCGGAGGGAAAACCAGGATCTTGCCCCTTGCCACGCCGGCGTTAGCAAGCGCGGGGACCGGGGATGTCTTGGCGGGGGTTATCGTGGGCTTAGTGGCACAGGGGATGGAACCCTTTGCCGCGGCCAGCGCTGGGGCATGGATTCATGCCCAAGCGGGCTTGACAGCCGCTGCTCGGTTGGGAAACACCGCTTCTGTGCTGGCAGGTGATGTGGCTGATAGCCTGGTGGACGTGATGAGCTGGTTTGATATCTGAAATACCCGGGCATGAACACGTGCCGGGGCCTAAGCCAGCTATCTGGACAGCAAAGGGTAAATCAGGCTTCCTCTGTCCCTTCTTCACCTTCTTCTGCTAACTCTTTTTTCAGTGCTTCAGAGGCTTTTTTTCCAGCCTTTTTGGCTTTGTCAAGGCGGCCTTTTTGCTCATCCAAGATCACGCGACCCTGTTCCTGGAGGGCCTTCGCTTGTTCTTGAGCGCGCTTTCTGTATTCCTGGGCAGCAGCGCGTGCTTCCTGGGCTGCCTTTTCCGCACGCAGACGAGCTTCCTCCACGCTTTCAACGGCCTTGCCTTTCAACTCGATGCCTTTATCGTGGATGACCTTCCGTGTTTCTTCCCCTGAGTGGGGTGCCATGAGCAGCGCTGTAACGGCACCTGCAATGCCCCCAATTAAAAATCCTGAAAGGAAAGCTCCAAATTCATTGTTGTTATCGGACATGTTTCACGCTCCTAATTTTTTCAGTTCCCTAGGGTTATTTACTTTTCGATTTAAAGATGGTGAAAAATTTACTCAGTCCTGCGAGATATTGATTAAGTTGGATGATGGGTTCGACCAAATGTTCACTGATGAAAGCCGTTGTACCCTGCAGGGTACGAGCTGTTTCGTTGGTCGAATCCAAAATGGGTTTGACCTCCTGCTGTAGAAGGTTGATCAGTCGGGCCAGCTGAACGATGAGGATGATCAGTGCCAAACCGATGATCAAAAACTCCAAGGCCATAAAGATGATGAAGATATCCCGGACCTTACCTGTGTTTGTGTTTGGGTGAAGGAGAAAGTACAATCCACCTGCGATTAAAGCCAGGACCAGCACACCGCCAGCGATGAGACCGACCTTGATCCATGTCTCTTTCTTCGGTGTGGATTTTTGGTTCTCATCTTGGGAAGGCAGGGTGGGGGGAATTCTTTTTTGTGAAGGAGGAGTTTGTATATTCATAGTTAGTACGATTATAGCACAGGCTAACCGGAATTTGAGGGGGAGTCCGGTCTGCAGCGGTAGACGATGAACGCTCCCGGAATCAGCATCAACGCTCCAGTATAGACGGGTAAAGCAAGGGAATAGCTCGGGAGGATGCCCGCAATCAAAGGGCCGATGGGAAGGCCCAGGAAGAATCCCATGGTGACGATGCTCATCTGGCGACCCTTGACATCTTTTGTCGTAAAGTCTTCTGCCAGGACAGGTTGGGGGAGGGGGTGGACGCGATGTAAATAGGCAGGCGGATGAGAATCATGCTGTTCCCTGATGCATTCCTGAATCGGGCAAAAGAAATGGCCAGGAGCGTCTGGTTGACACCTTTGAAGAGCCTTTGGAAGCCGATGAACTTTTTCATATGTGGATGGTCCCTCCTGAAACCCCATGGGCTGCTTTCATGATGGCTTCGCTCAATGTGGGATGAGCGTGCACATTGCGACTGATTTTTTCTGATTTGATTATAAATAGTAAAGGCTCATTCATGCTTTCGAATGAGCCTTTTTCAATCAGGTGGAGATGGCGGGAATCGAACCCGCGTCCGAAAGCCTCGACCGCTCGGACGTCTACGAGCGTAGTTTGGCGTTTGTCTTTGTCAGCTGAGCTACACCGAACGAAAGCTTCAACTGACTAGCCGCTGGGAGCCAAAGGTCCCTCTTAAGCCCGGGTAGCGGCGTCACCGGGGTGCACTCCCGCTTTCCGACGTCCAGTCCACTCCAGCAGGAGTTAGGAGCAGGTGGACGAGGTTACTTTCTATAGTAACCGTCTGCTTACCTCATGCTTATGCAGCGAGAGGCATAGCAGCATATTCAGTGCGGTTGGCACTTAATTTTTTGCGCTGATTTTACGAGATTCAGCGCATCTCGGCTCGCAGTCCGGGGTCAGCCTCTTTCGTCGAAGCCTTTCATCCCCGTACGCTCATATTATATCACAGCTGGAATTTTGTTAAGGTTGGGAGTATAAGAAGGCTGTTAAAATGGCCCTGAGAAGGTGGGAGACCCTAGAACTGGGACTTGTTCTGGTACGTCTGAAAGGGGAAGCAGCATTTTTCGCTTCGAAAGCCGCATCCTGAGGTGACTGCAGCCGTCGGCAGGTGGCAGAAGGAAACCCTTATATCATCGGTGTGATCGTCTTTTCATGGGTGCCGCAGCCGATCCGCCATACCCTTTCGTGCCTGTCGAGAAGTTGATCAGCTTCCTCCGGACCCCAGGTGCCCGGCTGGTAGGTGGCCAAATACCCTGTGGAGCGGTCATCCCAGCGCTCGATCACCGGGTCGATCAGCTTCCAGGCCGCTTCAATGCTGTCGTGGCGTGTGAACAGGGAAGGGTCGCCTTCTAAGGCTTCTAACAGGAGGTGTTCATACGCGTCCGGGAGGTTAATATCATCAAAAACGTCTGCGTAATGAAATTCCATGTCCACAGACCGCATATCCTGTTCGGTGTCCGGCACCTTCGCCTGGAATTTAAGGTGGGTGCCTTCGTCCGGTTGAATGCATAAAGAAAGCATGTTGGGGGAAAAGTCGCTGGAATCCGTGGGACCGAACATCAGGTGAGGAGGTTTTTGAAATTCGATGGTAATTTCTGTGACCTTTCTCTTCAGCGCTTTGCCGGAGCGCAGGTAAAAAGGGACACCCTTCCAGCGCCAGTTATCGATGTTTAGTTTCAGCGCTGCAAAGGTTGGGGTTCGGGATCCTTCTGCCACACCCTGTGTGCTACAGTAGCCGTCATATTGAGCCAAAACGGTATCCGGGATTTGTATAGGGCGGACGGCGTTCAGCAGCTTCACTTTTTCATTGCGGATGGCATTAGCATCGAAGGAAGCGGGGGGCTCCATGGCGACCAAGGAAAGGAGCTGCATGAGGTGATTTTGGAACATGTCCCGCAGCACACCAGCCCTGTCATAGTACTCCCCCCTGTGCCCGACATCGATGCTCTCAGCGACCGTGATCTGCACATTGTCTACATAGTTTCTGTTCCAGACCGGTTCAAAAATGGTGTTGGCAAAACGGAAGAAGAGGATGTTTTGCGCAGTGTCTTTCCCCAGGTAGTGGTCAATCCTGTATACTTGATTTTCGTTAAATACCTCATGAATGGTGTCGTTTAACTCCTGGGAGGATTGTAAATCATGCCCAAAAGGCTTTTCGACCACGACGTGCCTCCAGGGTCCTTCTTCCCTTTGTTTTTCTTTATTCAAACCCGCTTTCCCGAGGTTTGTGATGGCTTTCTTGTATAAAGGGGGGGCGATGGCCAGGTAATAGAGATGGTTTGTGGGTTCCTCCTCGAGATCATCAAGGACATCGATCAGCCGTTGATAGTCCTCTGGTTCCGTCAAATCGCCCACCTCATAGGTCACTTTTTTCGCAAATGTTTCCCAGAGGTCCTTCTTATAAGTGTCTGGGCTGAATTCCTTCAATCCTGATTCCAGATGAGCCCGGAATTCTTGATCGCTGTATTCAGATCGGGAGGAACCCACGACACGGGTGCCTTCGGGAAGCCGATCCTTGCGGTACAGGTTGTATAATGCGGGGATGAGCTTTCTGCGCGTCAAGTCTCCGGAAGCGCCAAAGATCAAAATCGTGGTAGGGTGTGAAGTGGGCATGCTGGGTTAACTCCCGTAAACTGGTATGGCTGCCCCATGGATGTCGCGCGCGGCATCCGAGGTCAGGAACAGGATGACGTCCGCCAAGGAAGCGGGTTGGACCCATTTGGAGTGGTCTGCGTTAGGCATCGCTTCCCTGTTGGGTGGGGTGTCGATGGTGCCGGGCAGTACGCAGTTGACGTTGATGCCCTGTCCTTTTAACTCGCTGGACATCGCTTCTGTGAGGCGCAGCACAGCGGATTTAGCTACGCTGTAGGCTCCCATCTTGGCTTTCCCTTCCAATGAGGGGCGAGCGCCGATACTGACAATTTTTCCCTTCCCCGCCTTGATCATGTGGGGGACGACTGCCTTGCTGGTGATCAAAAACGTCCGGGCATTTAGCCTCATCATCTTCTCCAGGGTTTCCAAATCCATTTCATGGACCTTTTCTCCCATCGTAAATCCGCCTACGGTATTGACGACCGCGTCAATCCGACCAAAGCGGTCCATGGTTTCGTGGACCATCTTCTCCACGGCTTCCGGTTGGGTGAGGTCCACCGAGGCTGCCAGGTAATGGTCTTCAGAAGAGGCCAGCTCAGGAAAGCGTTCTGTGAGCCTGTCCTCTTTATAATCGACCAGGACCAGGTTGGCGCCTGTTTTGAGGTAAGCTTTGGAAACAGCGCTGCCCAGGTTTCCCGGAGCTCCGGTCACTATCACCACATGGCCGTCATAGGTTTTCATCGTTTTCTCTCTCCTCATATTGCTGAGACCTTCTCATCTAATAGTCCTCACTCTTCCTTCACTGCATGGCCCCCAAATTGATTGCGCATGGCTGCCAGCAGTTTGTGGGCGAAACTTTCCTCCATCCGGCTGGTCAGGCGGGATTGCAGCGCCAGGGTGATCACCGGAGCGGGAATATCCAGGTCGATGGCTTCAAATACCGTCCAGCGGCCTTCCCCGCTGTCATCCACCCAGTCGTCGATCCCTTCCATGGTGGGGTTCTCTTCCAGGGCCCGGGCGGTAAGGTCCAGCAGCCAGGACCGGATCACGCTCCCGAAGCGCCAGATTTCAGACACTTGATGAAGGTCAAGTTCAAATTCTTCTTTGGCTTTTAAGATTTCAAACCCCTCTGCGTATGCTTGCATCATCCCGTACTCGATCCCGTTGTGGATCATCTTCACGAAATGTCCGGATCCAGGCGGGCCGACGTGTCCCCAACCTTTGTCTTTCCCGGGGGCTAAGGTCTCCAGGACCGGTGTGATGTGTTCCACTGGTTCCTTTTCACCCCCGACCATCATGCTGTAGCCCTCTTTGAGTCCCCAGACACCGCCGCTTGTCCCCACGTCGATATAGTAGATTCCTTTTTCTGCCAGAGATTCCCCGCGCCGCAGGGTCTCTTTGTAATTGCTGTTTCCGCCGTCGATAAGGATATCACCTTCGCCAAGCAGGGGTGTCAGTTTATCGACGATGGATTCTGTGGGTTTTCCCGCTGGAACCATGATCCAGAGGACCTTTCGATCCGGCAGCTTGTCCACTGCCTCTTTGAGTGAGAATGCTGGTTCCAATTCCGCTTCTTGTGCCATACTTTCTGTGACTTCGGGGCTGCGGTTATATCCGATAACCTGATGTCCATCTCGCAGTAAGCGGCGGGACATGTTCCCACCCATCTTGCCTAATCCAATCATAGCGAGTTTCATGATGATTCCTCCTTTATTTCCGTTGTTTGAGATGCTTCTACAAGTCTATTGTCGGTCCAGGAATTGGTCCAATCGCCTATTTGGGTTACTCCCCAACGAGAAACGGATCAGACTTCGGCCTGCGTCCCGCAGTGCCCGGGCGTCTCCCAGAGCCTGGGCAATTTTCAACGTTCCAAAAGATATCGATGAAGCGCTGCTCCCGATCTTTTTAGGAATGGGTATATCCTCCTCTGAATGGGATGTGAGTTGAATGAATAATCCCTTTCCAGCGTCTCCTTTGTGCAGTTGCCCTGTGGAATGTAAAAAACGAGGACCGAATTCAAATGTGGTGGCTAATTTGAATGTGTCCCGCAGCCTTACCCTGAATGTGTTGAGGGATTCGCGGTTGGCCTCTGTGGGGGGAATGAAAGCCTGGATGGTGAGGTAACTTCCTTCTTGCCTGTGCTTTTCGATAAAGGTAGTCACGCTTTCCCAGGTGAAGGGGGAGGTCTTGCCTTCCGGCAGGGTCCCCTCCTTTTCATAGGCCTCCACCATCTCCTTGGCCCGGATCTTCGCGCTTTCCACATTGGGTTGATTGAATGGGTTGATGCCCAGGTGGTACCCGGCGACCGCGGTCGCGAATTCCCACAAATAGAACTGACCTCCCAAGTCGTATACATCCTCGATCTTGATCTCAATCACCGGGTGACCGGCATTTTGAAGGGAGGCAAGGAGTGGGGGAGCAGTGGTTTCGTGCCCTACGGCGAGGTGAACGAAGACCCGGTCCTCCCCATAGAATTCGGGTTTTGCCAGGGGTTCGTTGACCACAGGCAAAATCCCTTTTCCTTCTTTTCCAGTGCTTTCTGCCAGCAGTTGTTCAATCCAGTTCGGGAAACTTGCCACAGCGGGTTGGGTGGAGAATGTGACTTTATCGCGCCCATTCTTCGCTAAGATGCCCAGTGTGTTCCCCAATCTTGCACCGGGATGGTTTTCGAGATCCGCTTTATGGCTGCAGTCGTTCATCATCTCCCGGGCAGAAGAGAGAAGTTTCTCTATATCCACCCCGGTCAATCCAGCGGGGACCAGTCCGAAGAAAGAAAGAGCGGAATACCGCCCCCCGATATTTGGGTCGTTGAGGAAGTTTTCGCGAAAACCTGCCCGTTCTCCCATTTTAATCAAGCCGCTTCCTGGATCAGTGATACCCAGGAAATGTTTCCCCGCTTGCGTGGCCCCGAGAACTTCTCGCGTCCAGTTATAAAAATATTTGAAAAATGAGAGTGTTTCCACAGTGCTGCCAGATTTGGTGGCCACGATGAAGAGGGTCCGGTGAGGGTCGAGCTTGGTCCTGTGTTTACAAACCGCCTGAGGGTCCGTGCTGTCCAGCACCTCCAGGGAAAGGGGAGAGGACGGACCGCCAAAGATCAAACTAAACAACTCGGGAGCCAGGCTGGATCCGCCCATGCCCATAAGGAGGGCATCTGTGTATCCCTCTTCTTGCATATCATCCACCAGGGATTGGATCCTGGGCACAGATTTCCGGATGCGTTTGGGGATGTCCAGCCATCCCAAGCGGTTGGTGATCTCTCTGGGTTCAGGTTTCCATAAGGTGTGGTCCCGATCCCAGACTCGTTGGGGGACTTGGTCCTCCCTGAGTTTTAAAAGGCCTTTTTGTATTTGGCTTTGATAGGCTCCCAATTCATATCTAATTTGCATCAGTTCCTTTGCCTTTATTATTGTCTTATTTGACATCATTGTGAACGCTCCCCACAGCACTAGCATATGTGCTGTACACCGTAAGCTGTGGGGCTTCTAGGGATTAGAACCCAAGCACGCCATCCCACGTGCCAAAATATTCCGGGCGGCATTTTCGTCTCTATCAAGAGAAAGACCGCAATGAGGACAATTATGAACACGTTCAGACAGGCCTTTTTTGACAATCTCGCCGCAGCCAGAACACATTTGGGATGTATTCCTGGGATCAACTTTTACAAAACCACG